>JBEBCD010000025.1:0-2976 GCA_041158045.1 Actinomycetota bacterium | reverse complement strand
GATCGAGATGGCTCGGGCGACGAACGCGCCAGCCCATCCGCACCCGAGCACGCGTGTGGCCTCGGCGCTGTCGAGCAGCAGTACGGCGATCCCGCCCCCGATGAAGAGTCCCCCGTAGGTCGCACGAAACTCGGACACGCCGAGCGGACCGGGGATCTGCAGACCGACGACTCGGCTGACCCGCCGCGGGAAGAGGAAGCCGACGACGCCCGCGGCGACGGAGACCACCGCGCCGGCGTATCCGAGGAGCGTCATCGCGGCGTCCGCGCGGGAAGGAAGCGCCACGCGAGCAGCGCCCCGAGCATCGCGACGACGCCGACCGTGATGCACGCAGCCTGGAAACCGTCGAGGAACGCCGATCCCGCCGCCGCCCTGATCGCCTCGGCGGCCGCTGGATTGGCGGCCCCTTCAGCCACGACGTACGCCACTCCGACCGACTCCTCGGCCGCGGCCAGCGCCTCGTCGGGGAGGCCGACGCCGCCGAGCAGCTCGACGACCCGGGGCCCGTACGTGGTGGCGAAGATGCTGCCGATGATCGCCACGCCGAGCGTGCCGCCCACCTCGCGGCTGGTGTCGTTGATCGCGGAGCCGACGCCCGCCATCTCGCGGGGGAGCGACCCCATGACCGACTCCGAGGACGGGCTGGTGACGAGCGAAAGCCCGCAGGCCATCAGCACCATGCTGGCGACGACCGGCCCCCAGTAGGCGGAGTCGGGCTCGAACGTGCTCGCCCAGATCTGTGCGACGCCCATGAAGAGGAGGCCGACCGGCACCACCCGCTTCGGGCCGAATCTGATCGCGAGTCGTGCGGCGATCGGTGCGGTGATGCCCGCGCCGACGGCGAACGGCACGGTGCGCAGGCCCGACTCGAGGGGGTCGTAGCCGCGAACGAACTGGAAGTACTGGGTGACGAGGAACGTGAAGCCGAACAGTGAGAAGAACGCGATGAAGATCGCCGAGGTCGCCGCCGTCACCCGCATGTCGCGGAAGACGCGGACGTCGAGCAGGGGGTGCTCGACGCCGCGCTCCCGGGCGACGAACCACGCGACCAGTACCGCCGTGCCGGCGAAGCCCGCGATCGTCGCGGCGTCGGTCCAGCCGCGGTGCGGGCCCTCGATGATCGTGTAGACGAGCAACGAGACGAAGGAGATCGAGAGAAGGAACCCCGGCACGTCGAGCCGATCCGCGCCTGGGTCGCGGGACTCGGGGACGAACGCCGCCTGCAGCACGAGCGCGACGAGCACGATCGGGATGTTGACGAGGAAGACCGAGCCCCACCAGAAGTGCTCGAGCAGGAATCCGCCGCTCACCGGGCCGAATGCGACGGCCGCACCCGAGACCGCGGACCAGACGCCGATGGCCTTTGCCCGCTCCGTCGGGTCGCGGAAGACGTCGATGAGGATCGCGAGCGTCCCGGGGAACACGAGCGCCGCCCCGACGCCCATCAGGCCGCGCGCCGCGATGAGCTCGCCCGTCGAGTCGGTGAACGCCGCCCACGCCGAGAACGCACCGAAGAGGAACATGCCGATCTGCATCACACGCTTGCGGCCGAATCGATCGCCCAGCCCGCCGCACGCCAGCAGCAGGCCGGCGAACACGAGCGCGTACGAGTCGACGATCCACTGCAGCCCGCTCGTCGTGGCGCCGAGTTCGCGGGCGAGCGTCGGGATCGCGACGTTGATGATGAGGTTGTCCACGACGACGAGGAAGACCGACAGGCTGAGGATGACGAGGATCCACCAGCGCCGTCGCTGGACGGCGGGATCGGGGTGCGTCGGTGTGGGTCGGTGTGGCTCGGACATAGTGACGCTGTCTAGTCGTGCTACCTGATACTGTCAAGTAGTGGCCGAGACGCTGAAGGACAGAGTCATCCGCGCCGCCGTCGACCGCATCGCCGCGTCCGGACCCGACGGCCTCTCGTTCCGCCAGATCGCGGCCGACGCGGGCGTCAGCCACCAAGCGCCGTACCACCACTTCGCCGACCGTCACGCGATCCTCGGCGCCATCGCACTCGTCGGCTTCCGCAAGTTCGTCGACGACCTCACCGCACCCGTTCGCGACGACGACGATCCCGACCCCGCCGTGCGACTCGCCGAGCGCTACGTCGACTTCGCCCTCGCCCACAAGGGCTACTTCCGCGTGATGTTCCGCTCCGACCTCTGCCGGATGGGCGAGTCCCCGGAGCTGCTCGACGCCGCCGACGCCGCGTTCGGCGTCCTCATCGAGGCCGTCACGGGGATCGTCGGCCCGAGCGCGTCGGTCGACGACGTGCGCACCACCGCGACCACGATGTGGTCGGTCGCCCACGGGCTCGCGACGCTGCTCATCGACGGCCCGCTCGAGCACAAGATCGGCGCGGTCGCCGACCGCCGCGCCCTCGTGCGCGCCGTCGCGCGACAGACCCGCGACGGTTTCCGCTCCTAGCGGAGCGACCTCCCCACCACCACCGCCGGTACCCGATCCGCCCCGTCGGGGCACGCATCGGTGCACGCACCGTCCACGACGGAGAATCCGGCGGCGCGCGCGGCGGCGAGCGACGCCACGTTGGTCCCCGCGATCTTCGCCACCGCGCGGCGCACGCCGCCGTCCGCCGCGAGGACCACGCACACGAGCCCGAGAGCGGTCGTCGCCGCGCCGCGCCGCCGCGCCCACGGCGCGACCCACCAGCCGAGCTCCGCGTCACCCGCCGCGTCGATGCCGTGCACGGAGATGACGCCCGCACCGGCGGCGCCGTCCGGCCCCTCGGCGCCCGCCACGGATGGGCTTGCCGCGGATGGGCCCGCCTCGGCGATCACCCACACCCGGCGCTCGTCGTGGCGCCCGGCGACGAACGCCTCCGCGTGCGCGAGCGCGTAGGGCCGCGGGACCAGCGTCCAGCGCTGGATCTCCGCGTCGGCGCACGCCCGGGCGATCCAGCCCGCGTCGGCGTGCTCGAGGTCGCGGAGGCGCCAGCCGTGCGCCGGCGCGGCATTCACC
>JBEBCD010000024.1:0-4339 GCA_041158045.1 Actinomycetota bacterium | reverse complement strand
GACTACGCCAGCAGGCGCGAGGCGCGGCGCTCCGCGGCCCGGCGGCGGCGGATGTCGCGTCGCTCGTCCTCCGACGTGCCGCCCCAGATGCCCCAATCCTGATTCGTCTCGATGGCGAACTCGAGGCACGCACCGCGCACCGCGCACTGGTCGCACACGACCTTCGCCTCCTCGATCTGCACGAGCGCGCCGCCCGTCGTCCCGACGGGGAAGAACAGCTCGGGATCGGTGTCCTTGCACGCCGCGTCCCGCTTCCACGAATAATCCGCCGCGCCCAACGCGAGACTGTTCACCACGAACGACACGATCGAACCCCCCAACCCCTGACGGTGCGGTCACGATAGGCACCGCGCGCCGCGCCCACACCCGTCGACGCGGAACCACCCGCGTGTAATCTCCGCGCGTGGACGACCGCACGAGCGGCCCCGGCGAGCCGCGCCGCCCCCGCTCGAGCGTCATCGCCCATCGCGGCGCCTCCCGCGCCGCGCCGGAAAACACAGTGCTGGCATTCCGCCGCGCCCGCGACATGGGCGCCGACGCCGTCGAGCTCGACGTGCGCCGCTGCGCCACCGGCGAGCTCGTGGTGCGCCACGACCCGTGCGTCGTCCCGCGCGCCGAGCTCGGCCCCGACGTCCCGTCGCTCACCGATGCCCTCGACGCGTGCGCACCGATGTGGGTCAACGTCGAGATCAAGAACGACCCGTCCGAGCCCGACTTCGACCTCGCGGACGGCGTCGCGCGCGAGGTCGCGGCGCTCCTGGTCGCCCGCCCCGAGCCCCGGTCGCGATGGCTCGTCTCGTCATTCCGCCGCGAGACGACCGACGCGATGCGCCGCCACGCCCCGGGCATCCGCGTCGCGTGGCTCTGCGTCGGGATCCCCGACGCCGACCGCGACGCCACGCTCGCGTCGCTGGCGCGCGACGGTTACGCCGCGCTGCATCCGTGGGTGGGCGCCGTCACCCGCGAGCTCGTCGACGCGTGCCACGCGCACGGCCTCGCGGTCAACGTGTGGACCTGCGACGACCCCGCGCGCACCACCGAGCTCGCCGCGTGGGGCGTCGACGGCATCTGCACCAACGTCCCCGACGTCGCGCTCGCCCTGCTCCGCTAGACCACCACGGGGTGCACCAGCCGCAGTGCGTCGGCCTGGTGCTCCACCAGGACCTCGCGCTCCGCGCCGATGTAGTCGCCGTCGAGCTGGTGCGGGAACGGCTCGGCGTGCGCGATCCGCACGTGCTCCACGTCGCGCTGCACGTCGATGGATCGCGACGGGGTGAGGCCGCCGGCGCGCAGGGCGCGCACGGCGGAGGCCACGATGAGCGGCGTGGTCAGACGCCGGAACGTGACCACCACGAGCCGCTTCTCGAGCGACGCCGTCGCGTCGAGGTGCATCGGCCGGCGGCCGACGTAGGTGTACGGGCTCGTGTTGAGCACGACGGTGAAGTAGCCGTTGGGGATCCGGCGGCCGTCCGCCTCGACGGCGAAGTGCGGGAAGCGCCGGTCGTACCCGACGAACCAGTTCTGCAGCGCGGAGGCGACGAAGAGCGGCTGGCCGACGACGCGCTTCAGCGACGCGCGTCGCTCCACCGTCTCGACGACCGCGGCGTCGAAGCCGAAGCCGGCGTGGAAGCAGAAGTACCGGCCGTTGGCGCGCCCGAGGCTCACCGGGTGGATCGCACCCTCGTCGAGCCCGGCGCCGACCTGCTGGAGCGCGACGAGCGGGTCGGGGGAGCTCCCGAGCGACCGGGCGAAGACGTTGGTCGAGCCGCCGGGGAGGATGGCGAGGGCGGTGGCGCTGCCCGCGAGGCCGGTGGCCACCTCGTTGAGCGTCCCGTCGCCGCCGAAGGCGACGACGGCGTCGACCCCGCGGGCCGCGGCGTCGCGGGCGAAGCGGGTGGCGTGGCCGCGCTCGTTGGTCTCGACCACCTGCACGCCGTGGCGTCGCGCGAGGTACTGGTGGACCTGGACCGTGTTGCGAGGGTTCACCGACGAGGCGAACGAGTTCACAATGAGGACGATCTGCAAGGCGCGTCATCGTACCAACGACGATTGTGCGAATCTGCACGAGCCGCGCCACACTGTCACCCATGAACATCACCGTCTGCGTGAAGCAGATCCCCGATCCCTCGAGCCCCGGCGCGCTCGACCCGTCGACGCATGCGCTGAAGCGCGACGGCAAGCTCATCCTCGACGAGTCCGACGCGTACGGCGTCGAGATGGCGCTCCAGCTCGTCGCCGCCGCGGGTGGCGGCGAGGTCAACGTCGTGTCGATGGCGCCCAACGGCGAGACCTCCGGCATGCGCACCGCGCTCGCCATGGGTGCGGCGAAGGGCGTGCTCGTGAGCGATCCCGCGCTCGCCGGATCCGACGCGCTGACGACCGCCAAGGTCCTCGCCGCGGCGACCAAGAAGTTGCCCGCCGCCGACCTCATCATCGCGGCGACCGAGTCGTCCGACGGCTACACGGGCACGGTGCCCGAGCAGATGGCCGAGGTGCTCGGCCTGCCGTCGATCACGTTCGCCAAGAAGGTGCGCGTCGACGGCACGACGCTGAAGGTCGATCGCCAGAGCGAGGCCGGCTACGACGAGGTGGAGTGTCCGCTCCCCGCCGTCGTCAGCGTCACCGCGGGCGTCGTCGAGCCGCGGTACCCGAGCTTCAAGGGCATCATGGACGCGAAGAAGAAGCCCATCGACACGCACACCGCGGGCGACCTCGGCGTCGCGTCGGCCGGCTGGGCTGGCGCGGGTCAGAAGGTCGTCTCGGTCCAGCAGGCCGAGGCACGCAAGGCAGGCACCATCATCGAGGACGACGGGGCGTCGCACGGCAAGATCGTCGCGTTCCTCGAGGACCTCAAGGTCATCTGAGGGGGCACGACATGGGCATCTCGCACGTCTGGGTCTACGCACAGCTCGCCGGCGGCGCGCCGACGGCCGGCACCCTCGAGCTCCTCACGAAGGCCCGCTCGCTCGGCGGCACCGTCTCGGCGTTCGTCGCCGGCGACGGCGCGGCGCTCGCCGCGGACGCGGGCGCGCACGGCGCGACCACCGTCTACGCGACGGGCGACCTCGGTGGCCGTCTCCCCGGCGTCGCGGCCGCGGCGGCGATGAAGGCGCTCATCGACGGCGGCACCTCGCCCGACGTCATCATGTTCCCGCAGAACTACGAGGGCCGCGACGCGATGTCGCGCCTCTCGGTGCGCCTCGACCGCACCGTGCTCACCAACAACGTCGACGTCGCGGCCACCGCCGACGGCGTCGCCGCGACCACGCCGATCTTCGGCGGCAACCTGCTGGTCACCACCGCGTTCTCCGGCGCCGGCCCGCACCTCGTGTCGTTCCGGCCCAAGAGCTTCGCGGCCGAGCCCTCGGGCGGCGGCCCCGCCGAGGTCAAGTCCGCACCGGTGCCCGACCTCGGCCCGACGGGCGCCGCGCGCGTCGTCGGCGTGCACGTCGAGCAGAGCACGGGCCCCAAGCTCGACGAGGCCAACGTCGTCGTCTCCGGCGGCCGCGGCCTCGGCGAGGCGGCCAAGTACTCGCTCGTCGAGGACCTCGCCAAGCTGCTGAAGGGCGCGCCCGGCGCCTCCCGCGCGATCGTCGACGCGGGGTGGGTGCCGTACTCGTACCAGGTGGGCCAGACCGGCAAGGTCGTGAAGCCCGGCGTCTACATCGCGGCGGGCATCTCCGGCGCGACGCAGCACATGGTCGGGATGAAGGGCTCCAAGCACATCATCGCGATCAACAAGGACAAGGAGGCCCCGATCTTCGGGATCGCGGACCTGGGCATCGTCGGCGACGTGCACAAGGTCCTCCCGGCGCTCATCGAGGCCCTCAAGTCCCGCTCGTAGCGCCGCCCCACCGCCACGAGCAGGGCCGCTTCGGCCACACTCGTAGCGTGATGAATCCTGTCGCCCGGAAGCGGCGCGTCGCGATGGTGATCGGGTCACCGATCCATCTCGACCAGATGCTGTTCCATGGCGCGCTCGTCGAGCTCGCAGAGAAGTTGGATCTCGTGCTCGTCGCCCCCGTCGGCGCAGACCTCTCCGAGATTCTTGACGAGATCTCGCGAGCGGGCTGTCGACTTGAGGTCGTTCGATCTGCCGCCGATCCTCGATCATCCGCAGCAGCAAACCGACTCACACGGGCCATGACGTTCCGATTCCGTGGGAATACCTCTGGTTATCGCACTCGCGTTGAAAATATTGTCCTGGGCTTCCTTGGCATTCCTCTGCGCCCGTGGTGGCGACGCACCTTGGCGGTCATCTGTCACGGAAGTAGGGTCGCGACTCGCGTCGCGCATGAGATTCCGACGATTGTTCGCGGCAGCCGAATCGTCTTCTATT
>JBEBCD010000023.1:0-114633 GCA_041158045.1 Actinomycetota bacterium | reverse complement strand
CGGCTCATCGCATCCTGGGGCTGAAGCAGGTCCCAAGGGTTGGGCTGTTCGCCCATTAAAGCGGTACGTGAGCTGGGTTCAGAACGTCGTGAGACAGTTCGGTCCCTATCCTCCGCAGCCGCAGGAGTGTTGAGGAAAGCTGTCCCTAGTACGAGAGGACCGGGACGGACGTAGCTCTGGTGTGTCAGTTGTCCTGCCAAGGGCACGGCTGATTATCTACCTACGGAAGGGATAACCGCTGAAAGCATCTAAGCGGGAAGCCCGTTCCAAGATGAGCACTCCCATGCAGTCAATGCAGTAAGGCCCGTGACGAGACCATCACGTTGATAGGCCGGAGGTGTACGCGCGGCAACGCGCTCAGCCGACCGGTACTAATCGGCCGAGGGCTTGGATCGTGCTCGTGCTTGCTCTGAAGTCCTCGGGGGACGTCCCTCGATCGACACAAGTTTCTGGTGGCCATGGCGGCGGGGTCACACCCGTTCCCATCCCGAACACGGCAGTTAAGCCCGCCCGCGCCGATGGTACTTGGGGGTAGACCCCCTGGGAGAGTAGGTCGCCGCCAGATTTCGCTCGCTGAAGAGCCCCGGCCACCGGCCGGGGCTCTTCGCGCATCCGGGCACTCGTCGGTCGGCGTTAGCGTCGGTGCGCCATGGCGCGCGACGATCGTCGACCCCGTCGCCCCGGGCGACCCGGCAAGCCGGGACGTCCCGGTCGCGGTGGCAAGTCCGGACGTCCCGGACGTCCCGGACGGCCCGATCGTCCCGATCGTCCCGATCGTCCCGGACGTCCCGATCTCCCCGGCTCGTCGGCGCGTCCCGCGCGCCCGGAGCCGCGCACCGACGCCGAGCGCCGCCGCGAGGAGGTGCGCGCCCGGATCGGGCGGCGCAAGTACGGCCCCGAACGCCCGATGCCGCGCGGGGATCGCCCCGAGGCGCGCTGGGTGGACGAGGGCGCGGAGGGCGCACCGCGCCCAGCGGGGCGCGGGCGACAGCCGCGCACGATCGCCCGCATCACGGTCGACGACCTCGACGCGCGCGTCCAGCGCGAGGTGCGCGGGCGTCACGGCGCGGGCCGCGCGCCGCGCGTGCTCGCGTGGCTCGCGCAGGCGGCCCAGCACTTCGAGGCGCACCGCTACGCGCAGGCGCGCTCGGCGGTGCTCGCCCACATGGCCGACCTCGAGGGCATCGGGCTCGCGCACGAGATCCTCGGTCTCTCGGCGTACCGACTCGGGCGGTGGCAGGAGGCCGTGCGGCACCTCGATCTCGCGCGCGAGCTGCGGCCCGGCGACCCGTCCGTCGCGGTCGTGCTCGCCGACTGTCACCGGGCGCTCGGCCGCCACCACGAGGTGGAGCGCCTGTGGGCCGAGGTACGGGCCGCCTCGCCGGCACCGTGGATCCTCGCCGAGGGGCGCATGACGATGGCCGGCTCGCTCGCCGACCGTGGTGAGCTCGCCGCGGCGATCCGCACCATGACGCACGGGACCCGCGACCCGCGGCGCGTGCGCGAGCACCACCTCCGGGAGTGGTACGTCCTCGCGGATCTCTACGACCGTGCCGGCGAGGTGGCCACCGCGCGGCGTCTCTACGCCAAGATCCTCGGCGAGGACGCGCGCTTCGCCGATGCGAGGGAGCGGCTCGGAGCCCTCGGCGGCTAGGGCTCGAGGAGGCGCAGCACCGGGCCCGTGCGCAGCTTGGGCGTGAAGAAGGTCGACTTGGGCGGCATGAGCACGCCCTCGCGCGCGGTGCGGGTGATCTCCGGGACGCCGACGGGCCGGATGAGCACGGCCGCGACGGCGCCGCCCGCCGCGACGCGGGCGCGGACCTCGTCGACGCCGTGTTGGTACGCGACCTCGTGGGGGAGGTCGGCGAGCGCGTGCTCGAGCCGCGCCGAGTCGAGGTCGCGCACGCCGTCGAACGCGCCCGGGCGCGGCACGAGCGCGACGGCCGAGCCGTCGCGCCGCACGAGGGTCGCGTGGCCGTCGCGCGACATGCGGGCCACGACGTCCCCGGGCACCGGGCCGAGCGGTCGCGGGTCGAACGCGCGCGCGAGCGCGGTCTCGAGCGCCGCGGGGTCGACGGCGGCGTAGAGCCGGTGGATCGCCGCGACGGCGAGCTGGTCCTCGACCAGCTCGTTCACGTGCGCGAGCACGTGGCGCGCCCCGTCCGGCGCGCCGGGCTCGTCGCGGTAGGCGCGCGAGACGGCATAGCGGTGGTGGCCGTCGGCGATCACGATCGTCGCGGACCCGACCGCGCGGCCGATGGCCGCGACGCGCGCCGGGTCGTCGACGCGCTCGTAGCGGTGCACGACACCGTCGTCGTCGGCCGCCTCGCCCGCGGGGGTGCCGGCCGCGTCGAGCGCGCGGGTGAGGCCCGCGGCGAGCGACAGCCCCCAGACGGGCGAGAGTTGGGCCCGCGTCGCGCGGGTGAGCTCGAGCCGATCGGTCGAGGCCTTGGGCGTGGTGCGCTCGTGGGGCCGCACGCCCGGGTCGTCCGGCGCCTCGATGCGCAAGGCACCCATCACGCCGACGGTCGTGCGGGCGCGGCCCGCGGCGTCGACGAAGGAGGTGCGCACGATCGTGTACGACGGGTCGTCGTCCGTGACGAGCGTGCCGTCGGCGCACCAGTCGCGCAGTCGGCTCGCGGCCACCGCGTAGGGGTCGGCGCCGTCGCCGGCGACGGGCACGTCGACGTGCACCACGTTGCGCGCATGCCGCGCGGCCAGGCGCGCGCGGTCGACGTCGGAGAGCACGTCGTACGGCGGCGCCCACAGTCGCCCGAGCTCGCCCGCGAGTCGGGGCGCGTAGCGCGTGCCGCGGAAGGGGACGAACTCTGGCACACTCCAAGGGTGCCAGCCCCGGCGCTCATCTGCGACCTCGACGGCGTGGTGTGGCTCGGGCGGGTGCCGATCCCGGGCTCGGTGGACGCGGTCGCGCGCGCCCGGGCCGCGGGGGTGCGCGTGCTCTTCGTCACCAACAACTCGTCGGCCCCGGTCGAGCGGCAGGAGGCCGCGCTCGGGGCCATGGGGATCCCTGCCGCGGGCGACGTGCTCACCTCGAGCATGGCGGCGGCGCTCCTGCTGCGCGCGGGGGAGCGCGTGCTCGTCGCCGGCGGCCCGGGCATCGTGCAGGCGGTCGAGCGGGCGGGCGCCGTGGTCGCGGGCCGCACCGACGACGGCTCGCGCGCGCTCGACGACGCCGCCGAGCCCGCCGATGCGGTGCTCGTCGGGTACCACGAGACGTTCGACTACCTCGGCCTCGCGCGGGCGTCGGCGGCGGTGCGCGCCGGGGCGCGCCTCATCGGGACCAATCGCGACGCGACGTACCCGCACGAGTACGGCCTGTCGCCTGGCGGCGGATCGATCCTCGTCGCGGTGGAGAGCGCGTCGGGCGTCGTCGCCACGGTGGCCGGCAAGCCGTGCGCGCCGATGGGCGACCTCGTGCGCCGCACCCTCGGGATCGAGGACCTCTCGGGTTGCTGGGTCGTGGGCGACCGGGACGACACCGACGGGGCCTTCGCCCGCACGATCGGGGCGCGCTTCGCGCTCGCCGCCTCGGGCGTCACGTCGGCGGTCGCGGCGAGTGCCGCGGCGGCGGCCGACTCGCGCACCGCCGCGGTCCGCGACCTCGCCGACTGCGTGGATCGGATGCTCGCCGAGTGAGGCGCGTCGACGTCGTCGCGGCGCTCGTGGCCCGCGGGCTCGCGGCGTCGCCCGACGAGGCGCGCGCCCTCGTGGACGCCGGGCGCGTGACGGCCGGCGGCGCACCCGTCGCGTCGCACGGGCGCCTCGTGGCGTCCGGGGAGCAGCTCGCGGTCCGTGCGGCGCGCGAGCCCGTGGGGCGCGGCGGGGCCAAGCTCGAGGGCGCGATCGCGGCGTGGGGCGTGCGCGTCGACGGACGGCGCTGTCTCGACGTCGGCGCGAGCACCGGGGGCTTCACCGAGGTGCTGCTCGGCCGCGGCGCGGCGGAGGTCGTGGCGCTCGACGTGGGCACCGGCCTGCTCCACGAGCGCCTCGCCGCCGACCCGCGCGTCGCGGTGGTCGACGGCACGCACGTGCGCGAGGTGCCCGCGCTGCTCGCCGCGCGCGACGCGGCGTCGCCGTGGCGCGCGCCCTTCTCCCTCGTCGTGGTGGACCTGTCGTTCATCTCGACGGCGTCGGTGGCAGGGGCGATCTGGGCGGCGGTCGCGCCGGGAGGCGAGGCGCTCGTGCTCGTGAAGCCGCAGTACGAGGCGACGCGGGAGGAGGCGTCGCGCGGCGAGGGCGTCGTGGCCGACCCCGGGGTGTGGCGGCGCACGTGCGAGGAGGTCGCCGCGGCGTTCGGCCGACTCGGAGGGATGGTCGACGCGCCGGTGCGCTCGCCGATCGACGGGCGGGGAGGCAACGCCGAGTTCTTCCTCCGCGTGCGGCGCGCGCCCCCGACCTAGGGTGGGCGCGATCCCGATGGCAACGTCCGCGTCCCGCCAGGTCCTCGTCGTCGCGCACCACGACCGGCCCGCGGTGCGGGACCTCGTGGCGCGGATGCGAGCGTGGCTCGAGCCGCGGGGGCACCGCATGTGGATGCCGGTCGAGGATGCCGCGGCCCACGGCCTCACGGCGCTCGGCGCGGAGCGGCCCGCGGGGGAGGCCGACCTGCTCGTCTGCCTCGGGGGTGACGGCACGATCCTGCGCGCGGTGCACCTGCTCGACGGAGCGGCGGTGCCGATCCTCTCGGTGCACGTCGGCACGCTCGGCTACCTCGCCGAGGTCGAGCCCGACGAGGCCGTCGCCGTGATGGGGGCGTGGCTCGAGTCGCCGGGGACGTCGGGATGCCGGCTCGACGAGCGCATGATGCTGCGCGTCGCCGTGCGCCGGCGCGAGGGCGGGGCGCCGCTCGAGTGGCGGGCGCTCAACGAGGCGGTGCTCGAGCGCCAGCAGTCGGGCCACACGATCTGGGTCGACGTGGCGATCGACGGCGCGCAGTTCGCCCGCTACTCGGCCGACGGCCTCATCGTCGCCACGCCGACGGGCTCGACGGCCTACAACATGTCGGCCCGTGGACCGGTGCTGTCGCCGCGCCAGCGCGCCATCGTGCTCACTCCGGTCTCGCCGCACATGCTCTTCGACCGCAGCCTCGTGCTCGACGATGCCGAGGCGCTCGCGCTGTCGCTCGTGGGCACGCGCGAGGCGGACCTCGTGATCGACGGCCGCCGGGTCGCCACCCTCGAGCCCGGCGACTCGGTGGCGTGCGACCGTGCGCCGGCGACCGCCTGCTTCCTGCGCCGGGGCACGCCCGAGTTCCACCAGATCGTGCGCATGAAGTTCGGCCTCGGGGACGAGTAGTGCTCGCCGAGCTCCACATCGAGGACCTCGGCGTCATCGAGTCGCTGGACCTCGTGCTCGACGCGGGACTCACCGCGCTCACTGGCGAGACCGGCGCGGGCAAGACGATGCTCGTCGAGGCGATCAGCCTCCTCGTCGGCGGTCGCGCCGACGCGGGCGTGGTGCGCCCGGGCGCGGCGGAGGCGCGAGTCGAGGGGCGCTTCGTCGACGGCGACGACGAGGTGGTGCTCGCGCGCGTCGTGCCGACCGACGGTCGCTCGCGTGCCTACGTCAACGGCCGCCTCGCCACGGTGGCGCAGCTCGCCGAGCACGGCGCGCGCCTCGTGGACCTGCACGGACAGCACGCGCACCAGAGCCTCCTCGGGGCGGCGGCGCAGCGCGACGCGCTCGACGCGCACGCGGGCATCGACCTCGGGCCGCTGCGGGCGGCGCGCGCGCGGGTGACGGAGATCGACGCGGCGCTCGCGACGCTCGGGGGCGACGAGCGGGCGAGGGCGCGGGAGATCGACCTGCTGCGCTTCCAGGTGGAGGAGATCGCGGCGGCGGGCCTCGCGGAGGCCGACGAGGAGGAGCGCCTCGAGCGCGAGGAGGACCTCCTCGCCGACGCGGTGGCGCATCGCGAGGCGCTGTGGCGCGCGGTCGCGGCCCTCGTCGACGACGGCGGCGCCACCGACGCCGTCGGCGGTGCGGTGCAGGCGCTCGCGGGGCGGGAGGCCCTCGCGGCGGCCGATGCGCGACTGCGCGGCGCGCAGGCCGAGCTCGACGACATCGCGGCCGAGCTGCGGGCGCTCGCAGAGTCGATCGAGGAGGACCCGGGCCGGCTCGCGGAGGTGCGCGAGCGTCGCGGGCTGCTGGTGGACCTGCGGCGCAAGTACGGCGCGACGCTCGCCGAGGTGATCGCGTACGGCGACGACGCCGCGCGGCGCCTCGCCGAGCTGGAGGGCTACGAGGCCCGCGCGGCGGGGCTCGATGCCGACCGGGCCGCGGCGGCCGCCGAGCTGGGGCGCTGCGAGGCCGCCGTCGGGGAGGCGCGCCGGGCCGCGGCGCCGGCGCTCGCCTCGGCCGTCGAGCGGCACCTCGGCGCCCTCGCCATGCCGCACGCCCGCCTCTCGGTGGAGGTCGGGGACGGCGCGGGCGACGAGGTGACGTTCCTCCTCGCGGCCAACCCGGGGGCACCCCTCGCACCGCTGTCCAAGGTCGCCTCGGGCGGCGAGCTCGCGCGGACCATGCTGGGCCTGCGCCTCGTGCTGACCCGGGCCCCCGACACCCTCGTGTTCGACGAGGTGGACGCGGGGATCGGCGGGTCGGCCGCGGTGGCGGTGGCCGAGGCCCTCGCGAGGCTCGGGCGGCGCCACCAGGTGCTGGTGGTCACGCACCTCGCGCAGGTGGCGGCGGCAGCGACGACGCAGGTCGGCGTGGCCAAGCGCGTGTCCAAGGGCGCGACCTTCGCCGAGGCGCGCATCCTCGCCGGCGACGAGCGGGTCGACGAGGTGGCGCGCATGCTCTCGGGGGGCGTGGCCAAGGACTCGGCCGTGCGCCACGCCCGCGAACTCATCGACGCCTCGCGGGCCGGCCGCAGGTGACCGGGACGACGGGTATGCTGACGTCCCGTCGTAGCCGCTAGCGAGACGGGAGCCCGAGTGCCGAAGCACGTGTTCGTGACGGGCGGCGTGGCCAGCTCCCTCGGCAAGGGTCTCACGGCCTCCTCCCTCGGACGTCTGCTGAAGATGCGCGGCCTGCGGGTCACGATGCAGAAGCTGGACCCGTACATCAACGTCGACCCGGGGACCATGAACCCGTTCGAGCACGGCGAGGTGTTCGTCACCGACGACGGCGGCGAGACGGACCTCGATCTCGGCCACTACGAGCGCTTCATCGACGAGCCGCTCACCCGGGCGTCCAACGCCACGACGGGCTCGATCTACCAGGCGGTCCTCGCCGCCGAGCGCCGCGGCGACTACCTCGGGCGCACCGTCCAGGTGATCCCGCACGTCACCGACGAGATCAAGCGCCGCATCCGCCGCCTCGCCACCGACGACGTGGACGTCGTCATCACCGAGGTGGGCGGCACGGTGGGCGACATCGAGATCCTCCCGTTCCTCGAGGCGATCCGGCAGTTCCGCAACGAGGTGGGTCGCGACAACGTCTGCTACGTGCACGTGACGCTCGTGCCGTTCATCGGGCCGAGCGGCGAGCAGAAGACCAAGCCGACGCAGCACAGCGTGACCGAGCTGCGCAGCCGCGGCATCCAGCCCGACCTCATCGTCTGCCGCAGCGACGAGCCGCTCAGCGACGCGCTGAAGCGCAAGATCTCCGGCCAGTGCGACGTGGACTTCCGCGCGGTGATCAACGCGGCGGACGCGGTCAACATCTACGCGCTGCCGCTCATCCTCCACGACGAGGGGCTCGACACGGTGGTGTGCGAGGTGCTGCGGCTCGACGCGCCGATCGATCTCGCGCCGTGGCGCGAGCTCGTCGCCCGCGTCGACGCCTCGACGAGCCCGGTGCGCATCGGCCTCATCGGCAAGTACGTGGACCTCCACGACGCCTACCTGTCGGTGACCGAGAGCCTCAAGCACGCGGGCTTCCACCACGGCGCGCGCGTCGAGCTCGTCTGGATCCAGGCGGAGGAGGTCGAGGGGCTGCTCGCCGACGAGCGCCTCGGCTCGGTGGACGGCATCGTGATCCCCGGCGGCTTCGGACCCCGCGGCATCGAGGGCAAGGTGCGCGCCGCAGAGGTCGCGCGCGAGCGCGGCGTGCCGTGCCTCGGGCTGTGCCTCGGCATGCAGGTGATGACGATCGAGTACGCGCGACACGTGCTCGGCCTCGCGGACGCCAACTCGACGGAGTTCAACGCCGCCACGCCGCACCCGGTCATCGACCTCATGACGGACCAGCGCGAGGTCACCAACAAGGGCGGCACCATGCGCCTCGGCGCGTACTACGCGGTGCTCGCGCCGGGCAGCAAGGTCGCGGGCGCCTACGGCGAGCCGGTGGTGAGCGAGCGGCACCGGCACCGCTACGAGTTCAACTCGGCGTACCGATCCCGCTTCGAGGAGTCGGGATTCTGGTGCTCCGGCACGTCGCCCGACAAACGGCTCGTGGAATTCGTCGAGCTGCGCGACCACCCGTTCTGGGTCGGCACGCAGGCGCACCCCGAGTTCAAGAGCCGTCCCGACCGGCCGCACCCGCTCTTCCGCGAGCTCATCGGTGCGGCGCTCGCGTACCGCACGCGGCGGCTCGCCGCCGACGGCGCGGCGACGGGGACGGCCCCGGTGGCGGGCGCCGTCGGGGCGGCCGAGCCCGCACGTTGAGCGCCTTCCGGCGCGTCGCCGAGCGCGACGTGCACCGCTGGGCGGTCTGGGCCCTGCGCACCGGCTCCTTCGTGGACCCGGAGGGCGGCGAGTTCGAGCGCACGTACGTCGCGTCGCCGGGGGCGGTGGCGGTCGTCGCGATCGACGGGGAGGGCCGCGTCGTGCTCGTGCGCCAGTACCGCCCGGCCCTCGACCGCCCGATGTGGGAGATCCCGGCGGGGATGCGCGACGTGGCGGGGGAGGACCCCGCGGTCACCGCCGCGCGCGAGCTCGCCGAGGAGACGGGGCTCGCGGCGGACCGTCTCGAGCCGCTCGGCACGCACGTCTCGGCCTCGGGGGTGACCGATTCCGCCGTCGTGCTGTACCTCGGCACCGACCTGCGCGAGGTACCCGCCGATCGGCACGGGCCCGAGGAGCGCCACATGGAGATCGCGCGGGTGCCGCTCGCCGAGGCGGTGGCGATGGTGGACCGGGGAGAGATCACCGACGGCAAGACGATCATCGGCCTGCTGCAGGCGCGCCGCCGCGCGGGCGGCTGAGCCGGGGCGCCGACGTGGGGGCGGCCGGGGCGCTGCGCGAGCGGTTCGGCGACTGGCTCGCGGTCGAGGAGGGGCGCTCGCCCCACACCGTGGCGGCCTACGGGCGCGACGTGGCGGCCTACCTGGGGTGGCTCGCCGGGGCCGGGCTGTCAGCGGAGCGCGCGGCGACGCCCGACCTCGAGCGCTGGATCGCGGCCACGGCGCCCGGCGCGGCCCCACGCACCGTGGCGCGGCGGATCGCGGCGGTGCGGACGTTCCACCGCTGGATGACCCGCACCGGCGCGCGGGCCGACGACCCGGCGCGCGGGCTCGACGGGGTGCGGGTGCCCCAGGGGCTCCCGAAGGCGCTCGCGGTGGACGAGGTGGCGCGCCTCCTCGGCGCGGTCGAGGGCGACGATGCGCGGGCGCGGCGCGACCGGGCGCTCCTCGAGTTCCTCTACTCCACGGGTGCGCGCATCTCGGAGGCGTGCGGTGCGGACGTCGCCGACGTCGACGCGGGTGCGGGGCTCGTGCGGCTCTTCGGCAAGGGATCGAGGGAGCGACTCGTGCCGATCGGCGGTGCCGCGCTGCGGGCGCTGTCGGCGTGGCTCGAGCCGGCGACGCGCGATGCGCTCGTCGCCCCCGCGCACGGGGCTCGCGCGCCGAGGGCGGACGCACGGGCGCTGTTCGTCGGGCTGCGTGGTCGACGGCTCACGCGCCAGGGGGCGTGGGACGTGGTCGCGCGCCACGCGCGGCGCGCGGGCATCCGCGGGATGTCGCCCCACTCGCTGCGGCACTCGTGCGCCACGCACATGCTCGTCGCGGGGGCGGACCTGCGCGTCGTGCAGGAGATGCTCGGACACGCCTCGGTGTCGACCACGCAGGTGTACACGAAGGTCGGCAACGAGGTGCTGTGGGAGATGTACCGCGAGTCGCACCCGCGCGCGAGGCGCCCGCGATGAGCGGCCGGTCCGCTCGGCTGCGCGGCGCGGCCCACCTCGCGCGGCGACTCGTCGGCTCGCTCGTCGCACGGCGGCCCGACGACGCGGAGCTCGCGACCGTCGACGCGCTGCTCGGGCCCGCCGAGGCGATCGCGTGGCGGCGGCTCTCCCGGGCGGATCGACGCCACTCCCTCGTGGTGCTCGGGCGCCTCCTCGCCGATCGACCCGGCGCCCCGCGCGAGGCGCGGCGCGCCGCATTGCTCCACGACGTCGGCAAGTCGCTGGTGCGCATCGGCGTCGTCGGGCGCGTGCTCGCGACCCTGCTCGGCCCGCGCACCGACCGCTGGGCGCTGTACCGCGAGCACGAGCGGCTCGGCGCGGCGCTGTGCGCCGCCATGGGCACCGACCCCGCGACGCTCGCGCTCGTCTCGGGCGGCGGCGACCCGGAGTGGCGCGGGGCGCTGCGTCGCGCCGACGACGTCTAGCCGCGCGGGCTCAGCCCGGCAGCAGGCCGATCGCGGCGTACGCGCGCGCGAGCGTGGCGGAGGCGACCGCACGGGCCCGCTCGTCGCCGAGGCGCACGAGCCGGGCGAGCTCGGCGCGGTCGTCGACGAGCTCGCGGTAGCGGGCCTGGACGGGGGCGAGCATCGCGACGACGGCCTCGGCGGTGCGCGACTTGAGGTCGCCGTAGCCGCGCAGCCCGCCCGCGGCGGCCTCCGGGGTGGTCCCGCTGGCGGCGGCGAGGATCTCGAGCAGGTTGGACACGCCGGGCTTGGCCTCGCGGTCGTGGCGGATCTCGGAGCCCGAGTCGGTGACGGCGCGCATGAACTTGCGGGTGACGGTCGCCGGGTCGTCGAGCAGCATGACGCAGCCCGCGGCGTCGCCGGACTTGGACATCTTGGACGTCGGGTCGCCGAGGTCCATCACGCGGGCGCCGGCGCGCGGCGTGACGGCGCGGGGCACGACGAAGGTGTCGCCGAACCGGTGGTTGAACCGTTGGGCGACGTCGCGGGTGATCTCGACGTGCTGGCGCTGGTCCTCGCCGACGGGCACCTCGTCGGCGTCGTAGAGGAGGATGTCGGCGGCCTGCAGCGCCGGATAGGTGAACAGCCCGGCCGACACGAAGTCGCCCTCGCGCTTGGCGGCCTTGTCCTTGAACTGCGTCATGCGGCTCAGCTCACCGAACGACACGGTGCACTCCATGACCCAGGCGAGCTGGCTGTGCTCGGGTAGGTGGCTCTGGACGAAGACGGTGGCGACGCGCGGGTCGAGGCCGACGGCGAAGAGCATCGCCGCGAGGCGCAGCGTGGCGTCGCCGAGCACCCCGGGGCGGTCGGTGACGGTGAGGGCGTGCAGGTCGACGATGCCGTGGAAGACCTCGGCCTCGTGCTGGCCCTCCACCCACGGGCGCAGCGCGCCGAGGTAGTTGCCGAGGTGCACGTCGCCCGTGGGCTGGATGCAGGAGAGCACGCGCGGCACCCCACCACGGTACTTGCCACGATTTCGGGGCCTCCGACAATTAACCTCGCGACGATGGCGTACGCGGTCGACACGCCCGTCTTCCAGGGGCCGTTCGAGCTGCTCCTGCACCTCATCCTGCAGGAGGAGGTCGACGTCCACGAGCTCTCGCTCGCGCGCATCGTGGAGGCGTACCTGGCCGAGGTGGAGCGGATGCAGGCCCTCGACCTCGAGGTGGCGACCGAGTTCCTCCTCATCGCGGCGACCCTCCTCGAGTTCAAGGCGCGCCGGCTCCTCCCCGGCCGCGACGGCATCGACCTCGACGAGGAGCTCGCCCTCTGGGAGGAGCGCGACCTGCTGCTCGCGAGGCTCCTCGACTGCAAGACGTTCAAGGACGTCGCCGCCGCCTTCCAGGACCTCGTCGAGCGGGCCGACCGCAGCTACCCGCGGGCCGCCGGTCCCGACGAGCGCTTCGCCGAGCTCATGCCCGACCTCCTCGAGGGCGTGTCGCTGCGGCGCCTCCAGCGCGCGTACCTGCGGGCCACGGCGCCCAAGCCGCCGACGGTCATCGCCTTCGAGCACGTGGCACCCATCCGCGCGAGCGTGGCGGACGCGCTCGTCGAGGTCACGGAGTACCTGCGGGTACACGGCGCCGCGACCTTCCGCCAGATCTCGGCGGGCATCACCGACCGCATCCAGGTGGTCGTGCGGTTCCTCGCGCTGCTCGAGTTGTTCAAGCAGGGGCGCATCGAGCTCGACCAGGCCGAGCGGTTCGGCGAGATCCACGTGCGGTGGTCCGACGAGGGCTGGGACGACGAGACGCAGGCGGCGTCGATCGGCGCCATGGAGGTGGACGACTATGACGGATGACGTCACGACGGTGCGGGCCCTCGAGGCGATCCTCACGGTCGCCGTCGAGCCGGTGGCGGTACCGCTCCTCGCGCAGCTGCTCGAGATGCCCGCGGCCACCGTGCAGGAGCTCTGCGAGCGCCTCGCGCGCACCTACGACGAGGCCGGCCACGGCTTCCAGCTCGTGCACGTCGCGGGCGGCTGGCGCCTCCAGTCGCACCCCGACCTCGCCCCGTACGTCGAGCGCTTCGTGCTCGACGGCCAGCACGCGCGGGTGTCGGCCGCGGCGCTCGAGACGCTCGCCATCGTCGCGTACAAGCAGCCGATCTCGCGATCGCAGATCGCCGCCATCCGCGGCGTCGACCCCGAGGCCGTCATGCGCACCCTGCAGGCGCGCGGCTACATCACCGAGGTCGCGCGCGACGAAGGCCCCGGCCAGGCGGTGCTCTACGGGACGACGCCGCTCTTCATGGAGCGCCTCGGCATCGCGTCGCTGCGCGACCTGCCGCCCATCACCGACTTCGTGCCGGACGCGGGCGTCGTCGAGGCGCTCGAGCGGACGCTGCGCGTCGTGCCCGACGTGCCGACGGGCGACGACGGCACGCCGGACCTCGACGCCGGCGACGACTGACGCCCCGCGGGGCGCCGTGACCGACGCGGGGGAGGGCGAGCGCCTGCAGAAGGTGCTCGCGCAGCGCGGCTTCGGGAGCCGTCGCGCGTGCGAGGAGCTCATCGAGGCGGGGCGGGTGCGCGTGAACGGCGAGGTCGCCGTGCTCGGGCGTCGGGTCGACGTGGAGCGTGACGCGGTCACGGTCGACGACGTGCCCGTCGGCGTGCGACCGGGCCTCGTCTACTGGCTCGTCAACAAGCCGCCGGCCGTCATCACCACGGCGTCCGACCCGCAGGGTCGCCCGACCGTGCTCGACCTCGTGCCCGCGGAGCCGCGCGTCTTCCCCGTCGGGCGCCTCGACGCCGAGACCGAGGGCCTCATCGTCTGCACCAACGACGGCGAGCTCGCGCACCGCCTCACGCATCCGAGCTTCGGCGTGGACAAGGAGTACCTCGCCCACGTGCGGTGCGGCGAGGCGGGAGTGCCCGAGGGCGCGCTGCGCCGGCTCCGCGACGGCGTCGAGCTCGACGACGGCCCGACGGCGCCCGCCGAGGTCGGCCAGCCGCAGCCGGGCGTGCTGCGGATCGTGATCCACGAGGGGCGCAACCGCCAGGTGCGCCGCATGTGCGAGGCGGTCGGTCACCCGGTCAACCGTCTGGTGCGCACGCGCATCGGGCCGATCGCCGACCGTCGCCTGCGCCCGGGGGAGTACCGCGCGCTCGACGTCGACGAGGTGCGCGCACTCGCGCTCGCGGCCGCCCCGCGCGGGGGCCGCCGATACGCTGACCCGCCGTGACGCGCCGGGCCAACGTGCTGGGCCTCGGGCTCATCGGGGGCTCGGTGGCCCTCGCCCTTGCCAAGCGCGGGTGGCACGTGACGGGCGACGACCTCGAGCCCGGCCGCGCGGCCGTGGCCCTCGAGCGGGGCGTGGTCGCGGCCGTCGGGATCGACTCGGGGGCGGAGTTCTCGGTCGTCGCCACGCCCGTGGGCGGCGTCGCGGATGCCGCACGCCGCCTGCTCGCCGCGACGCGGGGCGTCGTGACCGACGTCGGCGGGGTCAAGCGCCCCGTCGCCGAGGCGGTGGCCGACCCGCGCTTCGTGCCCGGCCATCCGATGGCCGGCAGCGAGCTCTCGGGCCTCGACGGCGCGGACGAGTCGCTCTTCGAGGGCGCGGTCTGGGTGCTCACCCCGACGGCCGCCACGTCCGACGACGCCTTCTCGCGCGTCGCCGGGGTCGTGGGCGAGCTCGGCGCCGAGATGGTGGTGCTCTCGCCCGAGCGCCACGACGACCTCGTGGCGGTGGTGAGCCACCTGCCGCACCTCACCGCGGCGTCGCTCATGGGCCTCGCCGAGGGGGCCGCCGACGAGCACGCCGCGACGCTGCGGCTCGCGGCCGGCGGATTCCGCGACATGACCCGCGTCGCGTCGGGCCATCCCGCGATCTGGCTCGACGTCTGCCGCGACAACCGCGAGGCGATCCTGCGGGCGCTCGACGGCCTGCTCGGGCGCCTCGGGGAGATGCGCGAGATCGTGGCGGCCGGCGACGGGACCCGCCTCGAGGCTCGGCTCGGCGCGGCGCGCGCCGCGCGTCGCAACCTCCCGGGTCGCGTCCGCGACCTCGCCGAGGTGGCGGAGGTGCGCATCCCGATCCCCGACCGCCCGGGCGCCGCCGCGGAGGTCTTCGCGCTCGCGGCTGACCTCGCGGTCAACGTCGCCAACTTCGAGGTCGCCCACTCGGTCGAGGGCGACCGCGGCGTGCTCGTGGTGGTCGTCGACCGGGGCGCGACGGAGCGCTTCCGCGGCGGGCTCATCGCCCGCGGCTTTCGGCCCACCATCCACGACGTCGCGTGACGTCCCCCGTCGCGCTCGCGCGGGCCGCGGGGCCGCTGCGCGCCCGCGTCGTCGTCCCGGGGTCCAAGAGCATCGCCAACCGGGCCCTCGTCGCGGCCGTGCTCGCGCCGGCGGGGAGCGAGCTGCGCGGCGTGCCCGCGGGCGACGACGTCGACGCGATGCGCACCTGCCTCGGCGCGCTCGGGGCGCGGATCGTCGAGTCGCGCGGCGCGGACGGGGCGGCCTTGCGCATCGAGCGCGGCGTGGACCTCGACGACGGCGCCGTCGCGACGCTCGATGCACGCCTCGCCGGTACGACCTCGCGCTTCGTCACCGCGCTCGCGGCCCTGCGGCTCGGCACCACGATCGTCGACGGCGCGGCGCCGCTGCGCCGGAGGCCCGCGCGCGACCTCCACGACGCCCTCGCATCGCTCGGTGCGCAGGTGCGCCGCACCGGGGCGGGCGACCTGCCGGTCGAGGTGCGGCGCGGCGGCCTCGCCGTGCACGGCGCCGCCGCCTCGCGCGTGCGGGTGGCGGGTGGCGCGTCGAGCCAGTACGCCAGTGCGCTCCTGCTCGTCGGCGCAGCGCTCGAGGCGGGCCTCGAGGTCGAGGTGACGGGCGACGCCGTGTCGGGGGACTACGTCGCGTTGACGGCGGCGGTGCTGGAGGCCTTCGGCGCGCGCTGCGCGCGGGAGGGCGCGCGCTGGCAGGTGCGGGGACCCCTGCGCGCGGCACGGCTGACGGTCGAGCCCGACGCGTCGTCGGCGACGTTCGCATGGTGCGCGGCGGCGGTCGCGGGCGGCCGCGTCGACGTGGCGGGGCTGGGCCGGGGGAGCGCCCAGTCCGACGTGCGCATCGTCGACGTGCTCGCGCGCATGGGCTGCTCGGTCCACGAGGACGCGGGGCTCGGGGTGTCGCGCGATCCCGCCAGCCGGCTCGTCGGCGTCGACGTGGACCTCGGGGCGACGAGCGACGCCGTGCCGGCGATCGCCGCGACCGCGGCGTACGCGACGGGCGCGACGCGGATCCGCGGCGTGGCGCACGTGAGGGCCAAGGAGAGCGATCGCATCGCCGACGTCGTCGCGATGCTGCGGGCCGTCGGCGCCGACGCCGATGCGACCGACGACGGGCTGATCGTGCGGCCGGCACCCGGGGCGCCGCGGGCGGGGGTCGTCGCGACGCGCGACGACCACCGGCTCGCGATGGCGGCCGGCGTGCTCGCGACGGCGAGCGACGGCATCGCCGTGGACGACGTGGAGGTGGTGTCCAAGAGCTGGCCGGCGCACTGGGCGGCCCGCGCCGCGTGGCTCGCGACCGCGGGCGGGCGGGCCGGCTAGATCCTCGCGACGTCCACGAGTCGGCGACCGGGGCCGAACCGCGGGGCCGACCACCCGTCGCGTGCCAGCAGGTCGAGCACGCGGCGGCGCTGGCCCTCGTAGGGCGCGAGCAGCGCGAGCATCTCGTCGTCGGTCCCGCGGGGGCGCCCGGCGAGCGCCCAGGCCACCACGTGCTTCGCGTGGTAGTCGCCCACGGGGACCGCATCGGGGTCGCCGTGCGAGGTGGCCACGGCGACGGCGGCCGTCCACGGCCCCACGCCCCGCAGGCGCACCAGCCACTCGCGCGCCGCGGGCGCGGGGGCGTCGGCGAGGCGGACGATGCGGTCGCCGTGGGCCGCGACGCGGCGCAGGGTGTCGCCGCGCTGGCGCTCGATGCCGAGGGCGTGGAGGTCCCAGGACGTCGTCGCGCGCAGCGCGGCGGGGGTGGGTGGCAGGCGCAGGTGGGGGAGCCCGGGCGCGGGCTCGCCGAGTCGGCGACACAGTGCGCGCCACTGCTCGCGCGCCTGGCGGGCGGTCACCCGCTGGCCGAGGATCGCGGGGAGGAGCTCGTGCCAGGGGGTCGCGGACGTCGCGATGCGCGGCACGCGGTGGCGCCGGAGCGCCGTCGCCACGGCCTCGTGGCGGGGCGCGATGGTGGGCGGATCGTCCGCGAGCCCGAGCATGAGCCCGGCGCGGGCCGCGAGCCATGACCCGCCGGGGCCGTGCGGCTCGCAGCGCGGCGTGCCGTCGGGCGCGACCCGCACGCGCACCGCACCGGGGCCGTCGGGGGTGAGCGTCGCGCGCTCGAGCGTCGCGCCGTCCCAGCGCGTGGTGGGGTCGTGGAGCCCGTTGCGCAGTGCACCGACCGCGAGCGCATCGAGGCGTCGCGCGGCGACCGGTGGTGCGACGACGGGTCGGGCGTCCATCGGCACGACCGTACCCACCGGGCGTGGCGGGGTCGTGAACTATGGTGGAGGCTTCGACGCGGACAGGGGGCGCAGTGGCGGAGCAACGCGAGATCCTCACGTGGGAGACGTTCGGGGACGCGAGCCGGGAGCTCGCCGTCCTCATCGCCCGCTCGGGCTACGAGCCCGACATGATCCTCGCGATCGCCCGCGGCGGGCTCATGCCGGCCGGGGCCCTCGGCTATGCCCTCGGCGTGAAGAACACCTACACCCTCAACGTCGAGTACTACTCGGGGGTCAACGAGCGCCTGCCGATCCCCATCATGCTGCCGCCGGTGCCGAGCATGGTCGACATGCGCAACGCCCGCGTGCTCATCGTCGACGACGTCGCCGACACGGGCCACACGCTGAAGCTCGTCAACGAGTTCTGCCAGGGCCAGGTGCGCGAGTCGCGCATCGCCGTGCTCTACGAGAAGCCGCACTCGATCGTGAAGTGCGACTACGCCTGGCGCCGGACCGACAAGTGGATCAACTTCCCGTGGAGCGACAAGGACCCCGTGGTGGAGCGCGAGGGCCTCGTGCGGGACGCCTGAGCGCCGCCGACCGCCGCCTCGCGTCGCTGCGGGGCCCCGAGATCGCGGGCCGCCTCGGACCGCGCTCGGTGCTGGTGCAGCCCGTCGGGGCCATCGAGCAGCACGGGCCGCACCTGCCGCTCTCGACCGACAGCGTGATCGCCGAGGCGGTCGCCGCGGCCGCCGTCGCGCGGGTGGCGGGCGGCCCCGGCGCCACGGTCGACGCGTGGCTCCTGCCGACGCTCTCGTACTCCAAGTCCAACGAGCACGCCTGGGCGGCCGGCACGGTCTGGCTCTCCGATGCGACCATGCGCGGCGTGCTCGACGACCTCGGGCGTTCGGTCGCCGCGACGCCCGCCGAGCGCCTCGTGTTCCTCAACGGCCATGGTGGCAACAGCGCGCTCCTCGGCGTGGCCAACCGGGAGCTGCGCCTCAAGTACGGCCTGCGCACGTTCACGGCCCACCCGCACATGCCGGCGGACCAGGGCGGCTCGTCTGCGGCCTCGGAGCTCGGCATGGGCATCCACGCCGGTCACGACGAGACGAGCGTGATGCTGCACCTCGCACCGGAGCTCGTCGACATGACGCGAGCCGTGCGCCGCGTGCCCGAGCGCCTCGCGCGGAATCGTCACGTGCGCTTCGGCGGCTCGGTGTCCTTCGGCTGGCTCTCCAACGACTTCTTCCCCGAGGGGCACGTCGGCGACCCGACGCGCGCGACGGCGGAGGAGGGGCGTCGCATGTTCGACGCAGCGGTCGCGCAGTTCGCCGAGGCGCTCGTGGAGATCGCCGCCTTCGACTTCGGCCGGTAGACGCGCGGAGGGGGCGGGCCCGGGATCGCTCCCGGACCCGCCCCCTCTCACAACTCGACGATCACGTCACCGCGCCGCGGGTCGCGACGCGGTGACTCGCCCCGGTCAGGGCAGTGCGATCGTCGGGTCGATGAACTCGTTGGTGACGATGTCCGCCGCCGTGATCCCATCCTGCACCTTGGCGCCGATCGAGGTGTACACCTTGACCGCCTTCGGGATGAAGTCGTCGATGCGCGCGAGGTCGAAGGACCCGAGTGTGCCGTCGGGGCTGTTGGCCACCAGCTTGTTGGAGAGCATCAGCTCGACCGCCGCGCTGGCCTGGCCCTCGTCGTACAACCAACCGTTGTTGTACTGCTTGACGAGGTCGAGGATCAACGCGTTGGTCTCGGCCGGGTCGGTCACGTAGTCGACCTGCGCCTGCTGGATGATCGGCACGAGGAGCTTGAGGCACTCCGCGTTGGCCGACACCGTGTCCGGCAGACCACCGAGCGACTGGGCGTAGGCCGTCCAGCCGGCGTCGTGGATCGTCTGGTACGCGACGGGCTTGGCCCAGTCGGTGAGGACGTTCTCGTAGTAGTACGGCTCGGACGAGGCGAAGCCCTGCTGGGCCGCCTTGCCGCCGTCGGCCACGAAGTTGGCCGGCGTGCCGTCGTACGTCCCGTCGACCTGCGCCTTGTCGAGGATGCCCTCGGAGACGAGGTACTCCATGTAGGCGGCCCCGCCGAAGTAGCGGACCTTCGCGCCCGTCGCCTTGAGGTCGGCGATCGTCTTGACGTTCGGGTAGGTGGCCGGGTCCCACATGATGATCTGCGGGTTGATGTTGAACGGCGCCACGACGGTCATGGTCGGGAACTCACCGGAGTCCTGGACCGCACCGTCGGTGCTCACGAACCCGAGGAAGATCTCGGGGTCCTGGTACATCAGCGACGTCGGGCTCTGGAAGCCGATGGCCGGACCGCCGGAGCGGACCTGCACCTTGACGCCGGTGTCGACGTTGCCGCTCGCCACGAGCGGGCCCGTCACGCGGGTCCCCGCCGTGTCGACCTCGTAGCCGTCGCCGACGAGCTGGTACAGGAAGCCGTGCTCGGCCTCCGGGTTCCAGTCCGTCTGGAAGGTCACGGTGTCGGGGCAGACGCCCGCGAGCGAGACGGTGGCGGCCTCCTCGGCCGGCGCCTCCTCCGCGGGAGCCTCGGTGTCCTCGGTCGCCGCTTCGTCGGACGCGTCGTCCCCGCCGCACGCGGCGAGACCGAGGCACGCCACGCCGAACAGCGCGATGGCCTTTCTCCTCATTGGGTATCTCCTTGGGTGTTGGTGGTTGGGTATTGCGGGTGACGGGGCGCCACTACTGACCCCTCGTCGTGGCGTGCCACTTGCCGACGGCGAGCTTGGCCAGCACGCCGAACAAGATGAACACGACCAGGCCGAACGCGCTCGCGAGGAGGATGGAGGCGATGAGCTCCGATCCCCACAGGCGGCCGCGGTAGATGTCGATCTGCGCGCCGATGCCGACGACCCCGCCCTGGCGGAAGTAGAAGTCGCCGACGACCGCGCCGATCACGGAGAGGCCCGCCGAGATGCGCAGGCCCACGAAGATGTTGGGCATCGCGGCGGGGAACTGCAGCTTGACGAGCCGCGTGATGGGGCTCACCTTGTGCAGGGTGAAGAGCTCGTGCTGGCTCTTGTCGACCGAGAGCAGGCCGAAGAGCGTGTTGTTGACGATGGGGAAGAAGGCGATGAGCACCACGACGAGCACGCGCTGGGTCTGGATGCCGTCGATGAGCGCCCGGATGAGCGGCGTCATCGCGAGGATCGGGGCCGACTGGAGCGCCACGAGGTACGGCCACGTCGCGCGCTCGAGCCAGCGGCGCGTCGCCATGAGCGTCGCGAGACCCGTGCCGATGAGGATGGTGATGACGAGGCCGATGATCGCGATCTTGATGGAGTCCCAGAGCGAGCGCAGGATCGGGAAGAGCCCCCGGTCCTGTCCCGTCTGCCAGGTGAGGAGCCCCTCGTTGACCACGCGGTGCGGCGTCGGGAGGAGGAACCGCTTCTGCGGCGGGAGGATGCGCGTCGAGAGCAGGTACCACAGCACGACGAACGCGACGAAGACGACGGCGGGCCCGAGATAGTCGCTCCACCGGCGGCGGTCGTCCGCCTCGCGGGGTGCGTCGGCGGCGCGCGCGGGCACCGTCGCGGCGGGCCCGGCCGCGGGCGTCGCGCTCACGCGAGCACCCCGCGCAACGAGCGCGAGACCTGGCCGCAGATCTCGGCGAACTGCGGCTGGTAGCGCAGGTCGTGCGGCCGCGGGTACGTGAATGGCACGGTGAAGTCCCCGACGATCCGCCCAGGGCGCGCCGACATCACGAGCACCCGCGTCGACATGAAGACGGCCTCGGGGATCGAGTGGGTGATGAAGAGGCTCGCGAAGCCCTCGAGCTGGAAGAGCCGCAGCAGCTCGTCGTTGAGGCGCTCGCGCGTGATCTCGTCGAGCGCGCCGAACGGCTCGTCGAAGAGGAACGTCCGCGGCTTCATCACGAGCGAGCGCGCGAGGGAGGCGCGCATCTTCATGCCGCCGGAGAGCTGGCGCGGGTACTTGTCCTCGAAGCCGGTGAGGCCGACGAGCTGGATGGTCTCGGCCGCGAGTCGGGACCGCTCCGCGCCGCCGATGCCGCTCAGCTCCGCGATGAGCTCGACGTTGCGTCGCACGGTGCGCCACGGCAGGAGGGTGGCGTCCTGGAAGACGTAGCCGATCTTGTCCGCGTCGACTCGGCAGTCGCCCGCGGTGTGGCGCTCCAGGGCGGAGGCGATCCGCAGCAGCGTGCTCTTGCCGCAGCCGGACGGGCCGACGACGCTGACGAACTCGCCCTCCCGGACGGAGAAGGAGACGCCCTCGAGCGCCACGGTGCCGTCTGGGAACGTCATTCCCACGCCCTCGAACGTCAACGCCGACATTCGATCCTCCCCCCGAGTTGCGACGAGAGTAGTCGGGACCGGCGGCGGGTGCGAATGGCCGGCGGCCCCTAGGCGGTCCGACCGTCGATGCCCGCCACGACCCGACCCCCGTGCACCACGATGCGCCCGTCGGGCTGGTCGGCGATGGCGGCACGCGCGTCGGGCGACGGCACCACGACGAGGTCGGCGCGCGCGCCGGGGCGGGGGCCCGCCTCGGGGAGCGACATGACGGCGCGGGGCGCCCGCGTCACCGCGTCGAGGGCCTCGCCGGGCAGGAGGTGCGCCGTCATGATCATGAGGGCGGCGGTCTCGAGCGGGTCGGCGCGACCCACCGGGTTGAACGGGTCCTGGAGGTTGTCCGCGCCCGCGGCCACGGTCGTCCCGGCGGCGCGCAGCGCGCGCACCGCGGTGAGGCCGCGCGGCATGGCGCGCGGGTGGTCGCGACCCTGGAGGAAGAGATTGGTGTGCGGGAGGGCGATCACCCCGATGCCCGCCTCGGCGACGCGGGCGGCGACGCGGGCCTGCGTCGCCTCGTCCTGCACGCCGAGGCTCACGCAGTGCGAGGCCGTCACCGCGCCGCGGTGGCGGCGCGCGACGACCTCGTCGGCGAGGTGGTCGAGCGAGAGTGCCCCGGGGTCGAGCGTCTCGTCGCAGTGCAGGTCGAGCGGCACGCCGAGCTCGGCGGCGAGCTCCAGTAGCGCGACGTTGGCGGCGCGCGCGTCGGCGTCGAGGTGGGGGCACCCCCCGAGCACGTCGACCCCGGCGGCGATCGCGGCCGCGGCGCGGGCGCGGGAGGTCGTGCCCTCGGGGCCGGCGACGGGCCACTCGACGAGCGCGACGAGCTGCAGCGTGCACAGCCCGGCGGTGCGCCGGCGGACCTCGACGAGGGCCTCGACGCCGCGGAGGCCGTTGGCCGCGGTCACGTCCACGTGACTGCGGATCGCGGTGGTGCCGTTGGCCACCATGCGGCGCACGGCGCGCTCCGCGCGCGTCGCGATGTCGTCGACCGTGATGGTCGGGTGCGCCTCCATCATCGCGGCGATCGCGCCGCCGAGGTCGCCCGTGCGGTTGACCACGCGGTCGGCGAGGTAGGCCTTGTCGAGGTGGGCGTGCGGCTCGGCGAGGCCGGGGAGGCACAGCCCGCCGGCGCCGTCGACGACGACGTCGCCCGGTGCGGCCACGAGACCGTCCGCCACGTCGACGACGCGATCGCCCTCGGCGCGCACGTCGACGCGCGTCAGCGGCGCGTCGGCGAGCCTGACGTCGCGGAGGAGGAGGCCCAGGGAGGGGCCCCGCTCAGTGGAGGGGCGAGAGCGCGGGGAGCGGGCGGCGCTCGACGGTCTCGCCGAGGCGCGGGAAGACCTCCTCGGCGACGAGGTGCATCTGCTCGATCATCTCGTCGCGGGTCAGGCCCGGGTACTCGAAGAAGAAGCAGACGTGCCGCAGGTCCAGCAGGTCGCGCCAGAAGCCGAGCATGTCGACGGCATCGTCGATCGAGCCGATGATCTGGATCTTCTCGCGCGTGGAGTCCTCGACCGTCGGGCGGAAGTCGAATGGCACCTTGGAGCCGTCCGCGTGGCGGTACGAGGAGAAGCGGCCGTAGGGCCCGAGGAAGTTGGAGAACTCCTGGTGCCCCGGCGTCGCGCGGCGCACGGCCTCCTCGCGGGTGCGAGCGACGTGGATGTTGAGCACGAGGCACCGGTCGGCGCCGGGCGCGACCGGCTGGCCCATCTCCTCGCGGATCTCGGCGTATCGGTCCCACTTGCGCTTCTGGCTCTCGGCGTTCTGGAGCCAGTACACGGCCTTGTGGCCGGCGCGCGGCACGTACTCGATGGTCTCGGGTGAGGTGACGGGCTGGTGGATGTCGATCGTGCGCAGGGGGCGCGGGATGAGCGTGAGGTCGTGGACGTAGGAGCCGCGATCGGGGATCTCGTCGGGCGGGTAGACGAAGTGCTTGCCGCGGTACGAGAAGCGCTCGTTGTACCACGCGAGCTTGATGACCTCCATCGACTCCTCGAACTGCTCGCGGTTGATCCGGTCGTGCTCGGCGGACATGGCGTTGTCCCCGGACGCCACGACCGTGCCGAGGGTCCAGGCCTCGCGCGGCACCGTGCCGCGGCCCACGCCGAACTCCATGCGTCCGCCCGTGGCGATGTCGGCGATCGCGAAGTCCTCGGCGAGGCGCAGCGGGTGCCACTGCGGCACGACGTTGAACATCTGGCCCATGCGCAGCGACCGCGTCTGGTTGGCGCAGTGGAGGCCGAAGAGCACGAGGTTGGGCAGCACCTCGTAGCCCTCGTGCTGGAAGTGGTGCTCGGTGAGCCACATCGTGTCGTAGCCGAGGGCGTCACCCGCCTTGGCGTAGGCGACGAGGTTCTCGTAGCACTCGACGACGGCACGGTTGTCGTACCGGCGCTCGGTCGGGGCCACCTTGCCCGCGTCGGGCATCTGGACGGTGCAGAAGAAGTTGGAGTCGACCCGCATGGCCGCAGGTTAGCCCGAGGCCCAGCGCCCGGCCCGCTCGAGCACCCCTCGGAGGACCGCCGGGCGATCCGTCATGATGCCGTCGACCCCCATCGCGACGAGCTCGCCCATCACGGCGGGGTCGTCGATGGTCCAGACGTGCACCTGGAGCCCGACCTCGTGGCAGTGGGCGACGAACGCGGGGGTCACGATCGGGACGGGCCCCTGGCGCAGGGGCACCTGCGCGGCGAGGGGCCCCTCGGGGCGGCGCGGTCGCCCCACCCACGCACCGATGCGCACCTTCGCCACGTCGCGGGGCCCCATCGAGGTGCAGAGCCGGTCGCCGAAGCGCGCACGCAGCGCGTCGAGCCGTGCGTCGCTGAAGGAGCCGATGCACACGCGCTCCCAGAGGTCGCCCCGCGCCAGGCGGGCGGCGAGCGGCTCGAGGGCGCCGTCGGCCTTGCAGTCGACGTTGAGTCGCGCGCCGGGCCACGCGTCGAGCAGCTCGTCGAGGGTCGGGATCGGCTCGCGGCCGTGGACGCGCGCGGTGCGGATCTCCGCCGCATCCATCTCGCCGATGCGGCCGGGCCGCCCGCAGGTGCGCGAGAGGTCGTCGTCGTGGAACGCGAAGAGCACGCCGTCCCGCGAGGCGTGGACGTCGGTCTCGAGGTAGCGGTAGCCGAGGTCGATCGCACGCTGGAATGCGGGCAGCGTGTTCTCCGGTGCGTCGCTCGCACCGCCGCGGTGCGCGAATGCGATGGGGAGCGCGTGGTCGAGGAACGGGTGCGCGGTCACGGCGCGACGGGGGACGGCGCTAGATCCGGCGCCCGGCGTCGGCCCAGTACTCGTCCTTCAGCAGCCGCTTGTAGAGCTTGCCCGTCGGGTGGCGGGGCAGCTCGGGACGGAAGTCGACGCTGCGCGGACACTTCACGTCGGCGAGGCGGGCGCGACAGTACGCGACGAGCTCGGCGGAGCGCCGCGCCGTCTCCTCGGGCCCGACCGGCATCGCGCGGGGCTGGACCACGGCCTTCACCTCCTCGCCCATCTCGGGGTGCGGCACGCCGAAGACGGCGACGTCGACGACCTCGGGATGCGCGATGAGCACGTTCTCGGCCTCCTGCGGGTACACGTTGACACCGCCCGTGATGATCATGAACGCCTTGCGGTCCGTGAGATAGAGGAAGCCGTCGCCGTCGAGGTGGCCGACGTCGCCGAGCGTCGACCAGCCGCGACCCTTCGGGTCGCGCGAGGCGCGCGTCTTGTCCGGGTCGTTGTGGTACTCGAACGTCCCGGGGCTCTCGAAGTAGACCGTGCCGGTCTCGCCCGCGGGCAGCTCCTCGCCGTCGTCGTCGAGCACGTGCACGACGCCGCTGATCGCGGTGCCGACCGTGCCGGGGTGCGCGAGCCACTGTGCGGAGTTGCAGTAGACGAAGCCGTTGCCCTCCGTGCCCGCGTAGTACTCGTGGAGCACGGGACCCCACCAGTCGATCATCGCGCGCTTCACCTCGACGGGGCACGGGGCCGCGGCGTGGATGACGCAGCGGAGGCTCGAGACGTCGTGTCGGGCGCGCACGTCGTCGGGCAGCTTGAGCATCCGTACGAACATCGTGGGCACGACCTGCGCCGTGGTGACGCGGTGTCGCGGGATCGCCGCGAGCATCTCCTCGGCGTCGAAGTGCGGCATCACCACGGCGGTCCCTCCGAGCCGGTGCACGGCCATCGTGAACCGCAGCGGTGCGGCGTGGTACAGCGGCGCGGGCGACAGGTACACCGTGTCGGGCCCCATGCCGAAGACGAGTTGGCAGAGCGTGACGAGCGTCGGCGCGGTGCCGAGCGGTCGAGGCTCGAACGTGAAGGCGACGCCCTTGGGTCGCCCGGTGGTGCCGCTCGAGTACAGCATGTCGCTGCCCTCGACGCGCCCGGGGAGCGGGTCGGCGGACGCCGCCGCGACCGCCTCCTCGTACGATCCGTGGTGCGCGTCGGTGCCGTCCAGCATGAGCCGTAGCTCCACCGCGGGAGTGTCGGCGACGATCGCGGCCGCGACCGTCGCCATGGCGCGCGAGGTGAGGAAGGCGCGCGCCCCGCAGTCGCGCACGATGTAGGCGAGCTCGTCGGGCGTGAGGCGGCTCGAGCAGGCGGTGTAGACGACGCCCGCGTACTGGCATCCCCACGCCACCTCGAGGAACCGCGGGTGGTTCTCGAGGCAGAACGCGACGTGGTCGCCCGGCCGCAGTCCCGCGGCGCGGAGGACCCGACTCAGTCGGTTGGCCGCCGCGTCGAGCTCGCGGTACGTCGTGACGGCACCGGTGTCGGCCATGACGACGGCGGGGCGGTCGGGGGCCGCCTCGGCGATCGCGCCGGGGTACACGTCAGCCCGCCATCGCGGCGAGGACGCGGCTCGCGCCCACCGCGCGGTCCTGCACCTCGGCCGCGCGCGCGGCGCACCCGCCGAGGCTCGCGCGAGCGGCCACCTCGATCGCCGACTGGAGCTCCCGCAGCTGCCGCGGGGGCGGGAAGTACTCGTCCTCGTCGACCGCGCGGACCTCCTCCACGCCGTCGCGGGGAGCGAGTGCGGCGAGCACCGCATCGACGAGCTCCTCCGGCGCCGACGCGCCCGCGGTGACGCCCACCGTGCCGGCGAGGTCGCCGGGGAGCTCGCCGGCGCCGTTGATCCGCAGCACCCGCGGGCAGCCGAGCTCGGCGGCGAGGTGCGCGAGGGCGAGGGTGTTGGACGAGTTCTCCGAGCCGATGACGACCATCGCGTCCACGCGCGGCGCGATCTCGGCGATGGCACCCTGACGATTGGTCGTCGCGAAGCACAGGTCGCTGCGGCCCGGTACCCACACGTCGGGGTAGCGGTCGCGGATCGCGTCGGCGACCTTGGCCCACTCGCGGTGCGAGAGCGTCGTCTGGGCGAGCATCGCCGTCGGCTCGGCGAAGGCGGGCAGCGACCGCACGTCGTCGACGGTCTCGACGCGACTCGTCGCGGCGGGCGCCACGGCCATCGTGCCGACCGCCTCCTCGTGGCCCTCGTGACCGATGTAGATGACGCGGTAGCCCTTGGCCGCCCGGCTGCGCACCTCGTGATGCACCTTGGTCACGAGCGGGCACACCGCGTCGACGACGTAGCTCCCGCGCCGCGCGGCGAGCTCGACGACGGCGGGCGCCGAGCCGTGCGCCGAGAGCATGATGGGGCGACCCTCGGGGACCTCGGCGACGTCGTCGACGAACACGACGCCGCGCGCGCGGAACCGCTCGACGACCGACTTGTTGTGGACGATCTCGTGGTAGCAGTACACCGGCGGCTCGAAGGTGCGCACCATCCACGCGAGCGCCTTGATCGCCATCTCGACGCCGGCGCAGAAGCCGCGCGGCGACGCGAGCAGGACCTTGTCGACCGCCACGGGCGGAGATTACCGTCGCGCGCCCATCGGTAGCCTCGTCGAGATGACGACGCTGCCGACGGTGGTGATCGTCGGTCGGCCCAACGTCGGCAAGTCGACGCTCTTCAACCGTCTGCTCGGCGAGCAGGCGGCGATCGTGGAGGACCGCCCGGGGGTGACCCGCGACCGGTTCGCGCGGGAGGTCGAGTGGCTCGGGCGGCGCTTCCTCCTCGTCGACACCGGCGGATGGATGCCGTCCGGGTCGGAGCTCGATGCCAAGGTGAGCCGGCAGGTGGAGGTCGCCGTGCGCGACGCCGACCTCGTGGCCTTCGTCGTCGACGTCTCGGTGGGCGTCCTCGACGACGACGAGGCCGTCGGGCGGTGGCTGCAGACAACGGGTAAGGACGTCGTCGTGGTGGCCAACAAGGTCGACACCGACCGCCGCGAGCCCGACGTGTGGGAATTGCTGCGGCTCGGGCTCGGCGAGCCCGTCTCGGTCTCCGCGCTGCACGGGCGCAAGGCCGGCGACCTCCTCGACGAGGTCTGCGCGCGGCTCGGCGCCGCCGCCGGGGGGTCGTCGCCGGACCCGGGCGCGGGGGACGCGGGCGCGGGGGATGCGGCGCGCGACGGCGCGCCGCGCGTGGCCATCGTCGGTCGGCCCAACGTCGGCAAGTCCACGCTCTTCAACCGGCTGGTGGGGGAGGACCGCTCGATCGTGCACGACATGCCGGGCACGACGCGCGACGCGATCGATACGCGCGTGGAGTGGCCCGACGGCCCGATCGTCTTCATCGACACCGCGGGCATGCGGCGGCGCAGCCGCGTCGACGAGACGACGGAGCAGTCGTCGGTGATGCGGTCGCTGCGGGCGGTGGACGAGGCCGACATCGCGATCCTCGTCGTCGACGCGAGCGAGGGCGTGACCGCGCAGGACCAGCGCCTCGCCGAGCGCGTGGACGCGGCGGGCTGCCCCGTCGTCGTGTGCCTCAACAAGTGGGACCTCCTGGACGACGACGCCAAGGCGACGCTGGAGGCCGAGGTGGGGCGGCGGCTCGGCTTCGTCGGCGAGTCGCCCGTGCTGCGGATCGCTGCGTCGAGCGGGCGCGGCGTGCACCGGGTGGGTGATGCCCTGCGCGAGGCGATGGTGCAGTACCGCCGGCGCGTGCCGACGCGGGACGTCAACCGCGTGATCGCTCGGGCGCAGCAGCAGCAGCCCGCGGCGGCGGGCGCGCGCGTGCTGTACGCGCTGCAGGGGGCGAGCGATCCGCCCACCTTCACGCTCTTCGTCAACCGGGAGCTGCCACCGTCGTACCTGCGCTACCTCGAGCGGGCGCTGCGCGAGGCGTTCGACCTCGGGGCGACACCGGTCAAGCTGCGCGTGCGGCAGCGCTGAGGGGACGGCCGCCGTGCCCTGGTGCGAGCCGTGCGGGCGCTACCGCGCGCCGTCGGCGCTGCGCGAGGACGGCGCGTGCCCCGAGTGCGGCACGGTGGCGCTCGACCTGCGGGCGCTCGCGCGGGCGGGGGAGCCGGGGTCGGAGCGGGTGCCGTGGCACTTCACGCTGCTCGTGGTGCTACTCGTCGCGTACCTCGGTTGGAGGATCGTCGACCTCGTCGTGCCGTAGACCGCCGACGACCGTAGGATGTCGGTCCGCAACAGCGGGCTGTGGCGCAGCTTGGTTAGCGCGCTTGTCTGGGGGACAAGAGGTCGGGAGTTCAAATCTCCCCAGCCCGACGAAGGAATGCCGCCGGTGCGGCTCGACCGACATCCGCGCCCCGGGCCCGGGGCGTCCGTAGGCTTGACCCCGTTGGCGCCGTCCCCGCGGCGCGCGAGGAGGGACCAGTGTCCGGTATCAAGCAGGGGCTGCGGAGCGGCCTCACGAAGGTCGTGGTGCCCGCGGTGGTCGCCGCGGCGTGCGCGACGGTGGGCGGCGTGTTCGTCGCCGGTGCGGCGTCGACCAGCATCACGGCGTGCGCCAAGCGCCCGACGGGCGAGCTGCGCTATGCCGCCACCGGCGCGTGCAAGGCCAACGAGACGAAGTTGACGCTCGGCCAGACCGGCCCCACCGGCGCGACGGGCGCCACCGGCGCGACGGGCGCCACCGGCGCGGCCGGGTCCTATGCGTCGGCGATGACGATCACCGCCATCGCCGCCGGATCCGGGCGCGTCTTCGCGCTCGCCGACGCGGGCACGCTCATCACGACCGCGGGCACGGCGGTCATGACGGTGCCCGCCAACGCGACGGTCGCCTTCCCGATCGGGACGCGCATCGATCTCGCCCCCCTCTCGGGCGACCTCTACGTGAGCCCTGCGTCGGGCGTGACCATCAACGGCGTCACGTCGCAGCTCAGCTTCGATTCCGGCGGTTACCAGTTCGGCTCGCTCGTGAAGACGGGCACCAACGCCTGGATCTTCCTGCGGCCGCTCAACGAGGTCGACTGAACGTGCGCACGCCCACCGGCATGCGCACGCGCCACGCGGTGCTCGTCGCCGCGGCGGCGGGCCTGCTCGCGGGTGGCTTCGCCGTCGCGGGCGCCACCTCGGGCCCCGTGACGGTGTGCGCGACGACCACGGGTGCGGGGCTGCGGTACTCCTCGACCGGGGTCTGCCGCGCCTCCGAGACCAAGATCGTGCTCGGGACCCCCGGCGCGACCGGCGCCACGGGTGCGGCGGGTGCCACCGGCGCCGCGGGCTCCTACCCCGGCGCGATCACGGTCAAGGAGATCAACGGCGCGCATACGCTCGTGCTCTCCGACGCCGGCAAGCTGCTCTACAGCCTCGAGCACACGACGGTCACCGTCCCGCTCGACACGGCGGCCAACTTCGCGGTCGGGACGCGCATCGAGCTCGTCAACGTGCGCTACCTCATGTGGGTGACGCCGGCCACCGGCGTGACGATCAACGGCCTCACCGAGGGTCTCATCCCCCTCGAGCACAAGTCCAACTACCAGGCCGAACAGGGTTCTGGCGCCGTCCTCGTGAAGAAGTCCGCCAACGAGTGGTACCTGCTCAAGCCGCTCAAGGAGACGTGAGCGGCGCCGCGCACCGGCGCGGCGCGACGACCCCGCGACGGGGAGGCTGAGATCGTGTGCGGGCGGTTCGTCCTCGCCACCCCGGTGGAGGCGCTGGCCGAGATCTTCGAGGCCGAACTCGCTGCATCCGTCGCGGCGGAGCCGCTCGCCCCGTCGTGGAACGTGGCGCCGACGCGACCCGTCCACGTCGTGCGTCGCGGATCCGCGGGTCGCGAGATCGCGGTCGCGCGGTGGGGCCTCGTGCCGTCGTGGGCGCCCGATACGCGTCGTGCCGCCCATGCGATCAACGCGCGCCTCGAGACGCTCCACGAAAAGCCGACGTTCCGCCACCTGCTCGCGAGCCACCGATGCGTCGTGCCGATGACGGGCTACTACGAGTGGTCGACGACCGGCGTCGCCAAGCAGCCGTGGTACGTGCACCGCGCCGACGGAGCGCCGATCGCCGCGGCCGGCCTCTGGTCGCGCTGGCACGACGGTCTCGAGACCTGCGCGGTGATCACCCGCGAGGCGGGGCCGCGCCTCGCCGAGATCCACCACCGCATGCCCGTCGTGCTCGAGCGCGGCGATCTCGCGGAGTGGCTCGAGGCGCCGGCGCTCCCGCGCCGTGCGTGCGACTCCGCGAGCGACACCGCCCTCGCGATGCGGCGCGTGTCGACGCGGGTCAACTCGGTCCGCCACGACGACGCGTCGCTGGTCGACGCCGCGGAGCCCGAGACGCTCTTCGGCTGAGCGCGCCCGCTGGCGCTACGTCGTCGGGTCGTCGACGACGCCGGCGAAGCCGGCCCGCCGGAGTGCGGCGCGCTGCGGCCGCGCGTGGCGCTCCAGCTCGGCCTGCGGCTGCGCGGGAGCGGCCCGCTCGAATCGCATCTCCTCCATGCTGTGCATCGGGATCACGTGGAGGTGCGTGTGGGGCACCTCGAAGCCGGCGATCGCGAGTCCGGCCCGCGCGCACCCGAAGACCTCGCGCTGCGCGGTGCCGATCGCGTGCGCGACGCGGAAGAGGCGGTCCCGCGTCGCCCCCGGCACGTCGAGCCACTGGTCGATCTCCTCGCGCGGCACGACGAGGGCGTGGCCGGGCGAGATCGGGTTGATCGAGAGGAACGCGACGCACGCCTCGTCGCGGACGAGGAACGTCCCGGGCAGTTCGCCGTCGATGATGCGCGTGAAGACCGACGGCATGGCGCCATGGTAGGTGGGTAGCCTCGCCGCGTGGCGGGCAGCCAGTGGTCGTTCCTCACGCGTTCGCGCCTCGCGACCGTGCCCAACGCGATCACGCTCGCACGCCTCGCGTGCCTGCCCGTCTACCTCGCGTGGATCGACGGGCGCACGGCGGCGGCCGCGGTGCTCCTCGGCGTGCTCGGCATCACCGATTGGGTCGATGGGTGGGTGGCGCGGCGCTTCGGTCAGGGGAGCGACTTCGGCGCGGTGTTCGACCCCGCCGTGGACCGCTTGCTGCTCTTCGTCGGTGCGGCGGCGGCGGCGTGGCACGGCGCGATCCCCGCGTGGCTCGGCGTCGGGATCCTCGTGCGCGAGGCGCTCGTCGCATCGATGCTCGCGGGGGCGACGCTCGCGGGGATGGAGCGGTTCCCCGTCTCGGTCTGGGGCAAGCGCTACACGTTCGGCCTCATGGTCTCGGTGCCGCTGCTCGTGCTCGGCGCGTCCGACGCCGCGGTGGCGGACGCCGCGCGCGCCGCGGGCTGGGTGCTCGTGGCGCCGGCCGTCGTCACGTCGTGGGCCACCGCCGCGGGGTACGTCCGTCGGGTCCGCGTCGGTCTCGCCGCCGCGCGTGCCGCGCGCTCGGGCGGCACGGGCGTCGCGGGGTAGGTTGGCGGCATGGACGTGCGCGAGGGGCTGCGGTACTCGAAGGATCACGAGTGGGTGGAGATGCGCGGCACCGTCGCGCGGGTCGGCATCACCGACTACGCGCAGGACGCGCTCGGCGACGTCGTGTTCGTCCAGTTGCCCGACGTGGGCCGCGCCGTCGCGGCGAGCGAGGGCTGCAGCGAGGTGGAGAGCACCAAGAGCGTCTCGGACATCTACGCGCCGGTCGCCGGCACCGTCGCCGCGGTCAACGCGAGACTCGGCGCCGAACCCCACCTGCTCAACGCCGACCCCTACGGCGAGGGCTGGCTCTTCGAGATCGAGACGGCGGGCACGCCGCTCCCGTCCGATCTCATGGACGCCGCCGGGTACCGCGCGCTCGTCGGCGGCTGAGCGGCGCCATCGCCGTGCGCTACGTCTTCTGCAACGCCTGCGGGCACCGCAACCCGCCGACCAGCGCGTTCTGCTCCGCGTGCGGCGCGGTGCTCGACCTGCCGGCGCACCGCACGATCCAGCTCGCGGCGACCGACCCCGGCCTCGATGCGGCGGGCCCGGCGGACAACCCCGAGGTGGACCTCGGCGCCGCCGCCGACCGTGGGGTGCTCGTCGAGCGGACGGGTGACCGTGCCGGCCGCCAGCATCCGCTGGGACCCGAGACGACCCGCATCGGCCGGCACCCCGGCTCCGAGATCGTCCTCGACGACATCTCCGTCTCCCGCGTGCACGCCGAGGTCCGGCGCGGGCCCGAGGGCCTCGTCGTCACCGACCTCGGCTCGCTCAACGGCACGTACGTCAACCAGCGGCGGGTCGACGCCGCGGTCCTGCGCCACGGCGACGAGCTCCAGGTCGGCCGCTTCCGCATGATCCTCTTCTCCCGCGTGGACGCGGGGAGCGGGGCGCGGTGAGCGACGAGCGCACCGCGGAGCGCGCGCACCTGTCGATCGGCGAGGTGCTCGGGCTGCTGCTCGACGAGTTCCCCGACGTGACGATCTCCAAGATCCGCTTCCTCGAGAGCCAGGGTCTCATCGAGCCGGAGCGCACCGCGTCGGGCTACCGCAAGTTCACCTCGGCCGAGGTCGAGCGCCTCCGCTTCATCCTGCGCGAGCAGCGCGAGCACTATCTCCCGCTCAAGGTGATCCGCTCGCGGCTCGAGTCCGACACGAGCGAGGGCCTCGACCGCCCCGAGCTCACGCCGGCGCACGGGCTCGTGGACGTGCCCGAGTCGGTGGCCGCGGGCCATCCCTCGGCCAAGGGGCGGCCGCCCCGCGCGGCCGCCGGCGCGCGCCCCGCGCCCGACGACGAGGCGCCCACCGGCTCCTACTCGCGCGACGACCTGCTGTCGGCGCTCGGCGTCCCCGTCTCGGTGCTGCAGCAGATCCGCGCGGCGGGTCTCGTGGAGCCGCGCACCGTGGGCGGGACGGAGATCTACGACGAGGCGGCGCGCGTGATCGCGGCCGCCGCAGCGCGCCTGCTCGAGCTCGGCATCGACGCGCGCCATCTCAAGGGCTTCCGGCACTCGGCGGAGCGCGAGCTCACGCTCTACGAACAGCGCGTGGTCCCGCTCATGCGCCAGCGCTCGCCCGGCGCGCGCGAGGACGCGCTCGGCCTGCTCGACCGGCTCGTCGAGGCCGGCGCCGACCTGCGGGACGCCATCGTGGCGGCGTCGGTCAAGCAGCACCGCGACAAGGCCTGACGTGTCCGACCTCGTGCCGCTCACGCTCGAGGGCCTGCGCATGGAGGCGACGGTCAACGCACCCGTGATGCTGCTGCGCGAGCAGGGCGGCGAGTCGCGCGTGGTGCCGATCTTCATAGGGGCGCCCGAGGCGAGCGCGATCCAGTACGCCGTCGAGGGCCACGTGCCCGAACGCCCGCTCACCCACGACCTTGCGCTGCTGCTGCTCGAGGAGACGGGTGCGACTCCCGTGCGCGTCGTCATCACCGAGGTGCGCGACCAGACGTTCTACGCCGAGCTCGAGGTCCGCGTGGGGGACGCGAGCCGCACGATCTCGTGCCGCCCGTCGGACGCCGTCGCCCTCGCGGTGCGGGCCGAGCTCCCGATCCTGGCGACGCCCGAGCTGCTCGATGCGGCGGGCCAGCGCGTCCCCGCGGCCGAGCCGGACGCCGACGAGATCCTCGACGAGTTCCACGATTTCATCGAGACGGTGAAACCCGAGGATTTCGAGGCCTGATCGCCGTTGGCGCCCACGGGGGCCGCACGTAGCCTGACGCGCGATGGGGGAGCGGTGAGCACGCAGAGCTTCAGCGGCACGCAGGCCGCGCAGATCGCGGGCATCTCCTACCGACAGCTCGACTACTGGGCGCGGACCAACCTCGTGCGTCCCTCCCTGGCGGACGCCCGCGGCAGCGGGTCGCGCCGCCGGTACATCTACCGCGACCTGCTCGAGCTCATCGTGATCAAGCGGCTCCTCGACGCCGGCATCCGCCTCGAGTCGGTCCGCGAGGTCTTCGCCTACCTGCGCCGCCACGTCGACACCGACATCGCGTCGGCGCACATCGTCATCTCGGGCGCCTCCGTCGTGCTCTGCCGCGGCGAGGAGCTCATCGACGTGGTGCGCCACGGCCAGGGCGTGCTCAACGTGCTGCCGCTCCAGGGCATCAAGCGCGACGTCGACGCCAAGATCGTCGCGATGCGCGACGAGCCGGCTCCCGCGCTCGCCGACGCCGTCGCCCGGTGAGGCGCGGGCCGCTCGACGCGGCACACCGCGCCCTCGGGGCGCGCATGGTCGGGTTCGGCGGCTGGGAGATGCCGGTCGCGTACGCCGACGGCACGATCGCGGAGCACCTCGCGTGCCGCGAGGACGCCGTGGTCTTCGACGTCTCGCACCTCGGCACGGTGCGCCTCGACGCGCCCGGCGCCTTCGACCGCCTCCAGGACGTGCTCACGAGCGACCTCGCGCGGATCGCGCCGGGGCGCACCCAGTACGCGCACCTGCTCGAGGAGTCGGGCGGCGTCGCCGACGACGTGATCGTCTGGTGGGTGGCGCCCGATCGATTCGACGTGATGCCGAACGCATCCAACACCGCCCGCGTCGTCGAGGCGCTCGGCGGGCGCGACGTGACGGACGAGCGGGCCGTGCTCGCGGTGCAGGGTCCCCGGGCGCGGGCCCGGCTCGCGACCGTCGCCCCCGATGCCGCCGCCGTACCCCGCCGGGGCGTGGCATCCGCGCGGGTCGCGGGGGTCGACGTCCTCGTCGCCGGGACGGGCTACACGGGCGAGGACGGCGTGGAGCTCGCCGTCCCGATCGCGGGGGCGGGGGGCGTGTGGGACGCGCTGCTCGCCGCGGGCATCCGCCCCGCCGGGCTCGGCGCGCGCGACACCCTGCGCCTCGAGGCTGGCCTGCCCCTGCACGGCCACGAACTCGGGCCCGACATCTCGCCGCTCGAGGCGGGCCTGGACTGGGTGGTGGCGTGGCACAAGCCGCGCTTCCGCGGTCACGAGGCGCTGCGGGCGGCGCGCGCGCGCGGCGTGACGCGCAGGCTGCGCGGTATCGCGACCGAGGGTCGCCGGCCGCCGCGGGACGGCTGCGACGTGCGCATCGCCGGCGCGACCTCGGGCCGCACCACGAGCGGCAACTTCTCGCCGGTCCTCGGCCACGGGATCGCGCTCGCGATGCTGCCGCCCGGGGTCGCGGACGGGACCGAGGTCGAGGTCGACGTGCGCGGCGCCGCCCTGGCCGGGCGCGTGGTGCCGACCCCCTTCGTCAGCCCCCGGCCGCGTACGCGCTGATCGGGTCGCAGGCACACACGAGGGTGCGGTCGCCCGCGGCCGCGTCGATCCGCGACACGGGCGGGAAGTACCCGCGGCTGCGCAGCGACGGCACCGGGTACGCGGCGGTCTCGGGGGAGTAGCGCCGATCCCAGCCGCGCACCAGATCCTCGACGGGGTGCGGGGCGTGGCGCAGCGGCGAGTCGTCCACCGCGATGTCGCCGCGCTCGATCGCGTCGATCTCGTCGGCGATCGCGAGCATCGCATCGCAGAAGCGGTCGAGCTCCTCGATCGTCTCGCTCTCCGTGGGCTCCACCATGAGCGTGCCCGCGACGGGGAAGCTCATGGTGGGAGCGTGGAAGCCGAAGTCCATGAGGCGCTTCGCCACGTCGTCGTTGGTGACGCCGGTGCGCGCCGCGATCGGGCGCAGGTCGAGGATGCACTCGTGCGCGACGCGCCCCCGCTCGCCGCGGTACAGCACCGGATAGCGCGCGTGGAGCCGCTCGGCGACGTAGTTGGCCGCGAGGATCGCGTGCTCGGTCGCCGCGCGCAGTCCCTCGCCTCCCATGAGCGTCACGTACGCCCACGAGATCGGCAGGATGCCCGCCGACCCCCACGGCGCGGCGGACACCGCGCCGACGCGCCCCTCGTCGGCGGCCGCCGCACTCTCGAGCGGGTGCGCGGGGAGGAACTTGGCGAGGTGCTCGCGCACCGCGACGGGCCCCACGCCGGGGCCGCCGCCGCCGTGCGGGATGCAGAACGTCTTGTGCAGGTTGAGGTGCGAGACGTCCGCGCCGAACGCACCGGGTCGCGCGAGGCCGACCAGCGCGTTGAGGTTGGCGCCGTCGACGTACACCTGCCCGCCGTGGCGGTGCACGAGCTCGCAGATCTCGCCGATGCGCTCCTCGAAGACGCCGTGCGTCGACGGGTAGGTCACCATGAGCGCCGCGAGCGCGTCGCCCGCGGCCTCGCACTTCGCGCGCAGGTCGTCGACGTCGACGTTGCCGTGCGGGTCGCACGCCACGACCACGACGCGTAGGCCGGCCATCACGGCGCTCGCCGCGTTGGTCCCGTGGGCGCTCGACGGGATGAGGCAGACGGTGCGCCCCTCCTCGTGGCGACTCCGGTGGTACGCGCGGATCGCGAGGAGGCCCGCGAGCTCGCCCTGGCTCCCGGCGTTGGGCTGCAGGCTCACCGCGTCGTAGCCCGTGACGGCCACGAGCATCGACTCCAGCTCCTGCACGAGTCGCTCGCTGCCGCGCAGATCCTCGGCGGGGGCGTACGGGTGCAGGTCGGCGAACTCGGGCCACGTCACGGCGAGCATCTCCGTCGTGGCGTTGAGCTTCATGGTGCAGGAGCCGAGCGGGATCATCGTGCGGTCGAGCGCGAGGTCGCGGTCGGCGAGGCGCCGCAGGTAGCGCAGCATCTCGTGCTCCGTGCGGTACCGGCGGAACGTCGCCTGGCGGAGGAAGGGCTCGTCGCGGCGCGCACCCGCCGGGATGCCGTCGGGCGCGCCCGCCGCGAGGGCGACCGGATCCGCCCCGTCGGTGCGTCCCGTGAGCGCGGCCAACACGGCGGCGACCACGCCCTCGTCGCAGGTCTCGTCGAGGCTGGCCCCGACGCGCGTCGCGTCGACGCGCCGCAGCAGCAGTCCCGCATCGGCGGCGCGGGCGACCGCCGCGTCGGCCTCGCGCTCCGTCGGGTAGGCGACCGTCACGGTGTCGACCCGGGTGGCGTGCACGGGCGGCAGCCCGGCGCGGCGCAGCCCCTCGGCGAGGGCGTCGGCGAGCCGATGCACGCGCTCGGCGATCGCTGCGAGCCCGTCGGCGCCGTGCCACGCGGCGTAGAAGCCCGCGATGTTGGCGAGCAGCGCCTGCGCGGTGCAGATGTTGGACGTCGCCTTCTCGCGACGGATGTGCTGCTCGCGCGTCTGGAGCGCGAGGCGCAGGGCCGGGCGCCCCGCGGCGTCGTGGCTCACGCCGACGATGCGTCCGGGGATCGCGCGCGCCATGCCCTCGGCGACGCCCATGTAGGCCGCGTGGGGGCCGCCCCCGCCCATCGGCACGCCGTAGCGCTGGGCCGAGCCGATCGCCACGTCGAAGCCGAGGCTCGCCGGCGTCGCGAGGATCGCGAGCGCGAGCGGGTCGGTCGCGGCGACGGCCACGGCGCCCCGCGCGTGCAGCGCGGCGGTGACGGCGCGCACCTCCTCGGGCGCGGCGACCTCGCCGGTGCTCGACGGCCACGACACGAGCGCGCCATAGCAGTCGTGCGCCCCGAGCTCCGCGCGGGGGAGCACCACCACGTCGATCCCGACGGCCTCGGCGCGGGTGCGGAGCACGGCGATCGTCTGCGGGTGCGTGTCGGCATCCACGAGGAAGGCGTCGGTCGGGGACTTTGACGTGCGCCGGGCGAGCGTCATCGCTTCGGCGGCGGCCGTCGCCTCGTCGAGGAGCGACGCGTTGGCGACGGGGAGGCCCGTCAGCTCCGTGACGACGGTCTGGAAGTTGAGGAGCGCCTCGAGGCGCCCCTGGCTGATCTCCGGCTGGTAGGGCGTGTAGGCCGTGTACCAGGCGGGATTCTCGAGCACGTTGCGCAGGATGACCGGCGGCGTGACGGTGGGGTGGTACCCCATGCCGATGAGGCTGCGCCGCACCCGGTTGTCGGCGGCGAGGGCCCGCAGCCGTGCGATGGTCGCGGGCTCCGAGAGCCCGCGGGGGAGCGGCAGCGGTCCACGGTGGCGGATCGACGCGGGCACGACCTCGTCGATGAGGGCGTCGAGGCTCGGGGCACCGACGGTCGCGAGCATGCGCGCCCGCGCGTCGTCGTCGATGCCGATGTGTCGATCGGTGAATGCGCGCTCGCCGCGCTCGCGCGTGTCGCCCTGCATGTGGTCCTCCGGGTGCGTCGTGGTGTGACGCCCCCGCTGTGGTGGACCTGAGAGCTTCCGGCCGCGGACTCCCGCGACCGTTTCCCCTTCGGTGGGGACCCGGTCACCCGGGCCCCGCTTTCCAGCGTGTCGTGGCCGCGCGGTCCTTGCACCTGAGAGATTCCGGGGCGGTTGCTCCTTCGGTGTGACCGCCCCGGCTGGGCGGCCACTCTCCCGTGCGGCTGGGACCCAGCATAGTGCGGGGCATAGTCTCGGCGCATGTCGGTGACCCTGTCCGCGGAGGCGCTCAGCCTGGCGATCGACCCGACGCTGTCCCACCTCGGGTCCCGCTACATGCTCGACCCCGCCACCGCCGCACTCGGCACCGAGGCGGGGTACCCCGACGGCTTCGCGTTCTACGTCGCGGGACGCGGCGGCGTGCTCGGCGACGTGGAGGCCGACGTCGTCTACGCGGCGTTCGGGTTCTTCTCCGCCGGCGTCGTGGCCAAGATGTGGCCGCGGGGGATCGCGGTCGAGGGTGCCCGTGCGGCGGGGCGTCGCTACGCCGCCGCGTGCGACGCGTGGGGGCGCGCGCACCTCGCGTCCGCGCCCGGGCTCGCGCGCTTCGCCGAGCTCGCCGAGCCCGTCGTGCACGGCGTGGACGCGCTCGGCCTCTCGTTGTTCGCGGGCCTGCGCCGCGAGCCGCTCGCCGACGACGCGCCGGCGCGCGCCTACCGACTCGTCACCTGGCTGCGGGAGCTACGCGGTTCGGTGCACGTCGCGTCGGTCGCGACCGCGGGACTCGGCGGGCTCGAGGCCATCCTGCTGGACCCGACCGGCGGCGACTTCATCGCCAAGCTCCACGGCTACCGGGAGCCATGGCCCGACGTCGCGCACCTCGGCGATCGGTTCGCGCACGCCGCCCGCCACACGCAACACGTCATGACGGACATCTACGACCGGCTCGTCCCGGAGGGCGCGAGGGGCGAGCTCGCCGATCTCGTCGCCGGCATCGCCGCAGCCACGACGTAGCCGCATCGGCGTCTCCACCGACGAGACCTACATAACGGTGATTATGGGCGCTGCGTCGATCTGCGGGCGCGGGGCCTGCCGGCTCCCCGCTGCGCGGCCCGTTCGGGGGTCCCGGTGGCCCTCAGGACCCCGTCAGACGCGCGTAGGAGGCTCCTGAGCACCCCCGCGTAGGTGCGCGCCGTCGGTGCCGCCTCGCCCGCGAGATCGGTCCTCGCCTCGTCCAGGGCGCACCGCAGGAGCCAGAGGCCGTCCCGCAGGTCCTCGACCTCGCGGCGGACTCGCACGAGCTCCTCCTCGCTGCGACGCAGCTCGCCGGCCCGCTGCCTCGCCACCCAGTCCCACTGGCGGCAGGCCTGGGAGCAAAACCGCCGTGGTCGGCCCCGGCCCGGCGGCTGGACGATCGGCCCCCGGCACCAGCCGCAGCGGCTGCGCGGGTCCGCGGCGCCCCTCGCCCCCGACCGCCCCGCCGATCGCTTTTTCGTCACGACGATATTCTACCGACCGGGGGCGCGCGGCGCGCGGATCCCCCGCGAGACTGTGCCCGTGGCGACCGGCGCGCTCCCTCCCGCTCCCTCGCGGTTCTTCGCGTCGGACAACGCGGCGGGCGCACACCCCGCGGTCCTCGACGCGCTCGCCCGGGCCAACGCGGGCCACGCCCTCGCCTACGGCGTCGACCCGCTCACCGGCGAGGCCGTCGAGGCCTTCCGCACCCTCTTCGACGCCGACGTCGACGTGCTCTTCGCCTACGGCGGGTCGGGGGCCAACGTGCTCGCGCTCGCCTGCATGCTCCGGCCCGCCGAGGCCGTCGTGTGCTCGTCCGCGGCGCACATCGCCGTGGACGAGACCGGGGCGCCCGAGCGGATCCTCGGCGCCAAGCTCATCGACCTGCCCGCCACGGACGGCAAACTCACACCCGAGCTCGTCGCATCGGTGCTCCCGCTGCGCGACTCGATCCACCATGCGGAGCCCGCGGTGGTGTCGATCACGCAGGTCACCGAGCTCGGGACGCTCTACGAGCCCGCGGAGATCCGCGCGATCTGCGACGCGGCGCACGCGGCGGGACTCTCCGTCCACATGGACGGCGCACGCATCGCCAACGCGACGGCCGCGCTCGGCGGGACGCGGGCCGCGCTGCGTGCGATGACCATCGAGGCGGGCGTCGACGTGCTCACCTTCGGCGGCACGAAGGCGGGGGGCGTCTTCGGCGAGGCCGTGGTGTTCCTCTCGCGCGACCCGCGATTCACGGCACGCGCACGCCGCGTGCACAAGCAGGTGGGGCAGCTCCACTCCAAGACGCGCTTCATCGCCGCGCAGTACGCGGCCCTGCTCGGCGACGACCTCTTCATCGACCTCGGCCGCAGGGCCAACGCCGCGGCGACGCGCCTCCACGGCGCGGTCGCGGACGTCGCCTCCCTGCGGCTCGGCGCGCCGCCGCGGGCCAACAGCCTCTTCCCCACCATCGCGCAGCCCGACCGCCGCCGCCTGCAGGACTGGACCTTCTTCTGGGACTGGGACGCCGCGCGCGACCAGGCCCGGTGGATGACCGCCTGGGACGTCACCCCCGAGGACGTCGACGCGTTCGCGGCCGGCGTACGGGCCGTCCTCGGCGCGGCGTGACCCCGGTCGAGGGCGCCCTCGCCGCCGCCTGGGCGGGCCTCGGCGATCCCCGCCGGATCTCGGGCGTGGCCGAGACCAGCGCCCACGTGTCCACCAACCGCGTGTACCGCCTCACGCTCGACGACGCGTCCCACGTCATCGCCAAGGTCTCCTCGTACGGCTCCTATTTCCTCTTCGCCGAGGACCACGACCGGCTCGCCCGCCTCGGCGCGCGGCTGCGGGGCGGGCGTTGGGCGGGATTCCTCGCCGACGCCGTCGCCAAGGACGGCCACCCGTACGTCTGGTACGACGGCGCACGCTGGGTCGCCTTCTACGCCGACGTCGAGCGGGGCCACCAGCTCCCCCGCCGCCTGGACGACGCGCAGGTGGCGACGCTCGCCCGCGAGATCGCCGCGTTCCACCTCGAGTGCGCCGCCATCGCGCCCGCGCTGCCCCCCACCTCGCACAGCGTGAAGGGTGACCTCATCCATCTCCTCGAGCTCCTGCGCGCGCCCGGCGCCGACCGGGAGTTCGGCGTCGCCGCGGCCGACGTCGCGGCGCTCGCCGACCACGCCCACGGCCTGCTGCTCGAGCTGGAGCGCCGCCGCTACGACGAGTGGCCGAGGATCCCGATCCTCGTGGACTGGAACCTCGGCAACTTCTCCGTCGTCGACGAGCCCGGGGGCTTCCGCCTCTTCAGCCGATGGGACTACGACTGGTTCCGCGTGGAGTCGCGGTTGCTCGACTTCTATTTCCTGTCGCGCGTCTCGTCGCACACGGGCGACCGCACGCGGTTCTCGTACTCGCCGCACACGCTCGTCGAGCCGCGCTTCGTCGCCTTCCTCGCCGCGTACCACGCGGTCGCGCCGCTCGAGCCGCGCGAGGTCGATTTCCTCCCGCTCGCGTTCAAGTTCTTCGTGCTCAACTACGTGGTGCGCGAGGGCGCCAAGTTCTTCCGCCGCGACCTGTGCGACGCGTTCCGTCGCGACGCCGTCGCGCACCTCGACGCGGCCGACGCGCTCGATCTCGCGCCGCTCCACCGCGCCCTTCGCGCAGCGGCGGCGCGCTGAGCGGGCCGCGCACCGCGCGGGCCGCGCGTCAGTCGATCCGCCGCATCTCCCGGCGGAAGCGCTCGGCCTTGCGGACGTAGATCTCCGCACCCCGCGCGACGTCCTCGGTGCGGGCCCGTCCCTCCTTCACCACCGCCGGCGTGCCGACCGCGAGGGCACCCGCGGGCACCTGCGTGTCGTTGAGCACCACGGCGTTGGCACCCACGATCGCGCCGGGGCCGACGACGACGCGGTGCAGCACGATCGCGCCGGAGGAGACCTGCGCCCCGTCCCGGATCGTGCACGCCTCGAGGTGGGCCAGGTGGCCGATCACGCAGTCGTCCCCGACGATCGTCGGCGTCTCGGGCGTCGTGTGGAGGACGCAGTTGTCCTGGATGCTCGTGCGCGCACCCACCACGACGTCGCCGTCGTCGCCGCGCAGCACGGCCCCCGGCCAGATCGACGACTCCGCGCCGACCACCACGGAGCCGATGAGGACGGCGTCCGGGTGCACGAACGCCGTCTCGTGGATCCGCGGCACGCGATCGCCGAGGGCGTAGATCGGCACGGCCTCACCGTAGCCACGCCGTGCGCCGCGCCGGAGCGACGCCGCCGCCGCGCGGATACCGTGGTGCCCCATGTCGCGCCGACTCGACGTCGAGCTCACGAGCGTGCGCGGAGACGGGTCCTTCACGTGGAAGGCGGCCGGCGCCCTGCTCCCGAAGGGCGTCGTCGACGCGGCGGTCCTCGGAGACGGCGCCAAGGTCGGCGACACCATGAAGTTCGAGATCGAGACGGGCGTCGACGGGACCACCGTCCTCGGCGTCGTGGCCGGCCGCGTGCGCCGCGACGCCACGGTGCTGCTCCAGATCGCGGCCGCCACCGACTTCCAGCCCGTCACCGAGACCCGCGCGCCGCGCGCGCCCAAGCGCGACCGGCCCGGCCGCGGTCCGCGGCGCGGCCCGCGCCCCGAGGCCCCGACCGACGGTGAGTCGCGGCGCCCCCGCCGCGCCTTCGCCCCGCCGCCGCCCGAGCTGCCGAAGCGTCCGTCGGCCCGCCGACTGCGCGCCGGCCGGGTGCACCGCGACGCCGCGCTCGCCGGGCTCTCCGCGGAGCAGCGACCCGTCGCCGAGCGCGCGCTCCAGGGCGGCATCCGCGCGGTGCGCGAGGCGGTCAAGCAACAGAACGCGGGCCTGGTGCGCGATGGCAAGCCGACGATCAAGGCCGACGGCGTGGTCGCGATGGCCCAGGACCTGCTCCCCCGCCTGCGGGTCGCCGAGTGGCTCGACCGTGCCGAGGCGGCCAAGGCGGACCTCGAGCGCGTCGACCTGCGCGACCTGCGCGCCGTGGTCGCCGCGAGCGACGACCCGATGATCGTGCGCGACGAGTCGACGCGCGCGCTCGCCGCCGAGATGCGTGCGGCCCTCGCGACGCGCCAGGAGACCGAGCTGCAGCACTGGTACGAGGACATCCGGGCCGCGACGACCGTCGGACGCGTGGCCCGCGCCCTGCAGCTCGCGGGCGAGCCGCCGAAGGCCGGCCTCCGCTTCCCCGCCGACCTCGCCGAGGGTCTCGCCGCCGCGGCGCGCGACGCGCTCGCACCGGACGTCGATCCCGCGCGCTGGATCATCCTCCTCGAGGCGCTCGCATTCTCCCCCGTGCGGCCCGCCGTCGCGATCGCCGCGCCGCCCGCCCGCGTCACCGACGAGCTGCGTGCCACCGTGACGCGCCTCGCGGCGCTGCTGCCGCAGATCGCCTCGACGTTCGGCATCGTCGCCGACCCCGCCGCGCCGCTCCCCCGCCCGCTGCGCCAACCACGCAGGGGCCCGAAGGGCGCGAAGCGACCCGCGGCACCACGACCCGCGCAGGCCTGACCGTGGCGGCGGTCGAGTACGAGCGCCGCGAGCGCATCGGGGTCATCACGCTCAACCGCCCGGAGGCGCGCAACGCCGTCAACGGCGACGTCGCGACCGCCATGGAGGCCGCGATCGACGCGATGGAGGCCGACGAGGACGTCTGGGTCGGCGTCCTGCGCGCCGAGACCGCCGGCCAGGAGCGTCCCGTCTTCTGTGCCGGTGCGGACCTCAAGGCGCTCAACGCCGGTCAGGGAGCCGCACTCAACACCGCACGGGGTGGGTTTGCCGGCTTCGTCTACCGCGCCCGGCGCAAGCCGATCATCGCCGCCGTCGACGGCCTCGCCACGGCGGGCGGCTGCGAGATCCTCCTCGCATGCGACATGATCGTCGCATCGCGTCGCTCCGCGCTCGGCCTCGCGGAGGCCAAGCGCAACCTCATCGCCGGCGCGGGCGGTCTCTTCCGCCTGCCCCAGGCGATCGGTCGCGCCGTCGCGATGGAGGCGATCCTCACCGGCGATCCGCTCCCCGCCGAGCGCCTCCACGCCCTCGGCCTCGTCAACCGCCTCGTCGAGCCGGGCGAGGAGCTCGACGCGGCGATGGAGCTCGCGGGGCGCGTGTGCGCAGCCGCTCCGCTCGCCGTGTGGACGAGCCGTGAGATCGTGCTCGCCGCGGCCTACGAGTCCGAGGAGACGCTCATCCGGATGACCAACGAGGCGTTCGGGCGCATCCTCGGCTCCGAGGACACCAAGGAAGGCCTCACCGCCTTCATCGAGAAGCGACCGCCCCGCTGGCGCGGCCGCTGAGCCGCACGGCGCGACGCTGCGTCGTGCCGAGCGGAGGCCGTGTCAGGCCGACGCGTCCGGCCGGTCCCGCGACGCCACGATGAGGCGCGCGACGAGCCCCGTGCGCTCGTAGAGGTTCTTCGTCTCGCGGTCCCCGGGGAGGGCGATCGCATCCACGCTCCGGCAGCCCGAGTCCCACGCCGCGTCCAGCGCCCGCGCGACCATCGACTCCCCGAGACCGAGGCCCCGCGCCTCCGCCGTCACGAAGACGCGGCTGATCGTCGCGATCGCGCCCGTCGTCGCGAGCGCGAGCGCACCGAGGACGGCGTCGTCGAGGCCCGCCACGACCACGCGCCAGCCCGCCATCGCGCGGAGCGATCCGAGACCGAGCCGGTGCGGATCCTCCGCGAGCATCCGCGCCGCTCCGCGATGCCTGCGCGCGGCGGAGCGCCACTCGGCATCGAGCAGCGCGAGCGCATCGTCGTCGCCCGGCTGCGCCTCGCGGACGAACTCCCGCGGCGCGGCGTCCCCGGCCACGGTGCGTTCAGCCCCGACCGTCGGCGGCGTCGAGCCTCACGATCGCGTCGAGGATCGTGGTGCGTGCGCGATGCGCCCGCTCGTGGGCGGCGACGCGCGAGCGTCCGGCGGCGTCGAGCGACGCGAGCCGCTCCCGCACCTGGGATGCGGACAGGTCGTCGTACCCGTCGATCGGGAGGGGCCCGCCGGCGTCGGAGACGGCATCGGGCAGCGCCGGCCGTGCGGGGGCCGGGGCGCTCGGCGCGCCGGGACCGGCCGGGATGCCGAGGTCGCGCATCGCCTGCGTCGCACCGCCCGAGCGCGCGCGCAGCCGCTGCTGCGCGCCCTTCACCGCCATCTCGCCGACCATGCGCCAGAGCTTCACGTTGCGGGGCATGTCGCGCAGCGAGCGTGCGACGGCGCGGCGCGCCTCGGAGAACGGGTCGCGGCGGTGCCCCGTCACGCGCGCGACCTCAGCGGAAGAGGGGGCAGTGGTCGTCCTCGACGGGACAGCCCGGCGCGTGCGATCGCACCAGCAGGAAACACTGGGTGCACTGCACCTCGTCCGCGCGACGCGGCTGCAGGCGCTCGAGGCCGTCGGTGCGATCGTCGGCGAGCGGCTCCTCCTCGTCCTCGGCGGGTGCCTCCTCCGGCGACGCGAGCTTCTCCTGGAGCAGGGACGACAGGTCCGCCTCGACGTCGTCCTCGGTGCGCAGATCCTCGTCGTCCTCGTCGACCTCGTCGGACGCCTTGCGCGACGCCGGATCGACCGGGGCCATCGGCGCCTCGTCCTCGTCGCCGGCACCGCCGCCGTCGTCGTCGCCCACATCGGGCTCGCCGATCTCGCCGTCGAGCTCACCGTCGAGCTCGTCGACCTCGGGATCACCGATCTCGTCGTCCTCGTCGTCCGCGAGGCCCGACGCCTCGTCGTCCTTCGGCGTCCTCGCGGCGGTCCTGCCGGCATCCTTGGCGCGCGCGCCCGACTTGCGCGATGCGGGGGGTCTCTTCGCCGCCATGACGGCGCGCATGATAGCGGCTGCCCCTACTGGCGGCGCGCCTCCGCCCGTCGCTCGGCCTCGAGGCGCTCGAGCTCGGGTGCCTCGGTGGTGAGGTGCGACATCGTCGCGGCGAGTGCGCGGTGGCCGGCCACCTCGGCGATCTGCCGGTGCATCTCGATCGCCACCCGCCGGTACGACGGATGCCCCTGGGGCGAGGAGCGGAGCTCGATGAGGTGCATCGCCTCCCGCAGGTTGAACTGCATCGAGTAGCGCAGGCGGTGCGCCATCGATACCGCGTACGCCGCCTGCCGCGGATGGCGGACCATGAGCGACTCGTACAGGTCGGCCGAGCGCTGCATCGTCTCGGCGAAGGCGTCGCCCTGGCCCGCGTCGTGCACGAGGTCGGGCACGACGTAGCCGTGGTGCGGGGTGAGGCGCTGCCACTCGATCGTGAGGAGCCGGTGCCGCTGGAGGTCGCGGAACGCGCCGTAGTCGCCGAGCACGTCGAAGCGGTAGGACACTCGCTCGAAGGCCCGGCCCGGGCGGTGGCGGCGGTTGGCGCGGTCGCCCACGTAGGCGCGCAGGATCGCCGCGCGCGTCGCCGCGTCCATCGCACGCACCCGCGCCTCCAGCTGCGGCTCGGGCAGGTCGGTGTGGGGATAACAGATGGCCGTCAGCACCTTGTGCTCCGCGTCGGGGTCGTGGTCCACGAGCCGCACCTCCGGGGCGTCCTCGGGCGGCACGTCCCCGAGCTCCTCGTCGACGAGGCGCAGCGTCTCGGTCCGCGTCTGCGCGAGGTACTCGCTCCATGCGCCCCCGCGCTCCGCGATATCGACGCGCCGCAGGAAGCTCGGGATCACCTTGCGCAGCTCCGCGAGCATGAGCTCGGCGTACGCGCGGGCCTCCGGCAGGTGGTGGGCTCGCATCCGCAGCAGGAGCGCCTCGTACGCCTGGCCGCTCGCGTAGATGCCGAGGTTGGACAGTGCCGCGGCGGGGAGGGCGCCGCGCACCGCGTCGAGCGCCTTGGCGCGGGTCGCCTGGCGCCAGACGAAGTCCGAGTCGCCCTCCGTGCGGGGCACCGTGCGCCGCACGTGGTCGGTGACCGCGGCGAGCATCGACGAATAGGCGTCGAACATCCGGTCCATGTCGCCGACGTAGCGCGTGCCGAGCGGGCCCGAGAGGATCTCGGGATCGCGGTGGTAGCGGTAGCGACCCGCGATGCGCTGGTCGTAGGCGATGTACCGCGTCGACTGCTCGAGGTAGCTCGCGAGGCGTCCCCACTCGAGCACCTTCGTGAGCACGTTGGACGCCTGCTCGCAGGCGAGGTGCACGCCGCCGAGCTGCGCCACGCTGTCGTCGCCGTACTCGACGAACACCTTCTCGTAGAGCTCGTCGGCGCGCCGGGAGCGGGTCGCGGTGACGGCGGCGTCCGGGTCCAGGTCGGCGGCGAACTCGTCGAGGAGCAGGCGACGCAGGCTCTTGGGGCTGCGGCTGTAGCGCGCGAAGAGCGCGCCCTTCACGACCTCCGGGAGGTTGACGAGCGCGAAGACCGGGCCGTCGAGGTTGGTGACGTACCGCTCGAGGATCCTGCGCTCATCGGGGGTGAACGTCTCGGGGACGTACACCGTCACTCAGAGGACCCCGTCGGGCACGCGCCCGTCGCCGAACTCGTCGCGCATCCGTCCGCGCAGGTCCGCCGACGTCCAGACGTCGATGGCCGTGAGCGCCATGATCTTGGCGCCCTCGACGACCGCGCGGTCGCCCTCGGCTCCCCGCGCGTGCTCGGCGAACTCGGGGGTGTGCAGCGACACCCCCGCCGGGGCCACCGCGAGCATCGGGTGGATGGAGGGCACGAGGTAGCTCACGTTGCCCATGTCGGTCGAGCCGCCGGTGCCGTCCACGTGCTCGGTGGTGAGGTGCCGACCGATGCGGCGCGAGTTGTCGCAGTAGGCCGCGAGCAGTGGCATGTTGTCGACGACGTCGGCGTACGTGTTGGGCTGCCACTCGAGGTGCGCCGTGCAGCCCGTGGCCGTCGCGGACGACTCGAGGCACGCCGCGACGCGCGCCTTGAGCGGCTGGAGGCTCTCGATGGTCGGCGAGCGCACGTACCAGTCCATCTCGGTCTCGGCCGGCACGATGTTGGGCTTCTCCCCCGCGCGCGTGAAGATCCCGTGGATGCGCTCCGTGGGCAGGATGTGCTGCCGCAGCGCCGCGACGTGCACGTACCCGAGCACCGCGGCATCGAGGGCGTTCTGCCCGCGCTCCGGCGAGGTGGCCGCGTGGGCCGCGCGCCCCGAGTAGCGGACGAACAGTTGCTGGATCGCGATCGCGCTCATCTTGGCGTGGTCCTCGTCCGCGGGGTGGATCATCATCGCCGCGTCGAGGCCGGCGAACGCCCCGCGCCGTGCCATCTCGATCTTGCCGCCGCCGCCCTCCTCCGCCGGGGTGCCGAGCAGCCGCAGGCGACCGCCGGCCTCCTCCGCGAGGGACGCGAGCGCGATCCCCGCGCCGAGGCCGGCCGTCGCGATGATGTTGTGCCCGCAGCCGTGGCCGATCCCCGGGAGCGCGTCGTACTCGCAGAGCACGGCGACGGTCGGCCCGATCCCGCCCGCGGTCACTTCGAACGCCGTCGGGAGCTCGTACGCGCCGCGCACGGGTGCGAGGCGGGCGTCGCCCAGCATCTCGGTGAGCACGCGGTGGGCGTGGTGTTCCTCGTAGTTGAGCTCGGGCCGCGCGTGGATCGAGTGACTGGCCTCGACGAGGTCGTCGGCGATGGCGTCGATCGCGGCGATCGCCCGCTCCTTCAGCGCCTCCGTCGTCGCCACGCGACGAGTGTAGGGCTCACCAGTGGAGCGTGCAGGCGCCCGGACGCACCTCGGCCTCGACGTGGTCCGCGATGCCGCACCAGTGACCGTCGGCCACGACCACGGCGCGGCCCTCCCCCGACGACCACCGCGTCGCGCGCGTGGCGCGCAGCGCGGGGTGCGGCACGTGGTCGCCCCGGCGCGCACGGCCCAGTCCCGCGACGCGCTCGCGCCACGTCATCGCCGCGGAGATCTCCAGCACGTGGAGCCAGCCATCGGCGGGATGTGCGCGCGGGTGCAGGTCGAGTCGCCCGACCGGACTCGTCGTCGCGATCACCCACGCGGCGCCGCGCGGTGCGAGCCGCACGATCCACGCTCGCCCGAGCACCGTCACGTCGCGCACCGCCCCGCCGAGCCGCAAGCGCAGTCGCATCGCATCCCACGGGGTGGCGAGCATCCGTGCCGACTCCCGGGCGCCCGTGCGCCCGACCGACGCGCCGATGCGGGACCGCCGGATGGCGAGCAGCGCCGGGGCCACCGACTGCCCCACGGCGACGGACGCCGCCGCGTCGTCCTCGCACCAGCGCAGCCCGTCGGGTGCGGGCACGTGCGCGCCCCAGTCGCGTCCCCGCTCCGGGCTCACGCCCCGGCCCCGACGTAGGCGACGATGCCGCGATCCACGGCGGCGGCGGCGTCGGTCGCGACGGTACGGAGTCCGCCGTCTCCGGCGACGAGCGCCACCTGGCGCAGCAGATCGGCGAGCTGCTTGCTGGTGCGCACGAAGTCCCCGGCGCTGAGCTCGGCGTCCTCGAGCACGTCGGCGAGCGCGGCGCCGGCGGCCCACTCGTGCGCGAGCGGCACGAACCCTGGATCGGGCTCCCGCAGGCTCCCCACTCCGAGGGCCTCGTATTCGCTCCGCAGTTCCCGTGCGGTGCGGGAGAGGTCGCGCCAGCGCGCCCGCAGCGTCGCCGTGGGCATGCGTGGGTCGGGGCGCTCCTCCGCGCCACGGGCCTCGTAGACGAGGGTGCTGCAGAGGGCCGCGAGTTCGGGCGCGTCGAGACCGTCGAGGTGTCCGCGTGCGATCGCCTCGACGACGAGCAGGTCCATCTCGTGGAAGACGCGGGCCAGCACGCGACCCTTGTCCGTGAGCGCCCAGCCGTCGACGCATCCGCGGCGCTCGAGCAGCGCGACGACGTCGTCGAATCGCCGGCGCACCGACTCCCGCCCGGCGTCGAGGCGGCGCTCGAGCGCGCCGATCTCGCGGTCGATGCGGTCGGCCGACTCCGCAGCCTGGAGCCGCGCCCGCAGGTCGGGATCCGCGGCGACGGGATGCGCGTCCCCGCCGCGGCGCGCCGCTCGTCCCCGACCCGGTCGGGGGCGGAGCCGGAGGCGGCCCACGCGCTGGGCCACCTCCCGCACGAAGCGCTCCGAGGTCGGCGCGTACGGCTCCGGCAGTGCGACGCGCGCGAGGGGCACGGGCGGCTCGTCGAAGTCGTCCTCGCCCGCGTACGACGTGGCACGGGACGCGGCCACCACCTGGAGCCGCGTCCCGCCCGCGCGCTGTGCGGTGCTCACCACCGCCGCGAAGGTCGAGCGGTCGTCGCGCCGCAACTCGACGACGTCGCCCGGCCGCAGCGCCCGCAGCGCCTCGGCGACCTCGCCCCCGGAGCGCGAGCCGCCCGCCGAGGTGCGGTACTCCTCGAGGTCCCCGTAGGGGCTGCGCGCCTGCGATCGCAGCCGGTCCCGCTCGCGGGACCGTCGGGCGATGCGCGCCTGCACCTCCACCACGTCGCGTCCGGACTGGAACTGGGCGAACGACAGGTTGAGCAGATGATGGGCCTCGCCGCGCGAATGCGTCGCGATGAGGTTGGCCGCCATGTTGCACGTCGGACGGAACGCCGACTGGAGGCGGAACGACCGGCTGGCCGCGAGCGCGGCCGCCTGATCGAAGGACACGTAGGGATTCCACAGCGAGATCGCGTGTCCCACCACGTCGATGCCGCGGCGCCCGGCCCGTCCCGTGAGTTGCGCGTACTCGTAGGGCCGGAGCATCTCGTGGTGGTCGCCCGTGTACTTGGACAGCTTCTCGATGACGACGGCGCGCGCCGGCATGTTGAGCCCCACCGCGAGCGTCTCGGTGGCGAAGACGAGCTTCACCAGGCCGGCCGCGAAGCAGCGCTCCACCACCTCCTTGAAGGCCGGCACCATGCCGGCATGGTGGGCCGCGATGCCCGACTCCAGCTGGTCGGCGAACCGGCTGAAACCGAGCGCCGCGAGGTCGTCCTCGGCCAGCGTCGACGTGCCCTCGTCCACGAGTCGGACGATCTCGGCGCGCTCGTCGGCGTCGGTGAGGCGCAGCCCCGCCCGCCGACACGTCTCGGCGGCCTCGTCGCACTGGGCGCGGCTGAAGATGAAGACGATGGCGGGCAGCATGTCCTCCGCGACGAGCACATCGGCCATCTCGAGACGGTTGGGAGCGAAGGCACGTCGTCGTCTCCCGTCACCCGTGCGCGCTCCGGCTCGCTCGGCCGCCCGGGCGTTGGGACGCCCGTCGACGAGGGTGTCGTACAGCCGCACCTCGTGGCTGGCACGATCGCCGAGGGCGAAGTGGTGCCGCAGCTCCACCGGCCGGCGCGACTCCACGATCGCCCGCGTGGGGCCCCGCACGAGGGTCAGCCACTCCGCCACCTCGTCGGCGTTCGACACCGTCGCGGACAGGCAGACGAGCCGCACCTCGGGCTCGAGGTGGATGATGACCTCCTCCCACACGGGGCCGCGATAGGCGTCCTGGATGAAGTGCACCTCGTCGAGCACCACGACGCCGAGGCGTCCCAGCGCGTCCGAGGAGGCGTAGATCATGTTGCGCAGTACCTCGGTCGTCATCACGACGACCGGCGCGCCCGCGTTGACGCTGCGATCCCCCGTGAGCAGACCGACCGTCCCGGCCCCGAGCCGGGCGACGAGATCGTGGTACTTCTGGTTGGACAGCGCCTTGATCGGCGCGGTGTAGAAGGCGCGCTCGCCGCGCGCGAGGGCGTCGTCGATGGCGCACTCCGCCACCACGGTCTTGCCGGACCCGGTCGGTGCGGCGACGAGCACCGACTCGCCCGCCGCGAGGGCGTCGAGGGCGCGGACCTGGAAGTCGTCGAGCGCGAAGCCGTAACGGGCGCGCAGCGCCTCGAGGCGGCCGGCGTCGGTCGTCAGGCGGGGTCCTCGACCGCGCGGCGGCGCGTGAGCAGCCATCCGACGAGGGCGGCGAGGAAGTAGAGCACCGTGAGCGGCACGCCGAGCGCCGAGAGCGTGATCGGGTCGCCGCTCGGGGTGATGACCGCCGCCACGAAGAAGATCACCACGATCGCGTATCGCCACTGGCGCACGAGACCGCGCGGGGTGACGATGCCGGCGAGCTGGAGGAAGACGATGAGGAGGGGCGAGAGGAAGCCGACGCCGAACGACAGCACCATCAGGACGACCAGGCTCACGTACTTGGTGATCTGGAAGGCCTGCTCGACGTCGGTGCCCGACCACGCGATGAGGAATTCGAGGGCCCGCGCGAGGGTCCAGTAGGCGAGGCTGCAGCCGCCGAGGAAGAGCACGGCGGCCGAGACGATGAACGGCACCGTCCAGCGGCGCTCCTTGCGCGTGAGCGCGGGCACCACGAAGCGCCAGACCTGCCAAAGCAGGACCGGCAGCGCCAGCACGAGCCCGCCGTAGCCCGCGATCCGCATGCGCGCCGAGAGCCCGTCGAGCGGTCCGAGCGCGAACAGCGTGCCGTCGCAGCCGAACTCCGGGCGGTCGGCGCAGAGGTCGCGATACGGACGGGTGAGGAACTCCAGCACGGGGTCGTAGAAGACGAGGATGCCGGCGGCGCCGAGACCGACCGCGAGCACCGAGCGCACGAGGCGCTGGCGCAGCTCGGCGAGGTGGTCGAGCAACGACATCGTGCCGTCGGCGGTCGCGGCGCGGCGCGCCCCCAGGATCCCCATGTCAGTCGACGTCGTCGATCGCGTGCTCGCTCGGCTCCACGATCGGCGCGGGCTCGGGCGCGGCGGCCTCGGGAGCGGCGGCCTCGGGCGCGGCGGCCGGCGTCTCCGCCGTCCCCCGCATCGCGGGCGCGGCGCTCATCACCGCGCCGGCGAAGGGCGACGTCGCCTCCTTGACCATGCTGCGCGCGCTCTCGGCGGTGCCGCGCAGCTCGCGCATCGGCTCGTCGAGCGCGCGGCGCAGGTCGCCTTGCACGCCGCTCGACATGCGCTTGAGCTCGCCGTAGAGGTGTCCCACCCGACGGATCGCGTCGGGCAGCTTCTCCGGTCCGAGCACGACCAACCCCAGCACGAGGAGGACCATGACCTCGGTCCCCGACATGTTGAACACGCGCGCAGTCTACGGGCGGGGCCCGCGCGCTCTCCGTAGCATCGTCGCGTGCGCAGCCCGATCGCCGCGCCCCGCGCGGAGCCGATCCTCTTCGCGCACCGCGGCGCCAGCGGTCATGCGCCGGCCAACACGATCGAGGCGTTCCGACTCGCGGCGGCGCTCGGCGCGACGGGCATCGAGACCGATGCGTGGTGCACGCGAGACGGCGAGGTCGTGCTGCTGCACGACGGCACCGTGCGCCACGGCCTGCGCAGACGCGCGGTCGCGACCATGGCGCGCGCCGACCTGCCGGGCGACGTGCCGTCGCTCGACGCGCTGCTCGCACTCCCGTGGGGACGGCGCCACCTCAGCGTCGACGTGCGGGACCCGGCGGCACTCGACCCGCTCCTCTCGGGCGTCGCCGGCGTGCCCGGACTCGCCGCGCGCACATGGCTGTGCCATCCCGAGCCCGCCACCTGCACGGCGTGGGTGGGGCGCGTCGCCGCGCACTCCCCTGCGGGCGACGGTCCGCGCATCGTGCACTCGGAGCGCCTCGGGCGGATGGCCGAGGGGCCGGAGCGCCGCTTCGCCCTCGTGGCGGACGCCGGCGTCGCGGCCGTCTCGATGCACCGCGACGACTGGACGGGCGGTCTCGTCGCCCTCGCCCACCGCTTCGGTCTCGAGGCCATCGCGTGGGACGTGCGATTCGCCCACCAGGCCCGCGCCCTGCTCGACGCGGGGTGCGACGCGCTCCACGGCGACTGGCCGGACCGCCTCGTGGACGGTCGCGACGGGACGCGCGACCCTAGAGACCCGACCAGTGGCTCGGGGGCCAGATGACGACGAACGCCTCGCCGACGACCGCATCGAGCGCCACGGGACCGAACTGACGGCTGTCGAACGACATCGGGCGGTTGTCGCCCATGAGGAAGACCGAGCCGTCGGGCACGCGCACGGGGTCCATGTCGGGCTGGCCGCAGCGCGCGACGAGGTCGTCCTGGGACGCGTCGGCGGCCGGCAGCCACGGCTCGGGGAGCTCGCGCCCGTCCACCCGCACGGTGCATCCGCGGATCTCCACGGTCTCGCCGGACAGCGCGATCACGCGCTTGATGAGGTCGTCGTGCTGCACGGCGGAGCCGTTGGTCGTGACGCGGTCGAAGACCACGACGTCGCCGCGACCGACGTCGCCCATGCGCAACGCGAGCTTGTTCACGAGGACCCTGTCGTCGCCCGCGAGCGTCGTCTCCATGCTCGGGCCCGCGATGTAGAACTGCTGGAAGACGAAGGTGCGCACCAGCGCCGCCACCACGACGGCCACGAACACCACGGTGCTCCATTCGCGCGCCTGCGCGAGCGCGGTCCGGCGCATCATCGGGGCATCGTAACGACGGTCGCCTAGAGCGACGCGATGAGCTTGTCGACCCGTTCGTCGCGACTGCGGAACGGGTCCTTGCAGAGCACGGTGCGCTGCGCCTGGTCGTTGACCTTGAGGTGGACCCAGTCCACCGTGTAGTCGCGCTTGCGCTCCTTGGCGCGGCGGATGAACTCGCCGCGGAGCCTCGCGCGGGTGGTCTGCGGGGGCTGCCGCCTCGCCGCCTCGACGGCCGCGTCGTCGCAGAGCACCTCGGCGCGGCCCGCGCGGACCATCCGCTCGTACACCCCGCGCGAGCGGCGGATGTCGTGGTACTGCAGATCCAGCAGCGCGACGCGGGCGTCGTCGAGCGCCAGCCCGTGGCGCTCGCGGAAGGCCTCGATGAGGTTGTGCTTCATCACCCAGTCGACCTCGCGGTCGAGCTTGAGCGGGTCGTTCTCGAGGGTCGTCACGCAGTGCTCCCACATCTCGAGGCCGCGCCGCTCCTCGGCGGGGAACCCGTGGCGGTCGTCGTAGGCGAGGGCCTTGTCGAGGAACTCCCGCTGCATGTCGAGCGCCGAGAGCTCGCGGCCCGAGGCGAGGCGCACCGTGCGACGGCACGTGACGTCGTGGCTGATCTCGCGGATGGCCCGCGTCGGGTTCTCCAGCGTGAAGTCCCGGAGCGTCACCGAGTCGTCCTCCATCATCCGCAGGATGCACGCCGTGCTCGCGAGCTTGAGGTACGTCGCGTACTCGCTCATGTTGGAGTCCCCGACGATCACGTGCAGGCGCCGGTACTTCTCGGCGTCCGCGTGCGGCTCGTCGCGCGTGTTGATGATCGGGCGGCTGCGCGTCGTGGCGGAGCTCACGCCCTCCCAGATGTGCTCCGCCCGTTGCGCGATGGAGAAGATCGGCCCCCGCGCGGTCTGGAGCACGCGTCCCGCGCCCGCGTAGATCTGGCGCGTCACGAGGAACGGGATGAGCACCTCGGCGTAGCGCTCCGTGTCGTCGGCGCGGGACACGAGGTAGTTCTCGTGGCAGCCGTAGCTGTTGCCGGCCGAATCCACGTTGTTCTTGAAGAGGTAGATGGTGCCGCGGATGCCCTCGTCCCGCAGCCGCTGCTCCGCCCCGTCGAGCAGCTCCTCCAGGATCCGCTCGCCCGCCTTGTCGTGCACGACGCAGTCCATGATCGAGTCGCACTCGGGCGTGGCGTACTCGGGGTGGCTCCCGACGTCGAGGTAGAGGCGCGCGCCGTTCTCGAGGAACACGTTGGACGACCGGCCCCACGAGACGACCTTGCGGAAGAGATACCGCGCCACCTCGTCGGGGCTGAGCCGCCGCTGGCCGCGCAGCGTGCAGGTGACGCCGTACTCGTTCTCGAGGCCGTAGATGCGGCGCTCCACGCGGGGCAACCTAGCCGCGCGTCACGCGAGCAGCGTCGCGACCTCCGCGTCGGCGAGGCGGCGGAAGCAGCGGCGGCGGCCGTTGCGCTCCAGCACCGATACCTCGACGTCGCTCGACGGGATCGTGCGCTCCGGTCCGGCGAGGGCGGCCACGGCGCCGCGCAGGGCGGCGGGCAGGGTCGCACCGATCGCGCCCGACTCGCGGAGTCGCCCGAGCACCGCCTCGGCGTCGCCGCCGAGCACGCAGGCCCCGCGCTCGTCGAGCACCGTGCCGTCGTAGAGGATGTGGAAGAGCTGGTCGTGCTCGCCGCCCGCGCCGACCTCCGCGACGAGGATCTCGACCTCGAGCGGCTTGGCCGATTCGCTGAACAGGTGGCTGAGGATCTGCGCGTACTGGTTGGCCAGGCTGCGCGCGTCCACGTCGCGCCGGGAGAACTGGTAGCCCTTGAGATCGGCCGCGCGCACGCCGGCGACGCGCAACTGGTCGAACTCGTTGTACTTGCCGACACCGGCGAACGCGATGCGGTCGTAGATCTCGCTCGTCTTGTGGAGCGTCGTCGAGGGATTCTCCGCCACGAGCGCGAGGCCCGACTCGTACTGCAGCGCGACGAGCGCGCGCCCGCGCGCGATGCCCTTGCGGGCGAAGTCCGCGCGGTCCTTCATGAGCTGCTCCGGCGGGATGTAGAAGGGCATGTTCATCGCGCGCCCACCTCCCCCGCGATCTGCTGGTACAGGCTCGCGAGCACCGGGTCCCCGATCCGCTCCCAGCCCGCGGCGGTGATCGTCGCCACCACGGGATAGATGCCGCGCAGCGCGTCGGGGCCGCCGGTCGCCGAGTCGGCGTCGGACGCCTCCCACAGGGCGCGCGCAGCGAGGCGCACCGCGTCGTCGGGCGTCATGTCGCGGCGCCAGCCGACGCGCATCACGGTGCCCGCGTGGAGCGAGCCCGAGCCCGTCGCGACGAAGTCGCGCTCCTCGTAGCGCCCGCCCGTCACGTCGTAGTCCCACAGGCGACCGTCGCGCTCGGCGAGGTCGTAGCCGCCGAAGATCGGCACGACGACGAGGCCCTGCATCGCGGCCGGCAGGTTGCTGCGCACGAACATCGAGAGCTGGTTGGCCTTGCCCTCGAGCGAGAGCACCTGACCCTCGACCTTCTCGTAGTGCTCGACCTGCAGTTGGAAGAGCTTGATCATCTCCATGGCGGGGCCCGCCGCGCCGGCGATCGCCACGCCGCTGAAGTCGTCGGCCTGCACCACCTTCTCCATGCTCCGGTGGCTGATGAGATTGCCCGAGGTGGCGCGCCGGTCGCCCGCCATCACCACGCCGCCCCTGCAGCGCAGTGCGACGCAGGTCGTCGCGTGCGGGATGACGAGGTCCGCGTCCGGGCTCACTCCGTCGAACGGCGACAGGCCGACCTTGCGGAGCAGCTCGCTGAAGTTGGCGCCCGGGTCCTCGCCGGGGCCGAAGACGGGCATCGCCATCGCCCGCTCAGGCTACGGCTACTCGCCGCCCTTCTGCACGTAGCTCTTCACGAAGTCCTCGGCGTTGGTCTCCAGCACGTCGTCGATCTCGTCGAGCAGGTCGTCGAGCTCGGCCTTGAGACGCTCGCCCTGCTCGCCGCCCTCGACCTCCTCCGTGCGGCCGGCGTCGAGGTCGTCCGCACGCTCCTCGCGCCCGCGCTTGGTGCGCGTCACCCGTGCCCGCTCGCTCACGCGTCGCACCATAGCAAGGGCGGCCCGCCGCCGCGCGGGCGCGGCGACGCGCCGCGCGCACCGCTCAGTTGGTGGGGCGGAAGGACGAGGTCCGGACCTGGGAGCCGAGGGCCGTCACGAGGTCCATCGGAGTCCGCGCCTCGTCGAGGAGCGCGGCGACGTCGGCCGCGGTGCCCTTGAGGGGCTCCATCATCGGCACGCGGCGCAGCGGCTCGGTGCCGACGTCGAAGACGATCGAGTCCCAGTTGGCGGCCACCACGTCGCGCGGCCACTTGGCGAGGCACCTCCCGCGGAAGTACGCGCGGGTGGTGGACGGTGGCTCGGTGATCGCCGCCTCGACGTCGGCCGGCTTGGCGATCGGCTCGAGTCCCGCCCTCGCCGCGAGCGACGTCGCCGGGCGCAGGTCGTGGTACTGGAGGTCGATGGCGCGCCGTCGTGCATCGCGCGGCCCGAGCCCGTGTCGCTCGGCGTAGCCCTCGATGATGCGGCGCTTGGCGACCCAGTCGACGGCGTGGGCCACGCGCTCGGGGTCGGACTCGAGACCGTCGAGCACCGCGCCCCAGCGCTCGAGCGTCTCCGTCGTATCGGACTCGCCGAGGGCGGCGTGGCCGCGCCGTGCCACGTGCAGGCGCGCGGCCTCCCAGAGCCGGCGCTGGACGCCGAGCGCGCCGATGGTGCGACCGTCGGAGAGCAGCACGCCGGCGCGGAGCGACGGGTCCTGGCTCACGACGCGGATCGCCGATACGGGGTGCGCGAGCACGAGGTCCGCCGGATAGTCGCCGTCCTCGATCATCGCGAGCACGAGTGCCGTGGTGCCGAGCTTGAGGTACGTCGCGACCTCGCTCATGTTGGCGTCGCCGACGATCACGTGGAGCCGGCGGTAGCGCGACGGGTCGGCGTGCGGCTCGTCGCGCGTGTTGACGATCGGCCGCTTGAGCGTCGTCTCGAGGCCGATCTCCTCCTCGAAGAAGTCGGCGCGCTGCGAGATCTGGTAGGTCCCGCGCCCGGCCGGGTCCTCGCCCGCCTCGTCGGACGACTCCCGGCCGACCTTGCCCGCGCCGCAGAAGACCTGGCGCGTCACCAGGTGGGGCGTGACCTGGGCGGCGAGGGTGCCGAACGGCAGCTCGCGGGCGAGCAGGTAGTTCTCGTGGCACCCGTAGCTGTTGCCCTTGCCGTCCGAGTTGTTCTTGTAGACGACGATCTCGGCGCCGTCGGGGAGCGCGGCCCGTGCCGCCGCCATGCTGGCGCGCAGGATCTCCTCCCCCGCCCGGTCGTGCACCACGGCCTCGCGGATGGTGCGGCACTCGGGCGAGGAGTATTCGGGGTGGGCGTGGTCGACGTAGTAGCGCGCGCCGTTGCGCAGCACCGTGTTGACGAGGTGCGTCTCGACCTCGGGTGCCATCGCGTCGTCGAGGGCGAAGCCGCGGGCGTCGGCCCCCGGACGCTCGTCCTCGAAGTCCCAGCCGATCCTCCCGTCGAGACGGCCCGCGTACGCGTTGATGAGGACGGACGATGCCGTCACCGGGTTGAGGTCGATGCCCCGCGCGATGACGCCGTACTCGGTCTCGATGCCGACGACCTTGGGGATCGCCACGGCGCGACCTAGAGGTACTGGCCGGTCGCCGTGCGCTCGATCGCGCGCCCGCCGCGCTGGCCGGAATCGCCGACGAGCGTGCGGATGAACACGATGCGTTCGCCCTTGCGGCCCGAGACCTTGGCCCAGTCGTCGGGGTTGGTGGTGTTGGGCAGGTCCTCGTGTTCCTTGAACTCCTGGGCGATCGAGTCGACGAGGTCGTCGAGTCGCACGCCGCGCTCGCCCCCGGCGATGAGCCGCTTGATCGCGAGCTTCTTGGCACGGCGCACCACGTTCTCGATCATGGCGCCCGACGCGAAGTCCTTGAAGTAGAGGACGTCCCGGTCGCCGTTCTGGTACGTCACCTCGAGGAAGCGCGTCGCATCGTCCTCCCGGTACATCGCCTCCACCGTGCCGTCGATCATGCGCGAGAGCGCCCGGTCGGCGTCCCCGCCGTCGGCGGCGAGCTCGCTCGCGGCGATCGGCACCTCGCGCGTGAGGTACCGGGCGAACACCTGGCGGGCCGCCTCCGCGTCGGGGCGCTCGATGCGGATCTTCACGTCGAGACGACCGGGGCGCAGGATCGCGGGGTCGATGAGGTCCTCGCGGTTGGTCGCGCCGATGACGATCACGTTGCGCAGGCCCTCGACACCGTCGATCTCGGCGAGCAGCTGGGGCACGATCGTGCTCTCCATGTCCGAGGAGATGCCCGTGCCGCGAGTGCGGAACATGGAGTCCATCTCGTCGAAGAAGACGATGACCGGCCAGCCCTCCTCGCTCTTCTCCCGCGCCCGCTGGAAGACGAGCCGGATCTGCCGCTCGGTCTCGCCCACGTACTTGTTGAGCAGCTCGGGGCCCTTGATGTTGATGAAGTAGCTGCGCGCCTTGTCGCCGCCGTTGGCGGCCGCGACCTTGTGGGCGAGGCTGTTGGCGACCGCCTTGGCGATGAGCGTCTTGCCGCAGCCGGGCGGACCGTAGAGCAGGATCCCCTTGGGGGCCGGCAGGCGGTGCTCGGCGAACAGGTCCGCGTGCAGGAACGGCAGCTCCACCGCGTCGGCGATCTGCTCGATCTGGAGGTCCAGCCCGCCGATGTCCGCGTACGACACGTCGGGCACCTCCTCGAGCAGCAGGTGCTCCACCTCGGGCTGCTCGAGGCGCTCGAGCAGCAGGTTGGCGCGCGCGTCGAGCCGGAGGAGGTCGCCGGTGCGCAGGTGCGTGCCCCGCAGCGCGTCGGCGAGCTCGCAGACGCGCTCCTCGTCACCGCGGCAGGTGACGATGGCGCGCACGCCGTCCTCGAGGATCTCCTTGAGGTGCACGATCTCCCCCGTGGTCTCGGCGTCGCGCGACTTCACCACGTTGAGGCTCTCGTTGAGCACCACCTCCGCGCCTCGCGCGAGACGGTCGGCATCGATGCCCGGGTGCAGGTTGACCCGCAACTTGCGGCCGTTGGCGAGCACGTCGACGGTGCCGTCGTCGTTCTTGCCCACGACGACGCCGTAGCTGGCGGGCGGCTGCGTGAGCTTGTCGACCTCCTCGCGCAGCGAGGCGATGTGGTCGCGCGCCTCGCGGAGCGTGTAGGACAGCTTCTCGTTCTGCGCCACGGCCTGCGCGAGTTGGCCCTTGGTCTCGAGGAGCTTCTCCTCGAGGGCGCGCGTGCGGTCGCCCGACGCCTCGCCCGCGTCTCGTGTCATCGTGCGCCCGTCCCGTCGTGCGTGCGACCCACGGGGGTCACCGTATCGCGGGCTCGGTCCGCGGGCCCCGCGCCGAGCGTGTGTACACTGCGGACACTCACGGAAAGGACGACGTCGACATGAAGGTCTGGATCGATCAGGACCTCTGCACCGGGGACGGGCTCTGCGAGGAGATCGCGCCCGACGTGTTCACGCTGCTCGACGACGGTCTCGCCTACGTGAAGGAGGGCTCCAAGGTCTTCGCGACCGCCAAGGGCAATCCCCAGGGTGCCGAGGGCGTCGCCAACTTCCCCGACTCACTCCTCGATGCGGTCGTCGAGTCCGCCGAGGAGTGCCCCGGGGAGTGCATCTTCATCGAGCCCTAGGCCGATCCACCGCCCCGCGGTGAGGAACGCCGTGTGGGCGACCATGCGGTGGTCGGGGCGCACGGCCTTGCCCTCCACGTGCCAGGTGCGGTGCAGCACCTCGAGGGTCCGCACGTCGACCCAGCCGCGGCCCATCGTCTCGCGCACCTGCATCGCCTGCACGATGCTCGGGGTGTAGGCCACCATCGTGCCGCCCGCGCGGAGGATTCGCGGCACCTGGACGCTCACGCGCCACGGCTCGGGGATGTCGAGGAGCACGCGATCCCAGGGACCCTCGGCGGGGACGTCGATCGGCTCGTAGGCGTCGCCGAGGCGCACGCGCCACCGCGCGGCGAGGTCGCCGCCCGCGTGGGCGCGCACGTTGGCCGTCGCGCGCGCCGCGAAGTCCTCGCGCAGCTCGATGCCCGTGACGTCGGCACCGAGTCGCAGCAGGGCGATCGACAGGGCGCCCGAGCCGACGCCGGTCTCCATCACGCGCTGGCCGGGCGCGACGTCGGCGAGCATCGTCATGGCGCCGAGGTCCTTCGGGTAGATCACCTGCGCGCCGCGCGGCATGTGCAGCACGACGTCCTCGAGGCTCGGGCGCACCGCGACGTAGCGCGTGCCGAGCGACGAGGCGAGGCGCGCCCCCTCGGGCGCACCGATGATCGAGGCGTGCGGGAGCACGCCCCGGTGACTGTGGAACTCCCCGTCCTCGGCGAGGGTGACGAGGTACCGCCGATCGCGTCCGTCGATCAGCATCACGGTGTCGCCGGCCGCGAACGCGCGGCGCGCGCTCACCGGCGTCGACCGCCGCGGGCCTTGCGCCCGTGGGCGCGCCCCGCCAGCCACGTGCCGCCCAGCAGCACCGCGACGAGCGCCGCGGCCGCGCCCCAGCGCGCCGCCCCCTTGCGCTCCGCGACGTCGGCGAGCGCGTGCTGCAGCCGCAGGATCCCCGCCTCGACGTCGTCGCGGCGCACCTCGCGCTCGCGCACGCTCACGCCTCGCGTCGCAGCGAGCCGACCCGGATCCGCGACACCGCGGCGCTGACGCCGACGATCGCCGCGAGGGCTGCCACGAGGTGGGGCACCCACGACCAGCGGCCGCCCAGCGCCGGCACCGTCTGCGCGAGGCGCAGCACGCCGAGCACCGCGAGGGTGAGGCCGACCGACAACGCGAACGAGCCGACGACGCCCCACGCGAGCCAGCGACCCGCGCCACGGATCGGCTCGACCGCCTCCTGGCGCGCGTAGCGCGCGACGAGGCGCGGCAGCTCGGCGAGCGGCGTGTCGCGGGCGTCGTCGTGCGCGGTCACCCCTCCGTTCTATCGGCGTCGCCCGCGGCGCGGAGCCGCGCGAGGTACGACTGGCGTCTCCCCGCGACGAGCTCCCCCAGCAGGTCCAGCCGCGCGCGCGCACCGCTCGACTCGAGCAACCGCTGATGGTCGTGGTCCTCGAGGGGCGCGAGCGCGGCGAGCTGGTGCGTCGCCAGCGGACCGTCGGCGACGATCTCGGTGTCGAGGCGCGGCACGCGGTCCCCGAGCTCCGTGGCGAGCGCGAGGCAGCGGCGCACCTCGTCGTACGCGGCGGGCAACCGCGTCGCGACGTCGGGCGCGTCGGCGTCGTCGTCGGCCCAGTCGTCGACGAGCGCCTGGGGGTAGGGGTCGTCGGGCAGCCACTGCACCACGCGTATCCGCGAGGCGCCGCCCACGACGAGCGCGTAGCGACCGTCCTCGAGTCGCAGCGTCTTCAGCATGCGGACCTCGGTGCCGACGTCGCAGCGCACGTCCCCGCCGCCGACCTCGGGTCCGCGCCGGATGAGCACGATGCCGAATGCGGGCTCGTCCATCGTGAGGCAGTCACGGACCATCGCGCGGTAGCGCTCCTCGAAGACGTGCAGCGGCGCCATGACGCCGGGCATCACGACCGTCGACAGCGGGAACATCGCGAGGTGCCGCACCCGCTCAGCCCCCCGGCGTGACGGGTGCGAGCGATGCGGCCGACGGCACGCGCGCGGCGTCCGCGAGGGCGAGCCCGAGGGACGACCACAGGGGCTGGTAGACGCCGACGGTGGATGTGCCCTGGCCGTTGAGGAGCAGCGAGAAGATCGCGTCGTCGCCCGCCGCCGTCGGGTAGACGCCGCTCAGGGCCTTGACGCCCGTGAGCGTCCCCGTCTTCGCTCGCAGCGTGCCACCGACCGCGGGCGGGAAGTCGGCGTCCCGGAGCGTGCCCGTGCGCGACGCCACCGCGAGACCCTCCCGCAGCGGCCCGCCCGCCGGCGATGCGCGCAGCAGGCCGACGAGCGTGTCGCAGGACATCCGGTCCTCGAGGTGCAGCCCCGCGCCGTCGCGGAGCACGAGCCCCTCGGTCGGCACGCCGTCCGCCGCGAGCCGCGCCACCGCGTCGGCGAGACCGGCCTCGCGGGCGCCCGCTCCCGACGCCGCGAACCCGACCTCCTTGAGGACCATCTCGGCCGTGTTGTTGTCGCTGTTGGTCAGCAGATCGCGCACGACGTCCGACAGCGGGGACGAGGTGATCGACGCGACGCGCGCGAGGCCCGCGCCCCCGTCGGGCACCGTCCCCGTCCCGGTCCCGCCGGCGACCGCGATGCCGCGCTCCGCGAGCAGCCGGGCGAACTCGGCGGCCGCCGCGGCGGCCGGGTCCGCGGGCTTGATGGGGCTGACCGCGACCGTGCCGTCGTCGACGAGGAGCCCGCCGATCGGTCCGACCTCCACGACGCGGATCCCGTCGGCCAGCCCCGGCGCGAAGCGCTCGGTGTCGTACCGCGAGCCGTCGCCGCGCACCGCCCCGGCGACCGCGGTCACGCCCACCGCCCGGACCGCGTCGGCGAGGCGCTCGAGCGGGGTCGCATGGCGCGTGCGGTACCGCTCGGTGGCCGCGTAGCGCTCGGTGAGGAGCGACGGGTCGCCGCCGCCGACCAGCCAGAGGTCGCCCTGCACGACGCCCGCCCGCACGTCGCCGAGGACCTCCGTCACGTACGCATGTGCCGGGCCGAGCCGCGCGAGGGCGCCATAGGCGACCGCGAGCTTGGCGTTGCTCCCCGGGACGTAGGCGGTCGCCCCTCGCACGTCGACGGCGCGCCGACCCTGGACCTCGACGACGAGGCAGGCGTCGGCCGGCAGCGCGGTGACCACGGTCGCCACGCCGCGCTCGATGCGGGCCACCGCCTCCCGCGCGGCGACGGTGCCCGCGAGCCGCCGGACCGACACGAGCGGCGTCGCGACCGGCGGGGCGAGCGTCCGCGGCCGCGACGGGGGCCGCGACTCGGCGGCGCGGACGCCCAGCACCTGGGCCAACGACGCGAGGACGATCGCGCCGATCATGGTGACGGCCGCCAGGGTCGGGATCGCGCGTCGCGTCGGCATCGCGTCGACGCGGGCGAGGGGTCCGCGCGGCATCGCACCGAGGGTAATCCCGCGTCGCGGCCCGTACTAGGTTCGGGCGGTGCGCATCGTCGCTGCCCTCTTCGTCGACAACTTCGCGCTCCGCACCGACGACGGCCTGGCGCGCATCGACATCCAGGGCGCGCACTTCAGCGTCCGCGCCCCCGGCCCCTTCCCCTGCACCGTGTCGCCGCACCTCGCCGCCATCGTCCACTGCCCCGACGGGGCCGACGGCCGCGGCGTCTTCGAGGTCGTCGTGCGCGCCGGCGACGACGAGGCGAGTCCGCAACTCGCGCGCAACGTGAGTCCGTTCACCGTCGAGCCCGGCAAGTTCACCTATCGACTGGTGCGCTCCGAGCTCGAGATGGCGGCCCCGGGGCGCGTCGTCGCGCACTGTCGCGTCGGGACGGGCCCGTGGCACCTCGTCCCGCTCACCGTGGTCGCGCCGTGAGCGAGCCCCGCCTCCCCGCGGCGGTCGACGCCGACGCCGTGCGGATCATCCGCGGGCTCGCCATGGACGCGCCCCTCGCCGCCAAGAGCGGGCACCAGGGCACCGCGATGGCGCTCGCCCCCATGGCGCACGTGCTCTGGACGCGCATCCTGCGCTTCGATCCCGCGGACCCCGCGTGGGCGGACCGCGATCGGTTCGTCCTCAGCAACGGCCACGCGTCGATCCTCCAGTACGCGCTCTCGTTCCTCGCGGGACAGGGTCTCGAGATGGAGGACCTGCGCGCGTTCCGCCAGTGGGGGTCGCGCACGCCGGGCCACCCCGAGGCCGGGCACTCGCCGGGCGTCGAGGTCACGACCGGGCCGCTCGGCCAGGGCCTCGCGAACGCGGTCGGCATGGCGATCGCCGAGCGCCACCTGCGCGCCACGCTCGGCGCGGCGGCGTGCGACCACCACACGTGGGTCGTCGCCGGCGACGGCTGCCTCATGGAGGGCATCAGCCACGAGGCGGCGTCGCTCGCGGGTCACCTCGGCCTCGAGCGCCTCACCGTCGTGTTCGACGACAACGGCATCACCATCGATGGGCGCACGGGTCTCGCCTGCAGCGACGACGTCGCCGGGCGCTTCGGTGCCTACGGCTGGCGCGTCCTGCGCGCGGGCGACGGCGTCGCCGAGGACCTCGATGCGCTCGAGCGCATCCTCCGTGACGCGCGCGACTCCGACGGCAGGCCGACGCTGCTCGTCCTCCCGACGCGAGTCGGCACCCCCTCCCCCGACTGGACCGACCGTCACGAGGCGCACGGCAACCCCTTCACCGCCGACCACGTCGCGGCGACGAAGCGCGCGATGGGGATGCCCGACGAGGCGTTCTGGGCGCCGCCCGGGGTCGTCGCGGAGTGCCGACGACACGCCGCGGCACGTGCGGCACGCGCTCGACGGGACGCCCCGGCGTGGCCCCGACCCGACGTCGATGCCGCGCAACGCGCGCTGCCCTCGTGGCAGGACGGCGCGGGGGTCGCGACGCGCGTCGCGCTCGCGGCGTGCCTCGACGCCACGCGGGAGGCCGTCCCCGGGCTGCTCGCGGGCTCGGCCGACCTCACGGGCAACACGGGTACCCGCGTCGCCGCCGCGGCGGCGCACGGTCGCGGCACTCCCGAGGGTGCACAGGTGTACTACGGCATCCGCGAGCACGCGATGGGTGCCGCTGCCGTCGGCATGGCGCTCCACGGCGGCGTGGTGCCGGTCGTCGGGACGTTCTTCGTCTTCTCCGACTACCTGCGACCCGCGCTGCGGCTCGCGGCGCTGAGCCGCGCACGCGCGGTCTTCGTGTTCTCCCACGACTCCGTCGGCGTCGGCGAGGACGGGCCGACCCACCAACCGGTGGAACACCTCATGTCCCTGCGCCTCATCCCCGGCCTGCAGGTGATCCGGCCCGCCGACGCCCGCGAGACGGCCGCGGCCTGGGTCGCCGCGCTCGCCCACGACGGTCCGACCGCCCTCGTGCTCACGCGCCAGAACGTGCCGGTCTGCACCGACGGCGGGGCCGTCGAGCCGGGTGCCGCGGCCGTGCGTCGGGTCGACGGCGCGCGGGTGCGCCTCCTCGCCACCGGCAGCGAGGTGCACGTGGCACTCGCCGCGGCCGACCTGCTCGCGGCCGAGGGCCTCGCCGCCGAGGTCGTGTCCATGCCCTCCTGGGACCGTGCGAGTCGCTCGGGGGCGGATCGGGCCCTCCTGCGCGGCGCGCTCCCCACCGTGGCCCTCGAGGCCGGCGTGACGCTGGGCTGGGAGCGCTGGGCCCACGCCGTCGTCGGCATCGACCGGTTCGGCGCGAGCGCACCGGGGGCGGTCGCGATGGCGCGGCTCGGCATCACCCCCGAGGCCGTCGCCGACGCGGCGCGGCGCGTCGTGCGAGGATCGCCGGCGTGAGGATCCCGACGTCGGACCGGCTCCGGCGCCTCCACGCCGAGCACGGGCAGAGCCCGTGGCTGGACAACCTGCGGCGCGGATGGATCACGGGCGGTCAGCTCGCCGCGCTCCGCGACGCGGGCGTGCGCGGCCTCACGTCCAACCCCTCGATCTTCCAGAAGGCGATCGAGGGCACCGCGGACTACGACGAGCAGTACGCGGCACTCGTGCGCGACGGCGCGGACGCGACCACGGGGTACTGGGCCCTCGTCACGCGCGACATCGACGCGGCGCTCGACGTGTTCGCCCCGGTCCACGAGTCGTCGGGTGGCGAGGACGGCTACGTGAGCCTCGAGGTGGACCCGGCGCTGGCGCACGACGGACCCGGCACGCTGGCGGCGGCGCGCACGATCGGCGACCGCATCGATCGGGACAACCTGATGATCAAGGTGCCCGCGACCCGCGAGGGGCTGCCCGCGATCCGCGACCTCGTGGCCGAGGGGCGCAACGTCAACGTCACGCTCATCTTCGGGATCGAGCGGTACCGCGCCGTCGCGGAGGCCTACGTCGCCGGTCTCGAGGCGCTCGCGCGCACCTCGCCCGACCGGGTGTCGCGCGTTGCCGGGGTCGCCAGCTTCTTCGTCTCCCGCGTCGACACCGAGGTGGACCGTCGCCTGGACGAGATCGGGGGCGCCGCGACGACGCTGCGCGGCCGCGCGGCCATCGCGCAGGCGCGCCTCGCGTACGCGGCGTGGGCGGGGATCTTCGCCGGGCCGCGGTGGGACGCCCTCGCGAGGCTCGGCGCCCGCGCGCAGCGGCCGCTCTGGGCGAGCACGAGCACCAAGAATCCGGCGTATCCCGACACCTACTACGTGGACGAGCTCATCGGCCCGTCGACGGTCAACACGCTGCCCGACGCGACGCTGGAGGCGTTCGCCGACCACGGGACCCTCGCGCGCACCGTCGACGCCGATCCCGCCGCCGCGGCCGCCGACTGGGCGCGCATCGCGGACGCGGGGGTCGACCTGGACGCGGTCGGCGACCGCCTCGAGCGCGAGGGGGTCGCCGCCTTCCAGAAGAGCTTCGACGAGCTCATCGGCGTCCTCGAGTCGCGGGCCGCCGACCTGCCGCGCTAGGCCGCTCGGGCCGCCGTCTACGCCTCGCGCCCGAGCAGCGCGATCGCCTTCTCCACCGCGCGTCGCGCCGTGGTGAGGGTGCGCTCCGCCTCGGGACGGGTGGTCGCGCCGGCGCGGTGCGCCTCCTTCAGCACCTCGAGCGCGCGGTCCGCGAGGCGCTCGGACACGTCGCGGAGCGTCGCGACGATCGCGTCGAGCCCCTCGTCGCGTCGGGCGTCGGCGTCGCCGGTCATGCCCGCAGTCTGCCACTAGCGTGCGCGCGATGCCGTCGCCCGAGGACCTCCACGAGTGGATCTCCTTCGAGGACCCCGGCTTCCACCGCACCTGGCTCGTCGACGCGACGTTCCTGCGCTCCCGGTGGACCTGCATCTGGGGTCGCGGCTGCAAGGGCACGCTCGAGCGCGACGCGACGGCGCTCAACCACGGCTGCTGCAGCCACGGTGCCCACATGATCGACTCCGCGGACGTCGCGGCGGTGCGCCGCGCGGTGCGCCGACTCGGCCCCGACCGTTGGGAGCGCCACGCGCAGGGCTCCCGTGGGCGCTGGCTCGTGCGCCGCCACGGCGAGGGAGGCCGGCTCGAGTACGCCACGGCGATCCGCGGCGGCGTCTGCATCTTCCACAACTCGCGGGACTTCGCCGGCGGCGAGGGCTGCGCCCTCCACCTCGGCGCGATGGCGGCGGGCGAGCGCCCCATCGACTGGAAGCCCGACGTCTGCTGGCAGCTGCCCGTGCGCCTCGAGGAACACGACGAGGGCGGTCACGTCCTCTCGACGCTGCGCGAGTGGAAGCGGCGGGACTGGGACGAGGCCGGTGCCGACTTCCACTGGTGGTGCACCGACTCCCCCGACGCCTTCGTGGGTCGCGCCCCGCTCTACCGCGCCATGCGCGACGAGCTGGTCGAGCTCGTGGGTCCGAGGATCTACGGCATCATGGCGCGACTGCTCGACGCACCCGCGACCACGCGCCTGCCGCACCCGGCGGTCCGGCGGCGCTGAGCGCCGCACGGCTCGGCGTCAGTCCTCGTCGCGAGCCTCGCGACCGCGCTTGGCCGCGCGCCGCCGGTCCTCCAGCCCGAGGTGGCGCTTGCGGATCCGCACGTGGCTCGGGGTCACCTCGACGAGCTCGTCGTCGGCGATCCACTCGATCGCGGACTCGAGGCCGTGCCGGCGGGGAGCGGCGAGCTTCACGGCGTCGTCGTGACTGTGCGTGCGGATGTTGGTCTTCTCCTTCTCGCGCACGGCGTTGACCACCATCTCGTCCTCGCGGGCGTTCTCCCCGACGACCATGCCCTCGTAGACGTCCTCGCCGGGGCCGACGAAGAGCTCGCCGCGCAACTGCAGGTTGTCGAGCGCGTACGACGTGGTCGTGCCGACGCGATCGGCCACCATGGCGCCGCCCGTGCGATGCGGGAGCTCCCCCGCCCAGGGCGTGTGCCCCGCGAGGCTCTGGTGCAGGAGCGCGGTCCCCCGGGTCACGGTGAGCAGCAGCGCGCGGAAGCCGAGCAGCCCCCGCGACGGCGCCTCGAAGCTCACGATGGTCCGACCGGGATCGCCGCGGCGCATGTCGGTGACCCGGCCGCGACGCGGTGCGAGCGCCTGCGTGACGGCGCCGACGTGCTCGTCCGGCACGTCGATGGTGCCCGCCTCGAGCGGCTCGTGGAGCTTGCCATCGATGGTGCGCGTGATGACCTCGGGCCGGCTCACCTGCATCTCGTAGCCCTCGCGGCGCATCGACTCGATGAGGACGGCGAGCTGCAGCTCGCCGCGGCCGGCGACCTCGATCACCTCGGGAGAGTCCGTCTCGCGCACGCGGATCGACACGTTGCCGAGCACCTCGCGCGCGAGCCGCTCGGCGAGGTGGCGACTCGTGAGGTACGTGCCGTCGCGTCCCGCGTAGGGCGAGGTGTTGACGCCGAAGCTCATCCGGAGCACCGGCTCGTCGACCTCGAGGCGCGGGAGCGCCTCCGGCGCCTCGGCGTCGGCGAGCGAGTCGCCGACCTCCACCTCGGGCACCCCGGCGAGGATGAAGAGGTCCCCCGCCTCGACGCGCTCCGACTCCGCGCGACCGATGCCGTCGAAGCGAAAGAGTCCCGTGACCTTGCGGCGGAGGATCGTCGGCGTGCCGTCCGCGGCGGGGCGGGCGACGAGCGCGACGGTGGAGCCGCGCACGAGGGTGCCCGCGTGCACGCGGCCGATCGCGAGTCGCCCGAGGTAATCGGAGGCGTCGAGGTTGGTCACGAGCGCGCGGAGCGGCGCGGCAGGGTCGACCACGGGGGCCGGCACGGTGTCGAGGATCGCGTCGAGGAGCGGGACCAGGTCGGCACCCTCCCCGGGCAGACCGACGCCCTTCATGGCGCGCGCCTCCCGCGCCACCGCCGAGATCACGGGGAAGGCGAGGTGGTGGTCGGCGTGCGCGAGGTCGAGGAACAGCTGCTCCACCTCCGCGAGCACCTCCTCGGCGCGGGCGTCGGCGCGGTCGACCTTGTTGAGCACCAGCACCACGGGCAGGTCCCGCGCGAGGGCCTTGGAGAGCACGTAGCGGGTCTGCGGGAGCGGTCCCTCGGCGGCGTCGACGAGCAGCAGGATGCCGTCCACCAGTGCGAGCGCACGCTCCACCTCGCCGCCGAAGTCGGCGTGCCCCGGGGTGTCGACGAGGTTGATGCGCGTGCCGCGCCACGTCACCTGCGCGGCCTTGGCGAGGATGGTGATGCCGCGCTCGCGCTCCTGGTCGTCGGAGTCCATGACGCGCTCCACCACCTGCTGGTGGGCCGCGAAGGTCCCGGTGGAGCGCAGGAGCGCATCGACCAGGGTGGTCTTGCCGTGGTCGACGTGCGCGACGAGCGCGACGTTGCGGAGCTCGCTCAGGTCTCGTCCTCCGCCACGACCTCGCCATTCTCGTCGAACTCCACGCCGTAGCGGCGGGCGATGTCCTCGAAGTCGTCCTCGTCGTCCTTCTTGCGGTCCCGGTCGCCCGTGATGCCGAGGTCCTCCGCCGTCGGTCCCGACTGCTTGAGTCGGCGCGCCTCCTCGAACCTGCGATGGCGACCCTTCTTCACGGGCTCACGCTCCCACTGGTCTCACGGCGGGGCCCGCCGGGGACCCGCCTATCGGCTGGACATCGGCGGGCAGTCTACCAATCGCAGTCGTCCGCGATCGTCCACCGCGACGCCGGCGCGGCCCTCGAGGATGTCGCGCAGGTCGCGCGCGACGAGTGCCGCACGCCACCCCTCCGCGAGACGGCCCGTGGAGCCGCCGTTGGCGAAGTCGACGAGATCGGCGCGCGTCGCGAGCAGGACGGGGTCGAGGCGTTCCCGGCGCGCGACCTCGGCCACCCACGATCCCATCAGCGTGAGCGCCGCACGCGCCCTCGCGTCGAGGTCCTCGTCGCGTCGCTCGGGGCGCGCGGGCGTGCGGCCGCGACCCCGACGCACGGCGTCGATGATCTCCCGCGCCGTCGCGCCGCGCAGCAGCCGATCGTCGACGCCGCGCACGTGCGCGAGGTCCTCGGTCGTCGCCGGCATCCGCTGCGCGATCCCGACGAGGGCCATGTCCGACATGACGCGCCGCACGGGCACGTCGTCGTCGGCCGCCCGGAGCTCGCGCCACGCCGCGAGGGCCTGGGCCACGCCGCGCGACTCGCCCTTCAGCGTCCGCACGTCCTTGAGCCGCAGCCACGCGGCATCGGGGTCGTGCTCCTGGGACGAACGCCGCACGAGCTCGGCGACGGACGCCGCCACCCACTCGGTGCGTCCCAAGCGCTCGAGATCCTCGGTGAGTCGCCGATGCATCTCGAGGAGGTGTTCCACGTCGCGCGCCGCATACTCGCGCTGGTCGCGCGTGAGGGGCCGTCGCAGCCAGTCGGTGAGGCGGTCGCCCTTGGGCAGCGACACGCGCAGCAGGGACTGCGCGAGCGTCTGCAGCGACGGGGTCGAGTACCCGAGGAATCCCGCGGCGATCTGCGTGTCGAAGATCCGCTCGGGGATCGCCCCCGCGGAGGACCAGAGGACGTCGAGGTCCTGCTGGGCGGCGTGGAAGACGGCGAGCGGCGCGCCGTCGAAGAGCGGGCGCAGCCCCCGCGGGTCGACGGCGAGGGGGTCGACGAGCGCGGTCCGGTCGCGCCAGCGCAGCTGCACGAGCGCCAGCTGCGGGTAGTACGTCCGCTCGCGGTGGAACTCCGTGTCGATCGCGTAGCGGTCCTCGCCGAGGATCTCGTCGACGACGTCGTCGAGCGCGTCGTCGTCGTCGATCCACTCGGCGTTCACGCGTCGGGTACTCCCGACTCGACCGGGTGGCCGAGCAGCGCCCAGAGCTTCGTGCCGCCCGCGACGTTGACCGCCTGGGTGACGCCGCGGTCGTGGAGCCACTCGCAGGCGTACAGGCTGCGGCCTCCCGTGGCGCACACGACGTGCAGCGCCGCGAGTCCCCGCAGGTCCTCGAGCGCCGCGGGGATCTCCGCGAGCGGCACGTTGCGCGCGCCCGGCACGTGTCCACGCGCGTACTCGTCGGCCTCGCGCACGTCGATCACGGTGGCGTCCCCGGTCCGCAGCAGCGCGGCGAGGTCGTCGACCGAGACCTCGCGCACCGACATCCCCGCGAGCCTACGGGCGACCCGGGAGGTCCTCGGGGCGGTTCACGTTGCGCAGCTCGTCCGCGGGCCGGGGGACCCGCGTCGCCCACGACCACGCCCGGTGCGGCGCCCGCTCTCCGGCCAGCCAGGACGTCTCGACGCGCGCACGCGCGTCGCCGACCCTCGCGGCGAGCACCAGCCACGCGACGTCTGCCGCGTCCTCGGCGACGGCGATCGGCTCGCCCGTCGCGAGCGCGGCGTCGAGCGCACGCCAGGTCGCCGCGGTGACCGCGGGGACGTCGCACGGTGCGATCCATGCGCGATCCTCGTCCGAGCACCGCAGCGCGGTGCGCACGCCGCCGAGCGGCCCCGCACCGGGATCGTCGTCATCCGTCGTGGGGAGCCCCAGCCGGCGCGCCACCGCGTCCTTCGCGCCGACGAGGCGCACCTCCCGTGCGCCCGCGACGCGCATGGCGTCGGCCACGCGACGCGCGAGGTACTCGCCCTCGAGGGTGGCCACGGCCTTCGGCGAGCCGTACCGCGAGGATCGCCCGCCGGCGAGGATCCAGCCGATCGTCACGCGCGGGCGGCGTCGCCCGACGGGTCGAGCTGCGCGAGGAATTGTGCGCAGCGGTGCGCCTCGGCTACGTCGCCGATCGCGCCCGCGACGCGCCCGAGGCCGCGCAGGCAGCGCAGGAAGCCACGGTTGGACTCGTCGCGCCACCGGACGAAGCCCGAGCCGCGCCATCCGTTCGCGCGGAGCAGATCGAGGCCGCGGTGGTAGCCGACGCGGTACGCGGCGTAGGCGTCGACGCCCTCCCCCGAGGCGTCACCGAGCGCGGCCCACGCCTCGCATGCCGCGGGGTGCCGGGCGACGACCGCCTCGATCGCGGCGCGTCGCGCCCCCGGCGCGCGCGACGTGGCGTCGGCGAGGCGACGCACGAGGTCCGGATCGGGCGCCGGGAGGACGGTGTCGGGCGGTCCTCCCGCCGACATGCGCACCGCGTGATCCGTCATGGTCGTCGCCCAGCCTGTCACACTTGGTGCCGCATGCTCCCGACGCTGGACCTCGAGACCGCGCGCGAGGCGGCCCTCGGCATGGCGGGGGGCGGCGTCGTGGCGATCCTGCTCGTGCTGAAGTTCGTGAAGTCGCTCGTTTCCAAGGTGCTGCTCGTCGCGGCGTTCGGGGCGGTGGCGTGGCTCGGCTTCACGCAGCGCGAGGCGATCACCGAGTGCGCGGCCCGCGTCCAGGCGACGCCCGGCGAGTCGACCGAGTGCACCTTCCTCGGTCGCACCCTCACGCTCCCGGCGCTGTCGACCTGACCCCCGCCCGGGCGCGGGCGTCGTCGAAGACCTCCTGCAGCCGCAGGGCCAGCTCCGCGGTGAGCGCCGCCGTGGCCACCCGCGCCGACGCGCGGTCCGTCGCGGGTGGCGGCGCGATCGGCGCACCGATGGTGACGTGGCACCGCCGCAGCCGGATGCCCCGCGATCCCTTCGGCATCACGTCCTCGCTGCCGCCGATCCCGACGGGCACGATCGGCACCCCCGCCTTGACCGCGAGGTAGGCGGCACCGTCGAAGAGCGGGTGCACCCGGGGACCGCTCTGGCGCGTCCCCTCGGGGAAGAGCACGAGCGGCTCCCCGCGCCGCAGGATCTCGAGGCAGCGCCGCATCGCCTCGAGGTCGGCCGTGCCCCGCGTGACGGGGAATCCGCCGAGTGCGCTCAGCACCGCGCCGATCCACCGGACGCGCCACAGCGAGTCCTTGCCCATGAAGCGCACGCGACGACCCGTGACGGCGGCGGCGATCGGCGTGTCGACGTTGGACCGGTGGATCGGAGCGAGGACGTAGGCGCCCGATGCCGGCACGTGCATCCGCCCCGTGACGCGCAGCCGCAGCAGGACGCGACACGCGCCGACGAGGATGCCGCGCGCGACCCGGTACGCCGCGCGGTCGAGGAGCGACGCGCCGGCGAGGCGCGCCGCCACGCGGGTCACGCCCGGCGCCTCCGCGCCTCGTACTCGGCCGCGATGCGCTCCACCACCTCGTCGACGGTGGACCCACTCGTATCGACCACCCACGCGTCGGGCATCAGCCGCAGCGGGCTGTCGGCGCGCGAGGAGTCGCGCTCGTCGCGCTCGCGGATCGAGGCGGCGATCGCCGCCTCGTCGCCGCCCGACTGGGCCACCCGGCGCCGCGCCCGCACCTCGGGCGACGCCGTGAGGTACACCTTGAGGATCGCGTCGGGGAAGACGACCGAGCCGATGTCGCGGCCCTCCACCACGCCGCCGCCACGGCGCGCCACGAGGTCGCGCTGGCGCGAGCGCAGCAGCGTGCGCACCTCGCTGTTGGCCGCCACGGCGCTCACCGCCGCGGTGACCTCGGGTCCGCGGATCGCCGCGGTCGCGTCCTCGCCGTCCACCTCGAGGGAGGCGTCGTCCACCACGAGCCGGACCTCCGCGGCCACCCGGGCCACGGCCGGCTCGTCGGCGGGATCGACGCCGCGGCGCAGCACCGCGTGGGTCACGCCGCGGTACATCGCACCCGTGTCGAGGTAGCGCAGGCCGAGGCGCGCCGCGAGGGCGCGGGCGACCGTCGACTTGCCCGCACCCGCGGGTCCGTCGATCGCGACGACGGCGTCGGGCGCGACGCCGGGGGCCCGGGTGCTCACCAGCTCGTGTCGCGGGGCAGACCCTCGTCGTAGCCGCTCGAGCTCTGCAGGCCGACCACCGCACGCTCGTGGAGCTCGTCGATCGAGGCCGCGCCGGCGTACGTGCAGGCGGAGCGCACCCCGGCGACGATCTGGTCGCAGACGTCCTCCACCCCGGGCCGCACCGGGTCGAGGTACATGCGCGAGGTCGAGATGCCCTCCTCGAAGAGCTCCTTGCGGGCGCGCTCGAGCGCCTGGTCGCTGCGCGTGCGCTGCTTGACCGCGCGGTTGGACGCCATGCCGAAGCTCTCCTTGTACAGGCGACCCTCGGCGTCGCGGAGCGTGTCGGCCGCGGACTCGTAGGTGCCCGCGAAGAGCGACCCGAACATCACGTTGGCCGCGCCCGCCGCGAGCGCGAGCGCGACGTCGCGCGGGTGGCGCACCCCGCCGTCCGCCCAGACGTGGCGACCGTGGCGACGCGCCTCCGCGGCGCACTCGAGCACGGCGGAGAACTGGGGGCGCCCGACGCCCGTCATCATGCGCGTCGTGCACATCGCCCCGGGGCCGACGCCGACCTTCACGACGTCCGCACCCGCGGCGATGAGGTCGCGCGTGCCCTCGGTGGTCACGACGTTGCCGGCCACGAGCGGCACGGAGGTGACCGTGCGGCGGACCGCGGCGAGGGCCTCGAGCATGCGTTCCTGGTGGCCGTGCGCCGTGTCGACGACGACGAGATCGACGCCGAGACCGACGAGCTGCTTGGCCCGGATCTCGGGATCGCCGTTGATGCCGACCGCCGCGGCGATCATGAGCCGGCCGCGCGCGTCGGTCGCGGGCTCGTAGATCGTGCTGCGCAGCGCCCCGGTGCGCGTCACGCACCCGCGCAGGCGCCCGTCCGCGTCGATCACGGGGGCGTACTGGAGCCGCGCCTCGCTGAGGCGCTCGAAGATCTCCCTCGGGGGAAGGCCGTGCGGCACGGTGAAGAGCTCGCGGCTCATGACCGTGTGGAGCTGGGCGAATCGGTCGGCACCGGCGGCGTCGTGCTCGGTGAACACGCCGGCGGGGCGACCCGCCCCGTCGACGACGAGGACGGCCCCGTGGCTGCGCTTGTGGATGAGCGAGAGCGCCTCGCCCACCGTGTCGTGCTCCTCGAGGGTGATCGGGGTGTCGACCACCAGGTCGCGCCCCTTGACGAACTCGACGACGCGCTCGATCACGTCGATCGGGATGTCCTGCGGCAGCACCACCAGCCCGCCCCGGCGCGCGACCGTCTCGGCCATGCGGCGTCCCGCGATCGCCGTCATGTTGGACACCACGATCGGCACGTGCGTGCCGACGCCGTCCGGCGTCGTGAGGTCCACCATCATCCGCGACTGCACCGACGATCGGCCGGGCACCATGAAGACGTCCGAGTAGGTGAGATCGAACGTCGGATCACCGTGCAGGAACTTCATGCGTCGCTCCCGTGCCTCCCGGACGTCGGGCCCCGAAGGGGCCCACATAGGCTACGCCGCGTGGGCGAGCCCGCGGCCGACCGCGACGTGATCCACCGGGCCGCGGAGGCGCTGCGGCGAGGCGAGCTGGTGGTGCTGCCGACCGAGACCGTCTACGGGCTCGCCGCCGCGGCCGACGACCCCGCCGCGGTGCGCCGCGTGTACGCCGCCAAGGGTCGTCCGGCCGACCACCCGCTCATCGTCCACCTCGGCGACGCGGACCGACTCGACGCGTGGGCACGCGACGTGCCACCGGGCGCGCGCGACCTCGCCGCCGCGCACTGGCCCGGTCCGCTCACGCTGCTCCTGCGCCGCGCGGCGCGCGTGCGCGACGAGGTGACGGGCGGCCGCGACACCGTCGCGTTGCGCGTGCCGCGCCACCCGCTCGCGCTCGCCGTGATCCGCGAGTACGGGGACGGCGTGGTCGCGCCCTCGGCCAATCCGTTCGGTCGCGTCAGCCCCACCACCGCGGCGCATGCCGTCGCCGACCTCGGCCACGCGGTCGCGGTCGTCGTCGACGGCGGACCCTGCGAGGAGGGCGTCGAGTCGACGATCGTCGACCTCGCGAGCGCGTCGCCGCAGCTGCTGCGCGCGGGTGCGCTCCCCGTGGAACGCGTCGAGGCCGTCCTCGGTCGACGACTCGAGCTGCCGAGCGGCACGGTGCGCGCGCCGGGCATGCTCGCCGCCCACTATGCGCCGCGCTGTCGCGTCGAGCTCTACGAGTCGTCCCGCTCGGCGCGCTCGCGCGCCGAGCGCCTCTCCCGCGACGGGGTCGTCGTCGAGGTCCTCGACCTGGCCCGGGATCCCGCCCGCTACGCCCGTGAGCTGTATGCACGACTGCGGGAGGCCGACGAGCGGGGTGCCGGGGTGGTGGTGGCGGTGATGCCCGACGCCGCGGGGCTGGGCCTTGCCGTCCGCGACCGTCTTCACAGGGCCTCGGTGGGTTCGGGCGCGCCGGGACGCCGATAGCGTCATCGCTCCATACCCATGGGTGGCATCCGCCACCTTCTCCTAGGGGGAGACAACAACCAATGAAGAAAGCAACGGTACGCCGCTTCGGCGCCGTGCTCGTCGGCCTCAGCCTCGTGGCTGGTGCCTGCGGCAGCGACGAGGAAGCGGTCACTGAAGAGACCGAAGCCGTCACGGAAGAGACCGAGGCCCCCGCGGCCGAGACTGTTCCTGGCAGCGAGCTGAAGGGCATGAAGGGCACCACCCCGCTGGTGGAGCTCTCCGATGACTTCAAGACCGGCATCAACGAGTTCTGGACGGGCAAGGGCAACGAGGCCCTCACCGACTTCAACTACGCCGGTGAGTCGTTCGACGCCGTGATGCTCATCGCCCTCGCGGCCGAGGCCGCGAAGTCCGACGGCAGCGAGATGGCCGACCAGGTCGTCGCGGTGTCCAAGGACGGCACGAAGTGCTCCACGTGGGCGGACTGCACGGCGCTCATCAAGGCCGGCACCGACATGGACTTCGACGGCTTCTCGGGCCCCAACACCATGAACGGCAACGGCGAGCCCCTCGAGGCCTCGTACGGCATCCTGCAGTTCGGTGACGGCAACCGTCTCGACGACTCCCTGACCACCTTCCAGCTCGCCAGCGCCCCCGAGTCGGCCGTCAAGCCGCTCGCCAAGGCCGGCGTCGCTCGCAAGGGTGATGGTGTCCTGAAGATCGGCGGCCTCCTCCCGGAGACCGGCTCGCTCGCGTTCCTCGGTGCGCCGATGATCGCCGGTGTCGAGTACGCGATCGACATCATCAACAAGGCGGGTGGCGTCCTCGGCAAGCCGGTCGAGTACGTCTCGGGTGACTCTGGCGACACGTCGACCGACACCGCGTCGGTCACGGTCGACAAGCACATCAAGGACAAGGTCGACGCCATCGTCGGTGCCGCCTCGTCCTCGGTGACCCTGACCGTCATCGACAAGGTGACCCAGGCGGGCATCCTGATGTTCAGCCCGGCGAACACCTCGGGCAAGCTGACGGACTACCCGGACAACGGCCTCTACTTCCGCAACGCGCCCGAGGACACGCTCCAGGGCACCGTGCTCGCGGAGGTCATTGCCGCTGACGGCAACGCCTCGGCCTACATCCTGGCCCTCGACGACGCGTACGGCACGTTCCTCGCCGGCATCGTCGAGCAGGTCCTCACCGCCCAGGGCGTGAGCGTCCTCGGCTCCAAGATCTACGACCCGAAGGCGACGACGTTCGACGCCGAGGTGGGCGAGGTCGTGGCGGCCAACCCGGACGCGGTCGTCCTCATCACCTTCGACGAAGGCAGCCGCATCCTCCGCACCATGGTGGAGAATGGCGTCGGCCCGACCGTCAAGAAGGTGTACGGCGTGGACGGCAACATCGGCAACGCGCTCGGCGAGAACTTCGACGCCGGCAAGTGATCCGACTCGTCCTCACGGACGAAGGAAGGGCCCCGGGGGAAACCCCGGGGCCTTTCCCTTTCTCAGCCTCCGGTGGCGCGCGCCAGCGTGCCGAGGTACAGCTTGATGACGTTGGGGTCGCGCAGGAGTTCCGCCCCGCTCCCCGTGTAGGCGTTGCGGCCCTGGTCGAGCACGTAGGCGCGATGGCTCACCTGCAGGCAGCGTCGCGCGTTCTGCTCGACCATGAGGATCGCGACGCCCGTGCGGTTGATCGCCTGGCACTGGAGGAAGACCTCGTCCTGCAGGACCGGTGAGAGGCCGGCCGAGGGTTCGTCGAGCAGCAGCAGCGTCGGCTGCATCATGAGTGCGCGACCCATCGCGACCATCTGGCGCTCGCCGCCGGACAGCGAGCCGGCCCGCACGTGCGCACGCTCCTTGAGCCGCGGGAAGAGCGAGGTGACGTACTCGAAGCGCTCGGCGAAGACCGACGGCTTGAGGAAGCAGCCCATCTCCAGGTTTTCCGTGACGGTGAGCGTCTGGAACACGTTGCGGACCTGCGGGACGTAGCCGATGCCCCGCTCGACGAGCTCGTGCGCGCGGCGGCCGGTGATGTCGTCGCCGCGGAGCAGCACCCGCCCGGTGCGCACGCTGCACTCGCCGAGGATCGCCTTGAGCACCGTCGACTTGCCCGCACCGTTCGGCCCGATGATCCCGACGAACTCACCGTCGGCCACCGTGACGTCGCAGCCGTTGAGGATGTTGACCTCCGGGACGTAGCCCGCGACGAGCTCGCGGACGTCGAGGACGGCCCCGGTGCTCACGAGCCCGCCGCCAGCGACTTGCCCTGGTGCGCGCCGAGGTAGGCCTCGATCACCGCGGGATTCGACGAGATCTGGTCGGGCGTGCCCTCGGCGATCACGGCGCCCTCGGCCATCACGATCACCCAGTCGGAGACGTCGTGGACCATGTCCATGTCGTGCTCGACGAACAACACGGTCATGCCGTCGTCGCGCAGCGAGCGGATGTGGTCGTTGAGGCTCTGCTTGAGCGCCGGGTTGACGCCCGCCATCGGCTCGTCGAGCATGACGAGGCGGGGCTCGGTCATGAGGGCGCGGGCCATCTCGAGGAGCTTGCGCTGGCCGCCCGAGAGCGTGCCGGCGTACTCGTCGCGCATGTGGTCCATGCGGAAGCGTCGCAGGAGCGCGTCGGCGCGCTCCTCGATGGCGCGTTCCTGGCGCCGCCAGAGCGGCGGGATGAGGGCGGTCCACCAGCGCTCGCCGCGCTGGTGCATGGCGCCGAGCTTCATGTTCTCGATGACGGGGAGCTTGGTGAGGCTCTTCGTGAGCTGGAACGTGCGGACCATGCCCATGGCGGGTGTCCGGTGGGGTGCGACGCGCGACATGTTGTGGCCGTCGAAGCGCCACTCGCCGACGTCCGGGGTGTCGAACCCGCTGAGCAGGTTGAACAGCGTCGTCTTGCCCGCGCCGTTGGGACCGATCAGTGCGGTGATGCTCCCCCGCTGCACCTCGACGTGCCCGACGTCGACCGCGACGACGCCGCCGAATGCGCGTCGCACACCGTCCGCGACCAGGATCGGGTCGGGCTTGGCGACGCCGGGCTCGGGTCGCACCGTGGCGAGCGCTGCGCGTGCCGCGCGGGCGGTCTCGCTCGTGGCGTCAGCGGGCATCGAGCGCCATCTCCTTCTTGTTGCCGAAGATGCCCTGCGGCCGGAGCACCATGAGCAGCATGAGCCCGAGACCCACGAGCATGTAGGCCACCGGCCCGACCTGCGTCGACTGGATGATCGTCACGCCGCCGACGCGCAGCGGCCCGTCGGCGATGATCTGGCGCATCACGTTGTCGAGCAGCACGAAGATGAACCAAAAGAGCATCGAGCCGATCACGGAGCCCGACACCTTGGCGATGCCGCCCAGCACCAGTGCCGTGAGCACGTAGAAGGTGACGTCGCGCGAGTAGTTGTCCGGCTGGACCGACCCGCGATCGAGGGAGAAGACGACGCCGGCCAGCATGCCGATGACGCCGCCGATGATGAGCGACTGCATCTTGTAGAGGTAGACGTTCTTGCCGAGGCTGCGCACGGCGTCCTCGTCCTCGCGGATCGCCTTCACCACGCGGCCCCACGGACTGCGCATCAGCGACCAGACGAAGGCGCTCACGATCCCGACGAGGATCCAGCCCGGCACGAGGGTCGAGAGCGTGTAGCCGGTGAATCGGAACGGCTCGACGCCGTACGTGGCCCCCGGCTCGAACGGGCTGAGGTCGCGGTACGCCTGGCTGAACTGGTTGATGCCGTCGCTGCCGCCGAAGAAGTCCTTGAACCGCACGGATCGCACGACGAGCCGCACGATCTCGGCGGTCGCGATGGTGACGATGGCGAGGTAGTCGGCCCGCAAGCGCAGGGTCGGGATGCCGACGATGAGCCCGAGCACCACGACGTAGGCGAGCCCGATCGGGAAGCCCCACCAGAACGAGACGCCGAAGTACTGGGCCGTCATGCCGAGCCCGTACGCACCACAGGCCATGAAGGCGGCCTGACCGAAGTTGAGCAGGCCCGTGTAGCCGAACTGCACGTTGAGGCCGATCGCCGCGAGGGCGAAGTAGACGGCGTCGGTGCCCACGAACGCCCGGATCGCGTTGCCCAGGATCTCCGCCCAGTCCATCGGTCCCTCCCCCTCAGCCGACCCGCTGGCCCTTGCCCAGGATGCCCTGGGGCCGCACGATCAGCACGACGATGAGGATGAGCAGGGCCGGCGCGTTCTTCAGCTCGGTCGGCACGAGGAGCGACGCCATCTCGACGAAGACGCCGACGGCGAAGCCGCCGATGAGGGCGCCGTAGGCCGACCCGAGGCCGCCGAGCGTGATGCCCGCGAACATGAGGAACAGCAGGTCCGACCCCATCTGGAAGCCCACCTGCTCGTCGAGTCCGCGGAAGATGCCGCCCGTGGCCGCGAGGGCGCCGCCGGCGAACCACACGATGCGCACGATGCGCCGCGTGTCGATGCCCGTTGCCGACGCGAGGTTGACGTTGTCCGACACCGCACGCACGGCCTTGCCCGTCCGCGAGTACTGGAGGAAGGCGGCGACCGCGAGCAGGATGCCGAGCGACAGGATGCTCGTGGTGAGGTCCCGCGGGGTGATCCCGATCGGACCGAGGTCGAGGTTCACCTGCTTGGAGTAGTCGGTGAGCTGCTTGGTCCGCCCCCCGAACTGGAAGAGGTAGGCGTTGCGCAGCATGATCGAGAGTCCCACCGTCACGACGAGCTGCGAGACGAGCCCGATGCCGCGGCGCGACAGGCGCGCGAAGATGCCCCAGTTGAGCAGCAGCCCGAAGAGGCCGCCCGCGAGGATCGTGATCGGGCCCGAGACGAGGAGTGGGATCTCGAGCATCACGTTGAGGAGGAAGGCGATCATGCCGCCGAACGTCACCATCTCGCCGTGCGCGAAGTTGGTGAGACCCGTGGTGCCGAAGACGAGCGACAGTCCGACCGAGCACATCGCGATGATGAGCCCGAGGCGCATGCCGTCCGCGAGGCGCTGCATGATCCGCTCGAACTCGCTCGCGCCGCGCTCGCCCGCCTGGCCGGTGAAGAAGGCGACGCGCTTGGTGTCGGTGGAGAACAGATCCTCGAGGATCGTCACCGAGCCCTTGGCCGCGTCGATGAGGGACTCGCCGTCCGGGAGGCTCGCCTGGTCGAGGGTCACCACGTAGGTCGCCTTGGCGGGCACGGGCAGGCGCACCGTCCCGTCGGCCGCGGTGAGCCCCTCGACCACCGTGGCTCCGGCCTCGTCCGCCACGACGACTCGCACGCCCTCGAGCGGCGATCGCGTCGGTGTGCCCGCCACGACCACCTGCGACTGGACCGCGGCGATGATCGCGAGGCCGGAATCCTCGGCACGTGGCACGCGCCCGGTCGCCGCGCCGGCCGCGGAGGCGAGGAGACCCACGCCGGCGAGCGTGCCGAGCAGGATCGCACGCGCGGCGGACCCGCCACGGCGCACCGCGGAGGTCCTCACCGCCGACCCCTCCCCCGATGCACCATGTGGACGGTCAGTCAACCACACGCGAGGCGTCCCCCACCGATCGCGTGGGGCCGCCCGGGCCCGCCGCTGCCCACAGGCCGAGGATCGCGAGCCACGCGGCGATCGAGCCCGCCACGTGGAGGGCCACGAGGGGGACCGGCAGGCCCAGGGCGTACTGCGCGTAGCCGATCGCCGTCTGCGAGGCGCCGACGACGACGAGGAGGCTCCCCGCGCGCCGGACCTCCGCCCGACGCCGGCCGGCCCAGATGACGACGAGCGCGGCCGCGAGCGTGAGCCAGACGAGGGCCCCGTGCACGCGCGTCGCGTCCCTGATCGCGACGCCGATGCGCACGGCCCGCTCGTCCCCCGCGTGCGGGCCCGCGCCCGTCACGACGGTGCCCGCGACGATCGCCGCAGCCCCGAGCACCAGCATCGGCCAGCGCGCCGACAGCGACGACCACGGACCCGCGCCACCCCGCGGGCCGCCCCCGACGCGACGCAGCAACGCCCATGCCCCGGTCATGAGCGCGACGCTCACGAGGTAGTGCAGCGCGTTGGACCACGGGTTGAGCCCCGTGAGCACCACGACGCCCCCGATCACCACCTGGGCGAGTACGCCCGCGACCAGGACGAGGGCGATCGGGACGAGACCGGGCACGCGGGGACGCACCCGCAGCCCGGCGAGCACCGCGGCGATCACGCTCGCGGCCACGACGCCCGTGAAGAGCCGGTTGAGCTGCTCGATCGCGGCGTGACCGGACGAGACGTCGATGAAGCGCGACTCGTTGCAGGCCGGCCAGTCGACGCAGCCGAGACCCGAGCCCGTGAGGCGCACCAGGGCCCCGGTGACGATGATCGCGTAGAGCGAGCCGAAGGCGACGAGTGCGATCCTCCGATAGGCCCGCAAGGTCATCGGCCCAGCCTGCCCCACTCGCCGTGGCGGCACCTGCCCCTTGCCGTGCGGATGACCACTCTACGTGGTGATCTGGCCTGTTGGGGTGAGATTTTCCTCAAGATTTGCCCACATGGGCCGATGCCTCTTGCACCCCTCGCGGGGACCGCATGGACACCTCGACCCCCACCCCCCTCCGCCGCCTGGCCCTCGGCCTCGTGCTCGGCGCCGTCGCCGCGGTCAGCCTCGCGGCCGCCCCGGCCGCCGCCGCCCCCGTGGTCCCCGGCGCGCTGCCCGCCTACGGCCAGTCGGGCGACGACGTGCGACGCCTCCAGGAGGCGCTCATCGCCCGTGGATTCACGCTGAAGGGCGGCGTCGACGGCGTGTTCTCCGACCGCACGCGTGCGACCCTCAAGGCCTTCCAGCGCGTCGTCGGATTCAAGAGCACCGGCGTCGTCGACGAGCGCACCGCCAAGATGCTCGGGCTGCTCGCGCCCGTCGCCCTCGACCCGGCTGCACTGCCCGCCGTCGGTGCCACCGGCGACGCCGTCTGGTCCCTCCAGCAGGCGCTCATCAACGCGGGCACGACCGTGAAGGGCGGCGCGGACGGCGTCTTCGGTCTCGCCACCACCATCGCGATCGCCGCGTACCAGCAGTCGCGCGGCCTCCCCGTCACGCGCCAGCTCGACGCCGCCACCGCCGCCTCCCTCGGCCTCACCCCGGGTGCCGCGACGGCCGCGCCCGCGAAGGCCGCGGCCCCCGTGAAGCCCGCCTCCGTCGCCGTCGCTCCCGTGGCGCAGGCCGCCCCCGCGGCACCCGCGCCCGCCGCCCCCGTCGCCGAGGTCGCCGCACCGGTCGTGCTCGACGTCAACACGCTGCCGTCTCGCGGCGCCAAGGGTGACGCGGTGCGCGCGGTGCAGCAGGCCCTCGTCGCCGCCGGCGTGACGGTGAAGGGCGGCGTCGACGGCGTCTTCGGTCTCGCCACCACCATCGCGATCGGCACCTTCCAGCAGGCCCGCGGCCTCGCGACCACGCAGGCGGTCGACCTCCCGACGGCGATCGCCCTCGGCCTCCTCCCCGACCTCGCCACGCTCGGCATCCCCCAGATCGCCGTGTTCCCGATGCAGGGACGCTGCTCCTTCTCCGACACCTGGCAGGAGGCGCGCGGCACGCGCAAGCACGAGGGCGTCGACATCGTCGGGCCCCGCGGCCTCGCGATCTACGCGGTGGTCGACGGCACGATCACCAAGCAGTACGCCAACGCCTCGCTCTCGGGCAACGCGCTGCGCCTCACCGCGCCGGATGGCACCTACTACTTCTACGCCCACCTCGAGTCCTTCGCCCCGGGCATCGCCCCCGGCGTCGCGGTCCGCGCCGGCCAGGTCATCGGCTACAACGGCGCGACGGGCAACACCCAGACGCCCCACCTGCACTTCGAGGTGCACCCCGGCGGCGGCGCGGCGGTCAATCCGTACCCCGTGGTGAAGGCCGTCGACGCCTGCCACGTGACGGAGCTGCGCCCGCAGGGCTGAGCCCCGGCGCACCGCCCGGCTCGCGACCGTGCCGGTCCCGCCGACCCTGCGACCCGTCAGTAGGTGCGGTCGTCCGCCGCGAGGTGCTCGACGTCGGAGAGCGGCCACAGACTGAAGCCGTAGCCGTCGCCCATCCGCATCGCCTCGAGCCGCGTGATCGAGGCGTGGCCGAGGACGAACCGCTCCCACTCCCACGGCGTCGGATCGAGACCGAGCAGCAGGTTGATCACCACGCTGTTGGTGCCCGCGTGCGCCACGCACGCGATCGCACGACCCGGGTCCTCCACTCGCCACACGGGGAGGTCGTGCTCGAGGCGCACGATCCCCCGCTCGGCGAGGAACCGCTCGGCGCCCGCGCGGATCCGCGCCACGAAGTCGCGCACCGGCTCGCCGCCGTGCAGGCCGTCCCACCGGTCCGCGGCGGGACGGCTGCGCTCCTCGCGATACGCAGCCGCCGCCTTCTCCGCCGGCGTCCCGTGCCAGATCGGGTTGCGGATCTCCTCGAGCCACGGCTGGATCGACTCCTCGCGGCGCTGCCGCGCGAGGAGCGGCGCCGCCGTCTCGCGGGCGCGCACGAGGGGCGAGACGTGCAGCTCGTCGAAGCGCTCGTCGGCGAGACGGATCGCGAGGCGCTCCGCCTGTGCGCGGCCGAGCGCGGTGAGCGGCGGGTTGTCGACGCTGAGGCCCTCCCTCACCCACTCCGGCTGCGCATGGCGCACGAGGGTGATCCGCACGGCGCGAGACTACCGACCGACTAGTCCTCCACGGGCGCCGAGGTGGTCGTCGTGACGGCCGCGACGTCGGCCTGCACGCCGCATGCGTCGAACGTCGCCTGCACCATCGCGAGGTAGTCCGCGTCGGAGTCGTCGGCGTCGGGCTCGCTGGAGCGCGCGAGGAGCTCCGTCCCGAGGCACGACGCCTCCCCGGCGTCCACCGCGAGCGACCACCGCTCCGCGAGCACGAAGCCGAGCGCCTCGACCGTCGCCGCACGCTCCCCGAGCCCCTCGTCGGAGCGCGCGGGCTCGTCGCCCGGAGGGGCGGCCGGCAGCGTGGTCGGCGCACCGCCGGGCGGCACGGGCGGTGCGCCGAGGTCCACGAGGCAGCGCGCGTCGGCGAACGCATCCAGGCGCTCGAACGCCCGCGCCACCCCCTCCGACGCGAGCACCGCGATCGCCCGCTCGCCCGCCGTCGACTGCGCGACGAGCGGACCCTTCCACTGCGCCCCCGAGTACGCGGCGGACAGCTGCAGGTGCGCGTCCCAGAGGGTCTCGGCGTCCCCCGCCAGCTCGCGTGGGGCCGCCTCCGCGAGCGCGCCGAACGCCTCCACGGCCTCGGTGAGCACGTCCCGCGCCACGCCGGGGCTCGCCGCACCCGGGTCGTCGACGAGCGCGCGCACGCGCCCGACCGAGACGACCACGGCGGGGATGCGCACGCAGGCCGCACGCTCGCGCGCCGCGTCGCCGCAGCCCGCGAGCGCGGCCGCCGCCGCGGCGAGGACGAGGGCCGAGGTCAGCCGGCGGCGGTCGCGTCGAGCCATTGCCCGTACATCCTCGCGTACGTGCCGCCGCGGGCGAGGAGATCCTCGTGCCGTCCGTCCTCCACCAGCCGTCCCTCGTGGAGGACCAGCACCCGGTCGGCGCGCGCCGCGGTCGACAGCCGGTGCGCGATCGCGATGGTGGTGCGACCCTCGGACAGCGCACCGAGCGCCGCCGCGATGCGCGTCTCGAGCAGCGGGTCCACGGCCGAGGTGGCCTCGTCGAGGATGAGCACGTCGGGCGACGTCATCGATGCGCGCAGCAGCGCGACGAGCTGGCGCTCCCCACCCGACAGCGCGGATCCGCGCTGCCCGACGCGCGTCGCGAGCCCCTCCGGGAGCCCGTCGATCCAATCGAGCATGCCGAGCCGCGCTGCGGCCCCGCGCATCTCGGTCTCCGTCGCGTCCGGGCTCGCGAACCGCAGGTTGCCCGCGATGGTGTCGGCGAAGAGGAACGGCTCCTGTGGCACGACGACGAGGCGGCGGCGGAGCGCGGCGCCGTCGATGCGTCGGAGCGTGACCCCGCCCACGAGCACCGTCCCCGCGGTCGGATCCGCGAAGCGCGCGACGAGTCGCGCCAGCGTGGTCTTGCCCGAGCCCGACTCGCCGACGAGCGCCACGTGTTGTCGCGCGGGGATCTCCACCGTCACGTTGCGCAGCGCCGGCGCCTCCCCCGCCTCGCCGACGAGGGTGTCGCGCGGCGCGTAGGCGAAGGTCACCTCGTGCAGCGCGACCGAGAGCGGGCCCTCGGGGAGCGGGAGCGGCGCACTCGGGGCGGGCGGACCGATCGGGGTATCGAGCACGCCGAGCACGCGGCGCAGCCCGGCGACGGCGGTCTGCGCCTGGTCGACGACCTCGGTGAACTCCGCGATCGGCTCGAGGAATCGGTAGGTGAGGAAATAGAAGCCCACCATCGAACCGGCCGTGAGCCCGTCACCGAGCCCGCGGAGCGCGCCGACCGCGACGACCGCCGTGACCGTGAACGCGGCGAACACCTCGCCCGAGGGGAAGAGGAAGGCGCCGATGATGCCGGCCCTCGTCTGCGCGTCGGTCCGCTCCCGCACCGCGCGGCGGGTGCGCGCGAGCATCGGCCCCTGGGCGCGGGCCGCGCGCAGCGTCTCCGTGCCGGCGACCAGCTCGCTCACCGCGCTGAGCAGTGCGGCGTTGCGTCCTCGGGCGTGCTCGTAGGCGGCGACGAGGCGCGCCTGGAGCCGGCGCAGCACGAAGAACAGCGGCGCCGACGTCCCCAGGGCCACGAGCGCGAGCATCCAGTCGTAGGCGAGCATCACGGAGGCGACCGCGACCATGAGCGCACCGTCGAGCATGAAGGTGAGGCCGCCCCACGCGAAGAACATGGTGAGCGTCTCGATGTCACTCGTCACTCGCGACACGAGGGCGCCGCGGCGCTCCTCGCGGTGGCTCTCGAGACTGAGCCGGTGGATGTGCTCGTAGAGGCGCACCCGCAGCGCGTACAGGCCGCGCTCGGCCTGGGTGCCGAGGCGCCGCACGGCGGTGCGCAGGGCGATCGCGCTCGCGACGATCACCGCGGCGGCGACGGCGCAGCTGCGCACGATCCAGCCGACGCGCACCTCCCCGTCGCGGAACCCCCCGTCCACGACCTGCTGGATGAGCACGGGCACCACGACGCGGGCGAGGGAGCCGACGAGCGCGAGCACGAAGGTGAGCAGCAACCCGTGGCCCAGGGCCGGGGCGACGCGCACGCCCCGCTGGATGGTGCGGGCGGCGACGAACCGGCGCGCGGGGTCCGGCCCGATCCGCCCCTCGCCCTCGACGCTCATGACGCACCGGCCTCGCGATCGGCCTCGAAGGCCGCGAGGAGCTCCCGGTAGTCGGGGTGACGAGCCATGAGCTCGTCGTGGCTCCCCACCGCGGTGATGCGTCCGTCCCGCAGGTAGGCGACGCGATCGGCGAGGGCGATGGTCGAGGGTCGGGACGCGACGACGAGCACGCTCGCCCGCCGCGCCATGCCCCGCAGGTTGCCCAGCACGCGCGACTCGGTGACGGGATCGAGGGCCGAGGTCGTGTCGTCGAGGAGGAGCAGCTCCGCGCCGCGGGCCAGCTCGCGCGCCAGGGCGATGCGCTGCCGCTGTCCTCCCGAGAGCCCGACGCCGCGCTCCCCGACCTCGGTGTCGAGGCCGGCGTCGAGCTCGCGCACGAGCCCGTCGGCATCGGCGACGGCGAGCGCCGCCCAGAGGTCCCCCTCCGCGACCTCGTCGCCGAGCGTGAGGTTGTACCGCAACGTGTCGGCGAAGAGGAAGGGCTCCTGGAACACGAGGCCCGTGCGGGACGCCCCGCTCGCGACGCGTCCCGCCGCGAGCGGCACGAGGCCGGCGATCGCGTGGAGGAGCGTGGTCTTGCCCGCGCCGGTCGCACCGACGAGCGCCACCGTCTCGCCGTGGCGCACCTCGAGGTCCACCCCGCGCAGCACGGCCGCGGCGTCCGCGTGCGCCACCACCGCGCCGTGGACCTGGACCGCGAGCCCCGCGGGGGCGGGGCCGATCGCGTCGTGGGGGTCCGTCTCCACCGGGGCCTCGGCCACCTCCGCCACCCGCTGCCAGCCGGCGAGCGAGTGCGGGATCTCGCTGAAGAGATAGCCGATGATCCGCAGCGGGAAGGCGAGCAGGGTGAACAGGTAGAGGAAGCTCGCGAGATCCCCGACGCTCATCGCGCCGTCGCGCACCCGCACCGCGCCGACCGCGAGCAGCGCGACGTTGGCGAGCGAGGGCACGGCGTCGAGGAGGGACTCGAAGGTCGAGCGCACGCCGACCGCGCGGATGCGGGCCTCCCGCAGGCGCGCCGTGATCTCGGCGAGGCGCCGCGTCTCGCGCTCCTCGGCCCCGAACGCCTTGACCACGACGACGCCGTCGAAGGACTCGTGCACCGCCTCCGAGAGCAGGCCGAGCTCGCGCTGCGCGTCCTTGTAGTGACGATCGACGCGCCGCTGGTAGGCGAGGTTCATCGCGAGCATGAGGGGGAAGAGGGCGGCGGCGAGGCCGCCGAGGACGACGTCGGTGGCGAGCAGGTACGCGGCAGCGACGACCATCATCACGACGACCGACGAGCTGAAGGGCATCGGGGCCATCACGGCGACCGCCGCGTCCACGTCCACGCCGCAGCGGGCGACCAGATCGCCGACCATGTGCCGGCGGTGCCAGGGCACGGGCTGGGCCACGAGGCGCGCCAGCACGCCGTCGGCGAGGTGCCGGGCGGTGCGCCACTCGGCGATGCCGGCGAAGCTGCGGCGGATGACGACGCCCGCGGCGCGGAGCAGGCCGATGCCGACGACGATCGCCGCGCCCGCGGCGAGGGCGCGCGCGTCGAACGGCCCGCCGTCGAATCGGGGCAGGATCACGCGGTCCACCATCCACCGCACGCCGAGTGACGACGCCACGGTGCACACCGCGAAGACGGCCGCCCCGCCGACCGCGATCGAGAACTGTCGCGGCGAGATCCGCACGAGCCGACCCGTGAGGCGGACCGCGTCGCGGACGGTCGTGGCGGTCACTCGTAGAATCTACCAATCGTGGGCGTGACGGGATCCGATGCGGCGGCCCTCGACGTGGTGCTCGCGTGCGTGCGCGTGGCGACCGGCGCGATGATCGCCGCGCACGGGTGGAACAAGGTGGCCGACGCCGCGCGACGCGCGGCCGTGCCGCAATGGTTCGCGTCCATCGGCATGCGCGCGCCCCGCCTGCAGGCCCGCGCCGCCGCCGCCACCGAGCTCGCGGTCGGCGCCGGCCTCGTCGCGGGCCTCGCGACGCCACTGGCGGCGGCGGGCCTCGTGGGACTGATGGTCGTCGCGGGCGTGGCGGGACACGGCCGCAACGGGTTCTTCGTCTTCCGTCCCGGCCAGGGCTGGGAATACACCGCGATGCTCGGGGTCCTCGGCATCGCCATCGGCGCCTGGGGCGCGGGGCGCTGGTCGCTCGACGAGGCGTGGGGGCTCCACCTGTCGGCGCGCGACGGCGCGCTCGTCGCGGCGGGCGTCGGGGTCGCGGCGGGCCTCGCGCACCTCGCCGTCGCCTGGCGGCCCGGTGGCGCGATCGTGCGCGTCGCGCTCGGACTGGTCGTGGCGGCGATCGCCGTGATGTGGGTCTACGCGCTGTTCTTCGCGAGCCGCGAGTCGGTCAACCGGATCGGTGACGCCGCGTGGACCGCCCGCGCCGAGGCGGCCTGCGCGGTGGCGCGCGCGGAGCGTGCGGCCCAGGCGGACCTGCGCCGCATCGACGAGGCGGGCCCCGACGCCCTCGCCCGACGCGCCGAGCTCGTCGACGCGGCCACGGACGGCATCGTGCGGGCGCTCACGACCGCGAGGGCGACCCCGCCGACCGACGCCAAGGGCGCGGCCATCGTCCCGCTCTGGCTGGCCGACTACGACGCCTACGTGGCCGACCGCCGCGCGTACGCCGAGGCGCTGCGGAGGGGCGACAACTCCCCCTTCGCCGAGACGACGACCGCCGACGGCCTGCCGCTCGCGGAGAAGCTCGCCACCTTCGCTGCCGACAACGACATGCCGTCGTGCCGGCCGCCGATGGACCTGTCCGTCTAGACGCGCACCCAGCCCCGCGCTGGGTCGTGACGGCGCACGACTCGGGCCGGCGCACCCACCGCCACGCTCCGGTCGGGGATCTCCCCCGTCACCACCGAGTTGGCGCCGACGACCACGTGGCGCCCGATGCGGGCACCCGGCAGCACCACCACGCCATGGCCGAGCCACGACCCGTCACCGATCGACACGGCGCGCTCGGGCTGCGTCTGGCGCGAGATCGGCACGTCGAGGCGCTCGTACCCGTGGTTCTGATCCGTCACGTAGACGTGGTGGCCGGTCCAGACGTCGTCCCCGATGTCGATGGAGAAGTGCCCGACGATCCCCGAGCCCCGGCCGATGAGGCAGCGGTCGCCGATGCGGATCGTCGGGTCGAGGGCGCACTCCTGCCCGGGCAGCATGCCCGCGGCGAGCGCGACGTGCGGCCCGATCATCGTGTCCCGACCGATGCGGATGTACCGCTCGTTGTAGACGGTGCCGAGCGGGAAGCACATGATCGAGCCGTCGCCGAACCGCCCGAATCGGCGACCCCGGCGCGTGTCGGGGCCGACCGCGGCGTGCAACGCCAGCCACTCCCATGCGGCGTCCGCGGCATCCGCGACCGCGCGCCGCCACCACGCCGCGCGCATGGTGGCAGGCTAACGACGCCTCGTTACCCTCTCGGGCGTGGGCGTCGCCGACCGACCTCGCGTCACCGTCCCGATGGTGCGCGACGCCAAGCGCGAGGGGCGACGCATCGCGATGCTGACCGCCTACGACGCGACGTTCGCCCGCATCGTCGACGACGCCGGCGTGGACGTGATCCTCGTGGGCGACTCGGTCGCGACCGTCGTGCAGGGCGAGGCCACCACGATCCCGGTGACGCTCGAGGAGATGGAGTACCACGTGCGCATGGTCGCCCGCGCCCGCACGAGGGCCCTCGTCGTCGGCGACCTGCCCTTCGGCACGTATCAGTCGGGGCCGGCGCGCGCGGTCGACAGCGCCGCGCGGCTCGTGAAGGCCGGGGCCGCGGCGGTGAAGCTCGAGGGCGGCGTCCACGTGGCCGACTGCGTGCTCGCCCTCACCCGCATGGACGTGCCGGTGATGGGCCACGTCGGGCTCACGCCGCAGAGCTACCACCGCATGGGCGGGCACCGCGTCCAGGGCCGCCGCGAGGGCCGCGACGCCGGCGAGCGCGACCGGCTGCTCGAGGACGCCCACGCGCTCGAGCAGGCCGGGGCGTTCGCCATCGTGGTGGAGGGCGTGCCGCGGGACCTCGCCGCGGAGATCACGCGCAAGCTCTCCGTCCCGACGATCGGCATCGGCGCGGGCCCCGACTGCGACGGCCAGGTGCTGGTGCTCCACGACGTGCTCGGGCTCGTGGAGCGGCGCCTCAAGTTCACCCGACAGTGGGCCGACCTCGGAGGCGCCAGCCTCGAGGCGTGCACGCGATTCGTCGACGACGTGCGCAGCGGCGCCTGGCCCGACGACGCGCACTCGTTCCACTGACGCCGACCGCCCCACCGGCGAGCCCCGCCCGCGGACGATGAGGACGGTCGTCGGCCGCGACGAGCTCCGATCGGCGCTCGAGGGACTCCCGCGACCCCTCGCCCTCGTGCCCACGATGGGGGCGCTGCACCACGGCCACGGCTCGCTCCTCGCACTCGCCGCATCCAGGGCCGCGTCCGTCGTCGTGAGCGCGTACGTCAACCCGCTGCAGTTCGCCGACGGGGCCGACCTGCGCGACTATCCCTCCACGCCCGGACCCGATGCGGCGCTCTGCGCACGCGGGGGCGTCGGCGTGCTCTGGCGCCCGACCCGGGAGGACGCGTTCGCCGACGAGACGGCCGAGCCCGTCGACGACGCGCTCGCGGGCGACCTCGAGGGCCGCGACCGACCCGGGCACTTCGTGGGCGTCGCCACCGTGGTGCGGGAGCTCTGGCGCGCGGTCGGGCCCGACCTCGCCGTCTTCGGGGCCAAGGACTGGCAGCAGCTCGCCGTCGTCCGCGCCCTCGCGGCGCGCCTCGGAGGGCCGCGCATCGTCGAGGCCCCGACCGTGCGCGACCCCGACGGACTCGCGGCGTCCAGCCGCAACGTACGCCTCTCCCCCGCCGCGCGACGCGTCGCCCTCGCCATCCCCCGCAGCCTCGATGCGGCACGCGACGCGGCGGCCCGCGGCGTGCGCTCGGTGCACGAGATCGAGGGGCGCACGATGGCGGCGATCGCCGGTGCCGCGACGCACGACGTGCCGGTCCGCCTGCACTACGCGAGCGTCCGCGACGGGTCGACGCTCGCGTCGTCGGACACGATCGGCCCTGGTGCCCGCCTGCTCGTCGCGGCGACGGTCGGGGGCGTGCGCCTCATCGACAACGCGCCCCTCGCCTAGGGTGCGCGCGTGCGCGCCGGGGTCGACGTCGCCGCTCCGGGCGTCAGCCTCTGGTCGGCGGACGCGGGTCCGGCCACCGGCCACCAGGCGCCGCTCCCCGCGCAGCTCCAGGTCGACGTGGCGATCGTCGGCGGGGGCTACGGAGGTCTCTGGACCGCGTACGCGCTACGCCGATGGCGACCCGATGCGCGCATCGTGCTGCTCGAGGCCCGCACGGTCGGGCACGGTGCGAGCGGGCGCAACGGCGGCTGGCTGAGCGGCTGGATCCCGGTCGGCCCCGCGGAGCTCGACGCGGCCCACGGCGCCGGGGCCGCACGCCGGATGCTCGCCGCCACCTTCGGTGCGGTCGACGAGGTCGGGCGCATCGTCGCGCGCGAGGGGATCGCGTGCGACTTCCACAAGGCCGGCACGCTCACCGGTGCGACCAACGGCGCGCAGTGGGGGCGCGTGCGCGGCGAGGTCGACGAGGCCCGCAGGCACGGGCTCGCGGCCGACGACCTGGTCGAGCTCGGCGCCGACGAGCTGACCCGGCGCATCGGCGCCGCGCGCATCGTGGGCGGGACGTTCACCCCCCACTGCGCGACCGTCCATCCCCTCCGCCTCGTCCGCGGGCTCGCCGAGGCGTGTGCGCGCCTCGGCGTGACGATCCGGGAGGGCGCGCGCGTGGTCGACGTGGACGACGGTCGCGTCACCTACGAGTGCGGGGGCGAGCGCGCCACGCTCCGGGCGGATCTCGTCGTGCGGGCCACCGAGGGCTACACGGCGTCGCTCCCCGGGGCGCGCCGGGATCTCGTGCCCCTCTACTCCTACATGGTGGCCACGGCCCCGCTCCCCGCGCGCACCCTCGAGGAGCTGCGCTGGGCCGGGCGCGAGACCTACCACGACGGGCGGCACCTCATCATCTACGCGCAGCGCACGGCCGACGGCCGCGTGGCGTTCGGCGGCCGCGGCGCGCCGTACCACTTCGGCTCCCGCGTGCGCGACCGCTTCGACGTCCACGCGCGCATCCATGCACGCATCGTTGACGCGATGCGCACCACCCTGCCCGCGCTGCGCGACGCAGAGATCACCCACCGCTGGGGCGGCCCGCTCGGCGCGCCGCGCTCCTGGCACCCGACCGTGCGCCTCGCGCGCGACCGGCGCCTCGCCGTCATCGGCGGGTACGTGGGCGAGGGCGTGCTCGCGTCCCACCTCGCGGCCCGCACCCTCGTCGCGATGCTCGGCGGGCCCGACGGCGATCTCGCGACCCTGCCCTGGGTCGGCGACCACTGGGGCCGGTGGGAGCCGGAGCCGCTCCGTTGGCTCGGGGTCAACGGGCTGCTGCGCCTCACGCGCAGCATGGATCGGGCCGAGGAGCGCACGGGCCGGTCGCCGCGTCGCCGCACCGCGGTGCGCGACTGGTTCTTCGAGCGCTAGTCGGCGAGGACCTCGGAGACCTCGACGACGCGCCGCTCGGCGATCGCGCGGTGCGCCGCCTCGCCGATGGCCACCGCGGCGAGCCCGTCGTCGAGGCCGACCTCCGCGTCCCGGCCGTCGCGGATCGCGGCGGCGAGCGCGACGTGGGCGAGGTGCGTCGCGCCGTGGTGCATGCCCGCGGGGACGTCCTCGCCATGCGCGACCTGGCGCTCCTCGACGGGCGCGCGCCGCACGCCCGCGACGCGCCGCCCCGTGCGCAGGAGCCCCTCGGCCGGGAACGCCTCGGCCTTGCCCGCGTCGCCGACGACGCAGATCTCCTGCTCGTGCACGGACGCCTCGGCGAACATCGACAGGTCCAGCATCCCGCGCGCACCGCGCGCGAACTCCACGGTGACGTACGCGTGGTCGAGCACGTCGGGCGCGCCCCCGGGGAGGCGCTCGTCGAGGTGGTTCACCGCCTGGCCCCCGGTGGCACCGACCGCCACCGCCTCGTCGGCGAGGAGGAGTCGCATGAGGTCGAAGAAGTGGCAGCACTTCTCCACGAGCGTGCCGCCCGTGAGGCGGGAGTAGCGGTTCCAGTCCCCGACCTTGGGTAGGAACGGGAATCGGTGCTCGCGGATCGCGACCATGCGCGGCTCCCCCACGGCGCCGGCGCGCACCGCCGCGAGCAGCGCGGAGGTCGCCGCCATGTAGCGGTACTCCATGCCCACCCACACCACGCGCCGCGGGCCTCCGCGCCCGGTGCGTGGCGCCGTGGCCCGGGCGGCCTCGCGGACGGCCGCGCAACGCCGCGCGGTGATCGCGAGGGGCTTCTCGACGAGCACGTGGGCGCCGTGCGCGAGCACCGGACCGAGCACCTCGTCGTGCGTGTGGTTGGGCGTCGCCACCACGACGACGTCGGGATCCGCGTCGCGGAGCATGCGCCCGACGTCGCCCCAGGCCGGGGGCGCGTCCGGGCCCAGCGCGGCGGCGGCCCGCGCGAGACTCGCGGGCTCGGGGTCGCAGAGCGCGGCGAGCCGCGCGTCGGGCAGGCGGGCGATCGTGGTCGCGTGCTCCGTGCCCATCATGCCCGTCCCGACCACCGCGTACCGCAGTCGCGCCACGTAGCCACGATACGGTGACGCGATCGACGACCGCCTGTATTTCCGCCAGCTCCTCTCGGGCCGCGACTTCGCCGTCGGAGACCCGGTCGGCGCCGCGATGCGCAACTACGTGTACCTGCTCGGCGACCGCCACTCGGGCGAGTGCGTCGTCGTCGATCCCGCGTACGCCGTCGGCGAGATCCTCGACGCGGCGGCGGCGGACGGCATGCGGATCGTCGGCGCGCTCGCGACGCACTACCACCCCGACCACGTCGGCGGCGCCATGATGGGTCACGCGATCGAGGGCGCCGCGGAGCTCGTCGCGCGCCACGACGTCCCGATCCACGTCCACGCCGACGAGGCACCGTGGGTCACCCGCGTGACGGGGCTCGGGGCCGACCAGCTCGTCGCGCACGCCGGGGGCGACGAGGTGCGCGTCGGGGGACTCTCGATCACGCTGCTCCACACCCCCGGGCACACGCCGGGCAGCCAGTGCTTCCTCGTCGAGGGATGCCTCGTGGCGGGCGACACGCTCTTCCTCGACGGATGCGGCCGCACCGACCTGCCGGGCGGCGACGCCGGGCAGCTGCACGACAGTCTGCGGACGCTCTCGCGACTCCCCGAGGGCACGCTCGTCTGCCCGGGGCATGCGTATTCCGAGATGTCGACGGCGCCGCTCGGCGACGTCGTGCGGACCAACGTCGTGTTCGCCCCGCGCACGCGGGAGGAGTGGATGCGCGCCTTCGGGCGCTAGCCCCGCAGGGCCGACACGAGCGCGCTCACCCCGCTGAGCGTCAACAATGACAGGGACAGTCGGCGGAACGCCGCCTCGGGGACCCGCGGCCGGGCCCGGATGCCGACCCAGAGGCCGACGAGCATCACCGGTACGGCGAGCCCCGCCACGGGGAGGTCCGCGAGACGCACCTGCCCTGCCGCGACGAACATCGCGAGCGACGCCACGCCGGAGATCGTGAAGATGCGATTGAGCGTCGCGCGGAACTCCGTCGCCCCGAGGCCGCGCACGCGCAGCAGGAAGACGAGGGGCGGCCCGTTGGTCGACGTCGCGGTCGAGAGCACGCCCGCGAGCACGCCGGCGGGCAGGTCGAGCGGGTGGCGCCGATCCGAGGGCATCGCCGTCGGCGGGGCGCCGTGCCAGGCGAGCAGCGCGACGCCCGCGAGCACGGCGGCGCCGAGGATCGCCTTCATGAGGCGCACGTCGAGCGACGCGAGCGCCCAGAGCCCGAGGGGCATGCCCGCCGCCCCGCTCACGAGCAGCCGGCGCACGAGCGGGCCGACCGCGACGCGGCGGGACTCCCACCACTGCACGAGGGTGCTCACGGTCGACACGAGCGTCACCACCACGACGGCGAGGCGTAGGTCGACGGCGAACGCCAAGACGGGCACCGCGAGGAGCGCGAAGCCGAAGCCCGACAGTGCCTGCATCGTGGCCGCGATCCCCACCACCGCGAGGAGGAAGGCCGTCTCCATGCTCAGCCCACGAGGGCCGCGACCGCCCCCTCGAACACCGCGTCGTGCGCCGCCACGTCGCGCTCGTCGTGGAACGCCGAGAAGAGCGCCATGTTGTGGAACGGCGTGAGCAGGATGCCGCGGTTGATCGCCCAGAGGTGCATGAAGGCGTCGAGCTCGTGGTCGACGGCCGCGGCGGCCGCGGCGCCGTCGCGCGGCGGGGCGCAGAACCAGTACTCGGCCCGCGAGCCGAGGCGCTGGACGCACCACTCGAGCCCCCGCGCCTCGTAGGCGTCCCGCACGCCGCGGGTCCACGCCTCGGCGAGCGCCGTCGTGCGGGCGAACTGCTCGGGCAGCAACGCGTGTCCGAGCGTCGCGCGGATCGCGGCCATCGCGAGCGCGTTGCCCGCGAGCGTGCCGCCGACGCCCGAGACGTCGATGCCGTCGCCGTGGAGCCGTTCCACCCGCTCGGCGAGTGCGGCGCTGAAGCCGTACGTCCCGACGGGGATGCCGCCGCCGATCGTCTTGCCGATCACCACCGCGTCGGGCTCGAGGCCCCACGCCGCGGTGCAGCCCCCCGGGCCGGCGCAGATCGTGTGCGTCTCGTCGATCACGAGCAGCACCCCGTGGCGGCGCGCGAGGTCGCGCACGCCGGCGAGGTAGCCGGGCTCGGGCAGGACGATCCCGATGTTGGTGAGCGCGGGCTCCATCAGGATGCAGGCCACGTCGCCCTGCGCGAGGGCCCTCGCCATCGCGGGCAGGTCGTTGAAGGGCACGGCGCGCGTCGTCGTCCCGGGGTCGACCTGCGGACCGATCGCGCCCGGCCGCGCCACCGTGCGGCCCCGCTCGTCCAGCACCACGAGCGTCTCGTCGACGGTGCCGTGGTAGCACCAGTCGTGCACGACGATCTTGGCCCGGCCGGTCACGGCGCGGGCGAAGCGCAGCACGAAGCGGTTGGCGTCGGTGGCGCTGAGGGTGAACTGCCACTTGGGCAGGCCGAAGCGGCGCGCGAGCTCCGCCCCCGCCCACGCGGCGTCCTCCGTCGGGAGCATCACGGTGCTCCCGCGCGACATCTGCGCCGCGACGGCCGCGGAGATCTCGGGCACGGCGTGGCCCGTCATGGCACCGGTGTCCCCGAGGCAGAGATCCACGTACTCGATCCCGTCCGCGCAGGTGAAACGCGCTCCGGAGGCCCGCTCGAGCGACAGCGGGAACGCGCCGGGCCACCGCCGCATCCACGGCATGGGCACGCCGGCCACGAGGTGTCGCGCCGCGCGCTCGGCGCGCTCGCGGGACCGCGGGTGCGACCGGACGAAGCGCTCCTCCTCGTCCCGCATGAGCGAGGCGAGTCGCGCGCGATCCACGGTCGCCGCGCGCATCGTCCGAGTCTGCCACGGCGCGGCGGCCGCTCGTAGGCTGACCCGTCGTGGCACCCGGCGTCGCGACCGCCCCCGCACGGATCGACGGCCCGCGGCTCCTCGCGCGCATCGACGCGCTCGCGCAGATCTCCCCCATCGAGGGCGGCGGCAACTCGCGGCTCGCGCTCACCGACGACGATCGGGACGGACGCGACCTCGTCGTGGCATGGATGCGCGAGCTCGGGCTGGACGTCACCGTGGACGTCGTCGGCAACGTCGTCGGCACGTGGGCGGTCGGCGACGGTGCGCCCGTCATGATGGGCAGCCACATCGACACCGTGCGCACGGGCGGGCGCTACGACGGCAATCTCGGTGTGCTCGCCGGGCTCGAGGTGATCGAGACCTGCCAGCGAGCCGGCTGGCTCCCCCCGCGCCCCCTCGCGGTCGGCGTCTTCACCGACGAGGAGGGCGCCCGATTCGCTCCCGACATGCTCGGGTCCCTCGTCTACGTCGGCGGCATGCCCGTCGAGGAGGCCCTCGACGTCGTCGGCATCGACGGGGCTCGGCTCGGCGACGAGCTGCTGCGCATCGGCTACGCGGGCCCCGTGCCCTGCCCCGGTCCCGCGCCCCACGCGTTCGTCGAGCTCCACATCGAGCAGGGTCCGCTGCTCGAGGCGGACGGGATCCGCATCGGCGCCGTGACGGGGGTGCAGGGCATCTCCTGGCAGGAGCTCACGATCCACGGCCAGTCCAACCACGCGGGGACGACCCCCATGTCGCTGCGCCACGACCCCGCGCTGGTGGCCGCGGAGATCACCGTCTTCGTGCGCCACCTCGCCGCGGAGATGGGCGGCCACCAGGTCTGCACCGTGGGCAAGGTCGATCTGCACCCCAACCTCACCAACGTCGTGCCCGCGCGGGCGACGATGACCCTCGACGTGCGCAACACCGACGAGGGGCTGCTCCGCGAGGCCGAGCGCCGCATCGCCGCGATGATCGACGACGTGGCCGCGCGGGAGGGCGTGCGGGTCGAGCGGCGCACCCTCGCCCGCTTCGAGCCCGTGCGCTTCGACGAGGGGGTCGTCGCCATGGTCGAGCGGCACGCCGCCGATCGCGGACTGTCGGTGCGCCGCATGCCCTCGGGTGCGGGCCACGACGCGCAGATGCTCGCCCGCGTCTGCCCCACGGGCATGGTGTTCGTGCCGAGCGCCAAGGGCATCAGCCACAACCCCGCGGAGCACACCGACCCCGCGGACCTCGTCGCGGGAGCCGACGTGCTGCTCGGCGTCGTGCTGGAATTGGCCTCGTCGTGAGCCGCATCGTCCGCGTCGCCGCCGCCCAGCTCGGTCCCATCCAGCGCGGCGATGCCCGGCCGGCGGTCGTCGAGCGTCTGGTCGCGCTCCTCCGCGACGCCGCCCGCGAGGGCGCCGGACTCGTCGTGTACCCCGAGCTCGCCCTCACCACGTTCTTCCCCCGCTGGTGGGTGGAGGATCTGCGGGAGGCCGACCACTGGTACGAGCGCGAGATGCCGTCCGCCGAGACCCGTCCGCTCTTCGACGAGGCGCGGCGGCTCGGCGTCGGCTTCCACCTCGGCTACGCCGAACTCACGCCGGCCGGCGAGCGCTTCAACACCGCGATCCTCGTCGAGCGCGACGGGCGCGTGGTCGGCCACTACCGCAAGGTGCACGTACCCGGCCACGAGCGACACGAGCCCGACCGCCCGTTCCAGCACGCCGAGCGCCACTACTTCACGCCGGGCCGCGAGGGGTTCGGCGTCTGGCGCGCCTTCGGCGGTCGCATCGGCATGATGATCTGCAACGACCGACGCTGGCCCGAGTCGTACCGACTCATGGGGCTGAAGGGCGTCGAGATGATCCTCTGCGGGTACAACACGCCGCTCCACTACGTGCCCGATCCGTCGCAGGACCCGTTGCAGGCGTTCCACAACGGCCTCGTCATGCAGGCGGGCGCCTACCAGAACGGCGCGTTCGTCGTCGGGGTCGCGAAGGGCGGCATCGAGGAGGGCGTCGACTCCCTCGCCGACTCCCAGATCGTCGGGCCGTCCGGTGAGGTCCTCGCGCGGACCGCGGGCAACGGTGACGAGCTCGCGATCGCGGACTGCGACCTCGACTGGTGCCGCAACTACACGGGGACGCTCTTCGACTTCGACCGCTACCGGCGGCCCGAGGTGTACGGCCCCATCGCGTCCCAGCGAGGCGTGGTCCTCGACGACTGAGGGTGGCGACGACCGTCCCGCTTGCCAAGATGTAGCCGTGGCGGGGACGATCGGGCTGACGGTCAACGGGGAGTCCGTGCGGGTGGCCGACGACCACCCCCACCTGCTCTCGGCGCTGCGCGAGGAGCTCGGCGTCACGTCCCCCAAGGACGGCTGCTCGCCCTCGGGCCAGTGCGGATGCTGCACCGTGCTCGTCAACGGCAAGGCCGTGGTGAGCTGCCAGCAGCCGCTCGCCAAGGTCGACGGCGCCACGGTCGTGACGCTGGAGGGTCTGCCCGACGAGGAGCGCGACCGGTGGTCGGCCGCGTTCGCCGCCTGCGGCGGTCTCCAGTGCGGCTTCTGCATCCCGGGCATCGTCGTGCGCGCCAAGGCCCAGGTGGACAAGAAGGGCGCCGCCCTCACGCGGGCGGACATGTCGCGCCACCTCGGGGCGCACCTCTGCCGCTGCACGGGGTACGTGAAGGTGCTGGACGCCATCGAGACCGTCGCCCGCGGCGACACCCCGGTCGTCGCCCCCGCCGGGGGCATCGGCGCCGCCACGCCCAAGTACGAGGCCCGCCGCCTCGCGCTCGGCGACCGCGGCTACGTGGACGACATGCGCGTGCCCGGCATGCTCCACGCCGCGCTCCACCTCACCGCCCACGCCCGCGCGGAGGTCCGCGGCATCGACACGTCCGCCGCCTTGGCCGCAGCCGACGTGGTCGGCGTCTTCACCGCCGCCGACGTGCCCGGCGAGCTGAAGGTCGGCCTCATCCACAAGGACTGGCCGATCATGATCCCCGTCGGCGGTCGCACGTCCTACGCCGGCGACGTGCTCGCCGTCGTCGTCGCCCGCTCGCGGCGCGCGGCGCGCGCGGCGGCCGGGCTGGTGCGGGTCGACTACGCCCCGCTCCGCCCGCTCACCGACCCGGAGACCGCGATCGAGGATCCCGAGATCGCCGTCTGGGGCACCGACTCCAACGTCCTCAGCCGCTCGTCCTACCGCCGCGGTGACGTCGACGCCGCACTCGCCGCGAGCGCGCACCGCGTCACCGAGACCTTCCGCACGCAGCGCATCGAGCACGCCTTCCTCGAGCCCGAGAGCAGCCTCGCGGTCCCCGAGGGCGCGGGGGACGCGCGTCGGCTCCACGTGTACTCGGGCGGCCAGGGGATCTGGGACGACCGCAACGACATCGCCCGCGTGCTCGGCGTCGGCAACGACGCCGTCACCGTCACCCTCGTCACCAACGGCGGGGCCTTCGGGGGCAAGGAGGACATGGCCAACCAGGCGCACGCCGCGCTCGCCGCCTGGCTCCTCGACACGCCCGTGAAGTGCACGCTCTCCCGGGAGGAGAGCCTCCTCATCCACGCCAAGCGGCACCCGATCCGCATGACCTACGAGGCGGGCTGCGACGCCGAGGGCCGCCTCACCGCCCTGCGGGTGCGGGCGGTCGGCGACAGCGGCGCCTACGCGAGCGTCGGGATGAAGGTCCTCGAGCGGATGGCGGGCCACGCGAGCGGCCCCTACCGCCTGCCCGCGATCGACGTCGAGGCCGTGGCGGCGCGGACCAACAACCCGGTCTGCGGCGCCTTCCGCGGCTTCGGCGCCAACCAGGCGCAGTTCGCCATGGAGGGCGTGATGGACCGGCTCGCCGCGCTCGCGGGCGTCGACCCCTGGGAGATGCGCGTGCGCAACGTGATCGAGCCGGGCGCCGTCTGGGGACCGGGGCAGATCATGGACGATGGATGCCTCGGCGCGCGCGAGTGTCTCGTCGCGATCAAGCCCCACTACGACGCCGCCCGCGCGGGCGGCAAGGCCGTCGGCCTCGGGCTCGGGCTCAAGAACAGCGGGCTCGGCAACGGCTTCAAGGAGGTCACGCGCGCGGTGGTGCGCTACCGCGAGGACGGGCGCGTCGAGGTGCGCCACGGCTGGACCGAGATGGGCCAGGGCATCAACACGGTCGCGCTCCAGGTGGCCGTGAGCGAGCTCGGCCTCGACCCCGACACCGTCGACGTGATCGTCGACACGACGCGCGAGCTCGGGCTCGGGCAGACGACCGGCTCGCGCGGCACCCTCATGGGCGCCGGCGCGGTCAAGGCGGCGTGCGACGCGGCCCGTGCCGCGGGACGCACCGTCGGCGTCGACCACCTCGGCGAATATCGCGTCGACTGGACGACCAAGCTCGGCGATCCCGGCGTCGAGCACCCGATCATCCACTCGACGTTCGGCTACGCGGCGCAACTCGTCGTCGCCGACCGCGAGACGGGCGCGATCGAGCGCGTCGTCGCCGCCCACGACGTCGGACGCGCGATCAACCCGCAGCTCTGCGAGGGCCAGATCGAGGGCTCGGTGCACATGGGTCTCGGCTACGCGCTCACCGAGGACTTCCCCGCCGATCCCGAGACGGGCTACCCGACCCACATGACGTTGCGCAGTCTCGGCATCCTGCGGGCCAAGGACGTGCCGCCGATCGACGTGATCCTCGTCGAGTCCCCGCAGCCCAACTCGCCGTACGGCGTGAAGGGCGTCGGCGAGATCGGCCTCGTGCCCACCGCCGGTGCGGTCGCGGCGGCCCTCCACGAGGTCGACGGCGAGTGGCGCACCACGCTGCCGATGCGCCGCCGCGGCGACGAGGAGGACTGAGCGTGGGCGACGTCACCGCGGGGATGGTCAACGCCCACCACCACCTCTACTCGGCCCTCGCCCGCGGTATGTCGGGACCCGCCACGCCGCCGTCGTCCTTCCCCGAGATGCTCGAGGGCGTCTGGTGGCGCCTCGACGCCGCCCTCGACGCCGACGCCATCTACTGGTCGGCCAAGCTCGGCGCCGTGGAGGCCCTCATGGGCGGGACCACCTGCATCATCGACCACCACGAGTCGCCGCGCTGCATCGACGGCTCGCTCGAGCTCATCCACCGCGCGTGCGACGAGGTCGGCGTGCGGGTCTGCACCGCGTACGGCGCGACCGACCGCTGGGCCGACGACGGCACGCTGCGACGCACCGTCGCGCCGGGCGAGCCGATGACGCGCGGCGCGGCCCGGGGCCTCGCCGAGTGCGAGCGCGCCGCTCGCGCCGGCCTGCGCACCATGGTCGGGCTGCACGCCGCGTTCACCTGCAGCGACGAGACCCTCGCGGCGGCCGCGGAGCTCGCCCGCCGCCTCGGCGTCGGGGTCCACGTCCACGTCGCCGAGGCCGTCGACGACGCGGCCGCGGGCGCCCGCCTCGAGCCGCACGCGGCGGAGGACTGGCTGCTCGTGCACTGCGTCCACCTCGACCGCCACCTGCCCGGGCGCGTCGCGCACAACCCGCGCTCCAACATGAAGAACGCGGTCGGATACGCGCGACCCACGACGCGGCGCAACCGCGTGGTCCTCGGGTCGGACGGCATCGGCTCGGACATGATGGAGGAGGCGCGACTGGCCTTCGCGCGGCTCTGCGAGTCGTAGCCGCACGCCTCCGCGACGACGGTCGGCGAGTGGGTCGAGGCGTCCCGCGACGCCTTCCCCGAGTCGCGCGCGGACCGCGTGACCTGGACCTACGACCACGCCGACGACCCATGGCGCACCGCCTACACGACCGGCATGCGTGCGCTGCGCGTCGAGGTCGACGGCGAGAAGGTGCTCGAGGACGGCCGCCCGACGCGGGTGGACGTCGACGAGGTGCGCGCCAAGGCCGCGATCGCGGCCCGCGCACTGCACGCACGGATGGAGGAGCGGCGATGAGCGCACGCGTGGCCCTGTACCTGCAGGACGCACACCGGATCTCGGAGGGGATGGACTTCGCGCGGTACGCGGAGGCCAAGGGCTTCGAGGCCGTGTGGCAGGCCGAGAGCCGACTCGTGCGCGAGGCCACCGTGCCGATGGCCGCGTTCGCCTCCGTCACCACGCGGCTCAAGGTCGGCTCGGGCGTCGTCGACTGCTGGAGCCGCAACCCGGCCCGCCTCGCCGCCACGTTCTCCACCCTCGACGACCTCGCCCCGGGGCGCGTCATCCTCGGCATCGGCGCGTGGTGGGATCCGCTCGCGCAGAAGGTCGGCATCAGCCGCGCCAAGCCCCTGCGCGCCATGCGCGAGATCGTCACGGCCGTGCGCGGCCTGCTGGCCAACGAGCGCGTCACGATGCAGGGCGAGTTCGTCCGACTAGACGGGGTCGAGCTCGACTACGTGTACCAGGAGCGCCGCGCCAAGGACGTACCGATCTACATCGGCGCCACCGGCATGCAGATGATGGAGCTCACCGGAGAGATCGCCGACGGCGTGGTGCTCAACTACCTCGTCTCCCCCGACTACAACGCGCGCGCCATCGAGGCGCTCGCCGCGGGCGCGGCGAAGGCCGGGCGCCGCTGGGAGGACCTCGACCGTCCGCAGCTCGTCGTGTGCAGCGTCCACGAGGACCGGGCCACCGCGCTCGACATGGCGCGCCTGATGGTGACGCAGTACCTCGGACAGCAGCCCCACATCATGAAGGCGAGTGGCGTCCCGCAGTCCATCCTCGACGCGGTGGGGTCGGTGCTCACGTGGCCCGCCACCCACGAGCAGGTCGTCGCGGCGTCGCGGCACGTGCCCGACGAGATCGTGCAGATGCTCACCGCGTCCGGCACCCCCGCCGAGGCGCGCGAACAGGTCGCGCACTACATGCGCCACGGCTGCACGTGCCCGATCCTCTACCCGCTCGGCGACGTCCGCGCGATGATCGACGCCTTCAGCGGCTGGGACGGTCCCGCATGACGACGACGGGCGTCGTGGTCGTCGCCGACTCGCTCGACGAGGCGCTCGAGGCGGCCGCGCGCCACCCCGACGCCGTCCTGCTCCAGGGCGGCACCGACGTCATGGTGGAGGTCAACATCCACCACCGCCGCCCCGGCGCGTACGTCGCGCTGCGGCGCGTCGCCGAGCTGCGCCGCTGGCACGTGGACGAGGAGGCCCGCACGGTGACCATCGGCGCGGGAGTGCCGTACGGCGACATGGAGCGCGAGCCACTCCGCGGCCTCGTCCCCGCCCTCGCCGAGGCCGCGCGCACCGTGGGCTCGCCCCAGATCCGCGCCGCGGGCTCCCTCGGGGGCAACCTCGGCACGTGCTCCCCCGCCGGCGACGCCCTTCCCGTCCTCTCGGCCCTCGACGCGATCGTGCACCTCCGCTCGCGCGAGGGCTCCCGCGACGTCGCGGTCCACGACTTCATGCGCGGCGTGAAGCGCAACGACCGCCGCCCCGGCGAGATCATCACCGCGGTGACGCTCCCGCTCCTGCGCGGCTGGCAGGGCTACGCCAAGGTCGGCGTGCGCAACGCCATGGTGATCTCCGCCGCGTCGGCCTGCCTCGCGTGGGACCGGGATGCCGGCGCCGTGCGGGTGGCCCTCGGCGCGGTGGGCCCCACCGTGATCCGCTGCCGCGAGGCGGAGGCCTGGCTCGCGGGCGCCGCCGACCTGCGCGGCGCCGCCGTGCCCGCGGCGACCGCGACCGAGTTCGGCCGGCGGGTCGGACTCGAGGCGCGCCCGATCGACGACCACCGCAGCACGGCCGCGTACCGGCGGCACGCCGTCGCCGTGCTCGCCGAGCGGCTCCTGCGCCGCGGAGGGGGCGGCGCGTGAGCTACACGTTGCGCATCAACGGCGAGGACCGCGTCGTCCAGGACGCGACGATCAGCGAGAGCCTGCTCTTCGTCCTCCGCGAGCGCCTCGGCCTCCCGGGCACCAAGGGCGCCTGCGAGCAGGGCGAGTGCGGCTCGTGCACCGTGGTGATGGACGGCGAGGCCGTGTGCTCCTGCCTCGTGCTCGCCGCGGGGGCGATCGGCGCCGACGTCCGCACGATCGAGGCCGTCTCGCCCGCCGGCGAGTACAACGCGGTGCAGGAGGCGTTCATCGCCGAGGGCGGCGTGCAGTGCGGCTTCTGCACGCCGGGCCTCGTGGTCGCGGTGCAGCACCTGCTCGACCGCACGCCCGACCCGAGCGACCTCGAGATCAAGGAGGCGATCAGCGGCAACATCTGTCGGTGCACCGGCTACGGACGCGTGTTCGCCGCGGTGCGCGCGGCGCGCGACGCCCGCCGGGCGGGTGCGACGTGAGCACCGCGACGCGCACCGACGCCCCTCCGCGCGGCGGGACGCTCGGCGACTCGGCGCGCCGCCCGGACGCGGGGCCCAAGGTGCAGGGGCGCTTCTCGTTCTCCTCCGACGCCTGGGCGACCAACATGCTCTGGGGAGCGACGCTGCGCAGCACCCATGCGCACGCGCGGATCGTCGCCGTCGACGTCTCGGCGGCACTGGCGATCAACGGCGTGTCGTGCGTCCTCACCGCCGACGACGTGCCCGGACTGCCCACCTACGGCCTCATCGACGCCGACCAGCCCGTCTTCGCGCGCGACGTGGTGCGATACGTCGGGGAGCCGATCGCCGCCGTCGCCGCCGACCATCCGGAGACCTGTCGGCGCGCCCTCGAGGCGATCCGCGTCGAGTACGAGCCGCTGCCGGCGCTCACCGACCCGCTCCGCGCCGCGGACCCCGCGACCGCGCCGATCCACCCGCGGGGCAACGTGCTGCGCCACCAGCGCATCCGCCGCGGCGACCCCGACGCGACGGGGCCGATCGTCGTGGAGGGCACCTACGAGATCGGCATGCAGGACCAGGCCTTCCTCGGCCTGGAGGCCGCCCTCGCCATGCCCGACGACGACGGAGCCGGCCTCGAGCTCTACGTCGCCACCCAGTGGCTCCACGAGGATCGCAAGCAGATCGCCGCCTGCCTCGCCCTCGACCCCGAGCGCGTGCGGCTCACGCTCGGCGGCGTCGGCGGCGCGTTCGGCGCCCGCGAGGACATCTCGCTGCAGGTCCACTGCGCCCTGCTCTGCCTGCGCACGCGGCGCCCGATCAAGATGCAGTACGGGCGCGAGGAGTCGTTCCTCGGCCACGTGCACCGCCACCCGGCGCGCATCTGGATGCGCCATCACGCCGAGCGCGACGGCACGCTCGTGAAAGTCGAGGCCAAGTTCTGGCTCGACGGTGGCGCGTATGCGAGCACGTCCTCCGCGGTGCTCATCAATGCGATCACCCACGCACAGGGCCCGTACCGCTGCGAGCACGCGGTCGTCGATGGCTGGGCCCTGCGGACCAACAACCCGCCGTGCGGCGCCATGCGCGGCTTCGGCGTCGTGCAGGCCTGCTTCGCCCACGAGAGCCAGATGGACCGCGTCGCGGCGGCGGCAGGCCTCGACCCCGTGGAGGTGCGCTTGCGCAACGCGATGCACACCGGCGACCGCCTCATCACCGGCCAGGTCGTCGACAGCGTGGCGCCCGTCGAGCGCTGCATCCGCGAGACCGCCGAGATCCCGCTGCCCGCGCCGCTCGCGCCCGGTGCCGACCCGCTCGACCTGCCGGGCGGGTCCGGCCTGGCCGCCGAGCAGTCGCGCGTGCGCCGCGGCGTCGGCTGGGGCGTGTCGATCAAGAACCTCATGTACAGCGAGGGCTTCGACGACTCCAGCACCGCACGGGTGCAGCTCTCGGGCGGCATCGCGACGCTCGAGTTCGCCACCGCCGAAGTGGGTCAGGGCTTCCTCGTGCTCGCCCAGCAGATCGCGCGCACCGTGCTCGGCGTCGACCGGGTGGTGCTCGCGCCGATCCGCACCTACGTGGGGTCGGCGGGCAGCACGTCGGCCTCGCGCCAGACGTGGATGAGCGGCGGGGCCGTCGACGGCGCGTGCCGCATCGCGCGCGAGCGCCTCTTCGAGGCCGTCGGCGAGGAGCACGGCATCGACCCGATCCGGCTCGCGATCGACGGCACCGACGTCGTCGACACGGCCGGCACCCTGCGGGTGCCCGTCGCCGAGGCGACGAACGCCCGCACGTTCACCGGGGAGTTCGAGCACCACCACCGCCCGACCGGCGAGCTCGACGCAGACGGCCAGGGCGACTGCCACGTGGCGTTCGCGTTCGTCGCGCACCGCGCCGTCGTGGACGTGGACCTCGACCTCGGGCTGGTCAAGGTCGTGCAGGTGGCGACCGCACAGGACGTCGGCCGCGTGCTCAACCCGCTCGCGGCGCTGGGCCAGCTCGAGGGCGGCATCGCGCAGGGCCTCGGCCTCGCCGTGATGGAGGAGATCGTCCTCCAGGACGGCCGGATGCGCAATCCGACCTTCACCGACTACCTGCTGCCCACCTCGCTCGACGCCCCCGAGGTCGTCGCGCGCTTCGTCGAGGAGCCCGAGCCGATGGCGCCGCTCGGGGCCAAGGGCATCGGCGAGCCGCCATGCATCTCCGTCACGCCCGCGATCGTCGCGGCGATCCGTGCCGCCACCGGGCGCGATCTCGTGCGCGTCCCGGTGCGACCCCAGGACGTCTGTCTCTAGCGACCGAGCACGCGCTCCAGGTAGCCGTTGGTGAAGGTGCCGCGCGGGTCGAGCTCGTCGCGGAGCCGGGCAAAGGCCGACCAGCCGTCGTAGCGGTGCCGCAGCGTGGCGGCTGATTGGAAGTGGATCTTGCCCCAATGGGGACGACCCGCGTGATCGACCATGATGCGCTCGACCTCGCGGAAGTAGTCCTCGTAGGGCACCCCGACGTACATGTGCACCGCCACGTAGGCCGTGTCGCGACCGTGCGCCGTCGAGAGCGGCACGTCGTCGGCCGCGGCGGCGCGCACCTCGACGGGGAACGACACGCGCAGTCCGCGCTCGTCCACCATCCGGCGCAGGCGGCCCATCGCGTCCGGTAGCGCGGCGCGCGGGATCGCGTACTCCATCTCGCGAAAGCGCACGAGGCGCGGCGACGCGAACACGCGGTGGCTCGCGTCGGAGTAGTCGAGGCGCCCCGTCGACGGGAGGGCGCGCGCCAGCGCCGGCACGAGCGGCGGCACCGCGCGGCCGAGGCGACAGACCGCGCCGAAGGCGACGTTCTCCATCACCGTCTTGGTCCACCAGCGTCGCGCGCGGGGCATGGGCCGCGCGGGGGCGTCGGTGCGGTTGTTGCGCTTCGTGAGCGCCCAGCCCGTGTGCGGCACCCAGTAGCACTCGAAGTGCTCGTTGCCCGCGACGTGGCGGTCGAAGTCCCGCAGCACGTCGTCCATGCGCATCGGCTCCTCGACCGCCTCGAGCACGAACGCCGGCACCACGCGGAGCGTCACCTCGGTCATCACGCCGAGCGCACCGAGGCCCACGCGCCCGGTGCGCCATGCCTCCTCGTGCGCGCCCGGCCCGCAGTCGTGCACGCGTCCCGCGCCGTCGACGAGACGAAAGCCTGCCACCTGCGCCGCGAGGCCGGGGAGCCGGCCGCCCGTGCCGTGCGTGCCCGTCGCGAGGGCGCCGCCGACGGTCTGGTACGTGACGTCGCCGAGGTTGGGCATCGCCCAGCCGCGGGCGTGGAGGGTCTCGACGAGCCGGCCGAGCACCGCGCCCGACTCCACGGTCACGGTCCCCGCGGCCTCGTCGAGCGCGACGAGCCGGTCGTACCCGCCGAGGTCGAGGAGGTCGGTGTCCGGTCGCGCGATCGCGGTGAAACTGTGACCGGATCCGACGACCTTCACGCGCCGCCCCTCGGCGGCCGCGTCGGCCACGACCTCCGCGACGTCCGCCTCCGTGCGCGGCAGGTGGCGCCGCAGACCGCGGGCGCGCTCGGTGCGCCCCCAGTTGCGCCAGCGGGTCACGGCTCCGTGTGGAGCCAGACCGTGTCGGCGTCGCTGCGCGGGTGCGCGCGCGACGCGCACACGACGACGCGGTCGCCGGGGCCGACCAGGTGCTCGCGGCGCACCGCGCCGAGCGCGTGGTCGATCGCCTGCGACAGCCGCTCGGGCCGTTCGGCGAGCACGGGATGCACCGCGCGCACGAGCCGCAGGCGCCGCAGGTGCTCGAGCCGCGGCGTCGCCGCGACGATCGGCAGCTCCGGGCGGCACGCGGCCATGAGCCGCGCGGAGAACCCCGTGTAGGTGAGCGCGAGGATGAGCCGCGCGCCGACGCGGCGCGCGAGCGACGCGGCCGCGGCGGTCACCGCGGCGCGCTCCGGATTGACCTCGGCGAAGCGGGTGTTCGGCGACATCGCGGCGTCCGCGGCCTCGCAGATCGCCACCATGGCGCGCACCGCACCCACGGGGTCGGCACCGACGGCGGTCTCGCCCGAGAGCATCACCGCGTCGAAGCCGTCCCGCACCGCGGCGGTCACGTCGGCGACCTCCGCGCGGGTCGGGCGGTTGGACGAGAGCATCGACTCGAGCATCTCGGTGGCGCACACCGACACGACGCCGTGCTGGATCGCCGCGGCGGCGATGCGGTGCTGCGCCGCCGGGACGCCCTCGTAGGGCAGCTCGACGCCGAGGTCGCCGCGCGCGGCCATGACGGCGTCCGCGACGCCGCAGATCTCGTCGATCCGGTGGAGCGCCTGGGGGCGCTCGATCTTGGCGAGGATCGCCACGCCCTCCCCCACGACGTCGCGCACGCGGGCGACGTCCTCGGGGCGCTGGACGAAGGAGATCGCGACCCAATCGGCCCCCGCGACGCGCGCCGCGTCGAGGTCGTCGAGGTCCTTGCGCGACAGGAGCTCGCCGCCGACGACGGAGTCCGGCAGGTTGACGCCGTTGCCCGGCGACATGGGACCGGCCCGCTCGACCCTGGCGCGCAGCGAGCCGGACGCGGCATCGGTGCGCACGACCCGCAGCTCGACCTTGCCGTCGTGGACGAGCACGCGGTGTCCCGCCGCGACGTGGGCGAGCGCCGCGGGTCCGTCGAAGCCGAGCTCGCGCCAGCCGAGCTCGCGTTCCTCGCCCTCCGCGGGCGTCACCACGGGCCCGGCGTAGCGCATCTTCGGCCCCTGGACGTCGACGAGCACCGCGGTCGTGGGGGCCACGTCCCGGACGCGGCGGATCAGCTCCACCATGCGGTCGGTGGTGAGGTGCGAACAGTTGAGCCGCAGGACGTCGGCGCCGGCGGCGACGAGGGCGGCGATCTGGCCGGGCTCGCTCGACGCGGGCCCGAGGGTGGTGACGACCTTCGTCCGCCTCCCGCCGACGCGGCTACTCATCCGCGAGCCATCCCCGCCGCGCGAGCTCCGCATGGATCGCCCCAGCGACGGGCTCGTTGCCGAGGTGCGAGACGTGCATCCAGTCAAAGTAGGGCGAATCGGGAGCATCATCAAGGACGCCGGAGACGTCGACCATCCAGTCCGGATGACGCGCCGTCATCGCGCGGAAGCCGTCGTAGTTGCGCTCCACGATGCGGCGGAAGATCGGCTGCCATCGACCCGCGAGGTTGCGCTCGTACCCACTCGGGTCGGCCTTGAGGAACAGGTTCGGTTGTAGGACGAAGAGCAGTCGCGCCCCGGCGTCCATCGCGACGCGGCGTGCCGCCATGAGATCCGACTCCAGCTCCTCGAGACCAGCCTGCATCTCGTCCTCCGAGTACGAGAGCATCGGCGCGTTGACGACGTCGCCGACCCACTTCAGCAGTTGGGATCGGCGTCTCCACGGGTCGACGAGCCGGGACGTGAGCATCTCGTGACCGAGCTGCCATCTCGCACCCTCGTCGACCATTCCCCGGACGTTGTTGACGCCGCCATAGACGACCACGACGTCGCCGGATTGCAACTTCGCCTGGCCACGGAGCTGGTCGAGATTCCCCCCGACGCTCGCGGCGTTGACGCCGAGGTTGACCACCCTGAAGCCATGCGACGCCACCCCGTCCGCGGCCTGCAGCAGCGATGGGATCGTCCACGGGTCGGGGACCTCGCCCGACAACATCGTCGATCCTCCGAGCATCCAGATCGAGTGCGCCCACTCCGCGGGCTGTGAGCTCGTCGTCCGCACGCCGTCGATGATGGTGATCTTCGTGCCGTCGAAGGCTCCATTCGCCCGGTACGGGCCGCTCCCGTCGTCGCGCTCGGACCACAGCCGGTCCGATCCGGTGAACGCGATGAATCGTTCGCGTTCGAGGGCGAACTGCCCGTCGTAGTAGGCGGCCCCTCGATACGGGATGGGCACGGACCGGTCCTCTTGGAGGATGGAGACGATGCGAACCGAGCCTTCGACCAGCCCGAGGAGTCCACAGAGGACAGCCACATTGACGAGCATCGCGACCGCCACCCTGGATCGCGCGAGTACCGCACCCCCTCCGAGGACGGCGACCAGTAGTACGACCGCCGGAAGGAACTGGGTACGTGGGGCCACGATGAGGACGAGCCCCGTGACGCCGAGGAGCATTCCGAGGCGCACCCGCCACTCACCGGCGTGTGGCAGGAAGCCCGTCGCGAGACCAGCGACGCACAGTGCCCCAACCGTCTGCCGGGAATCAAGGTAGACGAGTGCCACGGCACCCATGCAGACGGTCCAGATCAGCTGGGTCCAATGGACCCGGCGTCGTCGCGCGTCGTCGTTAGTCGAGTTCGAAGGTCGTGTCATCGACGAGGTGGCTCGGCTGGGCGGACTTCTCGAGGTAGCAGTCCCCCACCACGAGCACCTCGATGTCGGTCCGCATGAAGCACCGCAGCG
>JBEBCD010000022.1:0-38467 GCA_041158045.1 Actinomycetota bacterium | reverse complement strand
GGGTCGCGGATAGCCTGACCCGATGCTGCAGGGCCCCGACCCGCGGGGCCCGCTGCGCATCGCCTACCTCACCTACCGCGGCAAGCCCCACGTCGGCGGCCAGGGCGTCTACACGCGCCACCTCACCAAGGCCCTCGCGGACCTCGGGCACCACGTGGAGGTCTTCGGCGGACAGCCGTACCCGGTGCTCGACCCCCGCGTGCCGCTGCACCGGCTGCCGAGCCTCGACATCTTCAACGACCTCTATCCCGGCCGCTTCCCCGCCTATTGGGAGCTGCGCTCCTGGCCGGACGTGGTGGAGGCCGCCGAGTTCCTCCGCGGGCGCTTCGGCGAGCCCCGCGCGTTCAGCATCCGCGCGGCGCGCGCGCTGCGGGCGCGGCGCGGGGACTTCGACCTCGTGCACGACAACCAGTGCCTCGGCACCGGCATCCTCGCGATCGACCGCATGCTGCCGACGGTGGTGACGCTCCACCACCCGATCACCAAGGACCGCGAGCTCGAGATGTCGCACGCCCGCTCGTGGTGGCGGCGGCGGGCGATCGGTCGTTGGTACGGATTCGTCGGCATGCAGGCGCGCGTGGCGCGGCGCATGCCGCGCATCGTCGTCGTGAGCGAGAACTCGATCGCCGACATCGCCACCGACATGGGGGTCGACCGCGCGCGGATGCGCCTCGTGCCCGTCGGCGTCGACCCCGAGCTGTTCCGTCCCATGCCCGGGGTGGCGCGCCAGCCGGGGCACCTCCTCACGACGGCGTCCGCCGACGTCGCGCTGAAGGGCCTCGCGTACCTGCTCGAGGCGGTCGCCAAGCTGCGCACCGAGCGCGACGTGCGCCTCACGATCATCGGGCGCCCGCGCGAGGGTGCGAGCGCCGACCTCATCGACTCGCTCGGCCTGCGCGACTGCATCTCGTGGGTCTCCGGCGTGAGCGACGAGCGCATCGTCGAGCTCTACGCCTCCGCCGAGCTCGCCGTCGTGCCGAGCCTCTACGAGGGGTTCAGCCTCCCCGCGATCGAGGCGATGTGCACCGGCACCTGCCTCGTCGCGACGACGGGCGGCGCGCTGCCCGAGGTGACGGGCCGCGACGGCGACACGGTCCTCTCGTGTCCCCCCGGCGACGCCGGCGCGCTCGCCGCCGCGATCAGGCGCGGGCTCGACGACGCCACGCTGCGCGACCGGGTCGGCGCCGCGGGACGCGAGCGCGTGGTGTCGCGCTGGAGCTGGCGCCGCTGCGCCGAGCTGACGGTCGACCAGTACCGCGAGGTGCTCGCCATGCGCGCGGGCGGCGCGGCGTGACGCACCGGGACGCGACGTGCTGACCCTCGACCTCGACCGCCTCCGCGTGGCCCCGGGCGCGCGGGCGCTGGATGCCGGCGCCGGCTTCGGCCGCCACGCCTTCGCCCTCGCGCGCCGCGGCGCGGCCGTGGTGGCCCTCGACCGCGCCGACGACGAGGTGCGCGCCACGCGCGCGACGTTCGCCGCGATGCACGCCGCGGGCGAGATCGCCGCCGAGACCTTCCCCGGGGCGCTGCGGGGGGACGCGACGCGGCTGCCGTTCGCCGACGCGACCTTCGACTGCGTCGTCACCTCCGAGGTGCTCGAGCACGTACCCGACGACGAGGCCGCGCTCGCCGAGCTCGTGCGCGTGCTGCGGCCCGGCGGCGTGCTCGGGGTGACCGTCCCGTCGTGGCTGCCGGAGCGGATCAACTGGGCGCTCTCCGAGGAGTACCACGCGCCGCACGTGCCGGGTGGCCACGTGCGCATCTACACGCGCCGCGCCCTGCGCGACAAGGTGCGCCGTGCCGGGCTGCGCCCCACCGGCGAGCACCGCGCGCACGCGCTGCACTCGCCGTACTGGTGGCTGCGCTGCGCCGTCGGGCCCGCGCGGGAGGACCACCGCCTCGTGCGCGCCTACCGCCGCCTGCTCGAGTGGGAGATCGTGCGCGCGCCGCGCATCATGCGCGCGCTCGAGCGACTGCTCGCGCCGCTCATCGGCAAGAGCTACGTGCTCTACGCGGAGCGCCCCGCGTGAGCGCCGTCCTCGACGTGGACCCGCTCGACGGCGCCGCGACGCGCGCCGAGCTCGCCGACACGGCGGCGTGGATCGCGGCACGCCAGCGCCCGAGCGGCATGATCGCGTGGTTCGACGGCGGGCACTGCGACCCGTGGAACCACGTGGAGACCGCGATGGCGCTCGACGTGATGGGGCGCCACGACGCGGCGACCCGCGCGTACCGGTGGCTCGCCGACGTGCAGCGCGCCGACGGTGCGTGGCACAACTACTACGCCTGGGACGGCGCGGTCGAGGACGCGAAGCTCGACTCCAACGTCTGCGCGTACCTCGGCACGGGGCTCTGGCACCACCACCTCTGCACGGGCGACGACGCATTCGCCCGCGGGATGTGGCCGACGCTCGAGCGGGCGGTCGCGTGGGTGCTCGGCATGCGACGGCCCGACGGCACCGTCCTCTGGGCGCGCGAGGCGGATGCGACGCCGTGGGACTACGCGCTGCTCACCGGCAGCTGCTCGATCCGCCATGCGCTCGACTCGGCGGCGTCGCTCGGCGACGCGCTCGGCACGCCGCGCCCCGCGTGGCGCGCGGCCGCGGCGGCGATCGACGCCGTCGTGGCGGGTGGCGGCGACGCCTTCGAGCCCAAGGACCGCTGGGCGATGGACTGGTACTACCCCGTGCTCACGGGCGCCGTGCGCGGCGACGCGGCCAAGGCCCGGCTGGCCGAGCGCTGGGACGCCTTCGTGCTCGACGGCCTCGGCGTGCGGTGCGTCGCGGACGAACGCTGGGTCACCGCCTCCGAGACCGCGGAGTGCGCCATCGCGCACGCGGCGATCGGCGACGTCGACACCGCCCGCGCGCTGCTGCGCACCACGCGGAGGCACCGCGACGCCGACGGCGGCTACCTCACGGGCATCGCGTACCCGCAGCGCGTGGCGTTCCCCGCCGACGAGCGCACGGCGTACACGGCGGCCGCGGTGATCCTCGCGGCGGACGCGATCGGCGGGCTCTCGCCGGCGTCGCGCGTCTTCCGCTACGACGCGCGCTGAAGCACGCGCAGCGACCCGACCGCCGACGACTCCCGGTACTCGCCGCTCGCGAGCGCGGGCACGTAGATCTCGTCGTGGGGCGTGCGGCCCCCGTCCCGCGGGTCGACGAACACGTCGTGGATCGCGAGGTAGCCGCCGGGGGCGACGCGGGGCCCCCATCCGCGCCAGTCGTCGCGCGCCGGCTCGACCCCGTGTCCGCCGTCGATGAAGACGAACGCCAGGGGCGCGATCCACCGCGCGCTCACGTCGCGCGAGCGTCCGACGATCGGCACCACGACGTCGCGGACCCCCGCGCGCTCGAGCGTCGCGAGGTACGTCGGGAGCGAGTCCATGCGCCCGGTCGCCGGGTCGACGAGCGAGGCGTCGTGCCACTCCCAGCCGGCCTGCTGCTCCTCGCTGCCCGCGTGGTGGTCGAGCGACCACAGCGTGGTGCCGCACTCGCGCGCCGCCGCCGCGAGCCACAGCGTGCTGCGCCCGCAGTACGCGCCGACCTCGAGGAACGCGAGGCCGGGCAGCGCGTGCCCGGCCTCGAGCGCCGCGGACCACAGCGCGTCGCCCTCCTCGGGCGGCATGAAGCCCTTCGTCGCGATCGCGAGCTCGCGGATCCGACGCGGCGGGCGCACGGCGTCAGTACCCCACCGCCGGCGACGACGCGCGGCCGCCGGCGAGCCCGTGCGCGGCGGTCCGGTGCGCGGCGAGCTCGCGCTCGAGCTCCCCCTCCCAGGTCGGCGCGAAGTTCGCGAACCGATCGACGAAGGCGATGCGCGCGAGCTGCACCTCGTCCGATCCCCACCACGCGCCCGGGTCCGCGTCGATGGCCGCGAGGTGCGCGGCCGCGGACGCGGCCGAGTCGTGGAGGATGCCGACGCGACGGAGCCCGTCGAGCAGCGGGGCCGCGTCGGGCCGGAACGCGTAGGCCCGCGGGTCGTGGAGACAGACCGTCGGCACGTCCCACCCCATCGTCTCGAGCCACGACGACCCGAGGTAGGCGTGGATCACGATCCGGCTCGACGCGTACTGCGACGCGATCGATCCGCCGCCCACGAGCGCGACGTCGGGCCGCCCGAGCGCCGTGACGCGCGCCGCGAAGCCCGACGCGACGCCGGGGAACGGCCGCACGTGCAGCGGAGTGGTGCTGCGACGCGCGGCGACGAGCGCGACCGCCTCGTCGTGCATGCGCTCCACCGTGCCCGGCATCGGGAAGTACTGGAGGCGGTAGGGCCGCGCCGGCTGGTCGAAGCACACGAGCGAGTCGTGGCGCGCCGGCTCGCGCCGCGGCGCCGGCACGGGCGGCGGGAGCGGCCGCGTCTGCGCGTCGCCGCGCGACCATCCCCACGTGTAGTAGCGGTCGGCGCAGCGCACCTCGTAGCGCTCGGCGACGTGCTCCTCGTCGAGGCCGTACCAGCCGCCGTGCTGGTGGTAGAGCAGGCGCGTGCCGAGCGCGATCCACTCGGCGACGAGCACCTTGTACGCGAGGTGCGTCCAGAGGGACTGCGAGGAATAGACGGCGCGCGGGCGGTGGGGACGCGCGCGCAGCGCGGCATCGCGCACCGCCGGCAGGGCCTCGCCGAGCGCGACGGGCAGGTGGTACGGCACGAGCGAGAGCGCCGCCTCGAGGAGCGTCGGGTCCGCGCCCGCCCGGGGCGCGGCGGCCGCGAGCGTCCCGCGCCACGCCGCGTCGGGGGACACGCGCGTCGACCAACGGATCCGCAGGTCGTCGTGGCGGGCCCATCGTCGCCAGCCGCGCACGAGACGCGCCCACTCGCGCGGCACCCGACCCGAGAAGGGGCGCACGAGCAGCACCGCCGGGCGACGCGTCGCGAGCATGCCGAGCAGGGCGACGGTGAGGCGGTCGCGCCGCCCCGGGCCCGCATCGAGGCCGACGCGCACGGGCTCCCCCGACAGCTCGATGGGCCGCCCCCGCGCGAGCGCGTCGAGCTGCGCCGCGACCACGCCGGGCAGGGTCTCGTGCGCCGCGAAGTACGCCTCGGCGTCCGCGAGCGGCACGGCGACGAGGGGCTCGGCCGTCGCGCCGGGGGCGGCGGGCGTCCGCGCCGGCGTCACCGGCGCGGGGTCGGCGGCCCGGCGCTCCTCCCGCACGACGTGCACGAGGTGGAGGAATCGCTCGACCCAGTCCCCGAACAGCACGTCGTGCTGGCGGCGCGTGCGCCGCACGCCGTGGCGCTCGTCGAGGATCGCCCCGAGGCGCTCCAGGAGCGCGGGCCGCGCCGCACCGATCTCGCCGAGGCCGGCGCGCACGCGCGCGGCATCCCAGACGACGGTCACCGCGGCGAGCCTACCGATCGGTCCGCGCGCGACGCGCTGGCAGAATGAAGCGATGGCCACCGCGATCGACGCGCTCGTCGACCTGCTCGACCTCGAGTCGATCGAGGTCAACATGTTCCGCGGCACGTCGCCCGACGAGGATCGCCAGCGCGTCTTCGGCGGCCAGGTCGCCGCGCAGGCGCTCACGGCCGCGGCGCGCACCGTCGACGACGCGAGCCGGCGCATCCACTCGCTGCACTCGTACTTCCTGCGGCCCGGGGATCCGACGGTGCCGATCCTCTACGAGGTCGACCGCATTCGTGACGGCCGATCGTTCACCACGCGGCGCGTCGTCGCGGTGCAGCACGGCCGCGCGATCTTCAACCTGCAGGCCAGCTTCCAGGTCGTCGAGCCGGGCCTCGAGTACCACCGCGCCATGCCGTCGCCGCTGCCCGACCCCGCCGACGTCCCCGACTTCAAGACCCGCATGGCCCCCTACAAGGACAAGATGGGCCCCTGGTACGACCGGCCGCGGCCGATCGACATGCGCTACATCGACATCGACCCGTTCTCGCGCAAGGGCACGGCCCTCGAGGGCCAGCGCCTGTGGATGCGCGCCGACGGCACCCTGCCCGACGACCCGGTGCTCCACGCGTGCGTCGTCACGTACGCGAGTGACATGTCGCTGCTCGACACGTCGATGCTGCCGCACGGCGCGTCGTGGACGGACGGCGGCACGCAGATGGCGAGCCTCGACCACGTCATGTGGTTCCACCGGCCGTTCCGCGCCGACGACTGGCTGCTCTACGACCAGTCGGCGATCTCCACGTCCAACGCGCGCGGACTCTCGATGGGCGAGATCTACACGCGCGACGGGGCGCTCGTCGTGACCGTCGTGCAGGAGGGGCTCATCCGCCCCATCACCCCGTCGCGGGCCTGACGCGCGGCTAGCGCCGCGCGTCCATGAACATGCCCTTGAGGGCCTGGAAGTTCTCGACGCAGTGGCCCGCGCCGAGCACCACCGCCTCGAGCGGCTGGCTCGAGACGTTGACCGGCACCTTGGTCTCGCGCGCGACGCGCTCGGGCATGCCGCGGAGCAGCGCGCCGCCGCCCACCATGTAGATACCCCGCTGCAGGAAGTCCTGCGACAGCTCCGGGGGTGCCGACGCGAGGCAGCGGATCACCGAGTCGACCATCTGGGTGACGACCTCGTCGATGGCGTCGCGGATCTCCGCGGAGTTGAGCACCACCGTCTTGGGCAGGCCCGACACGAGGTCGCGGCCCCGCACCTCGGCCTCGCCGTCGCCCGGCACCGCCATCGCGCTGCCGATCGAGATCTTGATGGCCTCCGCGGTGCGCTCGCCGATCGCGATCGCGTGCTCGCGGCGCACGTGCGCCTGGATCGCGGCGTCGATGTCGAAGCTCCCGACCCGCACCGCCTCGAGGGCGACGATGCCGCCGAGGCTGATCACCGCGGTCTCGGTGGTGCCGCCGCCGATGTCGACCACCATGTTGCCGACCGGCTCGTCGAGGTCGAGGTCGGCGCCGATCGCCGCGGCCATCGGCTGCTCGAGGAGCTGCGCGTCGGCGGCGCCGGCGCGTCGCGTCGCGTCGGTGACGGCGCGGCGCTCCACCTCGGTGATCGCGGACGGCACGCAGATCAGCACCTTGGGGCGGGAGAAGCGCGACACGCCCGCGCGCTGCAGCAGCAGGCGGATCATCTTCTCCGTGACCTCGAAGTCGGTGATGGCGCCACCGCGCAGCGGGCGCACCGCGACGATGTATCCGGGCGTGCGCCCGATCATCTCCCACGCGTCCTCGCCGGTGGCGAGCACCTCGCCCGAGCGGCGGTTGACCGCGATGACGGATGGCTCGTTGATGACGATGCCCCGGCCCTGCATGTAGACGAGCGTGTTGGCCGTCCCGAGGTCGATGGCGAGGTCGCGCGCCATGGTCAGCCGCCCCCGTCGCCCGCGCCGGGCGCGCCACGGCCACCGGTCATGCCCCGCTCGCGCGCGACGCGCAGCTGGCTGCGCAGCATCTCCCGCGAGTCGTCGCTCAGCGCGGCGAGGTGACGCCGGAAGGCCGCCGCGCTGTCCGGCTCCATCTGACCGCGCTCCTGCGTGAGCACGAGCAGCGCGAGCACGGCGGCCGAGACGATGCTGACGGTCGCGAGCACGACCGCGGCCTGCGACGCCGCGAGCACGATCACGGCGCGCCGACCGTGCGCGGGTCGACGGCCGCGCGGGCGCCCGTCCCCCAGTCGTCGCCGTCGCGCCAGTGCTCGCGCTTCCAGATCGGGGCGGACGCCTTGAGCGCGTCGATGCCGTAGCGCGCGGCGTCGAAGGCCGCGGGCCGATGCCCCGCCGAGACCACGACGAGCACCGACGACTCGCCCAGCCCGAGGCGCCCCACGCGGTGGAGCAGCGCGATGCGCGCCACGTCGGGCCAGCGCCGGCGCATCTCCGCGGCGATCGTCTCGAGCACCGGCACGACCCGCTCCTCGTAGGCCTCGTAGGTGAGCGCCGTCACGTCGTCCCTGCCGTCCGCGTGGTCGCGCACCGTGCCGGAAAAGGCGACGACCGCGCCGCACGAGGGCGCCACCGCCCAGTCGTGCACCGCACCGACGTCGAGGCGGTCGTGCACGAGCTCGCACCGCGTCGCCGCGTCCGCCCGCACGGGCGAGCCGGGATCGCGCGACATCTCGTGCAGCGTATCGCTGGCCGCCGCACGGTCGCCCGTGCGTAGCATCCTCTCGTGAGCGACGTCCCCCCGGACGACCCGTTCGCGGGCGTCCCCTTCCTCGCCGAGTTGTCGAAGGCGATGTCGGCACGGGGTCCCGTGCAGTGGGACGTGGCGCGCCAGGTGGCGCTCGTGAGCGTCGGCGCCGCGCAGGGCGAGGACAACGTCGACCCGCTCGCGCGCGCCGCGATCGAGTCGCTCGCGCCCGTCGCCGACATGCACGTGCGCGACGCCGTCGTGCCCCTCACCGGCGCCTACGCCGCACCCCGCGTGGAGGTGGTGAACCGCAGCGGCTGGGTCCACCACACCCTCGAGGCGTACCGCGGGACGCTCACCGAGTTCGCCCGCGCACTCCGCACCGACGAGCCCGCGGGCGACGCCGCCGCGGCGCTCGGGCGCATGCTCGCCCCGATGATGCTGGGGATGTCGATCGGCACGATGGTCGGTGGGCTCGCCGTGCGGGCCTTCGGCCAGTACGACCTGCCGGTGCCGCGGGACCCCGCCGACCTCCTCGTGCTCTGCGCGCGCAACGTCGACGCCTTCGCCGCCGAGTGGTCGATCCCCGCCGACGAGATGCGCATGTGGGTGCTCGTCGACGAGCTCGCACGCCACGCGATCCTCGGATCGCCGCACGTGCGAGCCGAGCTGCGCGCGGCGATCACGGCGCACGCCGCGGGCTTCCGACCCGACCCGACGGCGCTCGCCGAGCGGCTCGGTGGACTGGCGGGCGAGGGCGGCGACCCGGCCGCGATGATGCAGCGCCTGCTCGGCGACCCCACGATGCTCCTCGGCGCGACCCGCACGGCGGAGCAGGAGCGCCTCGCGCCGCGGCTCGAGGCGATGGTCGCGGCGCTCGCGGGCTGCGCGGACCTCGTCGTCGACGGGGTCGCGGCGCGCCTCCTGGGCGGCGCCGGGCGCGTCGCCGAGGCCGTGCGCCGCCGGCGCATCGAGGCGTCGAGCGGCGACCGCTTCGTGGAGCAGCTCCTCGGCGTCGGGCTCGACGAGGCGCGCCTCGCCCGCGGCGCGGCGTGGGCGCGCGGCGTCGTGGAGCGGGCGGGCACCGAGGGGCTCGCGCGGATGTTCGCCGCGCCGGGCCGCATGCCGACGCCGGCGGAGCTCGACGCGCCGGGCCTCTGGCTGGAGCGCATCGCCCTCGCCCCCTAGCCCCCCTGCCGCCCCGATCCCCTGGGGGTCAGGGGCGCTCGTACTTGTAGCCGAGGCCCCGGATCGTGACGATGCGCGTCGGCGCGGCCGGGTCGGTCTCGACCTTCGCACGCAGGCGCTTCACGTGGACGTCGAGCGTCTTGGTGTCGCCGAAGTAGTCGCTCCCCCACACGCGGTCGATGAGGTTCTCCCGCGTCATGACGCGCCCCGCGTTGGCCATCAGCACGTACAGGAGCTCGAACTCCTTGAGCGGCAGCTTCGCGACCCCGCCGCGGATCGTGACGACGTGCCGCTCGGGGTCGATCGCGACGTCGCCCACCTCGACGGAGCCGATCCCGGGATCGTCGGCGACGGCGACGGTCAATGCGCCGCGCCGCAGCGCGGCGCGCAGTCGCGCGACGAGCTCGCGCAGGCGGTACGGCTTGACGATGTAGTCGTCGGCGCCCATCTCGAGCCCGACGACCATGTCGATCTCCGCGCCCTTCGCCGACACCATGATGATCGGCACCGCGCTCTTCTTGCGGATCTCGCGGCAGACGTCGGTCCCCGAGACCTTGGGCAGCATCACGTCGAGCAGCACGGCGTCGGGCCGCACGCGGTCGAACGCCTTGAGCGCCTCGGCGCCGTCGGTCGCGACCTCGACGCGGAACCCCTCGCGCGAGAGCCCGACGGTGAGCGCCTCGACGAAGGACTCCTCGTCCTCGACGACGAGGATCGTCGGGGTCGCCGATCCCGCCGGGGCGGCCGCCGCCGCGGCGATCGTCACGGCGCCGCGAGCGGGAGCCGCACGGTGAACGTGGAGCCCCGGCCCTCCTCGGACGCGACGGCGACGGTGCCGCCGTGGTTGGCCACGATGTGGCGCACGATCGAGAGCCCGAGCCCGGTGCCGCCCGTCGCGCGGGACCGCGCCCGGTCGACGCGGTAGAAGCGCTCGAAGATCCGCTCCTGGTCGGCCGGCGCGATGCCGATGCCGCTGTCGGCGACGACCAGCTCCGCCTCGTCCGACTGCGCGGTGCACCGCACCCGCACGTCGCCGCCCCGCTCCGTGTACTTGATCGCGTTCTCCACCAGGTTGGACAGCGCCGACACGAGCTGCGCGCGGTCGCCGAGCACCGCGGCGGCGCCCGACCCGCCGACGGAGATGCTCACGCCGCGGGCGGCCGCGGCGTGGTGATGGGTGGCGACGACCTCGGTGACGACGCCGCCGAGCTCCACGGGGCCCCAGTTGTCGGGCGCGCCGAACTCGATGCGGGAGAGGTCGAGGAGGTCGTCGACGATGCGCGCCATGCGCGTCGACTCGCCGATGATCCGCTCGGCGAGCCGGCGGATGACGCCGACGTCGTCCTCCCCCGACAGCGAGTCGGCGAGCGCGGCGACGGCGCCGATCGGGGTCTTCAGCTCGTGGCTGAGGTTGGCGACGAAGTCGGAGCGCACCGTGTCGATGCGCTCTCGCTCGGTCACGTCCTCGACGGTCACGGTCCGCACGCCGGCGGGGTCGTCGCTCCGCCGCAACTCGAAGTGCCGGGGCGCGTCGCCCGCCGTCTCGAGCACGCGCACGTCGTCGCCGCGACCGGCGAGCATCGCGTCGATCGCCTCCTCGACGAGCACGTCCACGTAGCGAATGCCCGACATCGCGGTGGCGCGGCGGTTGCGCCACGCGCGGCCGGTGCGCGCGTCGGCGATCGCGACGCCGAGCGGCAGCGCGTCGAGCGCCGAGCGCAGCGTGTCGCGCTCGTCGGGCGGCGCCGCGACGGGCTCCGCCGGCGGGGCGCCGGGGGTCGCCCCGGGACGGGACCGATCGTCGCGGCGGAGGGCGCGCAGCACGGCCGGCCGGGCCGGTTCAGTCGCGCGTCACGGCCACGGGGATCTCCCCCGTGCCGTCGCCGCGGGAGCGGAAGCGCGAGATCGCGTCCTGCTCGCGCGTCCACCCGTTGACCATGAAGCGCGTGCGCTCGCTCACGTTGACCGCGTGGTCGCCGATGCGCTCGTAGAAGCGCGCGACCACCGCGAGCTGCACCGCGACCTGCAGGTCGATCTTCTCGCGGGCGTGGCACTCGAAGATCGCCTGGATGAACTGCCGGTGCAGCCCGTCGAGGTACGAGTCCATGTCGTCGATCGCCGACGCCTTGGCGAAGTCGCGCTGCTCGAACGCGTCCATGGTGGCGGCGAAGAGCTGCTGCGCCTGGCCACTCAGCTTGGGGATGAGGCCCCGCAGCACCGGGTCGATCTCGTGGCCGTAGATGCGGCGGGCGGCGCGGCAGATGTTGACCGCGAGGTCGCCGCTGCGCTCGATCTCGGCCGCCATCTTCATCACCGCGATGATCTCGCGCAGGTCGCCGGCCACGGGCGCCTGCAGGGCGAGGATCTGGAAGCAGTGCTCCTCGATCTCGGCGGTGCGGGTGTCCACCTCGTCGTCCGCCTGCACCATGTAGTCGGCGCCCTCGAGGTCGCCCGAGAGCAGGATGGCGGTGGCGCGCGGGATGGCGTCGGTCACCGAGGCGCCGAGCCGCACGACCTGCGAGCGCAGCAGCTCGAGGTCGCCGTGGAACGACTTGCGGACCTCCTCCATCGCGCCCGACGCTAGTTGCGTGGGGTGAACGCCCGACGAACGGCGGGCGACGCGAGGGTGACGAGCCCCGGGCGACGCGGGGGCGACGAGCCCGCGGGTCGCCCGGCCGCCGCGTCAGCGGACCTGCGTGCTCACCACCCACTCGTGCAGGCGCTGTTGTGCGTCGAACATGAACCCCGCCGTGCCCCGTCGCTCCCACGCGCCGTCGGGCCCGAGCGCGAAGTGCACGACCTCGTCGTCCAACAGGTACTCGAGCGTGCGGTCCAGCCACGCGCGGTGCTTGGGGTGCGTGAGCGGCACGAGCGTCTCGACGCGGCGGTCGAGGTTGCGCCCCATCATGTCGGCGGACCCGATGAGGTGGATCGGCGTCGCGTCGTCGATGCCGTGGGCGAAGCGGTAGATGCGGGAGTGCTCGAGGTAGCGCCCGAGGATCGACCGGACGTGGACGCGCTCCGACAGGTCGGGCACCCCGGCGCGCAGGCAGCAGATGCCGCGCACCACGACGTCGACGCGGGTGCCGGCCGCGCTCGCGGCGTAGAGCGCGTCGATGATCGCGGGGTCGGAGAGCGAGTTGAGCTTCATCGTGATCCGGCCGCGTTCGCCGTGCGAGGCCTCGCGGTGGATGAGCTCGAGGATGCGCGGTCGGAGCTGGTGCGGGGCGACGAAGAGCGTGCGGTAGTCGGGCTCCGCCGAGTAGCCCGTGAGGTAGTTGAAGAGCTCGGTCGCGTCGCGGCCGATGGCGTCCTCGCACGTGAAGAAACCGATGTCCTCGTAGATGCGCGCGGTGATGTGGTTGTAGTTGCCGGTACCGAGGTGCACGTACCTGCGCATCTCGTCGCCGTCGTCGCGCACGACGAGCACGCACTTGGCGTGCGTCTTGAGGCCGACGATGCCGTAGTTGACGTGCACGCCGGCGTACTCGAGCTCGCGGGCCCAGGCGATGTTGCGGGCCTCGTCGAAGCGCGCCTTGAGCTCGAGCACGACCGCCACCTGCTTGCCCGCCTCGGCCGCGCGCACGAGGTGCCGCGCGATGGCCGAGTCGCCCGAGGTGCGGTAGAGCGTCATCTTGATGGACTGCACGCGGGGGTCGGACGCCGCCTGCTCGACGAAGGCCTCGGTGGACGACGCGAACGACTCGTACGGGTGGTGCACGAGCAGCTGCCGCTCGCGGATCACCTCGAAGATGCTGCGGCCCGCGACCTCGGCGGCCGCGAGGCGTCCCGCGGTGAGCGCGGGCCAGGGGCGATAGCGCAGGTCGGGCACGTCGAGGGCCGCGATCTGCGCGAGGGCCGAGAGGTCGATGAGCTCGCGCACGGTGGTGACGTCCACCGCCTCGATCTCGAGCTCCTCCCGCATGAGCGCGAGCGTGCGGGCGTCGACGCCCGCGGGCACCTCGAGGCGCACCGCCCGGCCGAAGCGGCGGCGGCGCAGCTCCATCTCCACCGCCGCGAGCAGGTCCTCCGCGTCCTCGTCGTCGAGGGAGAGGTCGGCGTTGCGGGTCACGCGGAAGGCGAACGAGGCGACGATCTCCATGCCGCGGAAGAGGCGCCCGAGGTGGGCGCCGATGAGGTCCTCGAGGAGCACGAAGCGCGTGCCGCCGTCGACGGGCACGAAGCGCGGGAGCGTCCGTGGCACCTTGAGGCGCGCGAAGCGCTCCTCGCCCGTCTGCGGATTGCGCGCCACGACGGCCACGTTGAGCGCGAGGTTGGAGATGTAGGGGAAGGGGTGCGAGGGGTCGACCGACAGCGGCGTGAGGACGGGGAAGATCCGGCGGTCGAACTCGGCGGTGAGCGCGTCGCGCTCCGCCGGCGCGAGGTCCGCCCACCGCTCCACGACGACGTCGTGGAGCGCGAGCTCGGGCCGCAGCACGTCGGCCCAGAGCGCCTGTTGCGCGTCGCACAGGCGCTGGACCGTCGCCGAGATCTCCTCGAGCGTCCCGGCCGGCGTGCGCCCGTCGGGCGAGGGGTCGGCGATGCCCGCGGCGATCTGGTCCTTGAGCGCCGCGACGCGGATCTGGAAGAACTCGTCGAGGTTGGTCGAGAAGATGGAGGCGAAGCGGCAGCGCTCGAGGAGCGGCACGTCGGGGTCCGCCGCGAGCGCGAGCACGCGCTCGTTGAACGCGAGCCAGCTCAGCTCGCGGTTGATGAATCGCGACCCGATGTCGCGAGCGTACGGATCGCGCGCGTCGCCGGTGCGGGGATCGCGGCGCGGTCGCCGAAAGATCATCGTCGCGTCACCCCGCGTTCACCGCGGGGCGAGTGTCAGGCGTCCGCCGTCGCGTCGCCCGCCGCGGGTGCGGCCGGCGCGGCGGCCGCATCGGCCGGCGCGGCGGTCGTCGCCGCGGCGACGGGATAGCCGAGGTCCCACTCGATGCTGATGCGCTCGCGCTCGGCATCGCGGTTGACCCGCTCCTGGTTGCGACGGAACTGCGGGTCGTTGCGCGGCAGCAGCACGAGTCGCGCGAGGACGCGCGCACGGAACTCCTCGAGGAGGCCGGGGTCTCCGTAGTCGCCGTAGACCTCCCAGTGCGGCATCGCGGCGCCGAGGTACACGATGCGCGCGTGTCCGCGCGGCGGCTCGGTGGTCGCGGTGGCGTCGGTGTAGGTCATGGTGCGTTCCTCGTGACGGGGACCTCGAATCCTACCCGCGCCCTAACATCGCCACTCGTGGCCGACCGCGCTGCGGACCCGATCGCGGCCCTCGACGTCGGCACCAACAGCTTCCACCTCGTGGTGGCCCGCCCCGTCGCCGACGGCTTCGAGGTCGTGACGCGCGAGAAGGACGTGGTGCGCCTCGGCCACGGCGCCGGCGAGATGAAGCGCCTCGAGCCCGAGGCGATCGAGCGTGGCCTCGCCGCGCTCGCCCGGCTGCGCGCCGTCGCGGACGCCCACGACGCGCGGATCCGCGCGGTGGCGACGAGCGCCGTGCGCGAGGCGCGCAACCGCGCGGACTTCCTCGAGCGGGCGCGGCGAGAGACCGGCATCGACATCGAGGTCATCTCCGGCGTCGAGGAGGCGCGGCTCATCCACCTCGGCGTGCTCGCCGCGACCGGCATGGCCGACCGCACGTTCCTCACCTGCGACATCGGCGGCGGCTCGACCGAGATCGTGCTGGCGCGCGGCGCCGACGAGGTGCTCGCCCGCAGCTTCAAGCTCGGCGCGGTCCGCCTCACCGACCGCTTCTTCCCCGGCGAGTCGCTCCATCCCGCGGCACTCGCGGCGTGCCGCGCCCACGTGCGCAGCGTGCTCGCGGCCATCCGCCCCCAGGTCGTGCAGGTGCCCTTCGACGCCCTCGTCGTGTCGTCGGGGACGGCCGAGACGGTGGCGCGCCTGGTGCTGCGGCGGCGTCGGGAGGAGCCGCCGCGGTCGATCAACCGCTTCGAGTTCGGGGCAACGGAGGTCCGCGACATCGTCGCGGACCTCGCCCGCGCGGGCACGGTCGGCGCACGGCGCGAGCGCTTCGACCTCGAGCCGTCGCGGGCCGACATCATCCTCGCGGGGGCGGCGATCCTCGAGGGCGTCTGCGACGCCTTCGGGGTGGACCGGATCGTCGTGTCGGACTACGCCCTGCGGGAGGGCCTCATCCTCGACACGCTGGCCCGCCGGGAGGCCCTCGCCGGCCCGGTGGCGGGGGACGTCGCGATGGCGAGCGTGCGCCGCCTCGCCGCCCGCTGCGACGACCACCCGGAGCACTCGGGGCACGTGGCTCGGCTCGCCCTCGAGCTCTTCGACGGCCTGGCCGGACGGCTCGGGCTCGGCGCCGAGGAGCGGCGCTGGCTGGAGGCGGCGGCCCTGCTCGCCAACGTCGGGGTCTTCGTGTCGCACGCACGGCACCACCTGCACTCGTACTACGTGATCCGCAACTCGGAGCTCGTCGGCCTCACCGACCGCGAGATCGAGATCATCGCGCAGGTCGCCCGCTACCACCGCAAGAGCGCGCCCAAGGCGGACCATCCCGAGTGGGCCGCGCTCCCCGCGGCGGACCGCGAGGTCGTGCGGCGGCTGGCCGCGATCCTGCGCGTCGCGATCGGGCTCGACCGCACGCAGGACGGGCGGGTCAAGCGCGTGACGGTGCGCCCGGAGGACGGGCAGGTGGTGCTGCAGGTGGAGGCCCGCCGCAAGGCGGACCTCGAGCTCAACCTCTACGCCGCGGGCGAGCGGCGCGCGCTCCTCGGCGACGTGCTCGGGGAGAAGGTCAAACTCGTCGAGGTCTGAGCGGTCCCGACGGGACCGGCGTCAGGCCTTGGGGGCGTCGTCGCCGGCGGCCGGCGCGTCGGCCGACTTGTTCGCCGCGGCGTTGCCCTCGGCGAGCCCGCGCTTGAGCTCGCCCTGGGCGCGGCCCAGGTTGCGCGCGATCTTCGGCAGGCGCGAGCCGCCGAAGAGCACGACGACGAGGAGAATGATGATCCAGATCTCGGGGCCGTTGAACATGGTGGGCACCCTACCAGCGGGTCGCGCCCACGGCCCCGGGGACGACGACCGACCGCGGGGCGCCCCGGCGCGCCAGACTGCACGGGTGCTGGAGTGCGTGGTCAACGTGAGCGAGGGCCGGCGCCTCGACGCGATCGCCGACGTGCGACGCGCGATCGGCCGCGACGTCCTCGACGTGCACAGCGACGCCGACCACCACCGCAGCGTCTTCACCATGGTGGGCACGGCGGCCCCCCGGGCCCTCGCACGGCTGACCACCGAGCGCTTCGACCTGCGCGACCACGAGGGGGTCCACCCCCGCATCGGGATCGTGGACGTCGTCCCCTTCGTCCCCCTGGACGGCGCCACGATGACCGACGCCCTCGCGGCCCGCGACGACTTCGCCGCCTGGGCCGCCGACGAGCTCGGCATCCCGTCCTTCTTCTACGGCCCGGAACGGGACCTGCCCGAGATCCGCAAGCGCGCCTTCGCCGACCTCGCGCCCGACGTCGGCCCGCGCGCGCCGCACCCGACCGCGGGGGCGATCTGCGCCGGCGCGCGCGACGTGCTCGTGGCCTACAACGTCTGGCTCGACGGCGCGACGCTCGCCGACGCGCGGCGCATCGCCCGCGAGCTACGCACCGGCGACGTGCGCACGCTCGGGCTGCCGTGCGGCGCCCACCAGCAGGTGAGCATGAACCTCATCGCGCCGGCGCGCGTCGGGCCCGAGGCCGTGTACGACGCGGTGGCGGCGAGGGCACGGGTCGCCCGAGCGGAGCTCGTCGGGCTGCTACCGGCGCGCATCCTCGCGGCGGTCCCGAAGGCGCGATGGGCCGAGCTGGACCTCGGTGCGGACCGGACGATCGAGTGGCGGCTCGCGGAGCGCAACCGCGCCGCGCCGGGGACGGAGAGCGGGGAGCGCGCGGACTGAGCGACGCCGCGGCGGGTCAGCCGGCGGCCGAGTGCCGCTGAGCCTGGGCCCGCTGGCGACGCAGGCGACGGCGCTCCCGCTCGGAGAGGCCGCCCCAGATCCCGAACTTCTCGCCGTTGGCGAGCGCGTACTCGAGGCACTCGGCCCGCACGACGCAGCCTCGGCAGACCTCCTTGGCCTCGCGGGTCGAGGCACCCCGCTCGGGGAAGAAGAGGTCGGGGTCCACCCCGAGGCAGTTGGCCTGGTCCTGCCAGGCACGGTCGGCGTCGATCGGGATGATCGTCGCGGCGTCGTCGTGCTCGCGGTCTCGGTCTCGCACTGCTGGAGTTCCCTCCCCGGTTGTCCGTTGCGGGTCGCGGGGGCGACTCTCACGGTCATGCCGCGCCCTCGGGCGCGGAGATGAGTGTGGTTCGTTTCGTCGCTGTAACTACAGCGGCGTCATTCTGCCAGATCCGCGCGGGGGATGCAAACGGTCGCGAAGCGGGCGGCCGATCGCGGGGGACCGCGAATCGTAGTCTGACGACGCCATGCGGTTCCCCCGGACGTTCGTGTTCGTGGACCTCTCGAGCTTCACCCACTACATCGAGTCGCACGGCGACCGCAAGGGGACGAAGCTCCTCGCCGCCTTCCGCGCCGTCGCCCGCGCGGTCGCGTCGGAGCGCGGGGTCCGCATCGACAAGTACCTCGGCGACGGCTTCATGGCCGTGGCCGTCGAGCAGGACGACGGGGTCGTCTTCGCCATGGAGCTGCGCCGCCGCGCCGCCACCGCGTGCGCCCCCCTCGGGCTGCGCATCGGCATCGCCACCGGCGACACCATGCTCTTCGAGGGCGAGGACTACATCGGCTCGGCGCCCAACCTCGCCTCCCGACTCTGCGACGAGGCCGGGGACGGCGAGGCGCTCATGCCGGCCGACCAGACCGCGACGCTCCCCGAGGGCATCGCGTCGGCGGCGCACCCGCCGGTGCGGCCCAAGGGCTTCCCCGCGCCGATCGACGTCGTGCGACTCACCGGCGAGCCGGTGCTGCCGCCGCGGCACGACACGACCGAGGTGCCGCGCCACCGCGAGCCGCTCTGACCCTCGGCGCGCGCCGTTAGCCTCAACAAAATGTCCGCCACCCCCCAGGGCGAGCTCGCGGCGCGCGCCGTCGACGCGACCAAGGTCTACGGTCACGGCGAGGGCGAGGTGCGCGCCCTCGACGGCGTGACCGTCGGCTTCGAGCGGGGGCGCTTCAGCGCCATCATGGGCCCGAGCGGCTCGGGCAAGTCGACCCTCATGCACTGCCTCGCGGGCCTCGACTCGCTCACGTCGGGCAGCGTGCGGATCGGCGACGTGGACCTCTCGACGCTCGGGGACGCGGCGCTGACGCGCCTGCGGCGCGAGCAGGTGGGATTCGTCTTCCAGGCCTTCAACCTCATCCCCACCCTGAGCGCCCGGGAGAACATCGTGCTCCCGCTGTCGCTCGGCGGCTCGCGGGGGGACGAGGCCTGGATCGAGCGGGTGATCGACGCGATCGGCCTGCGGGACCGCCTCGAGCACCGCCCGAGCGAGCTGTCGGGCGGCCAGCAGCAGCGCGTCGCGGTGGCGCGGGCCCTCGCGAGCCAGCCGCGGATCATCTTCGCCGACGAGCCGACGGGCAACCTCGACTCCCGCACGGGCACGGAGGTGCTGCGCTTCATGCGCCGCGCCGTCACCGACCTCGGCCAGACGATCGTGATGGTGACGCACGACGCGGTCGCCGCGAGCCACGCGGACCGCATCGTCTTCCTCGCCGACGGCCGGATCGCGGGCGAGATGCACCAGCCGACGCCGGAGAAGGTGCTCGACCAGCTCAAGCACCTCGGCGACTAGGTCGACGGGGCGGCCCCGCGTGCTGCGGCTGTCGCTGCGCATGGCGCTGGCCCGGTGGGGCCGGCTCGTGCTGACCTCGCTCGCGGTCATCCTCGGCACCGCGTTCCTGTCGGGGACCTTCATCTTCCGCGACACGATCAACCGGACGTTCGACGAGCTCTTCGCCGACGTCTTCCGCGACGTCGACGCGTACGTGCGATCCACCTCGTTCGTCGAGACGCCGTTCGGCGGCGAGCAGCGCGGCCCGACGCCGATCTCGGCGCTCGAGGTGGTGCGCGCGGTGCCGGGCGTCGCGTCGGCGACCGGCGACATGCAGGCCTTCGCGCGCGTGATCGGCAAGGACGGCCAGCCCCTCGGCAGCGAGGGCAACGGCCCGCCGACCTTCGGCGGGATCGCGACCGACGAGGTCGCGGGGCTCTGGAACGTCGAGTCCGGTCGCCTACCCGCGGGGCCGACCGAGGTGATGCTCGATCGCGCGACGGCCGAAGCCGGCGGATACGTCGTCGGCGACCGCGTGCGCGTGACCGCGGCGTCGGGCGCCCGCGAGTTCACCCTCGTCGGGGTGGCCAACTACGGCGACATCGCGTCGCCGGGCGGCGCCACCTTCGCGCTCTTCGACCAGCCGACGGCGTCCGAGTTCCTCCTCCGGCCGGGCTTCGTCGACGCGATCCTCGTCCAGGGCGACGGCTCGGTGGGCGACGAGGAGCTCGCGACGCGGATCGACGCCGCGCTGGCGGGCGACGCCCGCCTCGAGACCCTCACGGGCGCCGAGATCACGGCGGAGGTGCAGGGCCAGATCCGCGACGTGCTCTCGATCTTCACGACGTTCCTCGTCGCCTTCTCCTACATCGCGCTCGGCATCGGGACCTTCGTCATCTACAACGTCTTCTCCATCTCGGCGGCGCAGCGCCTGCGCGAGAGCGCGCTCCTGCGGGCCATCGGTGCCAACCGCAGGCAGGTCGTCGGGATGCTGCTCGCCGAGTCCGTCGTCGTCGGGGCCCTCGGGTCGGCGCTCGGGTTCGGGCTCGGGATCCTCCTGTCGCGCGGCCTCGCGGCGGTGCTCACCGCCACCGGCTTCGAGATCCCGTCCCGCGGCCTGGCGATCGGCGTCGGCGCGTTCGTCATCACCTTCGTCACCGGACTCGTCGTGACGGTCCTCTCCGCGGTCCTCCCCGCGCGCAGGGCGGGCCGCGTACCGCCGCTCGCGGCGCTGCGCGACACCGCCGTCGAGACCGTCGGGGGCTCGGGCCGCCGCGTGGCGATCGGGCTCGCGATCATCGTCGCCGGCGCGGGTGGACTCGTCGCCGCCGCCAACGACGCGCCCGTCGCGGTGCTCGGCCTCGGCATCCTCGGCGTCTTCGCCGGCATCCTCGTGCTCGGCCCCGTGCTCTCGCGCCCCGTCGCGCTCGCGCTCGGCCGGCCCGTCGCACGCCTGCGCGGCGTGACCGGTGCGATGGCGCGGCAGAACGCGGCGCGCAATCCCAAGCGCACCGCGCGCACCGCCTCCCCCGTGCTCATCGGCGTCGCGCTCGTCACCGCCTTCACCGCGCTCGCGGCGAGCATCCGCTCGGAGATCCGCGAGACCTTCGGCGCCGCGTTCCGCGGCGACCTCGCGCTGTCGGTCGAGTCGCAGGGCTTCGGCGGCATCCCCCAGTCGGTGACCGACCAGATCAAGGAGCTGCCCGAGGTCGCGCGGGCGACCGGCGTCGGCTTCGTCGCGCTGCGCATCGGCGAGGAGTCGCGATTCGCCGTCGTCGTCGACCCGACGACGATCGCCGGGCTCTACGACCTCGGCGTCGTCGAGGGGGACCAGGCGTCGCTCTCGCCCACCGGGGTCTTCGTCGCCCGGGACAAGGCCACCGAGCTGGACCTCGCCGTCGGCGACCCGCTGCCCGTCGCGACCCAGGACGGCCGCACGGTGGACGGTCGCGTCGAGGGCATCTTCGACTCCGAGTCCGTCTTCTCCAACTACGTGGTGAGCCGTGCGCTCTTCGAGGGTGCGACCGTCCCCGTCTTCGACAACTTCGTCTACGTCCGCGTCGCCGAGGGCACCACCCCCGAGGCGGCCAAGGCCGCCGTCGCGGCGATCAGCAGCGACCGGGGCATCGGGACGCTGCAGACCAAGGACGAGTTCATCGAGGCCCAGTCCGACTCGGTCAACCAGCTCCTCGCGCTCATCTACGCCCTGCTCGGGCTCAGCATCGTCATCGCGATCGTCGGCATCGTGATCACGCTCCTGCTCTCGGTGTTCGAACGGCGCCGCGAGATCGGCCTGCTGCGGGCCGTCGGCATGACCAAGTCGCAGGTCCGCACCGCGGTGCGTTGGGAGAGCGTCATCACCTCGCTCTTCGGGGCGGTGACCGGCGTGGTGCTCGGCATCGGCATGGGCGTCGTCATCGTCGCGACGCTCAGCGACTCGGGCATCTCGGGCTTCACCCTGCCCGTCGTCGCGACCGCCTGGATCCTCGTCGTGGCGTTCTTCGCCGGCGTGGCCGCCGCGGTCTACCCCGCGTGGCGCGCCACGCGGGTGGACGTCATCGCCGCGATCGCGACGACGTAGCGCGCGCCGCGCGCACGTCCGCGAGCCACCGCCGCTCCGCGGGGTGGGCCGGCTCCCCCTCGGCGAGCCGCGCCATCGCCTCGTCGGCGGTCTGCGGCGCGCGCACGCGCAGCTCCGAGTGGCGCGTCTGGCATCCCTCGCACCAGTAGAGGACGCGGTTGGCCTCGCCGTGGTGCGTCACGCGCACGAGTGCGTGGCACCGCGGGCAGGGCCGACCGTGCCGGCCGTACACGGCGGTACCGCCGGGGACGCCCGGCGCGGTGACGCGACCCGGTCCCGCGAGGTTGGCCCGCAGCATGTCGGCGGCGATGCGCACGAGCTCGCGGCACTCGTCGCGCGACAGCGCGCCGACCGCGGCCCACGGATGCAGCTCGCAGGCCCAGAGCACCTCGCAGCGGTACACGTTGCCCACGCCGCAGGCGACGCGCTGGTCGAGGAGCACCTCGGCGACGGTCGCGTCGGGATCCTCGTAGCCGAGCATGCGGGCGGCCGCCTCGTCGAGATCGGCGTCGTCGCGGCACAGGTCGGGTCCGAGGCGCCCGAGGATCGGGTGCCGCCGCGGGTCGAAGTCGCGGTGCGTCTCGACGACCGGCGCGGAGAAGCACACGGCGACCCAGTCGGCCACCTCGAGCACCACGCGCGCACGGGACGCGGCCTTGCGCCACCGCTCGCCGTGCCGGTAGAGGTGCCACGCACCGGTCATGCGCATGTGCGTGTGGAGCACGACGCCGTCGTCCCAGACGATCTCGAGGTGCTTGCCGACGCTGCGCACCTCCTCGATCACGGCACCGGCGCGCGGCATGGGTCGCAGCGGGCGGCTCGTGCGCACCGCCGTCGTCGCCTTGCCGAGCAGCGCGGTGCGCAACGCAGCCGCGGTGCGGAAGATCGTGTCGCCCTCGGGCACTAGGGCAGCACCCCCACCGAGGCGAGTGCGAGGCGCAGCAGGCGGTCGTGGCCGCTCGTCATCTCGCGCCGCACGGCGTCGCTCACGGCCTCCGCGGGCGTGTACCACGCGAGGTCCAGTGCCTGCTGGGTCGGCTGGCACTCGCCGGCCACGGGCACGACGAAGGCGAGGCTCACCGCGTGTTGGCGCGGGTCGTGGAAGCCGCTCACGGACGGGTCGGGGAAGTACTCGACGACGGTGAACGGTGCCGGCTCGGGCGGGAGCTTGGGCAGCGCGAGCGGGCCGAGGTCCTTCTCGAGGTGCCGCATGAGCGCGTCGCGCACGCGCTCGTGGAGCAGCACGCGACCCGACACCACCGTGCGCGAGATCGACCCGTCGGGGGCCTGGCGCAGGAGCATCCCCACGTGGGTGACGACGCCTCGGTCGTCGACCCGCACGGGCACGGCGTCGACGTAGACGAGGGGCACCTGGCCGCGGACCGCCTCCAGTTGGGCGGGATCCAGCCACTGCGTGCGGGTGTCGATCCGCTCGGTCACGGCAGGTCAGTGTCGCAGACGGTGCCTATCCTGTCGCGTCATGCTCGTGCTCTGCGTCGGACTCCTCGTCGCGGGCGTGGGGCACTTCGCGTCGCCCGAGTTCTTCGACGCGATCGTCCCGCCGGGGCTGCCCGGGTCCGAGCGCGCGTACACCTACGCGTCGGGGGTCGCGGAGGTCGCCGTCGCGCTGGCGCTGATCCCCCGCCGGACCCGCCGCGCCGCCGCGCTCGCCGCGGCGGCGCTCTTCGTCCTCGTCTACCCGGCCAACCTCTACATGGCCTGGGACTGGCGCGACCGGCCGCTCGCCGACCAGCTCGTCGCGTGGGGCCGACTGCCCCTGCAGATCCCGATGGTCTGGTGGGCTATTCGGGTCGCTGGTACCGCGGCGCGACGGCGCGCCGACGCATGACGACCTGCCAGAGCTGCAGCGAGCGCGCGCGGAAGCCGGCGGCCGACCCCATCAGGTAGAAGCGCCACATCCGGCGGAAGCGCTCGTCGTAGCGCGGGATCTCCTCCCAGTGCCGCGAGAGGTTGGCGTCCCAGGCCATGAGCGTGCGGTCGTAGTCGGGGCCGAAGTTGTGCACGTCCTCGATCACCCAGTCGGGCTCCGCCGACTCGGAGAACTGCGCGAGGGACGGCAGCACCCCGCCGGGGAAGATGTAACGGTCGAAGAACGGGTCGGTGTGGAGCTTGGACACGAGCGAGCCGATCGTGTGGTGCAGCATCATCCCGCCCGGCGCGAGCAGGCGGTCGCAGGTGTCGAAGAACGTCCGCAGGTTGCGCGGCCCGACGTGCTCCATCATCCCGACCGACAGGACGCGGTCGAAGGTGCCGACCGTGTCGCGGTAGTCCTGCTCGAGGATCTCGATCGGCCACCCCGCGCAGCGTTCGCGCGCCCGCGACACCTGCTGGCGGGCCGGCGAGATGCCGACGCCCGAGATGCCGTAGTGCTCCGCGGCGTACTGCAGCAGGCCGCCCCAGCCGCAGCCCACGTCGAGCACGCGCATGCCGGGCTCGAGCGCCAACTTGCGGCAGATGAGGTCGAGCTTGGCCTCCTGCGCGGAGTCGAGGTCCTCCGCGTGGCGCCAGTACGCGCACGAGTAGACCATGCGCTTGTCGAGCATGCGCTCGTAGAGGTCGTTGCCGATGTCGTAGTGGGCGCGCGCATTGTCGGCGGCGCGGGCCTTGGTCTGGCGGTTGACGACCGTGGCGCGCACCACGGTCGCGACGAGCGCGGGGCGCACGGGGAGCTGCCGGGCGGCCTCGACCGCGACGAGCTTGGTGAGCATCGCGTCGAGCGCGTCACAGTCCCACCAGCCCTCCATGTATGCCTCGCCGAGGCCGAGCTGGCGCTGCGCGACGACGCGGTCCCACAGGCGCGCGTCGTGCACGCGGATCGCGTCGCGCGCGGTGCCGCCCACCTCGACGCCGGCGCGCTCGAGGATCGTGCGGCAGACGCGTTCGGAGGCGCGGCTCACGACGGTCGTCCTACCAGTTCCCGGCCACGTACTTCGTCTCGAGGAACGCGAGCAGGCCCTCGTGGGCTCCCTCGCGACCGAGGCCCGACGCCTTGACCCCGCCGAAGGGCGCGGCGGGGTCGGAGACGAGCCCGCGATTGAGCCCCACCATGCCGGTCTCGAGCGACTCCGCGACGCGCATCGCGCGGCCCACGTCGCGCGAGAAGACGTACGACACGAGGCCGTGCTCCACGTCGTTGGACCAGCGCACCACGTCGTCGCCGTCGCCGAAGCGCACGATCGGCGCGACGGGGCCGAAGATCTCCTCGCGGAGCCACGGCGCGTCGGGCGCGACGTGCGTGAGCACCGTGGCCTCGTAGCCGAAGCCGTCGCCCGCCGCCACGCGACCGCCGCAAGCGACGCGGGCGCCGCCCTCGACGGCCCGCTCCACGAGGCCCGCGATCCGCGTGCGCTGCGCGGCGCTCACCATCGGACCGAGCGTCGTCGACGGCTCGAGGCCGTCGCCCACGCGGAGGGCCGACATGCGCGCGGTGAACCGCTCGACGAACGCGTCGTGCACGTCGGCGTGGACGTACATGCGGTTGGCCGCGGTGCAGGCGGCACCGCCGTTGCGCATCTTGGCGAGCATCGCGCCGTCGACCGCGACGTCGAGGTCCGCGTCGGCGAACACGACGAGGGGGGCATTGCCGCCCAGCTCCATGCTGCAGTTGATGATCCGGGGGGCGGCCTGGGCGAGGAGCGCGGCCCCGACGGGCGTCGAGCCGGTGAAGGAGAGCTTGCGCACGAGGCCCGACTCGAGCATCGCCCGCACGGCCTCGCCGGGCGGCTGGGGCACGACGACGGAGACGACGCCCTCGGGCACCCCGGCACGGCCGAGGATCTCGGCGATCGCGAGCGTCGTGAGCGGGGTGTCGCTCGCCGGCTTGACCACCACGGTGCAGCCGGCGGCCAGCGCGGGCCCGATCTTGCGCGTCGCCATCGCGGCGGGGAAGTTCCACGGCGTCGCGAGCAGCGACACGCCGACCGGCTGGCGCATCACGAGCACCCAGTTGGCCCCGCCGGGGGCCCGGCGGTAGTCGCCGTCGATGCGGACCGCCTCCTCGCCGAACCAGCGGAAGAACTCGGCGGCGTACGCGACCTCGGCGCGCGCGTCGGCGAGCACCTTGCCGTTCTCCATCGTGATGAGGCGTGCGAGCCGCTCGTGGTCGGCCATCATCAGCTCGTAGGCCCGCCGCAGTGCCTCGGCGCGCACGCGCGGGGCCGTCGCGCGCCACGCGGGCGCCGCCCCGTGCGCGACGCGGACCGCGTCGAGGCAGTCGTCGACGCTCGCGCGCGCGACGCGCTCGAAGGCGCGTCCCGTCGCCGGGTTGACGACCTCGATCGCGTCGCCCGAGCCGCTCGTCACGCGCTCAGTCTCGCAGCGGCACGCGCCGATCGCGACGGCCCCGTCCCCGCGCGCGCCGTAGCCTGACGCGGTGCTGCGGCGTCGGATCCTGTGGATCTTCTACTTCGCGGTGTTCATCAAGTCGTCGACCTACGGCGTCATGTTCACGATGCTCGACGACTACCGCGAGGTCTTCGGGATCTCCGAGACCGGCCTCGGCCTCACCGTCGCCGTCGGGTTCTTCACGTCCTTCGCCGCCCAGCTGCTCATCGCGCCCCTCGCCGATCGCGGACACGCGAAGCGCCTGATGCTCGTCGGGCACGTGCTCGCCGTCGTCGGCGCCCTCGCTATGGGCTACGGCACGACGCTCGGCGCGCTGCTCGCAGGGCGCATCCTCTCCGGGATCGGCGTCGGCACGGCGCTCCCCGCGCTGCGCCGCGCGATCATCGTCACCGACCCGGACAACCTCGGTCGCAACCTCGGGCTCATCCTCTCGATGGAGGTCGCCGGCTTCGCGTCGGGCCCCGTCCTCTCCACGGTGCTCGTCGGGCCGTTCGGCATCCCCGCGCCGTACCTCGTGTCGGGCGGGCTGATGGCGGCCGCCGCGGTCGCCATCGCCGCGACCCGCGTGGCCGAGACCTCGCGGGCCGACGCGCCGACCGAGCGCTTCGCGCTCGACCTGCTGCGCATCCCGGCGGTCGCGAGCGGCGTGCTCATCGGCGTGACGCTCTTCTTCATGATCGGCATCTTCGACTCGCTGTGGGTGCTCGTGATGGACGACATGGGCTCGCCCGCGTGGATGGCCAACGTCGGCATCTCGGTCTTCGTCGTCCCGATGATCTTCATGGGGCCGTTCGGCGGCCGATTCGTGCAGCGGATCGGGCCGTTCCGCGCCGGCGGCACGGGCATGCTGGTCGGCGCGGCGTGCATGTGCGGCTACGGCGTGCTGCCGTCGGTCTGGCTGATGATGCTCGTGTTCCTCCTCCACACGGTCAACGACGGGCTCACCGTCACGGGTGCGGGCGTCGCCACGGCGAGCAGCGCACCACTCGAGCGCCAGGCCGGCGCGCAGGGCCTGCTCGGCGGCATGGAGACGCTCGCGGGCGGGCTCGCCGCCTCGCTCGCGGGCGTGTCCTACGAGACGTTCGGGCGTACCGTCACCTTCGTGGGGACGGCGGCGATCATGCTCGCGCTCGTCACCGCGGCGCGCGTGCTGGCCGGCGACGCGTGGGGCCGCCGCGACGTGCGGGCGCAGGGCGCGATCGGCGCGATGCCGTGACCGCGCGCGACGGCAACGGATTCGTCCACTGCCGCTGCGGCCATCGCCACTGGGGTCTGCACGGTGCCGCCGGACTGCTGCTGCTGCGCGACGACCTCGCGGAGCCGCACGCGCTGCTGCAGCTGCGCGCGCCGTGGACGCACGGGGGCGGCACGTGGGCGCTGCCCGGCGGCGCGCGCGACTCGCACGAGGACTGGCGCGAGGCCGCGTACCGGGAGGCGGCCGAGGAGGTCGGCCTGCGCACGCATGCCCTGCGGCCCGCCGGCGAGTACGTCGACCTGCACGGACCCGGCGACGCCGACTGGCGCTACGTGACCGTGCTCGCCGTCGCGTCCGACGACGCGGGCGTGCACGCGGCCAACCACGAGACGTCCGACCTCGCCTGGGTGCCGATCCCCGCGGTGGCCGGCTACTCGCTCCACCCGGGGCTCGCGCTGTCGTGGCCGGTCATCGCGCCGCTCGCGCGCGCGGCGCTCGGGCGGGGGGCCGCGTGAGCGCGCGCCCCGTCGCCCTCGTCACCGGGGCGGGCAGCCCGACCGGCATCGGCGCCGCCATCGCGCGGGCGCTCGCGCGCGCGGGGCACGCCGTGGCGGTCGCCTCCACCACGCCGCGCATCCACGAGCGCGTCGCCGAGCTGCGCGCCGATGGCCACGACGCCCTCGGCCTCGTCGCCGACCTCACCGACGGCGCCGCAGCCGCGCGGGTGGTGACCGAGACGCTCGCCTGGGGCGGGCGCCTCGACGTCTGCGTCAACAACGCGGGGATGGTCGCCGTCGGCGGCACCATGGTCGACGCGCCGATCGAGCGCTACGACGCGGCGACGTGGGACGACGCGCTCGCGCGCAACCTCACCACCTGCTACCTCGTCACCCGCGCGGCGCTCCCGACGATGCGCGCGGCCCGCCGTGGTCGCATCGTCAACGTCGCGTCCACGAGCGGACCGGTCCAGGCATTCCCCGGCGACGTCGGCTACCACGCGGCCAAGGCGGGGATGGTCGGCTTCACCCGCGCGGTCGCCCTCGAGGTGGCCGCCGACGGCGTGACGGTCAACGCCGTGGCGCCCGGGTGGATCGCGACGGGCTCGCAGACCCCGGCCGAGTCGGCGGCGGGCACGGCGACGCCGGTCGGCCGGAGCGGCACGCCCGACGAGGTGGCGGCGGTCGTCGCGTTCCTCGCGTCCCCCGACGCCGGCTACGTCACGGGACAGCTGGTCGTCGTCGACGGGGGCAACTCGCTGCCGGAGCGCTGACGCGCCCGCGGCCGGGTCGGCGTCGCGCGCCGACCGGACTACATCGCGGCGGCGTAGAGCTCGTGCACGTCCTTGCGCGTCGGGTAGCGCGGCGTGTTGAGGATGATGAGGTCGCGCAGCGCGTCCTGGGCGAGCGTCGAGATGTGGTCGCTCGTCGCGCCGAGCTCGCCGAGGCGGCGCGCGGTGCCGACGCCCGACGACAGCGCCTCGACGGCGGCGATGCCCGCGTCGGGATCGTGGTCGGACCCGAGCGCCTCCGACACGTCCGCGTAGCGCTCCGCGACGACGTCGCGGTTGTAGCGCATCACGTGCGGCAGCATCGTCGCGAGCGTCTGGCCGTGGGCCTGGTGGAGCTGGCCCGAGATCGGGTGGCCCGTCGCGTGCACGAGGCCGAGCAGCGGGCCGGCGGAGAACGCACGTCCGGCCAGGTGCGCCGCGACCTGCATGTAGCCACGCGCGACGAGGTCCTGGCCGTCCTTCACCGCCGCGGGGAGCCAGCGGGCGGTGAGACGGATCGCGTGCAACGCGAGCGCGTCCGCGTACGGGTTGGCCTGCGTCGAGGTGTACGCCTCGATCGCGTGGGTGAGCACGTCCATGCCGCAGGCCGCCGTGCCGCGCGCGGGCATGCCCGTCGTGACCATCGGGTCGAGCAGCACGGTGACGGGGCGGATCGAGGGGTTGTTGAAGGTGAGCTTGCGGTGCACCTTGGGGTTGGTCGTCGTGTCGGTGATGAGCCCGCCGCCGTTGGTCTCCGACGCGGTGCCGGAGGTGGTCGGGATCGCGATGGTCGGCAGGCCCGGCTGCGTCGCCGCCGCCTTGGGCATGAGCGTCGAGAAGTCGATGCGGTCGTTGGCGTCGAGGTCGGGGGCGAAGGCGAGGTCCAGCGTCGTCACGCCGTTCGCGGCGGCGAGCGCCACGTACTTGCCGCAGTCCATGACCGAGCCGCCGCCGACGAGCACGATCACGGTGCCCTCCGTGCCGAACGCGTGGAGGGCCCGGAGGGCGTCCGCCACGTTGACGTCCGTCGGGTTGGGCGAGACGCCGTCGAAGGTCGCGTGCGGGACGCCGGCGGCATCCAGCGCGGCCGCGAGGGGCGCGATGATGCCCGCGCCGCGCACGCCCTGGTCGGTGACGATGAAGGCGCGGCGCCCGCGCGCCGCGACGTACTGCGGCAGGGTCGGCGCGACGCCGGGGCCCGAGATCGTGTCGGAGAACGGGACGAGGCTGAACATCGACTGCGCAAGGCTCATGGCGCTCACGCTAGGTCGGGGCTCCGCACGGCGCCAAGGCCGCGCGGGGCGCGCCGCGTCACTCGATGCGCATCCCCGAGATCGCGCGGGCGATCACGAGCTGCTGGATCTCGCTCGTGCCCTCGAAGATGGTGTGAATCTTCGCGTCACGGTGCCAGCGCTCGACCGGGTACTCGCGCGTGTAGCCGTAGCCGCCGAGGATCTGGATCGCCTCCTCGGTGACGCGCACCGCGGTCTCCGAGGCGTGGTACTTGCTCATCGAGCCCTCGCCGTTGACGTAGCCGCCGTTGCGCCCGAGCCACGCCGCGCGCCAGATGAGCAGGCGCGAGGCGTCGATCTCGGTCGCCATGTTGGCGAGCTTGAACGCGATCGCCTGGTGCTGGACGATCGGCTTGCCGAAGGCCCTGCGCTCCTTGGCGTACGCGAGCGCGTACTCGTAGGCCGCGCGGGCGATGCCGAGCGCCTGCGCGCCGACGGCCGGGCGCGTGGCCTCGAACGTCTTCATGGCCGGCTGCGCCACGCCGGAGCGGCCGGCCTCGCGGGCCCGCGCGAGCTTGGCGTCCAACTTGTCCTTGCCGCCGAGGAGGCAGCGGCCCGGCACGCGCACGTCGTCGAGCACCACCTCGGCCGTGTGCGACGCGCGGATGCCGTGCTTGAGGTACTTCTGGCCCTGCGAGAGGCCCTTCGTGCCGGGCGGGACGACGAAGGCCGCGTGGCCGCGGCCGCGCAGGTCGGGGTCCACCGACGCGACGACGACGTGCACGTCGGCGATGCCGCCGTTGGTGATCCACGCCTTGGTGCCGTTGAGCACCCACTCGTCGGTCGCGGCGTCGTGGACCGCGCGCGTGCGCAGGCTCGAGACGTCGCTGCCTGCGTCCGGCTCGCTCACGCAGAATGCGCCGAGCCGCACCTCGTCGGCGGTGCCGTAGCACTGCGGCACCCACTCCATCACCTGCTCGGGCGTGCCCGACCCGGAGATGCCGGCGGCGGCGAGGCCCGAGCCCATGATCGCCATGCCGATGCCCGCGTCGCCCCAGAAGAGCTCCTCGATCGCGACCGGCAGCGTGAGCCCGGTCGGGTCGGCGAGCGCGTTCATCATGAAGTCGAGGCCGTAGAGGCCGACCTTCGCGGCCTCCTTCACCACCGGCCAGGGGAAGTCCTCGCGCTCGTCCCACTCGTGCGCGACGGGGCGCACAACCGTCTCGGCGAAGTCGTGCACCCACTTCTGGATCTGCTGCTGGTCCTCGTTGAGCGTGAGCGAGAAGTCGGCCATGGCGCGAACCTACCCGAGCCACCCCGCGAGCGACGAGAGGAGCCCGTCGGCGATCCGCATGTCGGACACGAGCGGGCGGTCCTCGCGCTCGTGTGGCAGCGCGTCGCAGCCCGCGAGCAGCGCGCCGATCACGGGGCCCGGCTCCGCAGCCGCGGCATGGCGCGCGGCGCGCACCGCGGTGACGAGCTCGCCCGCCGCCACGATCCGCGCCGCGGCCGCGGCCTCGCCGACGGCGGCGAGTGCGGGCGTCGTCCACGGCGCGTGGTCCTCGACCCCGATCGACATCGTCACCGACTGACGCGTGAGAGGATCGGCCCGGTGCACGAGGGTCGCGAGCGCGGACGCCGATGCGTACTCGACCACCATCACGCCGGAGCTGCCGGCGGGGCCGTGCGCGAGGAAGCGTTCCTGACCCGTCATCTCCGGGTCGTTGAGGCTCGTCGTGCGCGCGAACGACGCGTGGCCCCACTGCGCGAGGGCGAGCCGCGCGCGGTCCGCCGCGAGGGCGAGACCCGTGAGATGGAACGCCGCGTGGTGCCAGACCGCGCCGCCGACGTACCGCGGGTTTTCCACCGCGCGCGACATGCAGGTGCCGAGCTCGTCGCGCAGCGCGTCGACCGCATCGAGCAACGGCCCGTGCACGTACGGGATGCTGCGCCACGACAGGGGATCCTGCGTGCGGGCGTGCGCGTAGCGCGCGCCCTCCAGCGCCGCGCGTAGCGCGGCGCCGACGCGCTCGACGCCCGGCGTCGGGCGAAGGCCGGTGGCGACTTCGGAAACGTGCTGCCGATTGGCCCGCACCGCGTAGGCGCCGATCGCCGCGACCGCCACGCCCGCGCGGGCCACCTCGTCGAGCGCGCGCCAGCCGATCGCACCCACCGCGAGGGTGGGCGCGCTCGAGCTCATCAACGCGAGCGCATCGTCCGCCGTGACGCGCACGCCGTACGGCGAGATCGTGCCGTCGCGCCACGGCAGCTCGCCGACGAGGCACAGTGCGAGCTCCGCGAGCACCGTGAGGTCCCCCGTGCCGACCGCGCCGTGCTCGCGGTACACCGGGGTCCGGCCGTCGTTGATCGCCCGCACGAGCGCCACCACAATCGCGGGGTCGATGCCCGAGCCCGGCTGTGCGAGCTGGTGCGCCCGGATCAGCATCGTCGCGCGCGCCACCTCCTCGCCGAGGTCGCGGCCTGCCCCCGCGGCGTGCGAGCGCACGAGGCGCAGGCCGTGCGCGCCGTCGGTGTCCTCCGCCGCGCGATCCCGGTTGGCCCCCACACCCGTCGTGCGGCCGTAGGCCGCGTGGGTGAGCGCCGCGCGACGCGCGTCGTCGCGCACGGCCGCGAGCGCGGGCTCGACGCGCTCGGTCAGCTCGACGCGCGTCGGCGAGGCGAGCCACCCGAGCAGGGTGGCGACCGACAGGTCGGGGGCGCCGAGGCGCAGGACGCCGACGCTCACGGGCGGCGCAGCGTCGTGCCGGCCTTCGTCGTCTCGACGAGCCAGCCGGCGGCCTGCAGCTCGGCGCGGATCGCGTCGGCGGCGGCGAAGTCGCGCGCGGCGCGCGCGGCGTCGAGCGCCGCGGCCCGCGCACGCGCCTCGTCCGGCACCTCGGCGACGCCGCGGAGCCCGAGGCCCACCGCCGCGCACGCGTCCCGCGCCGCCGCACCGAGCGACGCCGCGGCGGCGCGATCGCCCGCGTCGAGCGCGGCGTTGGCGCGGCGCACCGCGTCGAAGACGACGGCCATCGCGTGCGGCGTGTCGAGGTCGTCGTCCATGCGGGCCCGGAATTCGGCGAGGACCGCCGCGTCGGGCCCGCCGCCGAGGTCCGCCGTGCGGGCGGCGAAGGCGTCGAGGCCCGCGAGCGCCTTCGCCGCGGCCTCGAGATTGTCCGACCCGACGCGCACCGGCGATCGGTAGTGCGTCTGGAGGAGCAGCATGCGGTAGGCGCGGGCGTCGTGGCGCTCGAGGAGATCGAGCAGGTTGGTCACGTTGCCGAGGCTCTTCGACATCTTCTCCCCCTCCGGGTCGACGACGAAGCCGTTGTGCATCCAGTGGCGCGCGAAGCGCCGCCCGAGCGCCACCGCCTGCGCCCGCTCGTTCTCGTGGTGGGGGAAGCGCAGGTCGGCGCCGCCGCAGTGCAGGTCGAAGCCCTCGCCGAGGAGCGACAGGCTCATGACGACGCACTCGCTGTGCCAGCCGGGCCGGCCGTCGCCCCACGGGGCCGGCCACGAGGGCTCGCCGGGCTTGGAAAACTTCCAGAGCGCGAAGTCGGCCGGGTGGCGCTTGGCCCCCGCACCCAGCACCTCGCGCTCGCCCCCGCCCTCGACCATGTCCTCGAGGCGCTGGTGTGCGAGCGCGCCGTAGTCGGGCACCCGGGCCACGTCGAGGTAGACGCCGTCGGCGGTCGCGTACGCCGCGCCGGCGCGCTCGAGCTCGCCGATCATCGCGACCATCTCCCCGACGTACTCGGTCGCGTGGGGGACGTCGCTCGGCCGCGCGACGCCGAGGCGCCCCATGGCGTCGAACCACACGTGCTCGCAGCGCTCCGTGATCTCCCGCCACGGGCGTCCCTCGCGCTCGGCGCGCTCGATGATCTTGTCGTCGATGTCGGTGATGTTGGACACGAGTCGCACGCGCACGCCCGTCGACTCGAGGTACCGGCGCATGATGTCGTAGACGAGGGTCGCGCGGCCGTGGCCGAGGTGCGGCGGGCCGTACACGGTGGGCCCGCAGAGGTAGACGCCGAGCGTGCCCGGCTCGCGCATCTCGAGCGGCTTCACCTCCCGCGTGAGCGTGTCGTAGAGGCGCAGCACGCGATCAGCCTACGATCGGCATCCATCGTGCGGCCCGACCGCGTCGCGCGACGCGGGTACCGTGGTGCGCCGATGAGCACGGTGCCCGAGAAGCCGACGCTCGACGGGATCGAGGCGCGGCACTCGGAACGCTGGGAGCGCGAGCGCACCTACGCGTGGGACCGCACGGCGCCGCGCGAGCGCACCTTCGCCATCGACACGCCCCCGCCGACCGTGAGCGGCTCGCTCCACATGGGTCACGTCTTCTCGTACACGCACACCGACGCCGTCGCGCGGTACTGGCGCATGCGGGGCAAGTCGGTCTTCTACCCGATGGGCTGGGACGACAACGGCCTGCCGACCGAGCGGCGCGTGCAGAACTTCTACGGCGTCTCCTGCGATCCGTCGCTGCCGTACGTGCCCGGCTTCGTCCCGCCCTTCCGCGGCGACCCGCCCAAGGACCACCGCGCGGTCCCCGTGTCGCGACCCAACTTCCTCGAGCTCTGCGACGAGCTCACCGCCGAGGACGAGAAGGCCTTCGAGGACCTCTTCCGCCGCCTCGGGCTCTCCGTCGACTGGTCGCTGCTCTACACGACGATCTCCCCGCACGCGCGCCGCACGTCGCAGCGCGCCTTCCTGGCCAACCTCGCGCGCGGCGAGGCCTACAGCCAGGAGGCGCCGACCCTCTGGGACGTCGACTTCGGCACCGCCGTCGCGCAGGCCGAGATCGAGGACCGCGAGCGCCCGGGGGCGTACCACTCCGTCGCGTTCCACCGCGAGGGCGGCGGCCCCGACGTCGTGATCGAGACGACGCGACCCGAGCTCGTGCCGGCGTGCGTCGCGCTCGTCGCGCACCCGGACGACGAGCGGTACCGCCCGCTCTTCGGCTCCCGGGTGCGCACCCCGCTCTTCGGCGTCGGCGTGCCGGTCGTGGCGCACCCGCTCGCGCAGCCCGACAAGGGCTCGGGCATCGCGATGTGCTGCACGTTCGGCGACCTCACCGACGTCACCTGGTGGCGCGAGCTGCGCCTCGAGCTGCGCGCGATCGTCGGGCGCGACGGGCGCATCGTGGCCGACGCGCCGCACGGCATCGAGGGTGCCGAGCCGCTCGCCCGATGGGCGCGCCTCGCCGGCCTCACGGTGAAGCGCGCGCAGGCCGAGATCGTCACGATGCTGCGCGAGTCGGGCGAGCTGCTCGGCGAGCCGCGCGCGATCACGCACCCCGTGAAGTTCTACGAGAAGGGCGACCGGCCCCTCGAGATCGTCACCAGCCGCCAGTGGTACGTGCGCAACGGCGGCCGCGACCGCCCGCTGCGCGATGCGCTCGTCGCGCGCGGTGGCGAGATGGCGTGGCACCCCGAGCACATGGTGCACCGCTATGCCAACTGGGTGGAGGGCCTCAACGGCGACTGGCTCATCAGCCGGCAGCGCTACTTCGGCGTGCCGATCCCGCTGTGGTACCGCCTCGACGCGCAGGGCCGGCCCGACCACGACGCGCCGATCGTGCCCGACGCCACCGCGCTCCCGATCGACCCGAGCACCGACGTGCCGCCGGGCTTCGACGCCGCGCAGCGCGGGCGACCCGGCGGCTTCGCCGGCGACCCGGACGTGATGGACACGTGGGCGACCTCGTCGCTCACGCCGCAGATCGCGGGGCGCTGGGTGGACGACCCCGACGCCTTCGCGCGGATCTTCCCCATGGACGTGCGGCCGCAGGGCCACGACATCATCCGCACCTGGCTGTTCGCCACGATGGTGCGCTCGCACCTCGAGTTCGACCGCGCGCCGTGGCGCCACGCGGCGCTCTCGGGCTGGATCCTCGACCCGGACCGCAAGAAGATGTCCAAGTCCAAGGGCAACGTCGTCACGCCCGTGCAGCTCTTCGACGCGTACGGCAGCGACGCGGTGCGCTACTGGGCCGCGAGCGCGCGCCCGGGCGTCGACACCGCGTTCAGCGAGGACCAGATGAAGGTCGGGCGCAAGCTCGCGACCAAGCTGCTCAACGCCACCAAGTTCGTGCTCGGCTTCGGCACCGCCCCCGGCGACGACGCGGTCGCCGACCCGATCGACGCGGGCATGCTCGCGGGGCTCGCCGCGGTCGTCGACGAGGCGACCGCCGCGTTCGCCGACTTCGACTACGCCCGTGCGCTCGAGCGCACCGAGGCGTGGTTCTGGTGGTTCTGCGACGACTACCTCGAGCTGGTGAAGGGCCGCGCGTACGACGACGCGCACCCCGGCGCGCCGTCGGCCCGCGCGGCGCTCCGCCGTGCGCTCGGCGCCGTGCACCGCCTCCTCGCGCCGCTGCTCCCGTTCGTCACCGAGGAGGTCTGGGGCTGGTGGCGCGAGGGCAGCGTGCACCGCGCGCAGTGGCCCGCCCGCGACGAGCTCCTCGCGGGGGTGCGGGCCGACGACGACGCCGTCGCGCTCCTCGACGCCACGTGCGCGGTGCTCGGCGCGATCCGTCGCACCAAGACGGAGCGCAAGGTCTCGCAGCGCGCCGAGGTCGCACGCTGCGAGGTGCACGGCCCCGCCGACCGCCTCGCGCTCCTCGCCGCGCACGACGGCGACCTGCGCAACGCCGGTGGCGTGCGCGAGCTCGTCTACGCGGGGCCCGACGCCGCCGGCGACGTCGCGCTGCGCGCCACGGTGACGCTCGCATGAGCGACGCGTCGCCGACGGCGGGGGCGGCGCCCCGCGCCCGCGGGCCGCGCCCGCTGACCCACCGGCTCGTCCTGTGGTTCAACCTGCTGGTCGCCGCCTCCCTCGTCGCGGCGGGCACGGGCCTCCTCTGGGTCTCGGGGCGCGTCGCCTCCCGACAGGTCGTCTCGCTCGACGGCGGCGTGATCGAGGCCCCCGCCGACGGCGCGGCGCCGTCCGGCTCGGACTGGAACCTGGACACGAGCGGCGTCGACGCCCGCAACTTCCTGCTCACGGGATCGGACAACGGCGCGTGCACGTCCGCCGACGACCCGACCGCGGGCGGCATCGGCGACCGCACCGCGCTCGGCGAGCGCAGCGACACGATCATGCTGGTGCGGCTCGACCCGGCCGCCGAGCGCGCCGCGATCCTGTCGTTCCCCCGCGACCTGTGGGTCGACATCGCCGGCACGACGCGCAAGAACCGGATCAACTCCGCCTTCGAGCGCACCGACCCCTCCCGTCTCGTGCGCACCATCGCCGACAACTTCGGCATCCCCGTCGACCACTACGTCAACGTCGACTTCTGCGCGTTCAAGGAGATCGTCGCCGCGGTCGGCGGCGTCAAGGTGCCCTTCGCGTACGCCACCCGCGACCGCAAGACGGGCCTCAACGTGCCGGCCGCGGGCTGCGTCGAGCTCGACGGCGACCAGGCGCTCGCGTACGTGCGCTCCCGCTCGGGTTACAGCTACTACGACCCGGCCAAGGCCGCGTGGCGCCAGGACCCGACCGGCGACCTCGGCCGCATCAGCCGGCAGCAGGACTTCCTGCGCCGGTCGATGCAGCGCGCCCTCGATCGCGGCAGCTCGAGCCTCCGCGTCGCCAACGACCTGCTCTCCACCGCGCTGCGCAACGTGATCACCGACGACCGCCTCACGCCGCGCCAGATGCTCGCCGTCGCACAGGCGATGCGCGACCTCGACACGACGGGCGTGGCGAGCTGGACGATCGAGTCGTCGCAGCGTCGCATCGGCCAGCTCGCGGTACTCATCCCGGAGCTGGACTCCGACGAGATGCGGCGCGCACTCGCGACCTTCCGCGGCGAGGCGCCGATCCCGGGTGGCGCGACGGGGACCACCGGGGCGTCGGACGCGTCCGGTGCGTCGTGGGACGAGCCGGATCGGTCGGCTGCGGGCGCGGACGTCGTGCGCGTGGTGGCTGGCGGCGCGCGCGCCGCGCGCGCCGCCCATCGGCCGAGCGTGCCGTCCATCGGGATCGTGCCGCCCGACGATCCGGCCTGTCGATAGACCGCGCCCGACTACCCTCGGTCGAGGTGGCGTCGACGTGACGGTGTCCGAGCTCGGCGTCCTCGTCGCGGTGCTCGCGGCGTCGTACGTCTTCGGCACGTTCCCGTCCGCGTCGCTCGTCGCGCGACGACACGGCGTCGACATCACGCGCGTCGGCTCGGGCAACCAGGGGACGTCCAACGTGATCCGCACCCTCGGCTGGCGCGCGGGCCTCGTGGTCTTCGTGGCCGACATGGCCAAGGGTGCGGCGAGCGTCGCGCTCGGCTGGGTCGCGACCGGCGCCGCGTGGTGGGGCGACGCGTGGATCGCGGGCTGGGGCGACGCGGGCGGCCGGCGCGGCTGGGTCGCGTACGCGTGCCTGGTCGCGGCGGTGCTGGGCCACACGTTCCCCGTGATCCGCTCGACGCGCGGCGGCAAGGGCGTGGCGACGGCGGGCGGCGGGGTGTTCGTCCTCTACTTCACGGTGAGCGCGGTGCTGTGCACGTCGTGGTTCGTGCTGAGCAAGCTGACGCGCAAGGGCTCGGTCGCGTCGCTCACGATCGCGTTCCTCACGCCGGTCGGCATGTGGCTGTCGGGGGCGGCGGCGTGGGAGGTCGGGGTGCTGGTGGCGCTGGTGGCGTTCGTGTTCGTGAAGCACAGGGACAACCTGCGCCGCCTCCGCGCGGGCACGGAGCCCGACCTGCTCCCGCCCGACTCCCCCGCCTCCCCGGCCTCGTGACGACGGCCGACGACCTCGGCCTGCGACCGCCGCGCTGGACGCGGCGCGTCGACCCGATCGCGCGGCGGTTGTTCCCGCTCGCGGTGATCGTCGGCGTGGCGGCGCGCTTCGCGATCTC
>JBEBCD010000021.1:0-18700 GCA_041158045.1 Actinomycetota bacterium | reverse complement strand
CACGAGTTGCAGGTCCTCGATGACGTGCTGGTAGTTGCGGATGATGTCCGAGACCGCGCGCACGGCGTGGTCGGAATAGTCTCAAGCGACGCAGTAGGTGATGCGGACCCGATGAGCCATGGGGGCATCATGTCACACCGCGGTGGCACACTGAGGCGATGGACGTCGCGATCGTCGTAGCCCTCGTCGTGCTCGCCGCGCTGGTCGCGGTGCTCATCGGCCGCATGCGGGGTGCGCCCGCGGCACCACCGCCCGCCGCCGCTCCCCCGATCGACACGGGACTGCTCGTCGAGTCGATCCGCAGCACGGTCGACGCGCAGGTCCGCGCCGCCACCGAGCAGGCGATGCGTGCCGCAAGCGAGCAGATGGACCGCACGTACGAGGCGCGCAGCCGCGCGCTCTCGTCGGAGGCGCGGACCCTGCTCGACCCGGTCGCCACCCAGATGCAGGAGCTGCGCACCGCGGTCGCGAGCCTGCAGACGAGCTACTCGAGCGCCGCGGGGTACACGACCGCGCTCGGGTCCCGCCTCGACGCACTGCAGCAGACGACCGCGGCGCTCCAGGCAGCGCTCAAGTCGACAAGCGCCCGCGGGGCGTGGGGCGAGCAACAGCTGCGCAACGTGATCGAGCTGTCGGGCATGGCCCCCTACTGCGACTTCACCGAGCAGACGACGGTCTCGGACGCCGACCGCCGCCAGCGACCGGACGCGGTCGTGCGCCTGCCCAACGACGGCCGCGTCGTCATCGACTCCAAGACGCCACTCGACGCCTACCTGCGGGCCCAGGAGGCGACCGACCAGGCAGACCGCGACCGCCACCTCGCCGACCACGCCGGCGCGATCCGCGACCATGCCGACGTCCTCGGGGACAAGCGGTACTGGGCGCAGTTCGACCGCGCGCCCGAGTACGTCATCATGTTCATCCCCGGCGAGTCGTTCCTCGCCGACGCGCTGCGCGCCGATCCGACGCTGCTCGAGCACGCGATGCGCCGTCGCGTCCTCATCGCGTCGCCGGTCAACCTGCTGGCACTCCTCCTCGCCGTCGCGAAGGGATGGCAGGCCTTCCAGATCGCGGAGCACGCCGAACACGTCGCCGAGCTCGGCCGCGAGTTGTACAAGCGCATGGAGACCGTCCTCGGCCACGTCGACGACACGGGCTCGCGCCTCAAGTCGGCGGTCGAGTCGTACAACAAGATGGTCGCGTCGCTCGAGGGCCGCGTGCTCGTGACCTTGCGCCGCTTCCGCGAGCTGGGCGTCGCGAGCGAGGAGATCGACGAGCCCGCCGCGATCGAGTCGTCCCCACGCCAGCTCAACGCGCCGGAGCGGTGACTACGCTGGGCGCCGTGTTCGCGGAGGCCGTCGTCTGGCACTGGTGGCTCGGCGCGGGGCTCCTCATCGCCGGCATCGGCGCGCTGCTCGGGCTCGTCGGCGGCTATCTCGTCCGCGTCGAGCGGATCAAGCACCCCGGCCGCGGTCAGCGTCGCGCCGAGTAGCGCGATGCCCGGCGCGGCGCTCGACGCCGACGCGCTGATCGCGGGGCTGCTGCCCCGCTGCACCTTCCCCGTCGCCGGCACGCGCGTCGCCTGTGCCGTGTCGGGCGGGCCCGACAGCATGGCGCTGCTCGTGCTCGCGACGCGCGCGGGCCTCGTCGCGACGGCGCACCACGTCGACCACGGCCTGCGGCCAGCGTCCCGCGACGAGGGTGCCCTCGTGCGGGAGCTCGCGCGGGAGCTCGGCGCCGACTTCGTCGAGATCCGCGTGCGGATCGAGCCGGGGCCCAACCTCGAGGCTCGAGCCCGCGAGGCACGACGGGCCGTCCTGCCCGGCGACGCCATGACGGGCCACACGCTCGACGACCAGGCCGAGACCGTGCTGGTCAACCTCATGCGCGGTGCCGGGGCGGCGGGCGCCGCGGCGATGGCACCCGGCCACCGCCACCCGCTCCTCTCGATCCGGCGCGACGAGACGCATGCCGTCTGCCGCGCGCTCGACATCCGCACCGCCGACGACGAGTCCAACCGCGACCCGCGCCACCAGCGCAACCGAGTCCGCGCCGAGGTCCTGCCGCTCCTCGCCGACGTCGCGCGGCGCGACCCCGCCCCGCTCCTCGCCCGCCACGCCGAGCTGGCCCGCGACGACGAGGCCCTCATGGACGAGCTCGCCGCGGGACTGGACCCGACCGACGCGCGGGCGCTCTGCGCCGCGCCATTGCCCCTCGCGCGGCGCGCGGTGCGACGGTGGCTCACCGCGGAGTACCCGCCTGATCTCGCGACCGTGGACCGCGTGCTCGACGTCGCGCACGGGCGCGCGACCGCGTGCCACGTGGCGGGCGGGCGCGAGGTGCGCCGCCGCGCGCAGCGACTCGCGATCGTGCCGCTCACGCGCCCCTGAGCACCGTGGTACCCTGACGCTCCGATGTCGCCGCGCAGTCCGCGGGCGCGTCGAGGGGGCCGCTGAGTGCCACACAAGTTGCGGGGCAAGTGGGCGCTGGGCATACAGCCCCGCAACCTCACGTGGATCCTCAAGGAGAAGCTCGCGATCTGCGAGCGGCCCGGGGGCTTCGGCGTCAACCACCGCAAGGTGCGCCGCCAGGAGGAGATCATCTGGCTGCGCGAGCAGGAGTTCGGCTGCGTCGTGTCGATCAGCGCCGCGCCCCACAATCTCCACAGCTACGACGAGCTGCAGCTCGCGTACCGGCACCTGCCGCTCGCGGACCTCGAGGAGATCGACCCGTGGTTGCGCGACTTCTACCGCACCGTGGCGGGGCTCGTCGCCGCGGGCACCAAGACGGTCGTGCACGGCGAGGAGGTCGGCGATCGGCTCCACGGGATCATGGGCGGGTACATCCGCTGGTCCGGCCTCGTGGAGGACACCTCGCAGGCGATCATCCTCGCCGAGCGCATCGCGGGCCGGCAGCTGGACCCCGCGTCGCGCGAGCTGATCATGCGGGTGCACGAGCTGCGCTGATCGCCGCGCTCGCGCGACCGACCACATGAGCCCGTTGGAGCGCCTCGCGCGCAGCTACGCCGCCGCGATGGCGTGGACGATCGGCGCGACGTGGGCGTGGGTCGCGGTCGGCGACGCCGTCGTGCGCGCGACGCCGCTGGCGCGCGCGTTCCCGCGGCTCCCCAGCCTCGAGGCCCGCGATCGGCTCGCGGTGGCGGTGCTGGTCGGGACGGCCGCGCTCGCGGCGTGCGTCCCGGCCGGTCGTGCGCCCACTCCCGCGTCGCGCGTGGGCCGCGCGCTCGGTGGCGTCGGCGTCGCGGTCGCGACGCTCGCGACGCTGGTGGGCACCTGGGTGGAGGTCGTCGACGATGACGTGCAGTGGGCGGGGCTCGGGCCCCGCGTCGCGATCGCGGCGGTCCTCGTCGCCGGTGCCGCGCTCGTGGCGGTGCGGCGGGGCGGACAGCCCGCGCGCCGCTCGGTGGGACGCGCCATCCCGTGGCTCGCCGCGGCGGCGGTCGCCGGCACCTACCTGCCGTCGATGACCCAGTTCTCGGGCGGGATCATCGACCTCTTCGGCGCTTCGACCGTCTTCAACGAGATGCTCCTCGCCCGCTCGGGCATCACGCCGTCCGGCGACTTCGCCGCGCAGTACTCGTCGCTCCTCGGTTGGCCGATCGCGCTCACGCGGGGCCTTGGTGCACAGGCGACGATGACCGCGGTCCTCGCGTGGCTCTGGCTCCTCACGCTCGCCCAGATGGCGGCGCTCGTGGTCGTCGTGCGTCGCCTCCACCCGCGCGTCGCCCGACCGCTCGCCGTGCTGGGCGCGTGCTCGCTCGTGCTGATGAAGGGTTCGGCGCGGTCGCGCGTCACCGACTCGCTCGCCGCCACGTTCTTCTCCATGCCCTCGCGGTCGTGGTTCGCCTGCGTGGCCGCGGCGCTCGTGGCGACGATGGCGTGCTCGGCGCGCCGGCGCGCCGCGGCCGTGGTCGCGCTCGGGGCGCTGGTGCCGCTCGCCGCGATGAACAACCTCGAGTTCGGCGGCCCGACGGCCGCCGCCGCGGTCCTCGCCATCGTGCTCGCCCGCCGCGCGGGGTTGCTCGCACGCCGCGACGTCGTGCGGGCGGCGACGGCCGCAGTCGCCACGCTCGTCGTCGTGCTCGCCGCGCTCGCGATCTGGGCCTCGCCGTTCAGCCTCGACACGTGGAGCGCGATGGTCCGAGCACAGGGCTCGGGTGGCTACATGAACGTACCGATGCCGCGCGAGGGCACGTGGCTCGTGGCATTCGGCGTGCTCGCCGGTGCGGGCGTCGTCGGCGTGCGCCTCGCGTGGTCGCGGCACGGCAACGACGCGGTCCGGGCCGCCGCCGTCGTCGCGGCGTACGGCGCGGCGTGGGGACTGCTCTCGGCCCCCTACTACTCGGGTCGCTCGTGGCCGTCGCACGTGCAGATCTTCTTCATCCCCGTCACGATCTGCCTCGCGGCACTCGCGGCGCTCGCGCGCGAGTCGGGCGGGATGGCGGCGGTCCGGACGCTCCCGCGCGCGGCGCTGCCCTCGCTCGCACCGCTCGGGCTCGCCCTCGCGCTGCCGCTCGCCGCGCTCACCATCGCACCGAGCCCCTCGACCGAGTGGCGGCGGGCGACCGGCGGCGGCGCGGAGTGGTCCGTCGCGAGCCAGTCGGCGACGCGCGTCGTGCGCTCCGTCGAGATCGCGCTCGCGCGCTACGCACTCCCGCTGGAGGAGACCGTCTACCTCGGCGACCAGTACGCCGGCACCGTCGAGCTCCTCACGGGCCTGCGCAACGGGCTCGCCACCAACTCCCTCGAGTACTCGCTCGTCTCGGCGGGGATGCGGGAGCTGGGATGTCGGCGGCTCCCCGCGCTCGCCCCGCGCTGGGTCGTGGTCCAGAACGACGACGGCCGGGTCAACTTCATCGGCCCGTCCCGCATGGACTCGTCCTGCCCGGGGATGACCGTCGTGCACGCGCCCGACGACATCGGGGTCACCGTGTACTCGTACGCCCCGCCGGCGTCGGCGCCCGCGCCCTGAGGCGGGCTAGCGGATGACCGACTCGAGCAGCACCCGCGGCGCCTCGCGCAGCGCGCCGACGGCGTCGGTGGCGGGCAACTTCGCGCACTCGACCTCGGCCAGCGCGACGTAGTCCCAGGCGGTCTCGATGGCGTGCTTCACGCCGAGGCCGGCACGCACGATCCGCAGCGCGGTCTCGCGCTCGGCGGCGCCGAGCGGCCCACCGAGCAAGCCGCGCAGCTGGTCGGCCGGACCGTCGCCCTGCGCGAGCGTGAGCAGCACGGGCAGGGTGTAGACGCCCTCCTCCATGTCGTGTCCGGCGCGCTTGCCGAGCTCCTCGTCGGTGGCGATCACGTCGAGGACGTCGTCGACGATCTGGAACACCATGCCGTAGGCGGTGCCGTAGTTGGTGACCGCCTCCACGTGGGCGCGCTCGTGGCCGGCGACGATCGCCCCGATGCGCGCCGCCGTGGCGAAGAGCGACGCCGTCTTGCCCTCGATGCTGAGCAGGTACGACGGCACCGAACGCGCCACGTCGTAGGTGTGGCGCAACTCCTCGATCTGGCCCTCGCAGAGCCGCGCGATGGTCCGCGCGAGCAGGCCCGCCACCTCGGTGCCGAGGGAGGCGGCGATCTCGGAGGCGCGGGCGAGCAGGAAGTCCCCGGCGAGGATCGCCTGGAGGTTGCCCCAGCGGGCGTTGACCGTCTCGACGCCGCGGCGGGTCTCCGCCTCGTCCATCACGTCGTCGTGGTACAGCGAGCCGAGGTGCACGAGCTCGCAGGCGATGCCGCCGCGGATCACGTCGTCCGAGACCGGCGCGTCGTCGACGGACTGCGCGCCGACGATCGCGAGCGCGGGGCGCAGGCGCTTGCCGCCCGCGACGATGAGGTGCAGCGCAATCTCGTTGAGATACGCGTCGGGCGTGCGCACCGCGTCGCGCAGCGCGCGCTCCACCCGCTCGCGATCGGTGCGCATCGAGGCGAGGGCGAGCAGCGGCGAGCCCACGGGCATGTCCACAGGCTACGACGCGACTCCCACGCGGCGACGAGCGCAGCGCGACGCGACGGATCGGCGTCCCGTGCGGCTGCGTCGCGGCCGCGCTGGGACCACGCCGATACACTGCGGCTACATGTTCGAGCGCTTCACCGACCGGGCCCGCAGGGTGGTCGTGCTCGCCCAGGAGGAGGCCCGCCTCCTCAACCACTCGTACATCGGGACCGAGCACATCCTCCTCGGCCTCATCCACGAGGGCGAGGGCGTCGCCGCCAAGGGCCTCGAGGCCCTCGGCATCTCCCTCGAGGCCGTGCGCGCCCAGGTGGAGGAGATCATCGGCCAGGGCGGCTCCTCGCCGTCGGGCCACATCCCCTTCACGCCGCGCGCCAAGAAGGTGCTCGAGCTCTCCCTGCGCGAGGCGCTGCAGCTCGGGCACAACTACATCGGCACCGAGCACATCCTCCTCGGCCTCATCCGTGAGGGCGAGGGCGTCGCCGCGCAGGTGCTCGTGAAGCTCGGCGCCGACCTGAGCCGCGTGCGCCAGCAGGTCATCCAGCTGCTCTCCGGCTACCAGGGCCCGGGCAAGTCCGAGGGCGAGACCGTCGGCGGCTCCAAGGACACGGTCCAGGAGAAGGGCGGCAGCCAGATCCTCGACCAGTTCGGGCGCAACCTCACGCAGCTCGCCCGCGACAAGAAGCTCGACCCCGTCATCGGTCGCCAGCGCGAGATGGAGCGCGTGATGCAGATCCTCTCGCGCCGCACCAAGAACAACCCCGTGCTCATCGGCGAGCCCGGCGTCGGCAAGACCGCGATCGTCGAGGGCCTCGCGCAGAAGATCGTGCGCAACGACGTGCCCGAGACCCTCACGGGCAAGCAGCTCTACACGCTCGACCTCGGCGCGCTCGTCGCCGGCAGCCGCTACCGCGGCGACTTCGAGGAGCGCCTCAAGAAGGTGTTGAAGGAGATCCGCACCCGGGGCGACATCATCCTCTTCATCGACGAGATCCACACGCTCGTCGGCGCCGGCGCGGCCGAGGGCGCCATCGACGCCGCCTCGATCCTCAAGCCGATGCTCGCTCGCGGCGAGCTCCAGACCATCGGCGCGACCACCCTCGACGAGTTCCGCAAGCACTTCGAGAAGGACTCGGCCCTCGAGCGGCGCTTCCAGCCCGTCAAGGTCGACGAGCCGTCGGTGGCGCACACGATCGAGATCCTCAAGGGCATCCGCGACAAGTACGAGTCGCACCACCGCGTCACCATCACCGACCAGGCGCTCGTCTCGGCGGCCAACCTCGCGGACCGCTACATCTCCGACCGCCACCTGCCCGACAAGGCAATCGACCTCATCGACGAGGCCGGCAGCCGCCTGCGCATCAAGCGCATGGCGACGCCGCCCGACGTGAAGGAGCTCGAGAACAAGATCAAGGACGTCCAGGACGCCAAGAAGAAGGCGGTCGAGGAGCAGCGCTTCGAGGAGGCCGGCCGCCTCCGCGACCAGGAGCGCGCGCTCCTCGAGGAGCTCTCCGCCAAGCAGGCCGACATGAAGGCCGCGGGCACCGACCTCTTCGACGAGGTCGACGAGGAGGCCATCGCCGAGGTGCTCAGCATCTGGACCGGCATCCCCGTCTACAAGCTCACGGAGGAGGAGACGGCCAAGCTCCTCAACATGGAGGCCGAGCTCCACAAGCGCATCATCGGCCAGCAGGACGCGATCAAGGCGGTCAGCCAGAGCATCCGCCGCACCCGCGCGGGGCTCAAGGACCCGAAGCGCCCGAGCGGCTCATTCATCTTCCTCGGCCCCACCGGCGTGGGCAAGACCGAGCTCGCCAAGACGCTCGCCGAGTTCCTCTTCGGCGACGAGGACGCCCTCATCGCGCTCGACATGAGCGAGTACATGGAGAAGCACACGGTGAGCCGGCTCGTCGGCTCGCCCCCGGGCTACGTCGGCTACGAGGAGGGCGGCCAGCTCACCGAGGCCGTGCGCCGCAAGCCGTTCTCCGTCGTGCTCTTCGACGAGATCGAGAAGGCGCACCCCGACGTGTTCAACACGCTGCTCCAGATCCTCGAGGAGGGCCGCCTCACCGACGCGCAGGGCCGCAGCACCGACTTCCGCAACACGGTCCTCATCATGACGTCCAACCTCGGCACGCAGGACCTCCGCAAGGCCAACGTCGGCTTCGGCAAGCAGGACGAGGCGCTCTCCTATGCCCGCATGCGCGAGAAGGTCAACGAGGCGCTCAAGGTGCACTTCAAGCCCGAGTTCCTCAACCGCATCGACGAGGTCATCGTCTTCCACGAGCTCTCCCGCGACGAGGTCATGGCGATGGTGGACCTCATGAGCAAGCGACTCGTGAGCCAACTCGAGGGCCTCGGCATCGGCCTCGAGCTCACGCAGGCCGCCAAGGAGCTGCTCGCCACCCGCGGCTACGACCCGCAACTCGGCGCGCGTCCGTTGCGCCGCGCGCTCCAGCGGCTCGTCGAGGATCCGCTGTCGGAGAAGCTGCTGCACAAGCAGTTCCGCGCCGGTGAGATCATCGTCGTCGGCGTCGAGGACGACCCCGATGCGCCCGGGACGCAGCGCATGGCGTTCTCCGCCGTCGAGGGCTTCCAGCCGCCCGCCACGGTCGAGCTCGCGGGTGCGGGCGACGCCGGCACCGCCACCCCGGACTGACCCGATGCGGTCGATGCCGCGCGCACGGCGCGCGGTGCGCGGCGGCCTGATGGCCTGCGCCGCGGCGCTGGTCCTCCCCGCCTGCCAGGTCGGCTCCACCGTCACGCTCGACGTCCGCGACGACGGCACCGGCTCGGTGACCGTCCTCGCCACGGCGAGCCCCGAGGTCGTCGCCGCCGAGCCCGGCCTCGCCGACGCGCTCCTGCTCGACGACGCTCGCGCGGCGGGCTGGGACGTCCTCGGGCCCGAACCGACCGTGGACGGCGGGCTCCGCCTCACGCTGCGGCAGGACTTCGACACGCCCGAGCAGGCGACCTCGCTGCTCTCGCAGCTCGGCGGACCCGCGGGTCCCTACACCGACCTGCGGCTCGCGCGGATCGGCTCGGAGACCGACGCGACGTACACGCTCGACGGCACGCTGCACCTCGACGGCGGGCTCGCCGCACTCGCCGACGCCGAGGCGATCGAGACGCTCGGCGCGGTGCCGCTCGCGCTGCCGCTCGAGCGCGCGGGCGTGGACCCCGCCGGCGCGCTGCGGTTGGAGCTCGTCGCGACGCTGCCCGGCACGGTGGAGCGCACGAGCGGCGAGCGCGCCGGCGCGACGCTGCGCTGGGTCGTCCCGACCGACGGCTCCGCGGTCGACCTCGTGACCCGCAGCCGCAGCTCGGCGCTCGGCACGGTCGTCGCACGGTGGGCGTCGCGCGGCGCCTGGCTCCTCGCGGCCGCATGGCTCGTGGGCGGTGCGGCGCTCATCGCACGACGCGCGGTCTCGGCACGCAGCCGACGCACACCGGCGCCCTAGCGTCGGGCGCCATGGCCCGCCTCCGCACCGTCTGGCGCTGCGGGGACTGCGGGGCCGCACATCCGAAGTGGGGTGGTCGCTGCACCGCCTGCGGCGCGTGGAATTCCCTGGTCGAGGACGTCGAGGGCGACGCGCCGGCGGCCGAGGCGTCGCTCGCCCGGGGCATCGCGCTCGTGCCGCCCGGCGAGCCCCGGCCGATCGACGCGGTCGACCCGCTCGAGGCGGCCGCGACGACGACGGGGATCGAGGAGCTCGACCGCGTGCTCGGCGGGGGTCTCGTGCCCGGGTCGGTCACGCTGCTCGGGGGCGAGCCCGGTATCGGCAAGTCGACGCTCCTGCTGCAGCTGCTGCACGCCTGGCCCGGCCGGTCGCTCTACGTCACCGCCGAGGAGAGCGCGCAGCAGGTGCGCCTCCGGGCCTCGCGCCTCGGTGCCCTGCGGCCCGACCTGTGGCTCGTGGCCGAGCTCTCGCTCCCGCGCATCGTCGCGGCGCTCGACGAGGTGAAGCCCGAGCTCGTCGTCGTCGACAGCGTGCAGGCCATCGCCGACCCCGAGCTCTCGTCCGCACCAGGTTCCGTGTCGCAGGTCCGCGGCTGCGCCCACCGCCTCGTCCAGGAGGCCAAGGCACGCGCGATCCCCGTCGTCATCGTCGGTCACGTCACCAAGGACGGTGGGCTCGCCGGACCGCGGGTGCTCGAGCACGTCGTCGACACCGTGCTCGCATTCGAGGGCGACCGCCACCATGCGCTGCGCATGCTGCGCGCGGCCAAGCATCGCTTCGGCTCCACGAGCGAGCTCGGCCTCTTCGAGATGACCGAGGCGGGCCTGCGCGCCGTGCCCGACGCGAGCTCGCTCTTCCTCGCCGACCGCCGCGCGGGCGCACCCGGATCGGTCGTCGTCCCCACCATCGAGGGCCAGCGCCCCCTCCTCGTCGAGGTGCAGGCGCTCACCACGCCCACGTCGGGGGCGATGCCGCGGCGCTCCGCCCAGGGCGTTGACGGCGGACGCCTCGCGATGCTGCTCGCGGTGCTGGAGCGCCGCGCGGGCGTCGCGCTCGCGCAGCACGAGGTGTTCGCCTCCGTGGCGGGCGGCGTGCGCCTCGGTGAGCCGGGTGCGGACCTCGGGCTCTGCCTCGCGCTCACGTCGGCGGCGACGGGCGTCGCGGTCGCGGGCGACGTCGTCGCGGTCGGCGAGGTCGGGCTCGCGGGCGAGGTTCGCCAGGTCGGTCACCTCGCGCGACGGCTCGGCGAGGCGGCGCGCCTCGGCTTCGCGCGGGCGCTCGTGCCACACGGCGCCGCATCGTCGGTGTCGACGCCGGGGCTGCGCGTCGAGGCGATCGCGAGCGTCGCCGACGCGCTGCGGATCGCGGGGCTGCTCGACAAGTAGCCTCGGCGCGGTGCGCGTCGTGGTGATCGTCCCGACGTACAACGAGGTCGAGAACGTCGAGGCCTTCCTGCGCGCAGTGCGCGCGGCGGCGCCCGAGGTGGAGGTGATGCTCGCCGACGACGCTTCCCCCGACGGCACGGGTGCGGTCGCCGACCGTGTCGCGGCCGAGCTCGGCCGCATCACCGTGCTCCACCGCCCGGGCAAGCAGGGGCTCGGCACCGCGTACCGCGACGCGATGGCTCGCGTGCTGGCGACCGGTCCCGACGTCGTGATGATGATGGACGCCGACTTCTCCCACGACCCGGCGGCGATCCCGCGGTTCCTCGACGCGATCCGCGGCGGGGCCGACGTGGTGATCGGCTCGCGGTACGTGGCGGGTGGGAGCACGGTCCACTGGCCCTGGTACCGCCGCTGGCTGTCGCGGTGGGGCAACCGCTACACGTCGTTCATGCTGCGCCTCCCCATCGCGGACTCGACGACGGGCTTCCGCGCCTTCCGCGCCGAGGCGCTGCGCCGCATGGACATCCTCGGCACGGTGAGCGAGGGCTACTCGTTCACGTCCGAGGGTATCTTCCGCGCCGTCCACCGCGGGGCGGGGCGCATCGTGGAGATCCCGATCACGTTCGAGGACCGCAAGTGGGGGACGTCCAAGATGAACTCGCGGATCATCGCGGAGTCGATGCTCCGCGTCACCCGCTGGGGCCTCTCGCTCCGCCTCGGCCGCCGCTCGGCGCTTGGGGTCTGACGCTCCCTAGACGCCCACGCGGCGGGGACGCATCGCGGCGGCGCGGAGGGCGAGGAGGTCCTCATCACCGCGCAGCGCACGCAGGCCGTGTCCCGTCACCGTCACGACCGCGTCCGGGTCGTCACGGTCCAGGTGCCACCGCGCCGAGCGGCGCGCCGCCGACACGATGAGGTGTACCGCGTGGGAGGTGAGCCCCTCCTCGTCCGGCCACAGGTAGTCCGACCCGGCGAAGGGCAGGTCGCGCACCAGCGCGAGCGCTGCGTCGAGCCGAGCGATCGCCTCGGGCGAGTCGTCGGTCGTCGTCGCTCGGTATGCCGCCTCCAGGAGGTCGACGTCGCTGACGATGCGTCGGTCCACCTCGAGGCGCTCGGTGTAGGTCCGTGCGATCCAGTCGACGGGGACGAGGTCGAGCGCCCGCGCGAGCGAGCGGCGCGCATCGGAGACGACGTTGGTCATCGTCGCGTCGCTCACCTCGGCGGACCAGAGCGCGGTACGGGCCGCGACGCGAGTCGGCCGCTCGCGATGGTGGGTGAGCCACGCGAGGAGCTCGATCGACTTCGGCCGGGCGAACGGAATCTCCTCCCCCGACGACCGCTCGACGGTCACCGGCCCCATCGTGCGCACCACCACGCACCAGTCGTCGGGGGGCGTCCAGGCCCGACGACCGGGACGCGGCGCCGACGTCGTGGCGAGCTGCGCCACACCCGAGGCGTCGGCGGCGGTCAGGCGGAACGGCTGCAACGTCGTGCCGCCCGGCTCGAGGCACCATGTCGCGGCGACGCGGACGAGCGCGCGCGTCGAGTCGGGGAGACGAACCCCGAGGTGGATCGTGAGGACGAACCCGTCCGTGCGCCGTCGGACTCGCACCGCGGACGCGTCGCCCAGCGCAGCACCGGCCGACTCGAGGGTGATCGGGACGAGGCTGGGGATCGCCGCAGCGCGGGCATCGGATGCGGTGACGTCGCAGGTGAAGCCACAGGTCCCTGCCAACGCGGTCACCAGCGCGGCGGCGACCTCGCGGCGCTCGACCGGATCGGGCGCGACGACCGCGAACCCACCGCCCCGCGAGAGGTCGACGGCGACCAGCCCGGCATCGGCCCGACCCACCGGGACGGCCGACCACGGGTCGCGCGTCGTCGGGGCGTGCTCGGGGCGCCGGGACACGACATGGCGTCGCATCGCACGCTCGACGCGCGAGGGGTCGCCTCCGACGGCGGGGACGACGGGCTGCGCCGGGAGTAGCGCCGACGCACCCGCAAGACGGGCACGGTGCACCTGCGCGAGGACCGCCGACGCGACGATCCCGCACGCGAGGATCGACGCGGCATCCGACGCGACGGGGCGTGGCGAGCGCGCGTCGAGAGTCGGGGCGGTGCCCCACGCCAAAGCCGGCGCCGTCGAAGCCGACGCGACGGCGGGCGCGGCCACGGCCGGGGTGCGCGTCGCGAGCAGACCCGCCCCGAGGATCGCCGTCGCGAGCCACGTCCGCGCCGCCCAGACGCGGCCGGAGCCGGAGTCCGCCGGCGTGCGCGCCCCGCCGCAGCGGACGTCGGCGCGGCGACCGCGGAGGACCGTGCGCCGCGCGAGCGGCCCGAACACGAGCAGTACCGTCGCACACGCCCAGCACGCGAGCAGCGCCGCGGCCCCCGTCGCCACGGCGCGCACGGTGAGCGGCACCATCGGATCGAGCACGTCCCTCGGGACGTCGACCACCGCGAGGCCGCGCCGGCCGACGAGCGGGAGCGCGAGCCACGCGGCGAGGCCGGCGATCGCGCGGATCGCCCGGGCGATCCTCCGGCGGGGCGTCGCGTGCATCGTCACTCGTCCCGCGCCGTGACGACGCGGGTCACCTCGACGACACGGTCGTCGACCCCCGCGAGCCCGAGCAGCGTCATCCCCACCGGGCGACGCACCGTCACCGCCACCGTGCGTCCGTCGACCGCGACGGATCCGTCGAGACCCACCGCGGCGAGGTAGCGCGCGACGACCCCGGCCGCCGCGCGGGGATCGACGACGGGGTCGCCGGAGCGCAGGTCGGTGAGCTCCTGGGCGGCGCGGCGGCCGGCATTTTCCGCGTGGTCGGCGGCTTCGAGCGTGGCTGCGAGCAGGCGCCCGCCGTCGACGGCGAGACCGGCGCAGCACGCGAGGGTCGCGACGATGCCGACGACGAAGGCCGTCACTCCTCCGCCCTCCAGCGATCGACGACCTCCCGCGACTCCGCCACGATGACGCGCGGCGACGGCGCGAGGAGGTCGAGCCCGCGGCGCTCGACCTCGCACGCGACGCGCACCGCGAGCACCTCGACGTCACCCTCGCGGAGGAGGTCGACGTCGACCGAGGCGGAGCGGCAGCCGCGCCCCGACGCCGCGAGTGCGGCGAGCGCCGCCTCCCGGGCCGCCTCGTGACGCGCCGCCGCGCGCACGACGACGCCCGAGCGCGCAGCCTGGTCCGCGGCATGGCGGACCTGGGCGAGCGTCTCCCCCGCGCGCCCCGCGAAGACGGCGAACAGCGTGAGCACGACCAGCACCGGCGCGAGCAGCAGCGTCTCGACGGTGACCGAGCCGGGATCGGCGACCGCGGGCGTCATCGATCCGGCTCGGGGACGAACCGTTCGAGCGGCTCCCGCGCGCCCCGCGTCACCTCCGCGGGGAGCAGCGGGGTGAGCCGCGGGACGGTGACGCGCACCGTGACGACCATGTCGTCCCCCTCGACGACCGCCGACGGCGTCCCCGCGACGCGCGCCGAGAGCCCGGCGGCCGCGCGCACCGCGACCTCGATCGCCGCGGCCCGTCCGCCCCCGTGGCGTGCACCCGCGGCGGCCCCGTGGGCGGCGACGGCCGTCGCGACGTGGGCGCCGTGGTACCAGAGCGACGCATGGATGCCGAGGAGCAGCACGCCGAACACGACGGGGATCGCGAGCACCGTCTCGATGCTCGTCTCGCCCCGGTCGGCCCGGCGTGCCGCCCCCACCGCGCGCACGTCCACCCCGTCGGTGCGTCGCGGCATCGGCTCAGCCGAGGTCGAGGGAGTTGGCCTTCTCCCGGACCCGCGTCGTGATCGTGGCGCCGATCGCGATGGCGAGGGCGATGAGGGCTGCCGCCATGACGACGGTCGTCGCGCTCACCTCCCCGCGCTCGGCGTCGTGCTCGCGCGACGCGAGGAACCGCGTCGCGTAGTACTCCCAGTGTGGTCGCATGTGCATGTTGCCTGTCCTTTCATGGTGATGATGGTGGGGGATCGGTCCAAACGGTGCGTCCGCCTAGAGCCCGTCGAGGACGAGCGCGACCGCCGGGTAGCCGACGAGGACGATGAAGGCGAGGAACAAGCCGACCATCGGCACCCCCATGCGCTCCGTCGCGGACTGTGCGGCGGCCTCGAGCTCGCCCATCTGGCGTTGGCGCAGCGAGTCGGCGCGGGCGGCGAGCGACAGCCGCACGCGGGCACCGTGCTCGCCCGCGAGGCGCACGCTGCCGGCGACCTCCTCGATCTGCGGGATGCCGACGCGCGCCCCGAAGCGCGCCAGCTCGTCCCAGATCGACCGACGCGCGCTCCGCGCGCGCACCACCGACTCCCGGAGCCGCTCGAACGCCCAGCCATCGCCGGCCTCGGCGGCGGCCACCAGTGCCGTCTCCACGCCGGCACCGCCCGCGAGGAGCACCTGCACGAGATCGAGGTAGCTCGAGAACGCGTGCAGCACGTCGCGCCGACGGCGCGCCGCGGCGGCCCGCAGGCGCGCCCCGGGCGCGAGTGATCCCCCGGCTGCACCGACCGCGACGACGGCCGCCGCGAGTGCCGTTGATCCCGCCGTGGCGAGCACCCCGAGCGCGACGACACCGCCCACCCCGGCGCCGGCGAGCGCCCACGAGATGGCGCGCGCCGCCTGGACCTCTGCCGCCACCCCGAGCAACGCGAGGTCGTGCCGGTGCCGCACCGCGGCGCGCGCCCGCACCGCCGCGAGCGACCGTCGCCGGCCCGCGACGAGCTCGCCCGCGATCGGGGCCAGCCATCCGCGGCGCAGGAGCGCGGCAAGACCGAGACCCGCGAGGGCGCCGCCGACGGCGATCACGCCACGCTCCTCACGCCTCGCGCCTCACGTCGGCACCGCACCGGCGCGGCGGCGGACGAATCGGTCGGGCACGTCGATGTGCGACATCCGGTCGAGCGCGACGAGTGCGCCGACGAAGGCCGCGAGGATCCCGCACAGGATCAGCTGACCGCCCCACGTCGCGTAGACGGCGAGATAGTCGCGATGGAAGGCGAGCAGACCGAGCACGAAGGCCGCCACGACCCCCGAGATGATCCGCACCGCGGAGCGCGTCCGCGCCCGCCCCACCCAGACGCGGGTGCGCATCCGGCCCTCGTCGCGCGCGCAGTCCGCGAGCCGGCCGAGCAGCGCCCCGAGCTCGCGCGCCCGGTGCTCCGACGCCGCGAGCAGCGCCGCGCACACGAAGTCCATCGTCGGATGGGCGACCTCGTCGGCGAGCCGCCGCAGCCCCGCGCCGAGCCGGCCATACGCCACGCCCGCGGCGAGCCGCCGCACCGGCGCCGCGAGCGGCGCGGGTGCGTGGGCCGCCGTCGCGACGATCGCCTGCTCGAGGCCGTGGCTGCCCGCGATCGTGTCGCGTAGTTGCTCGGTCCACTGCGCGATCGCCTCCACGAGCGCCCGCTCGTCGCGCCGCACGCCACCCGCTCCGGCACCCATGAGCCCCGCACCGGCCCACGTCGCCACCGCGACGCCGAGCGAGACGACGGGCCACCCGAGGACGGCGAGCGCCGCGACCCCGGCACCGAGCGAGGCGGCGATCCTGAGGGCGTGCGCGCGGTCGAGCGCACGGAGGCGCGCCGCGGCGACGCGGCGCGCATGACCCGCATCGATCGGCGACGCGGCGTACGCGGCACGCAGGCGCAGGACGCCGAGGCCGCAGGCGGCGCCCGCGAGCGCGACGATCACGGTGCTCACGCGACTCGTCCCGCCTCGTCGCGCGCGTCGTAGCCATGGTCGGCGAGGAGCCGTCGCGTCTCCTCGCGCAGCGGGTACGCCGGGCGCAGGACGCCGTCGCGGTCGAGGGCGTACACCTCGTTGGACACGATCTGCGCGCCGTCGGCGTCGACGACCTCGCGGATCGAGGCGATGCGGCGGCGTCCGTCGCGGATGCCGACGTAGACGACGAGGTGGACGGCGCTCGCGATGAGGAGGTTGGTCGTCTCGACGGGCAGGCCGGTGGAGGCCATCGCGACGTACGCCGCGAGCTTGGGGAACACCGAGCGGGTCGAATCGGCGTGCATCGTGCACATCGAGCCGTCGTTGCCCTGGCTCATCGCGAGCAACATCGGGAACGCCTCGGCGCCGCGCACCTCGCCGACGATCACGCGGTCCGGGTCCATGCGCAGCGCCATGCGCGTGAGTTCGGCGAGCGTGATCTCGCCGCGGCCCTCGACGTTGGGCGGGCGCGACTGCAGCGCGTCGTGGTCGGGGTGCCGATCGGCGAAGTGCTCGAGCCCGAGCTCGTACGCATCCTCGATCGTGACGATGCGCTCCTCGCCGGGCACCTCGTTGAGGAGCGCGCGCAGCAGCGTCGTCTTGCCCGAGCCGGTGCCGCCCGCGATGACCACGTTGCGCCGCGCGCGCACCGCCGCGGCGAGGAGCCGCCGTGCTCCGCGTCCCATCAGGCCGCGGTCCTCGAGCTCGGAGAGCGACGAGAGGTCGAAGCGATGGCGCCGCACGACGAGGCTCGGCCGCGCCGAGACGTCCATGACGGCGAAGAGGCGCGAGCCGTCGGGGAGCTGCATGTTGAGCTCCGGGCTGCCGGCGTCGAAGCGGCGCTCGTGGCGTCCCATCCGCGTCGCGGCGCGGCGCACCAGCTCGACGAGCTCGTCGTCGTGGTCGACCACGGGTGGGCGGCGTTCGCGCCGCCCGTCGCGGAGCTTGACCCAGACGGGCTCGGCGCCGCGGACGTGCACGTCGTTCACCTCCGGGTCCTCGAGCAGCGGCTGGAGGCGCCCGAGTCCGAGCACGCGCGCCACCACGGCCTCGACCTCCGCGTCGCTCGCCGCGTCACCGAGCTCGACGCGCGCGCACCGACGGGCGAAGTCGCGCTCGCCCGCCGCGTCGAGGTCCTCGAGGTCCCGGCCGCGACGATCCAGCCGCTCGTCGGCGAGCATGTCGCCCACGCGGGCCGCCACCGCCGCGATCACGGCGCGACCGCCGCGAGCCGCACCTGCTCCGCGCCCGCCACCGCACCCGCCAGTGAGAGCGGACCGCGCAGCGTGACGAGGGCGTCGTCGCCGAACTCGTCGGGCGGCGTGACCGCCCACACCGTCACGACGGACTCCACGAGCGTCGGCGCCGCGACCCCGGTCGCGCCCGGCGGCGGCACGGTGACGACCCGCACCGCGTCCCCACGCGCGAGCCCCTCGGGGTAATGGCCGAGCCGCACGCGCACCCCGACCAGCGCCTCCTCCGCACCGAGCGGCGGCTCGGCGGCGAACTGCGATCGCTGCAGCGGCGCGCCACCGGCCACGTCCGCCACGGCACGAAGGCCCACGAGCGTGCGCGCCTCCTCCGCCAGGACGAAGGCGCCCGCGATCTCCGCGGGCACCTCGATCGCGCGCAGGTCGGCGGCGACGACGAGGTTCCCGCGTGCGAGATCGCGCGCCGCACCCGCCACCACGACCTCGTCGGTCGCGGCGCGGTGCGCCATCAGCGCCAGGAGCGCGCCCCCGAGCACGAGCGCGAGCCCGATCCCGAGCTCGGTCGCGCGTGGGCGCGTGCGCGACGCCGCATCCTCCTCGTGGAGAGGCCCAAGATCCTCCACCACGCGGATGCGAGACGTCGCAAGATTGTCGACTGCGGTTCGCTCCGCCATGGTGATCCTCTCGTTCGCCCCGTGGGCCATGACGACCCGGTGGCTATGTGTGCGGCGAGGAGCACACCAGACGGGCGCGCGCCGTGCCGCACCGAGCGGCGAATTACACGCGTGTGGGCGGGTGGCGGGGCGCGCATAGCCTGATGCCGTGCGCACGAGCCCCACGCGTCCCGCGGTCCTGCCCGCGGCGAGCGAGCCCTGCTGGTGCGGGAGCGGACGCAAGTACAAGCGCTGCCATCGCCCCACCGACGGCCGCGTCCAGCCCGG
>JBEBCD010000020.1:0-24711 GCA_041158045.1 Actinomycetota bacterium | reverse complement strand
GGCGTCGCCCGTCGCGCCGTCGCGGGTCGCCCCGCGGTCGTCGCAGCGGCGGGTCGCGTCGGGCGCGCGGGTCGAGCCGCAGCGTGCCGCGCCGCGGCGGCCCACGGTGGTGCCGAGCCCGGGACGGCGCCGCGGACCGGTTGTGAACCGACTGGCCCGCTGACAGACTGACGGGGATGACGAACGGCCCAACCCCGTCGCTGGCACTCGCCGACGCACGACTCGTAGTCATCTCCTAGGCGCGCGCGTCTCCACGACGCTCGCGCCCGAAAACCACCCGAAAGGGTGGTTTTTTTGTTCCCCACCGACCGGAGCCACACCATGAAGAGCAACCAGAAGATCACCGGAGCCCAGGCCCTGATCCGCGCGCTCGAGCACGAGCACGTGGACGTGATGTTCGGACTCCCGGGCGGCTGCATCCTGCCCGCCTACGACCCGCTCCTCGAGTCGCCCATCCGCCACGTGCTCGTGCGCCACGAGCAGGGCGCCGGCCACATGGCCGAGGGCTACGCGCACGTCACGGGCCGGCCCGGCGTCGCGATGGTGACGAGCGGCCCGGCGGCGACCAACCTCGTGACCCCGCTCTGCGACGCCTACATGGACTCGGTCCCGATGGTCGCGATCACCGGCCAGGTGCCGACCTCGGCGATCGGCACCGACGCCTTCCAGGAGTGCGACACCGTCGGCATCACCCGCAGCATCACCAAGCACAACGAGCTCGTCATGTCGGCCGACGACTTGCCGCTCGCGATCCGCCAGGCCTTCCACCTCGCCACGACGGGCCGCCCCGGTCCGGTGCTCGTCGACGTCCCGAAGGACGTGCTGCAGAACCAGATGACGTGGCACTGGCCGACCGACGACGAGGTGCTCGACAGCCTCCCCGGCTACCGGCCCAACGTGAAGGGCCACCCCAAGATGATCAAGGAGGCGGCCCGCCTCATCCTCGCCGCCGAGCGCCCCGTGCTCTACGTGGGCGGCGGCGTGCTCAAGGCGCGCGCGGCCGAGGTGCTGCGGGAGCTCGCCGAGCTGACGCAGATCCCGGTCGTGACCACGCTCATGGCGCGAGGCGCCTTCCCCGACGACCACCCGCTGTGCCTCGGCATGCCGGGCATGCACGGCACGGCCACGGCCGTGACCGCGATGCAGAAGTCGGACCTCCTCATCGCCCTCGGCGCCCGGTTCGACGACCGCGTGACGGGCAAGGTCGCGGCCTTCGCCCCCGAGGCCAAGATCATCCACGTCGACATCGACCCGGCCGAGCAGGGCAAGGTCCGCACCCCGGACGTCCCGATCGTCGGCGACTGTCGCCTCGTGACGGAGGAGCTGGTCAAGGCGGTGCGCGCGCTGCTCGAGTCCGGCGAACGCCAGGCCGACGTCGGCCCGTGGCGCAGCCGCGTCAGCGGCTGGCGCGAGCAGTTCCCCCTCGCGTACGAGCCGAGCGCCCCGGGTGCGCACCTCAAGCCGCAGTACTGCCTGGAGCGCCTGCGCGACGCGTCGCCCGAGGGCACGATCGTCGTGTCGGGCGTCGGCCAGCACCAGATGTGGGCGAGCCAGTACTGGCGCTTCAACGAGCCGTACACGTGGGTCAACTCGGGCGGCCTCGGCACGATGGGCTTCTCGGTGCCGGCGGCGATCGGCGCGAAGGTCGGTCGTCCGGACCGCACCGTCTGGGCGATCGACGGCGACGGCTGCTTCCAGATGACCGCGCAGGAGCTCGTCACCGCGTCGATCGAGCGCATCCCGGTGAAGGTCGGGATCCTCAACAACGCGTACCTCGGCATGGTGCGTCAGTGGCAGGAGATGTTCTACGGCGAGCGCTACAGCGAGGTGCACCTCGGCCACGTCGTGCCCGACTACGTGCGCTGGGCCGAGGCGATGGGGTGCGTCGGCATCCGCGTCGAGGCGCCGGAGGAGGTCGAGTCGGCGATCGACAAGGCCAACTCGATCAACGACAAGCCGGTGGTCGTCGAGTTCCGGGTCGACGCCGACGAGAAAGTGTTCCCGATGGTCCCCGCCGGCCAGAGCAACGACGACATCCTCCTGCCGCCGGGCCAGAGCGACCGTCGCGAGTACCTGCGGTAGGCGCGCGATGACGACGGTCAACCCCTTCGGCCATGCCGCGCAGCACCACGTGCTGTCGGTGCTGGTGCAGAACCGCCCGGGCGTCCTCGCCCGCGTGGCCAACCTGTTCGCGCGCCGCGGCTACAACATCTTCTCGCTCGCCGTCGCGCCGACGGAGCAGGACGAGTACTCCCGCATCACGATCGTGGTGGACGTGGAGTCGGCGCCGCTCGAGCAGATCGTCAAGCAGCTGTTCAAGCTGGTGGACGTCGTGCGCATCGGCGAGCTGGACCCGCGCCACTCGGTCGAGCGCGAGCTGCTGATGGCCACCGTGCGCGCCACCCCCGAGCAGCGCGGACAGGTGGTGGAGCTCACCAACATCTTCGAGGGCACCATCGTCGGAGTCGGCGCCGAGGCGCTGACCGTGAGCCTCGACGGGAGCCCCTCGAAGATCGACGACTTCATGGCCCTGCTCGGCCAGTACGGGATCGTCGAGTCGCAGCGCACCGGCCGCATCGCCCTGCCGCGCCTCGACCGGGCCGCCCGCGTGCGCGCCGTGCCCGGCGGCGGATCGTCCACGACCACCAAGAAGGGAAAGGCCAGCTGATGCCCGCCAACGTGTACTACGACAAGGACGCCGACGCGTCGATCATCGCCCGCAAGAAGGTCGCGATCGTCGGCTACGGCAGCCAGGGCCACGCCCACGCGCTCAACCTCAAGGACTCGGGCGTCGAGGTCGTCGTCGGCCTGCGCGAGGGCTCGTCCTCGCGCGCCAAGGCCGAGGCGGCCGGGCTGCGCGTCATGTCGATCGCCGACGCGGCCAAGTGGGCCGACGTGATCATGCTGCTGGCCCCCGACACGGAGCAGAAGCGGATCTACGACGAGTCGATCCGCCCGCACCTCACGGACGGCAAGGCGCTGGCGTTCGCCCACGGCTTCAACATCCGCTTCGAGCGGATCGCGCCGCCCAAGGGCGTGGACGTGATCATGATCGCCCCCAAGGGGCCGGGCCACCTCGTGCGCCGCACCTACGCGGAGGGCGGCGGCGTGCCCGCGCTCATCGCGGTGGCGCAGGACGCCACGGGCGGCGCCAAGGCGCTCGCCCTCTCGTACGCGCGGGCGATCGGCGGCGCGCGGGCCGGGGTGATCGAGACGACGTTCCCGGAGGAGACGGAGACCGATCTCTTCGGCGAGCAGGTCGTCTTGTGCGGCGGTCTCACGTCGCTCGTGCAGGCCGGCTTCGAGACGCTCGTCGAGGCGGGCTACGCCCCGGAGATGGCGTACTTCGAGTGCCTCCACGAGGTGAAGCTCATCGTCGACCTCATGTACGAGGAGGGGATCGCGGGCATGCGCTACTCGATCTCCGACACCGCCGAGTACGGCGACCTCACGCGCGGTCCGCGCATCGTGGACGCCGACACCAAGCGGCGCATGAAGGCGATCCTCGAGGAGATCCGCTCCGGCAAGTTCGCCGACGAGTGGATCGCCGAGAGCGACGGCGGCCGCACCCGCTTCTCGGAGCTGCGCACCGCCGGCCGCAACCACCCGATCGAGAAGGTGGGGGCCCAGCTGCGCGCGATGATGCCCTGGATCTCGAAGGGCAAGCAGAAGGTCGCGGAGGTCTCCGGCGGCTGACCCCGCACGGGGCGGCCCAAAAGCCGAGTTGTTTGGTCGGGTATTGGCGGGTAGCGTCGCGCCCATGACCAACCAATGGGGATTCGAGACCAGGCAGATCCACGCGGGCCAGGAGCCCGACTCGGCGACCGGCGCGCGCGCCGTGCCGATCTACCAGACGACGTCGTACGAGTTCCGCGACAGCCAGCACGCGGCCAACCTCTTCGCGCTCGCGGAGATCGGCAACATCTACACGCGCATCATGAACCCCACGCAAGGGGTGCTCGAGGCGCGCCTCTCGTCGCTCGAGGGCGGCGTGACGACCGCGGTCGGTCTGCCCGGCGCGCTGGCCGTGTCGAGCGGCCAGTCGGCGGAGCTGCTCGCCATCCTCACCCTCGCCGAGGCGGGCGACCACGTCGTGTCGTCGCCCAGCCTCTACGGCGGGACGTACAACCTGTTCCACTACACGCTGCCCAAGATGGGCATCGAGGTGACCTTCGTCGACGACCCCGACGACCTCGACCAGTGGCGCCGCGCGGTGCGGCCCACGACGCGGGCCTTCTACGGCGAGGTCCTCGCAAATCCCCGCAACAACGTGCTCGACATCGAGGGCGTCGCGCGCGTCGCCCACGAGGCAGGAGTGCCGCTCATCGTGGACAACACGGTGCCGACGCCCTACCTCATCCGCCCGCTCGAGTGGGGGGCCGACGTGGTGGTGCACTCGCTCACCAAGTTCATCGGCGGCCACGGCACGTCGATCGGCGGCGCCATCATCGACGGTGGCACCTTCGACTTCGGGGCGTCCGGCCGCTTCCGCAACTTCACCGAGCCGGACCCGAGCTACCACGGCCTCGCGTACTGGCCGGCGCTCGGCAAGGGCGCGTACATCATCAAGGCGCGCGTCCAGATGTTGCGCGACCTCGGCACGGCCGTCACCCCGTTCAACTCGTTCCTCTTCCTGCAGGGGCTCGAGACGCTCTCCCTGCGCATGGACCGGCACTTCGCCAACGCGCAGCGGGTCGCGGAGTGGCTCGACGCGCGCGATGAGGTGCTGGGCGTCAACTACGCCGGTCTGCGCACGAGCCCCTGGTACGAGCGCGCCACGCGATACGGCCGCGGCAAGGGCTACGGCTCGGTCCTGGCATTCGTCATCGACGGCGGCCGCGACGCCGGTCAGCGCTTCGTCGAGGCGCTCGAGCTGCACAGCCACGTGGCCAACATCGGCGACGTGCGCAGCCTCGTGATCCACCCGGCGTCGACGACCCACAGCCAGCTGACGGAGGACGAGCAGCGCGCCACCGGCGTCGAGCCCGGTCTCGTGCGCCTGTCCGTCGGCCTCGAGTCGATCGAGGACATCCTCGCCGACCTCGACGCGGGCTTCCGGGCCGCGAAGGCCTGAGGCCCCGGGGCGCGTCACCAAGAGTTCATCTCCGCGTCCCCCGCGGTTCAGCCCGTCGCAAGCGGGCGGTCGTCCACCGACCGTACGGTCGGCTCGTCACAACCACGAGACCGAAAGGTACGACGACTCCCATGACCACCCGCCCCATCCGCAAGATCCTCCGCGGCGCGATCGCCGCGTCGGTCGCCGTCGGCGGCATCGCCGTCGGTGCGACACCCGCGATGGCCGCCAAGGCCGGCGACGCCTGCAAGCTCGCCGACGCGTACAAGATCGAGAAGGTCGGCACCGGCTACATCCGCTGCGAGATCGTCGCGGGCACGTCGCTGCACGCCTCGACCAAGGCGCGCCAGGCGAAGTTCGCCTGGAAGGCGCTGACGGGCAAGGCGGGAGAGCTGCAGTGGCAGCTCTCGAGCGCCAAGGGCGCCAACATCCGCATCGACGGCTCGAGCACGGTCGCGCCGCTCGCGACGGTCGCGGCGAAGTACTTCGAGACCGCGAGCCGCAGCGTGAACGGGAGCAAGGGCGTGAAGGTCGCCGTGGGCATCTCCGGCACGGGCGGCGGCTTCGAGAAGTTCTGCCGCGGCGAGACCGACATCTCCAACGCCTCGCGCGCGATCAAGTCCTCGGAGGCGGCGATCTGCGTCAAGAACGGCGTCGCCTTCACCGAGATCCCGATCGCCAACGACGGTCTCGCGCTGGTGGTCAACAAGTCCAACCCGGTCTCGTGCATGAAGATGTCCGAGGTCAAGAAGATGTGGGAGACGGCCGCGACCGGCAAGGTGACCAAGTGGTCCGACGTCAATGCGTCCTGGCCCGCCACGCCGCTGAAGCTCTTCGGCGCGGGGACGGACTCCGGCACCTTCGACGCCTTCGGCGACCTCTCGACGGTCGGCGGCAAGGACAAGCTGCGCAAGGACGTGTCGACCTCCGAGGACGACAACGTGACGGTGCGCGGCGTCGAGGGTGACGCCGGCGGCGTCGGCTACTTCGGCCTCTCCTACGCGATCGAGAACGCGGCGAAGGTCAAGACCCTCCTGCTCGACCGCGGCCAGGGCTGCGTCGAGCCCAAGGTGGAGACGGTGCAGAACAGCACCTACCCGATGTCCCGACCGCTCTTCATCTACCCGAAGAACGACGCGCTGCAGAACAACCCGGCCGTCGGTGCATTCGTCAACTTCTTCGCGAGCAACGTGAAGCAGATCAGCGAGGACGCGGTCTTCGTGCCGCTCACCAACGCGCAGATCAAGCTGCTGAACGGGGCCCTGCTGAAGATCTCGGCGCTGCCCAAGAAGAAGGGCTGAGGCGTTCCGGAGGCGCTCCCACCCCTCGGCGCCTCCGGACCCACACCTAACATCCGAGGCACGCGATGACGACGACCGCGACGACGATCCCCACCGACCTGCTGCCGGGCCCGCATAGCCGGCGCCAGCGTCGGATCGAGAGGGTCGTCGTCGCGGCGCTCGTCGCGATCGCCTCGACCGGCGTGCTCGTCACCACCGGCATCGTCGCGTCCCTCGTCGGGCCGACGTGGCAGTTCTTCACCGCCCGGTCCATCTCGGGCTACGGCCAGGAGGCGGTGGAGGTCGCGGGCGCCGACCCGTACGCGATCCCGGCGGACGACAACCCGTACGCGATCCCCACGGACGACAACCCGTACGCGATCCCCACGGAGGAGACCGGCGAGGAGTTCGTGCTGCGCGACTCCTCGAGCATCGACTTCGCAGATGAGAGCCTCATCCAGTACGAGGATCCGGTCAGCGTCCGCGAGTTCTTCACCTCGACGCAGTGGTACCCGCAGTACGGCGACGCCGACTTCGGCGTGCTGCCGCTCCTCGTCGGGACCTTCCTCATCATGCTCACCGCGAGCATCGTCGCCGTCCCGATGGGCGTCGGGACCGCGTTCTTCCTCAGCCAGTACGCCTCCGAGCGCACGCGCCGGATCCTGAAGCCCGTGCTCGAGCTGCTCGCCGGCGTGCCGACCGTCGTCTTCGGGTTCTTCGCGCTGCTCGTGGTCGGGCCGCACGTGGCGGCGCGCATCTGGCCGTTCTCCGACGTCGGCATCTACAGCGGTCTCTCCGCCGGGATCACCGTCGGGCTGATGATCCTGCCCATGATGGCGACGCTCGCGGACGACGCGATGGCCGCGGTGCCGCGCTCGCTCGTCGAGGGGGCCGTCGCGCTCGGCGCCACGAAGCGCGAGGTCGCGACCCAGGTCGTGCTGCCCGCGGCGCTCTCGGGGATCATGGCGGCCGTGATCATCGCCCTCTCGCGCGCGATCGGCGAGACGACGATCGTGCTGCTCGCGGCCGGCTCGCAGGCGGTCTGGACCTTCAACCTCGGCAACGAGATGCAGACCATGGCGTCGTACATCGGCTTCGCCGGGATCGGGGACCAGCCGACGGACTCCAAGGGCTACCAGACGATCTTCGCGGTCGGCCTGCTGCTCTTCCTCATCACGTTCGTGCTCAACGTGGCGAGCCGCCGGATCGTCGCGCGTTTCCGCGAGGTGTACGAGTGAGCACCGTCGAGGTCGTGCGCGAGGCGGCCCGCATCAGCCTCGCCGACACCACGAGCCGCGCGCGCCGCGGCCGCGACGCCGTCTTCCTCGGTGCGCTGTGGCTGTCGCTGCTCGTCGCGATCGTCACGCTCGCCACGCTCGTGACCTCGACGCTGGTGACCGGGATCGGGTCGCTCGACCTGCGGCTCGTCTCGTCGTTCCCGTCCCCGTTCGCCGCCGACGCGGGCCTGCAGTCGGCGCTCTTCGGCTCGCTGTGGGTCACGATCACCTCGGGCGTCGTGTCGCTCGTGGTCGCCCTCGGCACCGCGATCTACCTCGAGGAGTTCGCCGACCCGCGCTCCCGGATCCAGCGCCTGGTGACCGTCAACATCCAGACCCTCGCGGGCGTGCCGAGCATCGTCTACGGGATCCTCGGGCTCGCCTTCTTCGTGCGCAAGCCGTTCGACTGGGGCTTCACGGTCGGCGCCGCCGCGGCGACCCTCACCATGATGGTCCTGCCCCTCATGATCGTGGCCTCGCGCGAGGCGCTCAAGGCCGTGCCCCCGTCGTTGCGCGAGGGAGCGTACGCCCTCGGCGCGACGAGGTGGCAGACGGTGCGCAAGCAGGTGCTCCCCGCCGCCGTACCCGGCATCGCGACCGGCAGCATCCTCGGCGTCTCGCGCGCGCTGGGCGAGTCGGCGCCGCTCATCCTGCTCGGCGCGCTCGCCTACGTGTCGTACAACCCGACGAGCTTCGCGTCCGACTTCACGGTGCTGCCGCTGCTGATCTTCAAGTGGTCGACCGAGGTGCAGGTGGAGTTCCGCGCGCTGGCCGCGGCGGCGATCATCGTGCTGCTCGCCATGCTCCTCGCGCTCAACCTCGTGGCGATCGTCATCCGCGACCGGAGCCGCATCTCGTGGTGACGCTGGGGACCGAGACGGGTCGGGCGCCTATCCTGAGGCCGATGCAGTCGACCGTGGCCACGGCGGAGCCGTCGGGCGTCGAGCCGACGAGCCAGGTCGTGCTCGAGGCGCGCGACCTCAACGTGTACTACGGCGACTTCCGCGCGGTGCAGGACGTGAACCTCGACTGTCACAAGGGCCAGATCACCGCCCTCATCGGACCCTCGGGCTGCGGCAAGACGACCGTGCTGCGCTGCTTCAACCGCATGAACGACCTCATCGCCTCGGCGCGCATCGAGGGCTCCGTCACCTATCACGGCATCGACCTCTACGGCCCGCAGGCCGACGCGGGGGAGGTCCGCCGGCGCATCGGCATGGTCTTCCAGAAGCCGAACCCGTTCCCCAAGAGCGTCTACGACAACGTCGCCTTCGGTCCGCGCGTCAACGGCGAGCGGGACAAGAAGCGGCTCGACGAGATCGTGGAGCGCTCGCTCCGCGGTGCCGCACTGTGGGACGAGGTCAAGGACCGCCTCGACGCGAGCGGCCTCGGATTGTCGGGCGGGCAACAGCAGCGACTCTGCATCGCGCGCACCATCGCGGTCGACCCGGAGGTCGTGCTCATGGACGAGCCGTGCTCCGCGCTCGACCCCATCGCGACCGCGCGCATCGAGGACCTGATGCAGGAGATCAAGCAGCAGTACACGATCGTGATCGTGACGCACAACATGCAGCAGGCGGCCCGCGTGAGCGACCGGACCGCCTTCTTCACCACGGAGGTCAACCCCGAGAGCGACCGCCGCACCGGTCGTCTCGTCGAGATCGACGACACCCGCAAGATCTTCTCGAATCCCTCCGACTCCCGCACCGAGGCGTACGTCAGCGGCAAGTTCGGCTGAGCCCCGGGCCCCGCGGCCCCGCGTCGTCTTCGTCTGCGTGCACAACGCGGGGAGATCGCAGATGGCCGCGGGCTGGCTGCGGCACCTCGCCGGTGGTCGCGTCACGGTGGGGTCCGCCGGATCGCGCCCCGCCGCGCGGGTCAATCCCGCCGCGGTCGCGGCGATGGCGGAGGTGGGCATCGACATCTCGGCCGCGCGTCCGTCCCCGCTGGGGGAGGCCGAGATCGGCACCGCCGACGTGGTGATCACCATGGGGTGCGGGGACGCCTGCCCCGTCGTGCCCGGCGCGCGGCGCGAGGACTGGCCGGTCGACGACCCCGTGGGGCTCGACGTGTCCGCGGTGCGGCCCATTCGCGACGAGATCCGCCGGCGAGTCGAGGAGCTGCTCGCCGAGCTCGGCGCGACGCCGCGGACGTGACGGTGGCGCGCGCGTGACGGGACTCGTGCGGCGCGGCGTCGCCGAGGCGCTCGGTTCGGCCTGGCTCGTCGCGGCCGTCGTCGGGTCGGGGATCATGGCGGAGCGGCTCACCTCCGACGACGGACTTCGCCTGCTCGCCAACGCGGCCGCGACCGTCGGTCCGCTCGTGTGCCTGATCCTCATGTTCGGACCCATCTCCGGCGCGCACTTCAACCCGGTGGTGACGCTCGCCGAGGTGCTGCGCCGTGAGCGAGGCGCCGGCGACCTGCTGCCCTACGCGGTCGCCCAGGTGTCCGGCGCGTGCGCCGGTGCCGCGGTGGCCAACCTCATGTTCGACCTCCCGGCGCTGGAGGCCTCGACCCAGGTCCGCACGGGCGGCGGCGTCTGGCTCGGCGAGGCCGTGGCGACGACGGGACTGCTGCTCGTGGTCATCCTCGTCGGACGCTCGCGACCCGCGTGGACGCCGGTCGCCGTCGGGATCTGGATCGGTGGCGCCTACTGGTTCACGTCCTCGACGTCGCTCGCCAATCCCGCGGTGACGGTCGCGCGGAGCCTCACCGACACCTTCACGGGGATCGCCCCCGCGTCCGTGCCGATGTTCGTCGTCATGCAGGCCGTCGGGCTCGCCGTGGCCCTGGCGATCACGCGCCTGCTGGAGTAGTCACCGCCGATCGTCGGCCGGGCCGTCGTCGGGCGGTCGCTGCTCGCGGAGGAACTCCTCGAACTGTCGGCCGAGGTCGTCCGCGGTGGGCATCGCGCCCTCGGTGCGCCGGTCGTGCTCGGTCTCGAGACGCCGCACGTAGACGAGCGTCTCGTCGTCCGTCTCGACGGCCGCGTCGTGGAGCTCGCCCCAGCGCTGGATCTCCTCGTAGAGCTCGGCGTGGCGGGTGGGCACGCGCAGCACGTGCTCGAGGTGGCGCAGGAGCGCCGCCGACGACTTGGGGTGCTGCGCACTGCCGCTCATGAGGTAGTGCGGCACGCCGACGCGCAGCGACACCGCGGGGATCGTCGCATCGTCGAGGCGGTCGTGGAGCACGCCGGCGAGGCCGGTGACCCCCTGGTACTGCGGGCGCCCGAGGCGCAGGCGGGAGGCGAGCGCGGGGTTGGTGGTGCTCCCGAAGACCGACGGCATGCGCGTGTGCGGCACGGCCTCGGCCATCGCGCCGACGGTCACGACCGTGCGGCACCCCAGGCGGCGCGCCGCGTCGACCAGCACGTCGGCGAAACCGCGCATCCGCAGGTGGGGCTCCACGCCGGCGAGCACCACGAGGTCGCGTGCGCCCTCGGGGTAGCGGGCGACGAGGACCTCGTTGTCCGGCCAGCGGATGCGGCGCTCGTCGTCCTCGTCGAGGTACGTCTCGGGACGCTCCTGCGTGAAGTCGAAGAAGGGGTCGGGATCGATGGTCGCGACGATCGTGACGGGCCGCTCGCCGAGCATCCAGTCGAGTGCGCCCGTGGCCGCGCCCGCCGCGTCGAAGGCACCGCGCAGACCGATCACGAACACCGGATCGCGCAGCTCGCCGACCGCGTCCCAGTCGGCCTCGACCGCGTCCCGCATCATGACCCCGTCCCGCGCCGCACTGTGTCAGCATGGCAGGGATGTCGGCGACTTCCCCCGGGCGACGCGTGTCGGCGCGGCTCGCCGCGATCGCGGAGTCGGCGACGCTCGCGGTCGATGCGAAGGCCAAGGCGCTGCAGGCCAAGGGCGAACGCGTCATCGGGTTCGGCGCCGGCGAGCCGGACTTCCCGACGCCCGAACACATCGTCGAGGCCGCCGTGCGAGCGGCGCGCGACCCCAAGGCGCACCGCTACACGCCCGCCGCCGGCCTCCCCGCGCTGCGCGAGGCGATCGCGGCCAAGACGCTCCGCGACTCCCGCTTCGCGTGCCAGCCGGGCCAGGTGCTCGTCACCGTCGGGGGCAAGTACGCGGTCTTCGTGGCGTTCGCCGCGCTGTGCGACCCGGGCGACGAGGTGATCTGTCCCGCCCCGTACTGGACGACCTACCCCGAGGCGATCGCGCTGGCGGGCGGCGTGCCCGTCGTCGTCGACACGACGGAGGAGACGCAGTTCAAGGTCACGGTCGACCAGCTCGAGCGCGTGCGCACGCCGCGGACCAAGGTGCTGCTCTTCGTCTCGCCGGACAACCCGAGCGGCGCCGTGTACTCGCGCGACGAGATCGTGGCGATCGGTCGCTGGGCCGCCGAGCGGGGGATCTGGGTCGTCACCGACGAGATCTACGAGCACCTCACGTACGGGGGCCACGAGTTCCACTCCATGCCCACGCTCGTGCCCGAGGTGGCCGACAGGTGCCTCATCGTCAACGGGGTCGCCAAGACCTACGCCATGACCGGCTGGCGCGTCGGCTGGATGATCGGACCGCCGGACGTGATGAAGGCGGCGATCAACTTCCAGAGCCACACGACCTCCAACGTCTCCAACGTGGCGCAGTACGCGGCGCTCGCGGCCGTGGCGGGCGGGCTCGAGGACGTGGCGCGGATGCGCGAGGCGTTCGCGCGGCGCGGCGAGGCGATGCACGGGATGCTCTCGGCGATCCCCGGCGTCACCTGCATGCGCCCGCAGGGGGCCTTCTACTGCTTCCCCAACGTGCGCGGGCTCCTCGGGCGCGGGCTCGGTGCGACCTCGCTCGAGCTCGCCGACGTCGTGCTCGAGCGGGCGAAGGTCGCCTTCGTGCCGGGGGAGGCCTTCGGCGCGCCGGGGTACGCGCGGTTCTCCTTCGCGCTCGGCGACGACGACCTGCGCGAGGGCATCTCGCGCCTCGCCTCCCTCGTCGCCGGCTGACGCACCGCCATGCTTCGCATACTCGTCGTGCTCCTCATCGCCGGCACCTCGGCTGTTCTCGTGCTCGTCGCCCTCGAGCTCCTTCTCCGCTACTGGGCCGAGTCTCCCGAACGAAGTGCGACCTATGAAAGACACGGGGAGTTTGGGCAGTCGGCATACAACCTTGCATTCCCACACATCGCATCGCGTGACGCCAGAGTTACAGAGGAGTTCTGGCGCGAGTTACAGACCTACCTTGCGACGCAGAAGCACGCCGAGAAGACATCGGACGGCTCGGGCGTCGCTCTGAACCGCCTCGCAGTCGAGACTCTTCATGGCCAGCACTTCTCCATCGCAGGCCGAATGCGCTCGACCACGGCGCAGCCGGTCCACTCTCGAAGGAGGATTACTTGCCATGGAGGTAGCACAACTTTCTGCTTTGAGGTACCGGACTCTCAGACGTGGTGTTCTCATCTGCAGCATCATCTCAACCTCGCAGATCCGCAAGGAGTACGGGTCGAAAATCACGGCATTGGTGGGACACCCGGTCTCGAGCGACTTGCATCGTTCAAGCTCATTCACGTGCCCAGATGGTCTGAGGTCGCAGTCTTCTACTTCGGCTGTAACGACTCGGGCTGGAAACAGTACGGCCAGCGGACGGGTCGTGCGCATGCACATCTTCCTCTGGCACTGAGGCTCGTCTTGGAGTTGTCGAAGCGGGGTCTTGAGATCGCGTCTTGGATCTACGGCGAGACCTCGCCTCGATCTTTACGCAAACTTGCGGTCGAGACCGCGGACACCACGATCGCCGCCGCCGAGGACGCCGCGCGGTTTGCCAAGGAATGCGGTGCAAGCGTTCTGTTCATCCTCCAGCCACACGTCTTCATGCGCGCGAGCCGTGAGTCGTGGGACTCAATGATCATTCGCAACACCGCGCGCGATCTCAGTATCATGCTCCACGCTGCATATGCGCGATATCGCCAGTGGATTCTCACGTCGCCGATTGCGGTGGATGCGACTCACATCTTCGACGACGAGGAACGATCTCCGTACTTGGACTGGGCGCACGTGAACTCCAGGGGCAACGAGCTGATCGCCGAGTTCGTCTACGGTGAGCTCATGAAGCGTGGCATGTTGGGACCGATGCCGGAGTCGACGCCGTCGTGAAGTGGCTGCGGCGGCTGATGGCGAGGGTGCGGGCCCGCTTCCTCTCCAAACGGTCCGGCGGAGATGAGATCGATCCGTACAACTATCCGTTGTTCTGACGGACTGCTGATACAGTCGGCGGCGCCGCGGCGATAGCCGCGGTACGCAAGCCCGAGCGAAGTCCGGTGAAAACCCGGCACTGTCCCGCAACGGTGGAGCGTGGCGACGACGGCGCGAGCCGCACGTCGACCGCGCCGAGTCCGGTCGCCTCGTGCCTGCGGTCGTTCGACCGCCCTCGCGAGAAGGGCAAGGAGAATCCCATGGCACGTCGCCAGTCCCCGTTCATCCGGATCGCCCACGCGGTCCTCGGCATCGCCGCGGGCGTCGCCCTCGGCACTGGCATCGCCGCCTGCGGCGGGGCCGACGAGCCGATCACCGTCGGCGATCTCACCCTCGCGGCCGTGCCGCAGCGCATCGTGTCGCTGTCGCCGACCGCGACCGAGATGCTCTTCGCCGTCGGCGCGGGTGACCGCGTCGTCGCGGTCGACGACTACTCCAACTTCCCGGCCGAGGCCGAGGACCTGCCCCGCCTCGACGCATACGAGCCCAACGTCGAGGCGATCACCGCCCTCGACCCCGATCTCGTCATCGTCACCTACGACCCGGGCAACCTCGTCGAGCAGCTCGCCGCCGTCGACACGCCGACGTTCCTCGCCCCGGCCGCCGCGGATCTCGAGGGCGTGTACGCCCAGATCGAGCAGATCGGCGACCTGACGGGCCGCGGCGATGCGGCACGGGATCTCACCGCCTCGATGCGCGACGAGGTGGAGGCGATCCTCGCCGACGTCACGGCGCCGGCCGAGCCGCTCACGTACTACTACGAGCTCGACGACACGCTCTACAGCCTCACCTCGCGGACGTTCGTCGGCGGCGTGATGTCGTTGCTCGGGCTGGAGAACGTCGCGGACGACGTCGAGGCGGGCAACGACTACCCGCAGCTCTCCGCCGAGATCGTCGTCGCCGCCGATCCCGACCTCATCCTCCTCGCGGACACCAAGTGCTGCGGCCAGAGCGCCGCCACCGTGGCCGCGCGCGACGGCTGGGCGGAGCTCGGGGCCGTGCGCGAGGGCCGCGTGGTCGAGCTGGACGATGACATCGCGTCCCGCTGGGGTCCGCGCATCGTGGAGCTCCTCCGCGTCGTGGCCGACGCGGTCGCCGCGGCGACGCCGGGCGCGTGACCCACGCACGCGGGTCCGGCGCCTGGCTCGCGGGCGCGGGGGTCGCGGTCGTCGTCGCCCTCGTCGCCGGCGCGATGATCGGGCCGGCCGGACCCGCGTGGTGGCGCGTGCCGCTCGCGTTCGCCGATCGCCTGCCCGGCGTGTCGCTGGACGCGGGCGTGAGCGCGTCGCAGTGGGCGATCGTCTGGGAGATCCGCACGCCTCGGGTCGTGCTCGCGGCGCTCGTCGGCGGGATGCTCGCCCTCGCGGGGGCGAGCTACCAGGGCGTCTTTCGCAACCCGCTCGTGGACCCGTACCTGCTCGGCGTCGCCGCCGGGGCGGGCCTCGGGGCGACGGTGGCGTTCGCCGTCGGGCGCGAGTCGACGCGCGCGTGGCCGATCGACCCGGTGCCGCTCGCGGCCTTCGTCGGCGGCCTCGCGGCGGTGCTCGTGACCTACGTGGTCGGCACCGCGTTCGGTGCCTCGCGCTCCGCGACGACGCTCGTGCTCGCGGGCGTCGCGGTCACGTCGCTCGCCACCGCGATCCAGACGTTCGTCCTGCAGCGCAACAACGACGTCGTGCGCCAGGTCTACGCGTGGATCCTCGGGCGCCTGTCGAGCGCGACGTGGGCCGACGTGCGGATGGTCGCCCCGTACGTCATCGGCTCGAGCGCCGTGCTGCTGGTGCACCGGCGGATGCTCGATCTCCTGCGCGTCGGCGACGAGGAGGCGGCGTCGCTCGGCGGCGACGTGCGGCGGGTGAGGCTCGTCGTCGTGCTCGCGGCGACCCTCGGGACCGCGGCCGCGGTCGCGGTGAGCGGCCTCATCGGCTTCGTCGGCATCATCGTGCCCCATGCGGTGCGCCTCGTGGCGGGCGCGACGTACCGTCGCGTGCTCCCACTGAGCCTGCTCTTCGGAGCCGCGTTCCTCATCGCCGCCGACATCCCGGGTCGCGTCCTCACGAACCCCTCGGAGACCCCGATCGGCGTCGTGACGGCGTTCTTCGGCGCGCCGTTCTTCCTCCTGCTGCTGCGCACGCGGAGGGTCGCGTGATCGGCTCCGTGATGGAGGGGCCGAGCCCGATGCGGGGCCTCGCGATCGACGGCGTGCGCGTGGCGTTCGGTGGCTGCCCGGTCGTCGTCGGGTTCGGCGCCGACGTCGCGGCGGGCGAGTGGCTCTGCGTGATCGGGCCCAACGGCGCCGGCAAGTCGTCGCTGCTCAAGGCGGTGGCGGGCGTCCTGCCCCACGACGGCACCGTCCGGGTCGCGGGCGCGGACCTCGCGGGGCTGGGGGCCCGCGCACGCGCGGCGCGCGTGGCATTCGTCCCGCAGGCGCCCGTGCTCCCCGCCGACATGAGCGTCGAGGAGTACGTGATGCTGGGCCGCAACCCGTACGTGCGGCCCTTCGCGCGCGAGACCGCGCGGGATCGCGAGGTCGTGGCCGACGTGATCGCCCGGCTCGACCTCGCCCCGTTCGCGCGGCGACCGCTCGACACGCTCTCGGGCGGCGAGCGCCAGCGGCTCGTCATCGCGCGTGCCCTCGCGCAGGAGGCCCCGGTGCTGCTGCTCGACGAGCCGACGAGCGCGCTCGACATCGGCCACCAGCAGCACGCGCTCGAGCTCGTCGACGCGCTGCGCCGCGAGCGCGGGCTCGCGGTCGTGTCGGCGATGCACGACCTCACGCTCGCGGGGCTCTACGCCGACCGCCTCGTGCTGCTGCACCAGGGCGTGTGCGTCGCGTCGGGGACGGCGCGCGAGGTGCTGCGCAGCGAGACGCTCGCCGAGTTCTACGGCGTGGCGGCGCGGGTGGAGCACCGCCCCGACGGCACCGTCGTCGTGGTGCCGCAGCGCGCGACCCGCTGACCGACCGGGCCGGTCGGCCACACTGAGGGCATGGATCCCGCGGCGGTGCGCGCGCTCGACGCGCAGGTCGCGGGCTGCGCGGCCGCGCACCAGCGGCTGCTCGCGACGCTCGATGCCGCGCTCGCGGACGGGACGCTCGACGACGCGGCGTGCCGCGCACCGTCGGCGCTGCCCGGCTGGTCGCGCGGGCACGTGCTCGCGCATCTCGCGCGCAACGCCGAGAGCCACACCCGGATGTTCGACGCCGCGGGGCGCGGGGAGGCGAGCGAGCAGTACCCCGGAGGGGCCGCGGCGCGATCCGCCGCGATCGACGCCGGCGCCGCGCGGGCCGCCGCGGTCCTCGCGGCCGACGTGCGCGCCACCGTCTGGGCGCTCGAGGGCGCGTGGGCGGCGGCGACCGCGACGACCTGGTCGGGTCACGGGGTCAAGTCGCACGACGGCGGCGCCCGCGTCGCGATCGTCGATCTCGTCGCGATGCGCTGGCGGGAGACCGAGGTCCACCTCGCGGACCTCGACCTCGGGCCGACGTGGCACGACTGGTCGGACGACTACGCGCGGATGGACGTCGCGCTCATGACGGCGCGGTGGGCGAGCCGCCGCCCGATGGGCATGGCCGAGCTGCCCGCCGCGGCGCTGCGCCTCCCGCCGCGCGAGCGGCTCGCGTGGCTCCTCGGGCGCCACGAGGTCGCGGGGCTCGCGAGCCCGGAGCCGTTCTGATGCGCGCCGCGACGCGTCGCACCGTGACCGTGCGCCTCCGCACCGCGCGCCTGGCCGCCGCCGCCGCGATCTCCGCGGCGCTCGCGCTCGTCGCACCCGTCGGCACCCCGCCCGCGCACGCGCACGCGGGCCTGCGGACGACGGAACCGGCCGCGTCGTCGGTGCTCGAGCGGGCGCCGGAGCGCATCGTGCTGACGTTCGGCGAGGCGGTGGAGATCGAGTTCGGCGCGATCCGACTCTTCGACGGCGGGGGATCGCTCGTCGCGATCGGCGCGCCGCGCCACCTCGACGCGCCGTCGGTCGTCGCCGCCGACGTGCCGGCGCTCGCGCCGGGGTCGTACCTCGTGGCGTGGCGCGTCGTGTCGACCGACAGCCACCCCGTGCAGGGCGCCTTCACCTTCCAGATCGGCCTCCGCGGCACCGACCTCTCCGCGCTGTCCAACGACATCCTCCGCGACGGTGCCGCCCGACCCGAGGTGCGCACCGCGATGGGTCTCGCGCGCTGGCTCGCGTACCTCGGCGTCGTCCTCGTCGCGGGCGCATGGATCCTCGGGGCGATGGCGCGCGCGCCGCACGAGCCGGCGCCGCCGCGCGTCGGTGCCGCCGCGCGCGCGGGCATCGCGCTGCTGGTCGGCGGGACGCTCGGCACCTACGTCGTGCAGCCGGCATACGCGATCGGGGGCGGCGCGACGATCCACGGCACCTGGCGCTACCTCGACGACCTCGCCGCGACGCGCCTCGGCACCTGGCTCCTCATCCGGGTCGCGGCGATCGCCGCCTTCGTCGCCTGGACGCGCGCGCGACCGGCGCTCGCCGTCGCGGTGCTCGCGTCCTTCGCCGTCCCGGGTCATCCCGGCATGCGCTCACCCGCGGCGCTCAGCGTGGCCAACGACGTGGTGCACCTCGGCGCGGCGTCCGCGTGGATCGGCGGCGTCGTGGCGCTCGCGGTCGCCGGTGCGGCGTGGCGCGCGCGGCGGGTCGACGCGGTCGCCGCCTTCTCCCGGTGGGCCGGGGCACTGCTCGCGATCACCCTCGCGACGGGCGTGGCGCAGGCGCTGCGCATGACCGACCTGCTGCGCCGCGCGACCGACGACCTGCCGGGCGGCGTCGGCGAGGCGCTCACCTCGACCTACGGCCGGACCCTCGGGGTGAAGTCGGCCCTCGTCGCGGGCGTGGTCGCGCTCGGCGCGACGGCGCGCCGCGCGGTGCGGGGCCGGTCGGGGACGCCGTCGACGCGCACGCTGGCCCGGGAGTCGGTGCTGGCGGCCGCCGTGCTCGCCGCGACGACCGTGCTCGTGAGCGTGCCGCCGCTCGCCACGCTCGGCGCCGAGCCGTGGACGACGACCGTGGCCCGGGGACCGCTCGTCGCGACCGTCACCGTCACGCCCGCGCGCGTGGGCCTCGCCGACGTGCACGTGGTCTACTCGCCGCCGGGCGGGACGCTCGAGCGCGTGCGCGCGGTGGAGGCGGTGCTGCGCAGCGACGCCGACCCGGCGACGGGGATCGTCGTGCCGCTCGAGCTCGCCGGGCCCAACCACGCGGTCGGTCGCGTCCAGCTGCCCGCCGCCGGGCAGTGGCGGCTCGTGGTCGACACCGTCGACGCGTCGGGCGCGACGGTGCGCCTGGAGGCGCCGGTGACCGTCCGCGGCTGACGGACCCGCCGGCTCGTCTACGCGTCGAGACGCCGCACCACGAGGTGGTGCGGTAGCTGCGTCACCGGCTCGATGAAGCCCTCGCCCTCGACGGAGAACCCGCGCGCGGTGTAGAAGCCGAGCGCGCTGTCGCGCGCCTTCGCCCACGCGAGGCGAGCACCGTCGGCGCGCGCGCGGGCGAGCCCGGCCTCGAGGAGGATGGCCCCGAGACCCTCGCCGCGGAGGTCGTCGGCGACGGCCATGCCGCGGACCTGGATCGACGACTCCGGGGTAGCCGCCGCGGTGGAGGAGGGGTCGGAGGCGGAGGTGGGCTCGCCGTCGGCGGGTCGCGGTGCGCGCACCCACGTCGACGTCGCCACGATCGTCCCGCCGTCGCGGATCGCGAGGTGCCGCGTGTCGGGCCGCACGTCCTCGGGCAGGCGCGCATCGGACGTCGGCGTGCCGCGCCGCAGCACGGCCCGGCGCAGCGGGAGGATCTCGTCGACGCCCACCTCCTCCACGAGTCGGGCGCGCAGGTCGACCACGCGGTCCGCGAGGGCGCGCGCCTCCTCGAGGTCGTGGGTGACGTGCAGCACCGCGGTGCCCGCGGCACGCAGGAGCGTGCGCAGGTCGGCGAGGAGGCGCGCGTGGAGCGCGGGGTCGAGGCCGGTGAGCGGCTCGTCGAGCAGCACGACGCGCGGCGACGGCGCGAGCGTGCGCGCCACGGCGACGCGGCGGGCCTCGCCCCCCGACAGCCGCTCGACCGAACGCTCGGCGAGACCCGCGAGTCCCACGAGCGCGAGCAGCTCGGTCACGCGCGCGCGCCGCGCGTCGCGCGGGGCGCGCGCCATGCGCAGGCCGTACTCGACGTTGCCGGCGACGGTGAGGTGGGGGAACAACTGGTCGTCCTGGAAGACGAGGCCGACGCGTCGCCGGTGCGCGGGGACCCGCGTGACGTCCTCGCCCTCGATGCGCACGGCGCCCTCGTGCGGGGGCTCGAGGCCGGCCACGATGCGCAGCAGCGTCGTCTTGCCGACGCCGCTCGGCCCGGTGATCGCGACGATCTCCCCGCGGGCGACCCGCAGTCCGACGCGCGAGAAGAGCGTCGCCCCGTCGTGGCGCGCGCCGAGGCCGTCGAGCTCGAGCATCACGCCACGCCCGTCCCGCGGCCGTCGCCGAGCCGGTCCACGAGCGCGACCACCGCGAGGCAGGCGGCCGCCAGCACCACCGCGAGGGCGAAGCCCTGCGCGCGGAGCGCGTCGCCCGTGCGGCCGAGGAGGCGCTCGACGAGGACGGGGAGCGTCTCTGCCCCGCGGCGCGCGAGCAGGCTGCTCGCGCCGTACTCGCCGAGCGACGCGCACGCCGCGAGGGCGGCGGCCGCGACCGCCGCGCGCGCGAGGAGCGGTCGGTCGATCGTCCACCAGAGGCGCGCGCCGGTCGCGCCCAGCGTGCGCGCGGCGTCGCGCACGTCGCCCGGCACGCCGCGCGCCGCGGGGCCGAGCACGCGCACCGCGATCGGCAGCGCGACCGTCGCGTGGGCCAGCGGCACGAGCCACCAGGCGCCGCGCGCGGGTGCGGGGAGCCACGCCGACGCCACCGCGAGGCCCAGCCCGATCGTCACCGCCGAGACCAGCGCGGGCAGCGATGCGACGGCGTCCAGCCACGGGCGCCGGGCGCGTGCACCGGCGCTCGCCGCGGCCAGGGCGGCGGTGGTCGCGAGGGCGGCGGCGAGCGCCGCATTGCGCAGCGAGACGGCCACCGCGCCGCGGACGTCGACGTCGCCGAGCGCCCGCCAGCCTGCGAGCGACGCCGCACCACCGACGCGTAGCGACGCCACGACGAGCGCCGCGAGCGGCACCGCGACGACCGCGGTCGCGAGGGTCGCGCCCGCGGCGACGACGGCGCGCTCCCGCGTCGTGCGCGCCCGCCGGGCACGCGAGACCGCGGTGCGCGTCGCCGCGGCCCGCACGCGGCCCCGCGCCAGGCGCGGGAGCACGATCGCGACCGCGCCGCCGAGCACGGCGAGCTGCAGCGCCGCCACGACGATCGCCCCCGCGACGTCCCCGAGCGCGAACGCGCGGAACGCCACCTCGGTCTCGAGCGTCGCCAGCGCGGGCCCGCCCAGCACCCGCACCACGCCGTACGACGCGAAGGCCAGCACCCACGTGATCGCCGCCGCCGAGGCGAGCGCGGGCCGCAGGAGCGGCGCGGCGAGCGTCGTCGCCCGCGCGACGGGCCCGGCGCCGAGCGTGCGGGCCGCGTCGTCCACCCAGGGGTGGATCGCCTCCCACCGCGCGGCGACGATGCGCGCGACGAGCCCCGCGTCGTACCAGGCGTGCGCGACGACGACGATCGCCCACGTCGCGCGCCACGAGGCGGGCGCGAGGCCCGCGAAGGCCGCGCCGACGACGACCGTCGGGAGTACGAACGGCAGCGTCACCAGCGCCCTCAGCGCCCGCGCGCCGGCAAACCTGCGGTGCGCGAGCAGCGCCGCGACCGGCACCCCGACCGCCATCGCGAGCACCGTGCTCGCGGTCGCCTGCGCCGCGGTCGTCGCGACGAGTCGCCACGTCGCGCCGTCCCCGAGGATCCGCCCCCAGGCCTCCGCCGTCCCCGCCCGTGCGACGAGCGCCGCGGCGGGGAGCGCGACGCCGAGGGCGACGAGTGCGACCGGCAGCACGACCGGCAGCGCGACCGCGGGGCGTCTCACCGCAGCACGATCCGGGTGAACTCCTCGAGCCACCCCGCGCGCTCCCGCGCGATGCGCGCCGGGTCGAGCGCGAGCGGCCGCTCCGGGCGCAGCGAGTAGCGCACGAACTCCTCGGGCAGCGCGATGCCCGTGCGCACCGGGTAGACGAACATCGCGAGCGGTAGGTCGGCCTGGAACCGCTCGCCGACGAGGAAGTCGACGAGTCGGCGCGCCTCGGCCTCGTGGCGCGTGCCGCGCAGGACGCCGGCAAACTCGACCTGGCGCACGCACGTGAGCGCCGCCACCGCCGTCGGCGCCTCCTCCACCGGAGGGTCGGCGAACAGCACCTCGGCCGGCGGGCTCGAGCCGTAGCTCACCACGATCGGTCGTTCGCCCCCGCCGCCCGAGCCGGAGAACTCGTCGTAGTACGCCTCGGTCCAGCCGGTGACGATGCGCACGCCGTTGGCCCGCAGGTCGCGCCAGTAGTCGCCCCATCCGTCGCCGAACTCGGCGATGGTGCCGACGAGGAACGCGAAGCCCGGCGACGACGTGAGCGGGCTCGGCACGACGAGCAGGTCGCGGTACGCCGACGATACGAGTGCGCGCAGCGTGAGCGGCGGCGCGATGCCGCGCTCGGCAAACCACGCGACGTCGTAGTTGATGCACACGTCGCCCGTGTCGACGGGCGTCGCCTCGGCCCCCGGCACGAGCGCGACCGCCGCGGGGTCGAGCGCGCCGAGCTCCGGCGAGGCGTACGGCGCGAAGACGCCGGCCTCGATCGCGCGCGCGAGCAGCGCGTCGTCGACGCCCCACAGCACGTCGCCCTCCGGCGCCCCCGCCGTGAGCACGGCCTTGGCCACGAGCTCGCCCGCGTCGCCCCCGCGCGCGACCTCGACGCCGATCCCGGTCTCGCGGGTGAACTCCTCGAGCACGCCCTCGCTCGGTGTGAAGGCGTCGTGTGCGAGCAGCACGAGCGTCACCGGAGCCCGCGGCTCCGTCGTCGCCGCGGCGCCGTCCGCGGGCAAGGGCGCGTCGCCGCCGCGCACCCCGCATGCCGACGCGACGAGCGCGCACGCGAGCGCGCCGGCGACCGCGCGGACCGTCGGCACCGCGATCCGCGCACGCCCCCGACTCACGCGAGCCCCCGCTCGTGTACCACGAGGAGCCGACCCTCGCGCAGCCGCACCACGACGCGCTCGCCGAGCGCCTCGTTGCTCGCACCGCGCGACTCGTGCGGCGCGAGGCGGGCGTCGGCCAGACCCCAGCGCAGACCCTCGGTGTCGATGCCCCCGGCCGCGCCGTGCATCGCTGCGAGGCCGACGACGTCGCCCGGGCGGGTGCGCACGGCGCGGACGGCATCTCCCGACAACGCGTACGCGACGGTGTCGCCGCGCCAGAGCTCGGGGGCGCGGCCGGCGAGTCGCGGGTCGAAGATCGCGGCGAGCACGCCGAGCTCGTGGTCGAGACGACCACCGCCGCCCGTGGCGACGACGATGCGCCGGTGCGGCCACTCGAGCGCGAGGGCGAGGGCGGCGTGCGTATCGGTCTCGTCCTTGTCGCGGGGGAGCGTCACGAGGCGTGCGCCGTACGCGCGTGCGGCGTCGAGTGCGTCGGCGTCGACCGAGTCCATGTCGCCGATCGCGGCGGTGGCGCGCAGGCCGAGCGCGTGGACCGCGTGGAGGCCGGAGTCGACGGCGACGATCGGCGTCGCCGGCGCGGCCGCGAGGAGCGCGAGCACGTCGGCCTCGGTGCGCGGGTGGAGCGGTCGTCCGCCGAGCACGACGAGCGTCGCACCGTCGGCCGGTCCCGTCGCGTTCGCCGTCATGTCGCTCCCTCCGCCGGCATTACCCGGATCAGGTCTGCGGGTCGGTGGTGGCGACCACCCTCTCAGTCCGCCGATCCGGCGAACTCCCCGTGCGTGCTCCGCTCAGGCTATCGGCGGGGGCATGGGTAGCCTGCGCGCCGTGACGAGCCCGCTCGCGCCCGACGCGCCCGCCGCGAGTCCGCTCGCCGCGGCGGCTCGGGACTCGATCGTGCGCATGACGCCGTCGGCGCGCGAGCGCCTCGTTGCCCTGCGCGACGCGGAGCCGGAGCGGGAGCGGCTCGGGCTCCGGCTCGAGATCCTGTCGGGTGCGGGCGAGGAGTTTCGCTACGACCTCGTGTTCGAGGAGGTGACCAAGGCGGCGTTCACCGACGAGGTGCGCACCGTCGACGGGCTCAAGGTGATCATCCCGTCCAAGGACGTCGACCTGCTGCGCGGCGCCGAGCTCGACCACACGGAGGAGAAGGGGCTCATCATCCGCAACCCCAACCGCCCGAAGGCCCCCACCGTCGAGGGTCTCGTGCGCGACGACGAGACGTCCGCGCGGGTGGAGGCGATCGTCGCGGCGGAGGTCAATCCGATGCTCGCGGCGCACGGCGGCTTCGTCACGTACGCCGGCCACGACGGCGAGGGGACGGCGTACTTCACGATGGGCGGCGGATGCCACGGCTGCTCGATGAGCCGTCAGACGATGCTCGAGGGGGTCCAGACGATGGTCGCGGCGCAGGTGCCGGCGATCACGCGGGTGCGGGACCTGACGGACCACTCGACGGGGGAGAACCCCTACTACCGCTGACGCCCGCGCCTCGCTGCACGGCCCGCTCGCCGCCCGCACCCCCGCGCGTCCGTCCCACCATCCTCGCCGCCTACCCTCGCGGTGATGTCGTTGCGCGAGTACGTCGGCTTCCTCCGCCGCGCATGGCGGATGTTCCGCAGCGCAGAGAAGACCTGGCGCCTCCCGCCGCGTGCACGGCTGCTCATCATCGACCGCAATACGGCGTATCCGCTGGACGAGATGTTCGCCCATCACGCGCCGCACGTGCTGGACATCCGGGGTGAGTCG
>JBEBCD010000019.1:0-13287 GCA_041158045.1 Actinomycetota bacterium | reverse complement strand
GCCACCAGCGCGGCCCGCTCGGCCATGCGGTCCACCCGGACGTGCTCGGTCACCGCGTGCGCGCCGCCGCCCACGGCGCCGAGGCCGTCGAGCGTGCGCACGCCGACGGCGGCGGTGAGGTTGCCGTCCGAGCCGCCACCCACGGCGACGCCGTCGAGCTCCCCCATGCCGAGCTCGCGCGCCACGTCGCGGGCGAGCGCGTAGAGCTCGCGGGTCGCCGACTCGGGGAGCGGCGGGCGGTTCATCCCGCCCTCGATGCGCAGCGTCGCGCCGGCGAGGGTCGGGCGGAGGCCCTGCATCGCACGCTCGATGCGCTCGCGCTCCTCGGGCGCGGTGCAGCGCACGTCGACGGCGATCTCGGCGGATTCGGGCACGACGTTGTCGGCGGTGCCCGCCCGCGCGACGGTGGGCGTCACCGTGGTGCCCGCCTCGGGCCGGCCGATCGCGGCGATGGCGCCGACCTGGGCGGACATCTCGACGAGGGCGTTCACGCCCTTCTCCGGCTCGAGACCCGCGTGCGCGGCGCGCCCGCCGACGTGCACGCGGTAGGTGCCGGTGCCCTTGCGCGCGACCTTCAGCGCGCCGCCGTCCGCGCTCGGCTCGAGCACGAGCACGGCGCCCGTCGCGCGGGCGCGCTCCTCGAGCAGCGCGCGGGAGGCCTCCGAGCCGACCTCCTCGTCGGCCGTGATGAGGATCTCGGCGTGGTACCACTCGGGCACGCGGGCGAGGCCGTGCAGCGCCTGGATGATCCCGGCCTTCATGTCGAAGACCCCCGGCCCCCGCGCGACGTCGCCCTCGAGCGTGAAGGGCCGCTGCGCCAGCGTCCCCGCGGGGAACACCGTGTCGTGGTGCCCGACGATGAGCACGCGGGTGTCGTCGCTCCCCTTCCAGTGCACGTGCGGTCCGCGCGGAGACTCGACGACCCGGGCCGGCCGCCCGAGCACGCGCTCCATGCACGCCGCGAGCCATCGGGCGCTTTCGGTGAGGCGGGCCGCGTCGAGCGACGGCGACTCGATGGAGACGAAGTCGCGCAGGTCGGCGACCATCGCCTCGCGCCGCGCCTCGAGCTCGGCGCGCAGGCCCGTCGGCGAGGGCGCCTCACTGCGCCGCGCCACGTCCGCCACGCGCCTCAGGCTACGAGTCGAGCCCTAAGGGGGCAGTGCGCGACCGCGTCCGCGCCTCGGGCCACCCCGTGCCCGGGAGCGGCGCGCCACCACGTGCCCGGGAGAGGACTCGAACCTCTACGACGCTCGCGCGTCAGGGGGGTTTAAGCCCCCCGCGTCTCCCATTCCGCCACCCGGGCCCGCGCTCAGGCTACGCAGGGCCGCAGTCCCGGTCGATCGCCGCCGCGAGCCCCGACCCGACGGATCGATGCCGCGAGCGCCGACCGGCGCTACGCCACTCGCGGGTCCTCCGCGGACGGCTCCACGATGAAGTGCGCCGACGCGGCCCGCCAGAGCGCGGTGCGGGCGAGCTCGGCGTCGCGGGCCGTGAGGCCGTTGACCACCACGACTCCCTCGATCATGTCGGCGAGCACCGCCATGAACGGCCGCCCGAGGATCGCCACCGACACGACCGCACCCGCCGCCGTGCGTCGCACGGTGCGCGCCGCGCCGAGCACCCGCGGCGGCGTGCGGAACCCCGGCGCCCGCAGACCCATCCCGACCGCGGCCCGCGCGAGCACCCGCGCCGCGGTCGCGAACTCCGTGAGCGGCGAGACGCGCGGCGAGACGTGTGGCGAGCCACCGGCTGCGCGCGGCGCACCAGCCGACACGCGCGGCGATGTGACGGGCTGGGCGACTGCGGACATCGGAATGCGTCATGCAACACGAGGGGTGTAGCGTCCCGCGCGCATGACGGAGCGCCCGGACGCGCCGCTCAACCCCATGCAGCAGGCCGTCCTCGACGCCCTCGCCCGCCCCGCCGGCTGGGCCCCGCTCCCCGGCTCGGTCGTCGAGGAGATCCGCGCCCGGGTGACCGAGGGCCTCGCCCCGCTCGCCGGGACCTTCACCCCCGAGGAGCCGCTCTTCGTCACCAAGGGCGCCCTCGGCCACGTCCACGCCTGCGAGGCGCACTACCTCGCGCAGCTCGGCCGCTTCGCCTGGACGGTGGAAAACGCCCGCGGCACCGTCGTCCACAAGGCCATCGAGCTCGCCATCCACTGGCGCGGGCCGATCGAGCCGGCCGAGGTCGTCGACGAGGCGATCGCGCGCCTCTCCGACGAGGAGGGCCACGGTCCGAGCGACTTCCTCGAGCAGCTCCGCCCGGCCGACCGGGCGCAGTTGCGCAGCTACGCGGTCGACCGCTTCACGAAGTTCGACGAGTGCTTCCCGCCGCTCAAGGCCGCGTGGCGCCCCGTCACCGAGAGCTCCGCCCGCGTCGAGCTCCACGGTGGCGCCGTGCGCCTCTCGACCCGCGTCGACCTCACGCTCGGCGCCCCGGGCGGCAAGGTCATCATCGACCTCAAGAGCGGCCGCATCCACCCGCAGCACCGCGAGGACCTGCGCTTCTACGCGCTCGTCGACGCCCTCCGCTCGGGCCAGGCCCCTCGCCTCCTCGCGACGTACTCGCTCGACGCCGCCCGGGCCGACGTCGAGGCCGTCACCGAGGGCGTGCTGCAGGCGGCCGCGCGCCGGCTGGTCGACGGCGCGCTCGCGATGGGCGAGCTGCGCGGCGAGACCCGCGAGGCGCGACGTACGGCGGGCCCGCCGTGTCGCTGGTGTCCGATCGCGGGCGAATGCGCCGAGGGCGCCGCGTATCTCGCGGGCCCCGCGGACGACTGAGGGTGCGGCTTAGCGGCGCCCCATGTTGGGTCGCTTGCCGTGGTTGGCCTTGGAGCGACGCAGACGGGCCTTGCGCTTCTTGGTCTTCTTGGACATGACGCGAGCCTAGTTGCCCGCGGGGGCGCGACCGACGCCCGCCGCGCGCGTCACGGCTCGATGAAGATGCACTCGCCGGGGCACACCTCGGCGGCGCGCGCGACGGCCGCGCGATCGCGCTCGGGCACCCACGCGAGGCTGCCCGCACCGCCCGGGTCGTGGAGCGGGCGGCCCTCCTCGGCCACGTAGGCGATCCCGTCCTCGAGGAGGCGGAACGAGTCGGGGCAGTGGTCCTCGCAGAGCCCGTCGCCCGTGCAGAGGTCCTGGTCGATCCAGACGCGCATCGCGGTCAGCCGCCCGTCATCGTCCCGGCGCCGCGCACCGCGTCACCGTACCGACGCGACCCAGGCCGCGCCGAGCGCAGCGAGGAGCGCGACGTTGCGCGCCACGTCGGCCCAGCCGAGCGGCCGATCGGACCGCCCGCCGAAGCAGCTGCACGGCGGCGGCGCCGGGTCGCGCAGCCGCACGAGCAGCAGCACGGTGAACGCGACGAGCATCGCCGCTGCCGCCCCGATCGCCCACGGCGAGCCCCACCCGCCGACGAGCAGCACCGCGAGCGCGAGCTCGGCGAGGGGCACGATCGCGATGATCGGGTCGGGCACGCCGAGCACGCGCGCCTGCTCGATCCATCGCACGAGCGTCGCGAGCTTGGCCGCCCCCGCCCACGCGAAGACGACGCCGACGAGGCCCGCGGCCAGCCGCGCGACGAGCTCCGCGCTCACGGCCGCACCAGCGGCGCCGTCGCGCTCACGCCTGCGGCGCCACGCCCCCCACCGCGCCGCGGTAGAAGGTCATCGCCCCCGCCGCGCCCGCGGCCCCGGCCGCCGCCTCGAGCGCGCCGACGCGCCCGACGACGAACTCGTGGTCCCCCACCCGCGACGTCGACTCGATCGTGCAGTCGATCCACGCGAGCGCGCCGTCCAGCACCGGCGAGCCACTGGGCGCGGCCCGCCACCCGACCCCGGCGAAGCGGTCGTCGGCCTCCTTCGCGAAGCGCCAGCACAGCTCGGTCTGGTCCGTCGTGAGCACGTTCGCGCAGAAGGCGCCGCGCGCCGCGAGGCGCGGCCACGTCTGCGACCCCGCGCCGGGGAAGAACCCGACGAGCGGCGGATCCAGCGAGATCGAGACGAACGACCCGATCGTGAGGCCGTGCGGCGCACCCGACGCGTCGAGGCCGGCCACGACGACCACGCCCGTCGGCAGGTGGCCGAGGACGGTGCGGAAGTGCCGCGGGTCGATCGGCGCCGTCACGGCGACGAGGCTAGGCGCGGGCGGCCGCCGGCGCGGGCGCCACGCGGACGCACGACTCCTCCGCCGCCGCGAACACCTCGAAGCCGCGGGTGCGCGCCACCGTCGCGAGCCGCGCCGCGATCGCGTCGAGGTCGTCGTCGCTGCGGCCCGGGTCGTGGTGGAACAGCGCGAGCCGCCGCACCGACGCCGTCTCGGCGACCCACATCGCGTACTCGATCGTCGAGTGGCCCCAGTCGGCGCGCTCCGCCCACTCCGCGGGGGTGAACTGCGAGTCGTGGATGAGCAGGTCGACCCCCTGCGCGAGCTGGCGCGCCCCCCGCGTGAGGGCGAAGTCCCCCGCCGGCTGCTGGTGGTCGGAGAGGTACGTCACGCTCGCGCCCGCGCGCTCGATGCGGAAGCCCAGCGTGGGCCCGCGGTGCGGCACGAGGCGGCTCGCGACCCGCCACCCGTGGGCCTCGAAGTCGTCGTCGCCCACCTCGTGGAACCGCACGGTCCCGGGGAACTCGTCGAGCCGGATGGGGAATTGCGGCGGGCGGATCTTGGCCGCGAAGGCCTCCGCGAGCCCGACGCCCTCCTCCGGGCGCGGTGCGTACACGTCGAGCACCGTGTCGGGGTGGCGCAGCGCGGCGAGGAACGGCAGGCCCTGCGTGTGGTCCCAGTGGAGGTGCGTGAGCAGGCACGCACCCACGTGCGCATGCGGCACGTCGGTCGCGACGCCGGTCGCGGCGGCGGAGCCGCCGTCGAGCGCGTAGCGCACGCCCGTCCCGAGGTCGACGAGCAGCGGCGCCGCGCCGGCCACCCGCAGCGACACGCTCGAGGTGTTGCCGCCGTAGCGCGCGGTCGCGCGACCGTGGCACGCGCACGAGCCGCGCACGCCGTGGAACGCGACGTCGATCCCCGACGTCGCCGCGACCGCCTCGGCCATCCGCGCCTCCCCTCCCGCGCGTACGGTACGCGCGCCGCCGCGGACCGACCCCGGCCGCGCCCCGCGCCCTCCCGTGACCTTCGTCGCACGCGCGGCGCCGCGGGTACGGTCTCGGCGTGGCGATCGCGCGGCTCGACGTCGAGGCCGGCGGCCTGCGCGTCGCGGCCCTCGCCGCGGGCGACGCCGACGCCCCGCTCGCGCTCTGCCTCCACGGCTTCCCCGACTCGGCCTGGTCGTGGGCGCCGCTGCTCGAGTCGCTCGCGGCGGGCGGGTGGCGCGCGGTCGCGCCCTTCATGCGCGGCTACGCCCCGACCGCCGTACCCGCCGACGGCGTGTACCAGACGGCGGCGCTCGCGCGCGACGCGGTGGCGCTGCACGCGGCGCTCGGCGGCGACGGACGCGCCGTCGTGATCGGCCACGACTGGGGTGCCCCCGCGGCGTACGGCGCGGCGATCGACGCACCCGACCGCTGGCGCGCCGTCGTCGGCATGGCGGTGCCGCCCGGCCGCGCGCTCGGCGCCGCCTTCCTCGGCGACCTCGCCCAGATCAAGCGCTCCTGGTACATGTTCTTCTTCCAGCACGGGCTCGCCGACGCCGTCGTGCCGGCCGGCGACCTCGCCTTCGTCGACATGCTGTGGCGCGACTGGTCCCCCGGCTTCGACGGCGCCGCGCACGCCGCGCGGGCCAAGGACGCGCTCCGCGGCGACGGCCGCCTCGCCGCCGCCCTCGGCTACTACCGCGCCACGCTCGGCGACGGCCCGCGCGACCCCGCCCTCGCCGATCTGCAGGGCCGCATGGGCGGGCAATGGCCGACGCAGCCGCTCCTCTACCTCCACGGCCGCGACGACGGCTGCGTCGGCGCCGACGTCGCGCTGGCCGCGCGCACGGACGCGCCGCCCGGCGCCCGCATCGAGATCGTCGACGGGGCCGGCCACTTCCTCCAGGTGGAGCGCCCCGACGAGGTCGCGGGCCGCGTCCTCGCGTTCCTCGGCGGGCTCGCGTGACGACGCGCGCCGCCGCCCGCCCCGACGCGACCCCGTCGCCGCTACCGCGCGACGGCTGGCTCCTCGTGGTGAAGCGCGAGTGCGAGACGTGCGCGATGATCGCCCCGCTCGTGCCCGGGCTCGTCGCCGCGCTCGGACGCGACGGCGCCGCGGTCGTCGTGGCGTCCCAGGACGACCCGGCGTTCCCGCCCGGCGTCGCGGTGCGCGACGACGCCGAGCTCGCGACGTCGTGGCACGCGGACGTCGACACGGTGCCCGCGCTGCTGCGCTACCGCGACGGTCGCGAGACGGGCCGCGCGCTGGGCTGGTCGCGCGACGAGTGGCGCGCACTCACGGGCGTCGCCGACCTCGGCGGCACGCTGCCCCCGCACCGCCCCGGCTGCGGGTCGCGCTCGGTGGACCCCGACCGCGTCGACGCCCTGCGGGCGCGCCACGGCGGCGACGTGCTGCGCGCGCGGCGCATCGAGCTCGCGGACGCCGAGGACGAGCACGAGGCGCTCTTTGCTCGCGGCGTCACCGACGGGCTTCCCGTGGTGCCGCCGACCCCGGAGCGCGTGCTGCGCATGCTCGCGGGCACGTCGCGGAGACCCGACGAGGTCGTCGCGGTCGTGCCGCCGGACCTCGTCGAGTGCACGGTGGAGAAGGTCGCGATCAACGCGGTGATGGCGGGCTGCCGCCCCGAGCACCTCGAGTGGGTGATCGCGGCGCTGCGGGCGGCGTGCACCGACGAGTTCAACATGCACGGCGTGCTCTGCACGACCATGCCGGTCGGGCCGGTGATCGTGTGCAACGGCCCGGGCACCGCCGCCGCGGGGCTCAACTCGGGCATCAACGCGCTCGGTCAGGGCACGCGGGCCAACATGGCGATCGGCCGCGCGCTCCAGCTGGTGGTGCGCAACGTCGGCGGCGGTCGCCCCGGCGAGGTCGACCGCGCGACGCACGGCCACCCGGGCAAGGTCGGCTTCTGCTTCGCCGAGGACGAGGCCCGCTCGCCGTTCGGATCGCTCGCCGTCGCGCGCGGCGCGCCGGCAGGCGCCGACGCGGTCACGGTCTTCGCGGGCGAGGGACCGCGCTGCGTCGTCGACCAGCTCGCGCGCACGCCCGAGGCGCTCGCGACGACCCTGGCCCACGCGCTGCGCGCGGTGCACCACCCGAAGCTCGTGGTGGCCTTCGACGCGCTGCTCGTCGTCGGGCCGGAGCACGCCCGCGTCTTCGCCGACGCCGGCTGGGATCGCACGCGGCTCCTCGACGAGCTGCATGCGCGCCTCGCGATCCCCGGCACCGAGCTCGTCCGCGGTGCGGGCGGCATGGCCGAGGGCGTGCGCGAGGGCCTCGCGGGTGCGACGCTGCCCAAGTTCCGCCCCGGCGGCATCCTGCTCGCGCACGCGGGCGGCGACGCGGGGCTCTTCAGTGCGATCATCGGCGGGTGGGCCAACGGCGCGATGGGCAGCGAGCCGGTGACGCGACGGGTGGGCGCGTGAGTCGCGTCGTGCTCGACCCGACGGGCGAGCGCGTCCCGGTGCGCCGCGCCCTCGCCGCGGCGCCCGCGTCGCTCGACGGCCGCACCGTCGGCCTGCTCGACATCGCCAAGGCGCGCGGCGACGTCTTCCTCGACCGGATCGCCGCGCGGCTCGAGGCGGCGGGCGCGCGGGTCGCGCGCTACCGCAAGCCGACGTTCACCAAGCCGGCGCCCGCCGACCTGCGCCACGAGATCGCGACGACCTGCCACGCCGTGATCGAGGCCCTCGCCGATTGAGGCAGCTGCACGTCGTGCAGTGTGCACGACGCCGTCGACCTCGAGGGCCGCGGGATCCCGACGCTGGTCGTCGCATCCGCGCCGTTCGTCGACGCGGCCGCGGCACAGGCCGGCGCGCTCGGGATGCCCGACGTGCGGCGCGTGTTCGTCGCGCACCCGGTGCAGGACCGCACCGACGAGGAGATGGTCGCGCTCGCCGACGAGGCCTACGCCCGCGTCGTCGCGGCGCTCACCGCTCAGGGCAGCTCGTAGCGCCCCCGCGCGCGGCGCGCGAGGCCCTCGTCGACGAGCGCGTCCGCGAGGCGCCGCGCGCGCACCCGCGCCCGCCCGAGCCCCATCGCCGTCGCGAGGTCCCCCGCGCGCACCGGCCCGCCGGCGAGCGCGCGCATCAGGCGTCCGCGCGCCTGGCGATCGGAGCCCTCCCAGCGTCCCTGCGGCCGCGACGCGTGCGCCGACGCGCGCGCGGGGTCGGGCCCGCGACCGCGCCATGCGCACGCGCGGGCCACGGGGCACTCGCCGCACCGCGGCGCGCGTGCCGTGCACACGCGCGCGCCGAGCTCCATCACCGCCTGGTTCCACTCCCAGGCGCGGTCCGGCGGCACGAGCGCGTCGGCGCGCGCCTGCAGCGCCCGCGCGCCGCCGGCCATCCCCGACGTGCGCGCGAGGACGCGCGCCACGTTGACGTCCACGACGCCGACGGGCGCGCCGTCGGCGAAGGCGAGCACGGCCCGCGCCGTGTAGGGCCCGACGCCCGGCAGCGCGAGCAGCCCCGCGAGCGTCCCGGGCACCTCGCCGCCGTGGTGCGCGACGACCTCGCGGGCCGCGGCGTGGAGGTTGCGGCAGCGGCGCGGGTAGCCGAGCCCCTGCCAGCGGCGCAGCACCTCGCCGAGCGGGGCCGCCGCGCAGGCCGCGGGCGTCGGGTACGCGGCGACGAAGTCCCGCCACTTCGGCGCGACGCGCGACGCCTGCGTCTGCTGCAGCATCACCTCGCTCACGAGGATGCGCCAGCGGTCGCGCACCTCGCGCCACGGCCACGGGCGCAGCGCGTCCGCGCCCCACGCGAGGATCGGGCCCGTCAGTCCTTCCACGCCGCGTCGACGTCGTAGGGCCGCTCGCGCGGGGGCGCGGCGTCGCGGCGCCACACGAGCACCTTGCGGCGGAACGAGCAGACCTCGCGGCCCTCCTGGTTGAACGCGCGGGTGTGCACCGTCACGACGCCGCGGTCGGGCTTGGACGTCGAGGGCGTCACCGCGAGCACGCGGGTCTCGGCGTGGATCGTGTCGCCGTGGAACGTCGGGTGCAGGTGCCGCAGGGACTCCACCTCGAGGTTGGCGATCGCGGCGCCGCTCACGTCGGGCACGCTCATGCCGAGCACGACGGAGTACACGAGGTTGCCCACCACCACGTTGCGACCCTGCGGGGAGCGCGCCGCGTACCAGTCGTTGACGTGGAGCGGGTGGTGGTTCATCGTGAGCATGCAGAACAGGTGGTCGTCGGCCTCCGTGATCGTCTTGCCGGGCCAGTGCCGGTAGACGTCGCCGACGACGAAGTCCTCGAGGTGCCGGCCGAACGGTCGCTCGTGCACGGTCACGTCGGGCACGCTACTCCTCGGGCCGCCGATCGCGCCGCGGGCGCGGCAGCTCGTCGGTGTCGCCGAGTCCGTAGCGCGGGTCGTACTTTGGCAGCGCCATCTCGCGCGTGCGGTCGGTGGTGGCGTTGCGCTCCACCCACTCGACGCGGCTCGAGCGCTGCACGTTGGCCGCCGTCGCGTACCGCTGGAGCGGCTTCAGCTCGCGGCCGGCCTCGAGCGCCCACGGCCCGACGCGCAGGCTGAGGTACGCGACGGCACCCACGAGCGTCGGCAGCCAGTACTGGATGAGCCGGTAGCTCAGCACCGCGACGGTCGCGGTGCTCGTCGCGAGGCCGAAGCCGACGAGCGTCGGGATGTACACGCCCTCGACGATGCCGAGGCCGCCCGGCGTGACGGGGATGGAGGCGAAGACGTTGGCGAGGCCGAACGCGATGACGAGCCCGTCGAGGCTCACCTCGCCGCCGAAGGCGCGGATGAAGACCCACAGCGCCGCCATGTCCAGCACCCAGTTGGCCGTCGCGAGCACGACCACCCGACGCAGCAGTCCGGGCTCCGCGGCGAGTCCGCGCAGGCGGTCGCCGAGGTGCACCGCCACCTCGCTCGCGCGGTCGGGGTCGCGGCGCAGCCCGCGCGCGACCCGTCGCATGATCCGCTCCGCGCGCCGCTCGTGGTCGACGAGGCCGAGCACCACCACACCGGCGAAGAGCATGATCACGACGCCCGCGAGCGCCGCGGCGCCGTAGAGCGCGTTGACGCCACGGATCGGGATCGACACGACGAGGCCGACCCACAGCAGCACGTTGAGGACCACCGCCGACCCCACGCCCGCGGTGGCGAGGGCGAAGCCGGCGTCGCGCCCGGGGATGCCGGCGAGCGTGACGAGGCGGAAGCCGAGGGCGGTGCTGGCCGCCGAGCCGCCCGGCACGATGCTGCCGAGGGCGCGGGTGCTGAGCTGGATGCGAAAGAGCGTGGGGACCCGCAGGCGGCGCGCCTCGGGCCCGAGCGCCGCGTGCGTGAGCAGGGAGTAGAACCACAGCGCGGCGAACTCGAGCGCCGTGCCGAGCAGCAGCATCGAGCGGTCCACGCGTCGCAGCTCGTCGATCGCCTCGCCGAAGCCGGGCACGAGGGGCACGACGAAGAACCAGAAGACGAGCGCGAAGACCGTCCAGCGCAGCCACGAGACGGTCCGTCGCAGGCCGCCGGCGCGCCGCCGGGGTGCGGCGTTCATGCGCCCCAGCGTACGGCTCGGTGATCGTCCGCTCGCGCCACGTCGGTATGGTCGGGGGCGTGGCGAGCGCACCGGTGACGGCCGACGTCGCCGCCGCGGCGCGCGTCGTCGCGCTCGCCGACGACGTGGTGCGCGCCGGCGTCGCCTCCCTCGCCGCGCACGGCGGTCCCGACGCGCGCCAGCTCCTCGCCTACGACGTCGCGCACGCGGCGGCGGCGGTCGCGACCGCGCGCGCGATGCTCGACTACGGCGCCCGCGGCGACGTCGAGGCACGGCTCACGTGCGCCTTCGTCGCCGACATGGTGCACGACGTCGTCACGCGCCTGATCGGCCGCGAGGCGGCCTGGGGCGCCGACCCCGCGGTGCTCGCGGGCGCGCACGACTTCGTCGCGGCCCACCGCGACCCGGCCGCGCTCGGCGCGCTCGCCGCGACGCCCGGCCCGCTGCACCTCGCCCCCGACTTCGAGATGGTGCGCGACTCCTTCCGCGGCTTCGCGACCAAGGTGATCGCGCCGCAGGCCGAGCGCGTCCACCGCCACAACGAGGACGTCCCCGAGGACGTGATCGCGGGGCTCGCCGAGCTCGGCGCCTTCGGCCTCTCGATCCCCGTCGAGTACGGCGGCTTCAGCGAGGGCGGCGACGGCGAGTACATGGCCTCCTGCGTGGCGACCGAGGAGCTCTCGCGGGCCTCGCTCGGCATCGGCGGGTCGCTCATCACGCGGCCCGAGATCCTCACTCGGGCGCTCGTGCGCGGCGGCACCGAGGACCAGAAGCGCTCGTGGCTCCCCCGCCTCGCGACCGCCGAGGTCATGGCCGCCGTGGCGGTCACCGAGCCCGACTACGGCAGCGACGTGGCGTCGCTCACCACGACGGCGGTGCGGGCCGACCACGACGGGCGACCCGGCTGGGCGATCACCGGGGTCAAGACCTGGTGCACCTTCGCCGCGCGCGCCGACGTGCTCATGCTGCTCGCGCGCACCGACCCCGACCGGTCCAAGGGCCATCGCGGGCTCAGCGTCTTCGTGGTGCCGAAGCCGCGCGGCGAGGCGCGCGGCTTCGCATTCGACCAGCCCGGCGGCGGTCGCATGGAGGGCCGCCCGATCGACACGATCGGCTACCGCGGCATGCACTCCTACGAGATCGCGCTCGACGGCTGGTGGGTGCCGGCCGACCACCTCATCGGCGGCGACGAGGGCCTCGGCCGCGGCTTCTACCTCCAGATGGAGGGCTTCGAGAACGGACGGCTCCAGACCGCGGCGCGCGCCGTCGGGCTGATGCAGGCCGCGTACGAGGCGGCGCTCGACCACGCGCGCAACCGGGTCGTCTTCGGCGCGCCGATCGTCGACTACGAGCTCACGCGGGTCAAGCTCGGTCGCATGGCCGCGATCATCCAGGGCTCGCGCCAGTTCGCGTACGCCGTCGCGACGCTCATGGGCAAGGGCGAGGGTGCGATGGAGGCCAGCATGGTCAAGGCCTACGTGTGCAAGGCCGCCGAGTGGGTCACGCGCGAGGCGCTCCAGATCCACGGCGGGTACGGATACGCCGAGGAGTACCCCGTGAGCCGGCTGTGGGTCGATGCGCGCGTGCTCTCGATCTTCGAGGGTGCCGACGAGACGCTCTGCCTCAAGGTCATCGCCCGCCGCCTCGTCGAGCGCGCCGCCTAGTTCGACCCCCAGCCCGCGCCGGTGCGCGGGTCCATCATCGCCACGAGGTCGTGCAGGCTCGCGATCCGCTCGCAGTCCGCGCCGGCATGGAAGCCGTACGGATCGAGGAGGATCGGCGTCATCCCCGCGTTGCGCGCGCCACCCACGTCGTTGACGTACGAGTCACCGACGTAGGCGATGCGCGACGGATCGACGCCCATGGCGCGGATCGCGTCGGCGAACACGCCGGGGTGCGGCTTGGCCACGCCGACGACGTGCGAGTCGGTGACGATCACGACGGGCACGCCCGACCCCTCGCCCACCTGCGCGACGCCCTCGTAGGCCAGCGTCTTCTCGATCTGGCCCGAGGCGTTGGACACGATGCCGATGCGCACGCCCTCGAGGTACAGCCGCCACAGCGCCGACACCGACTCGACGAGGACGAACTTCCACAGGAACGCGGAGAAGACGCGCGCGAGCGCGCGCGCGGCCTCCTCGCGCCGGTCCTCGGCGACGCCGGCCTCCCGCGCGTAGGCGAGCCGGTAGGGGCGCCACGAGATCCGCTCGATCGACTCCGCCGAGTGCTCGCGGGTCGAGGCGTCGATCGCAGCCATCCCCGCGTAGTGGGCGCGCACGAGGGCGCCGATGCTCGTCGTGCCGCCGAGGGGCTCGAGCACCATCCCCGTCGTGACGGGGTCGGGGACGACGAAGACGCCGCCCGCGTCGAAGAGCAGCGCGTCGAAGCGGGCGGTCACGAGCGCCGGCGCCCGGCGCGCCCGCGGCGCGGCGTCACGATCGTCGCAGCCCGGCGCGCTCGCCGCGGGAGATGAACTTGAGGGCCATCTTGCGGCTCGCCTCGTCGATCATCTCCTCGCCGAACATCACGGCGCCCTTGCCCTCGCCGTCCGTCGCGGCGCGGTAGGCGTCGAGGATGGCCCACGCCTTGTCGAACTGCTCCTGCGTCGGCGAGAACGTCTCGTTGAGGATCGCGACCTGATCGGGGTGCAGTG
>JBEBCD010000018.1:0-37615 GCA_041158045.1 Actinomycetota bacterium | reverse complement strand
TGACGACGGCCGACGACCTCGGCCTGCGACCGCCGCGCTGGACGCGGCGCGTCGACCCGATCGCGCGGCGGTTGTTCCCGCTCGCGGTGATCGTCGGCGTGGCGGCGCGCTTCGCGATCTCGCGCCGCGGCAGCAACTACGACTTCTGGGCGTGGCAGATCGATGCCGATCTCATCGCCGGCGGAGTCAACATCTACTCGGACGACTATCCGTACAACTACGGTCCCATCTGGCAATTCGTGCTGCTCCTCGCGCACTGGATCAGCGACGTCACCGTGGACTCGACCGACGTCTTCCGGCTGACCCTCATCGTCGTGCTCACGGTCACCGACGTCGCAATCGCGATGCTCGTGGGCCGCCACTGGGGATGGGCCTGTGCAGCCGTGGTCTTCCTCAATCCGATCTCCATCGTGATCTCGGGATACCACCACCAGTTCGACAATCTCGCGGTGCTGATGTTGCTCGTGGCCGCGAAGTACTTCGACCACGACGCGCACGATGCACGCCGAGGCCCACTCGTTGCATCCGCGGTCGTGGGTCTCAGCCTCGCGACCAAGCACATCGGCTTTCTCATGTCCCCATGGTTTGCCCTCCGTGCGCGACGTGGCTTGCGCTTGGTGGTCCTCGCAATCCCTCCGATGATCTTCGTGGCGAGCTTCCTGCCCTGGGCAACCTCTCGGTCCACGATCACGAACATCGTCGTCCACGTCCTGCTTCACCGCGGCGGGCGCCCCGGAGTCCTCCGCTCGATCCTCGACGTGCCGCAGAACGGCGTCGCCTTCTGGATGGTCTACGGCGTCTGGCTCGGCGCCCTGGGCCTCGGCGGAATCATCACGAGAGCGCTTCCCTCCCGGTCTGCGGTGCTCGTGTACCTCGTCGTGATGCTCGCGTTCAGCCCGGGGTTCGCCAATCATCATCTCGTCCTCCTCGTCGTGGCGGCGTCGGTCTTCATGTCGCCGGAGCTCGTGGTGGCAGCCGTCCTGGGCACGCTCTTCCTGGCTCAGAACAGCGACGGGCTCGGGCTCGATTTGTTCGTGCCCGAGTGGTTCGAGCTCGAGGGCCACATGTACGCGTGGATCCAGGCGGTGTTGTGGGTCTGGTTCGCGCGGCTCGCCTGGCGTCTCCGGCGCGCGCCCGCAACGCGGGGGACGTGACGTGGGGGTCGTCAACGACGTGATGGCGTGGGTGAAGGACTTCTCCTCCTCGCCCTGGTTCTACGCCATCATCTTCGTGATCGCGGTCCTCGACTCGATCCTCCCGATCGTCCCGAGCGAGACCCTCGTGATCGTCGGCGGCGTCGCGGCCGGTGCGGGCGACCTCTCGATCGTCGGCGTCATCGCCGCCGGCCTCACCGGGGCCTTCCTCGGCGACAACCTCAGCTACACCATCGGCCGCGAGGCGAGCGACCGGGTCACGCGCCGCCAGACGCGCACCGAGCGGGGGCGCGAGCGGTTCGACCGCGTCGTCGCACAGATCCACGAGCGCGGTGGGCTGCTGCTCGTCACCGCGCGCTTCATCCCCGGCGGGCGCACGCTCCTCACGCTCGCGTGCGGCGTCACGCGCCAGCCACGCCGATGGTTCGTCGGGTGGGCGCTCGTCGCGGCGGTGGTGTGGGCGCACTACGCGGCGCTGCTCGGCTTCGTCGGCGGCAAGTCCTTCGAGGACGACCACACCGTCGCGTTCCTCGTGGCGTTCTCCATCGCGTTCGGGGTCACGGTCGTGATCGAAGTCGCACGGTACGTCCTGAAGCGTGCCCGATACCGTCGGGGCGCATGACGCTGCGGCTCACCGTCGCCGCCGGCTGGCGCGACCGCGTCGAGCGCACCGCCGCCGGGCTGCCGGGCCTCGTCCCGGTCGTCAAGGGCAACGGTTACGGCCTCGGGCGCGCCGCGCTCATGCCGATCGCCGCGTCGCTCGCGCGCGAGATCGCCGTCGGCTCCGCGTGGGAGGCCGCGGCCGTGCCGCGCGACCGCACCGCGCTGGTGCTCACGCCGCCCGGCGACGCGCTCCCCGACGACCTGCGCCCCGACGCCGTGCTCCACGTCGGATCCCTCGCGCACGTCGAGGCGATCGCTCGGCGCGGCGACGCCCACCCCGTCGTGGTGAAGGTCGCGTCGTCGATGCACCGCTACGGCGCCGCCGAGGGTGAAGTCGCCGCGCTCCGCGCGGCGATCGCCCGCGCCGGACTGCGCCAGGTGGGCTGGGCCATCCACCCCCCGCTCGCCGACTCGCCGGCGCACGCCCGTGCCAACGCCGACGAGGTGCGTGCAGCGCTCGCGCGCATCGAGCCGGGGCTCCCCGTCTACGCGAGCCACCTCGACCCCGCCGACGTCGCGTCGCTTCGCGACGGCGCACCGCGCCACGACCTGCGCGTGCGTGCCGGCACCGAGCTGTGGCTCGGGGACAAGTCGGGCATGCACCTCGAGGCGGAGGTCCTCGACGTGCGTCCGGTCCGTGCGGGGACCGCCGCCGGGTATCGGCGCACGCGGGTGACGACCGACGGCCGGCTCGTGCTCGTCGGCGCGGGATCCGCGCACGGCATCGCCGCGCTCGAGGACGGCCGCTCGCCCTTCCACCACGCGCGCACGCGCCTCGCGATGCTCGAGCCGCCGCACATGCACACCACGATGCTCGTGGTGCCCGACGGCGAGCCATGTCCCGCCGCGGGCGACTGGGTCGACGTGCAGCGGCCGCTCACGCTCGTCGCCCCGGACCTCGTCGCGTTCGCCTGACGCACCGACGCGCGGGGCGGGTGGCCCGCGCCCAGCGGCGTAGTGTCTCGCCGTGACGTCGGGCGACACCACGTACTCGTCGTACCTGCGGCTCGACGAGCTCCTCGGGCTGCAGCGGCCCCGCTCGGAGGGTCCCGAGCACGACGAGATGCTCTTCATCGTCATCCACCAGACGTACGAGCTGTGGTTCAAGTCCATCCTCCACGAGCTCGCCCGCGCGCAGCGCACGCTCGAGGGGACCGACGTGCACGGCTCGCTCGCCACGCTCGGCCGCGTCCGCACGATCCTCAAGGTGCTCGTGGCCCAAGTGGACATCCTCGAGACAATGACGCCGCTGCAGTTCCTGACCTTCCGCGACCGACTGGACGCCTCGAGCGGCTTCCAGTCCGCGCAGTTCCGCGAGGTGGAGGCCGTGCTCGGCCGCCGCGACGCCGCGATGACGTCGCACCTCGCCCCGGGTGGCGCGGACCGCGAGCGCGTCGAGGACGCGCTCGCCCGGCCCGCGCTGTGGGACTCGGTACTCGCGCTCCTCGCCGCGCGCGGCCACCCCGTCCCCGACGCCGTGCTCCATCGCGACGTGCGCGCGCAGTACGAGCCGTCGGAGGCGGTGCAGGTCGCGGTCGAGCGCGCCTACCGCGGCGATCCCGAGGTGGCGCTCCTCCTCGAGCGCCTCGTCGACGTCGACGAGGGCCTCCAGGAGTGGCGGTACCGCCACGTGAAGATGGTGGAGCGCACGATCGGCACCAAGCGCGGCACCGGCGGCTCGTCGGGCACCGAGTACCTCGCGGGCACCCTGTTTCGCCCCGTGTTCCCCGACCTCTGGGCAGTGCGCACGCGCTTCTGACGCGCCGTGCGCACCGACTGGAACCCGTTGCTGCGCGCCGAGTGGGACAAGCCGTACTGGCACGCACTCCGCGAGTTCGTCGACGGCGAGCGCGCGCGCCACACGGTCTACCCGGCGCCGGATCGCGTCTTCGCCGCGCTGCACCTCACCAGCCACGCCGACACGCGCGTGCTCGTCCTCGGCCAGGACCCGTACCACGGGCCGCGGCAGGCGCACGGCCTCTGCTTCTCCGTGCCGTCCGGCGTCGCGATCCCGCCCTCGCTCGCCAACGTGTTCGCCGAGCTCGAGTCCGACCTCGGCATCCCGCCCGCGCCGCACGGCACGCTCGAGCACTGGGCGCGCCAGGGCGTGCTGCTGCTCAACGCGACGCTCACGGTGCGCGCCGGTGCCGCGGGCTCGCACCACGGCAAGGGCTGGGAGACGTTCACCGACGAGGTGATCCGCGCCGTGGACGCCAAGCGCGAGCGCGTGGTCTTCGTCCTCTGGGGCGCCCACGCGCGCCGCAAGCGCGCCCTCGTCACGGGCGCGCACCACGTCGTGATCGAGAGCGCGCACCCGTCGCCGCTGTCGGCGCGCAACGGCTTCTTCGGCTCGCGCCCCTTCTCGCGGACGAACGCGGCCCTCGTCGAGGCGGGACTCGCGCCGATCGACTGGCGGCTCCCCGACGTCCCCGACCGGGACGAGGCGCCCGCGGCGACGACGCGGCCGTAGATTCGTCCGCGTGGGATCGGTGCGGCGCCACGTGCGCATCGCCCGCGATGCCGACGCGGTCTGGGCCGTCGTGGGCGCGCTCGAACGGCAGCACGAGTGGTTCCCCACCGAGTCGACGCGCATGGAGGGCTCGACCCGCTGGGTGACGCTGCGCAGCGGCCTCACCTTCGAGGAGGAGATCGTCACGCACGACCACGCGCTGCGCCGCTACCAGTACCGGATCGTGGGCAATCCCGGGATCTCGCACCACCTCTCCACCGTCGACGTGCTCGACGACGGAGACGGCGGCTGCACCGTCGTGTACTCGATCGACATGGTGCCCGACGTGCTCGCGATGGTGATCGGTGGCGCCGCGGGCGAGGGCCTCGAGACGCTGCGGCGGCGCCTCGAGCACGCGGAGGGCGCGCGCTGATGGGCCGCAAGATCCTCTTCGTCACCACCGACCAGCAGCGCTACGACGCACTCGGGTGCAACGGCGGCACCGTCGCGCGCACGCCGGTGCTCGACGGGCTCGCGGCGGCGGGCGTGCGCTACACCCGCGCCCATCCGCAGAACGTCGTGTGCATGCCGTCGCGTAGCACGATGGTGACGGGCCAGCACGTCGCGACGCACGGTGTGTGGATGAACGGCGTCCCCCTGCCGGGGGACGCGCCCAGCATCGCGGAGGATCTCCGCAGGGCCGGGTACCGCACCGCGCTGGTGGGCAAGGCGCACTTCGAGCCGTTCCTCGACCCGTTCCTGCGCTTCGCGGAGAACCGCCTCGCCGCGAACGACGCGCATGCGGAGTGGGTGGACGCGCCCGACGGCGGCCGCGCGCCGCACCGGGGATTCGAGCACATGGAGACGGCGACGCACGGCGCCGTCGGGCCCTTCCACTACGCGCAGTGGCTCCGCGCGCACCACCCGGACGACGTCGCGCGGTTCTTCCAGGTGCTCGACCGCGACCTCGAGGTGAGCGCGCTGCCCGGCGGCGACACGGGCGCGCCGCAGGTGAAGCGCAACGAGATCGCGCGCGAGCGCTACCACACCGACTGGGTCGCCGACCGCACGATTGCATGGCTCGACTCGCTCGCGAGCGACGACGACTGGTTCTGCTGGATGAGCTTCCCCGATCCGCACCACCCGTGGGATCCGCCGGCGAGCGAGCTCGGCCGCGTCGACTGGCGCGAGCTCGACCTCCCCGCCGGGTACCCCGAGGACCGCGCGGAGCGGGAGCGGATCCTCGACGGCAAGCCGCGCCACTGGCGCGGCTGGTACGACGGCACCTTCGTCTCCAACTACGAGGCGCCCGCGCGCTGGGTGCCCGCGACCCTCACCGCCGACCAGGTGCGCGAGGTCAACGCGATGGCCCACATCGAGAACGAGCTGGTCGACGAGGCCATCGGCCGCGTGCTGGCCCGCATCGCCGCGCGCGGCTGGGCCGACGACCTCGACGTCGTCTACACGACCGACCACGGCGAGATGCAGGGCGACTTCGGCCTCCTCTTCAAGGGGCCGTACCACGTGGACGCGCTCATGCGCCTGCCGCTCCTGTGGCGCCCCGCGCCCCGCGCCGGCGTCGCGCCCGCGGTGGTGGACGCCCCGGTCGGCCTCGTCGCGCTCGCCGCGACGTTCGCCGACATCGCGGGCCTGCCGCGCCCCGCGTACGTCGAGTCGCCACGACTCCCGACCTCGGCCGACGACGCCCGCGCCCTCGGCCACGAACGGGTGCTCACCGAGTGGGACAGCGTGCTCTTCGGCAAGGTCGTCGGCCTACGCACCATCCACCGCGACGGATGGACGTGCACGACCGCGCTACCCGGCACCGTGCACGACGGCACCGAGGGCGAGCTCTACGACACGGTCGAGGACCCGCTACAGCGGGTCAACCGGTGGGACGACCCGTCGCTGCGCGCGCACCGCGACGCGCTGCTCGACGACCTGCGCGCGCACCTGCCCGCGCCCGCCGGCCCGCGCCGGCCCTGCGACGCCCCCGTCTGAGCCGCGCCGCCGCGGCGCACGCCCCGCGAGACGTCAGGCGGCGGGCACCTGCTGCGTGATGCAGTGGATGCCGCCGCCGCCGTACGCGAGGATCGCGCCGACGTCGAGCCCGACGACCTGCCGGTCCGGCATCCACTCACCGAGGAGCGCGAGCACGTCGTCGTCGGCCGCGTGGCCGCACGTCGGGACGATCACCGCGCCGTTGACGAAATAGAAGTTGAGGTACGGCACCGGCGCGCGGCGCCCGCCGTACTCGGTGAACGGCAGCACCGGCACCTCGCGGACCTCGAGGCCCGCGCGTCGCGCGACCTCGACGTTGGCCCGCATGCGGGCGTGGTCGGGCTCGTCGGGGTCGTCGCAGCCCTGCATCGCCACGACGCCGGGGGCGATCGGGCTCGCGACGTTGTCCACGTGGCCATCGGTGCCATCGTCGAGCGCGAGGCCATGCGGCAGCCACACGACGCGCGTCTGCCCGAGCTCGTCGAGGAGCCGTCGCTCGATCGCCGCGCGGTCGAGCGACGGGTTGCGGTTGGGGTGCAGCAGGCACTGCTCGGTCGTGAGGAGCGTGCCCGCCCCGTCCACGTGGATCGAGCCACCCTCGAGCACCATGTCGACGGCGCGGCCGTCGTGCCCCGCGTACGCGAGCCAGGCGCGCGCGACGCGCGCATCGTCGTCGTAGGGCACGAACTTGCCGCCCCAGGAGTTGAACCGCCAGCACACCCCGACGCGCCGGCCCCCGCCCGTCACGTAGATCGGTCCCGAGTCGCGGAACCAGGAGTCGTCGATCGGGATGCCCACCACCTCGACGCCCTCGCCGCACAGGGCGCGGGCGCGGTCGACGTCCTCGGGCCGGGCGATCATCGTGACGGGCTCGTGGCCCGAGATCGTGCGGGCGAGCGCGGCGTGCGCGGCCTCGGCCTCGGGGCGGTGCGCGCCCCACAGCTCCCGGCGCGTCGGCCAGCAGATGACGGTCCGCTCGTGCGTCGCCCACTCGGGCGGCATCGCGAGCTTCAACGGGTGGTGCCGTCGAGGGTGAGGAGCGCGCCGTACAGGTCGGGCCGCCGGTCGCGGAACGTGCCCCAGGCGCCGCGCACCTCGCGGTTGCGCGCCGGGTCGATCTCGGCGACGAGCACCGCCTCGCCCTCGCGCCCGGCCTCCGCGACCTTGGCGCCGGTCTCGTCGGCGATGAACGACGATCCGTAGAACGTGATCTCCGTCGGGCGACCGACCTCGCGGCCCACGCGGTTGGCCGCGACGATCGGCATGCAGTTGACCGCGGCGTGGCCCTGCATCGCGCGCTGCCACTGGTCGCGCGAGTCGTGCACCCACGCCGACGACGACGGTTCGCTGCCGATCGCGGTCGGGTAGCAGATCACGTCCGCGCCCATGAGCGCCATCGCGCGCGCCGCCTCGGGGAACCACTGGTCCCAGCAGATGCCGACGCCGACGGTCCCGACCGCGGTGCGCCAGACGCGGAAGCCCGTGTCGCCGGGCGAGAAGTAGAACTTCTCCTCGTAGCCGGGTCCGTCGGGGATGTGGCTCTTGCGGTAGGTCCCGAGCACGGTGCCGTCGGCGTCGACGATCGCCACGGTGTTGAAGTACGCGGCGTTGGCCCGCTCGTAGACGCTCACGGGCAGCACGACCCGCAGCTCCCGCGCCAGGCGTGCGAAGTGCGCGATCGTCGGGTGTCCGTCGATCGGGTGCGCGCGCGCCATCTCGTCGACGTGCTCGTCCTTGCAGAAGTACGGGCCCTCGAAGAGCTCGGGGATCAGCACGAGGCCCGCCCCGCGGGCCGCGGCGTCGCGCACGAGCCGCTCGGCGGTCGCGACGTTGGTCGCGACGTCGGGCGCCATCGCCATCTGGACCGCGGCGACGACGACCGAGGTCACGCGAGGGCCCCCTCGATGGCGCCGACGAGCGCCGCGTCGTCGGGCGCCGTCATCGGCGAGTACCGCGCGAGCACGGCGCCGTCGCGGCCGACGAGGAACTTCTCGAAGTTCCACCGCACGTCGCCCGCGTGGCCCTCGGCGTCCGCCGTGTCGACGAGGCGTCGGTAGAGCTCGTGGCGGCCCGCGCCATTGACCTCGACCTTCTCGGTCATGGGGAACGTCACGCCGTACGTCGCGGAGCAGAACGTGCGGATCTCCTCCGCCGTGCCCGGCTCCTGTGCACCGAACTGGTTGCACGGCACCCCGAGCACCGCGAAGCCCCGCGGCGCGAGCCGCGCGTGGAGCGCCTCGAGGCCCTCGTACTGCGGCGTGAGCCCGCAGCGGGACGCGACGTTGACGACGAGCGTCACCTTGCCGCGCACGCGCGACATGACGTCGGCCTCGCCGACGAGCGACGAGAGCGCGACCGCGTGGATGGAACTCGTCGAATCGGCGGACATGCGTCGATACCTCCTCGGGCAAGGGTAACGGCGCGCGCGCCTAGCATCGCCGCGTGGCGACGCCCTTCGACCTCGCCGCGGACGCGGCGCGCGACCTGCGCGCGCGATTCGGCGGCGACCACGACGTCGTCGCGGTGCTCGGCTCCGGCTGGGCGGACGCCGTCGGCGTGCTCGGCGAGGGCCCGCGTCGTGCGCTCGCGGACGTGCCCGGCTTCCGCCGCCCGTCCGCGCTCGGCCACGGCGGTGAGGCCGTGTCGCTGCGCGTCGGCGGGTCGCGGGTACTGGTCCTCACGGGTCGCACGCACCTCTACGAGGGCCACGGCGTCGCGCCCGTCGTGCACGGCGTGCGCACCGCCGCCGCGCTCGGCTGCCGCGTCGCGCTGCTCACCAACGGCGCCGGGTCCCTGCGCGAGGACTGGCCGATCGGCGAGCCGGTGCTCGTGCGCGACCACATCAACCTCACGGGCCACTCGCCGCTCACCGGCGACGAGCCGCCCCGGCCGCTGGCCGGGAGGTTCGTCGACCTCACCGACGCATACTCCGCGCGACTGCGCGCGGCGGCACGCGCCGCCGCGCCGTTGTCCGAGGGCGTGTACCTCGGCCTCCACGGGCCGCACTACGAGACGCCCGCGGAGATCCGCGCGGCGCGCGGGTGGGGTGCCGACCTCGTCGGCATGTCGACGGTGCTCGAGGTGATCGCGGCGCGCCACGTGGGCCTCGAGGTGCTCGCGCTGTCGCTGCCGACCAACCTCGCGGCCGGCATCTCTCCGACGCCGCTCTCGGGCGAGGAGGTCATCGCGGTCGGACGGCGCTCCGCGGCGCGCGCCGGGGTCGTGCTGCGCGACGTGCTGCTCGCGATCGACGCGGCGGGCCCGGCGGGACGCGAGGGATAACCTCGCGCCGTGGCCGCACCCGCGATCGACTGGGACCTGTTGCGCACGCGGGCGAGCGAGGCAGCGCGCCACGCCTACGTGCCCTACTCGCGATTCCGCGTCGGCGCCGCCGCGCTGGTGGACGATGGGCGCATCGTGACGGGCTGCAACGTCGAGAACGCCTCGTACGGGCTCACGCTGTGCGCCGAGTGTGCGCTCGTGTCGATGCTGCACCTCACCGGCGGCGGCCGCCTCGTCGCGATCTGCACGCTCGGCAACGACGCGCCGGTCACGCCCTGCGGGCGCTGCCGCCAGCTGCTCTGGGAGCACGGCGGCCCCGGGCTGCTCGTCGAGGTGGACGGCGTGCCGCGCCCGATGACCGAGATGCTGCCCGCCGCGTTCCCCGAGGCCTCCACGTTCGTCGCGCCGGGCGCGTGACGGGGAGGGCGCGGTCGTGCTGACGGCGGCGCAGGTCGAGGCGTACCGCCGCGACGGCTTCCTCGTCCTCGAGGGGTTCGTCGACCCGGGGCAATGCGCGCGCCTGCGCGCGCACGCGCTCGACGTCGCCCGCGCGCACGTGCCCGACCCCCGGACCGCGACGGTCTTCACCGCGGACGGCACCGCCGAGCACGGCCGCGACGAGTACTTCCTCTCGAGCGGGGAGTCGATCCGCTGCTTCTTCGAGCGCGACGCCTTCGCGCCCGACGGCACGCTGCGCGACGAGCCGCACCTGTGCCTCAACAAGTTGGGCCATGCGATGCACGACCTCGACCCGGTCTTCGACAAGTTCAGCCGCACGCCGGCGCTCGCCGCGGTGGCCCACGACGTGGGCATGGTCGACCCGCGCGTGCTGCAGTCGATGTACATCTTCAAGCAGCCGCGGATCGGCGGCGAGGTCCGCTGCCACACCGACCACACGTACCTGTGGACCGAGCCGCGGAGCGTCGTCGGCTTCTGGTTCGCCATCGACGACGCCACGACCGAGAACGGCTGCATGTGGGCCCTCCCCGGCGGCCACCGCATCCCGGTCAAGGAGCGCTCCCGCCTCGACGCCGCGCGCGGCGCCACCGTCGTCGACGTGCTCGACCCGACGCCGTATCCGACCGACGGTCTCGTGCCGCTCGAGGCGCCGCGCGGCACGCTCGTGCTGCTCGACGGTGCGCTGCCCCACCTCTCGGGTCCCAACCGCAGCGACCGCCCGCGGCACGCCTACACGCTGCACGCGATCGACGGCGCCACGCACTACCTCGAGGACAACTGGCTGCAGCGCCCCACGATCCCGCTGCGGGGCTTCGCCGCCGCGACGGCGAGCTGACGCGTCAGCGGGGCGGCGGCGCGAAGCCCCCGAGGATCGCCCCGGTCGCCGACGCGCCGATGCGCGTCGCGCCCGCCGCGAGCATCGCGAGCGCGGCCGCCGTCGTGCGGATGCCGCCGCTCGCCTTGACCCCGATCGCCGGCCCGACGGCCTCGCGCATGGTCGCCACCGCGTGCTCGGTCGCGCCGCCGGCCGGGTGGAACCCGGTGCTGGTCTTCACGAAGTCGGCACCGCCCGCGACCGCCGCGCGGCAGGTGGCGCGCAGGGCCCCGTCGTCGAGCGCCGCCGACTCGCAGATCACCTTCAGCACGACGCGGTCCGGGATCGCCGCACGCACCGCGCGGACCTCGGCCTCGACGGCGGCCCACTCGCCGTCGCGCACCCGTCCGAGGTCCACCACCATGTCGACCTCCCCCGCCCCGTGGTCGACCGCGAGCGCGGCCTCGTGCGCCTTGGCGGCGGGCGCGTGCGCCCCGGAGGGGAATCCGACGACGGTGCACGTCGCGACGCCCGCGCCGGGCACGCCGGCCGGCAGCGGCAGGCGGGACGGCGACAGGCACACGGCGGCGACGCCCCAGGCCGCGGCGTCCGCGCACGCGGCGAGCACCTCGGCGCGCGTCGCCCCCGGCACGAGCAGCGTGTGGTCGATGCACCGCGCGAGCTCGGCGACGGTGCGCGGCGTCACGGCGCCCACGCTACGACGGGGTGCGCGCGGCTACCGTCTCACGCGGTGGCGAGGCTGCGCTTCAGTTACGGCACGATGGGCTCGGGCAAGAGCACGCTCGCGTTGCAGATCCACCACAATCTCGCGTCCCGCGGCCTCTCGGGCCTGCTGTTCACCAAGCTCGACCGCGACGGCGCGCAGGTGACGAGCCGCCTCGGCGTGTCGTCGCCGGCGGTGGAGATGACGGCGGAGCTCGACCCCTTCGACTACGCCGCCGCGCGGATGCCGCTGCAGTACGTGGTGTGCGACGAGGTGCAGTTCGCCACCCCCGCGCAGTGCGACCGCCTCGCGCTCGTCGTGGACGAGCTCCACGTGGACGTCTACGCCTTCGGGCTCATCACCGACTTCCGCGGCCTGCTCTTCGACGGGACGCGGCGCATGCTCGAGATCGCGGACGAGCGCGTCGAGATGCAGGTCGAGGCGAGGTGCTGGTGCGGGGCGCGGGCGACCAACAACGCCCGCCTCGTCAACGACCGCATGGTGCTGGAGGGCGAGACCGTGGTGGTGGGCGACACGGAGCGCAGCACCGAGTCGCCGCTCTTCGGCGACGTCGTGCGCTACGAGCTGCTGTGCCGCACGCACTACCGCCAGCGCAGGATCGGGCCGTGAGCGACCTCACCGGCGGGTTCGAGACGGCCAAGCTGCCGCAGATCGCGAAGGGCACGGTGACCGTGACGATCGCGCGGCGGATCCGGCCGGGCAGCTCCGCGGCCTTCTCCGCGTGGTCCGACGAGATGGCCGCGACGGTGCGGGCGTTCCCCGGCTGCCTCGGGGCGACGACGCTGCACCCGGGCGGGGACTCCGACGAGTACCACATGGTCTTCCGCTTCGTCGACGCGGTCCACCTGCGGCGCTGGGAGCGCTCGGCGGAGCGCGACGAGCTGCTCGCGCGCCTCGATGACCTCGTCGTGTCGGAGCGGGTGACGGTGACGGCGGGTGGCGACGAGTTCTTCGAGCTCCAGGCTTCCGGCACGCCGGAGCGCACCGCGTTCGGGCGGTTCATGGCGGAGCTGGCGTGGATCTACCCCGTGGCGCTCGGGCTCACGCTCCTCGTCGGGCCGTCGCTCGGGAGCATCCCCGTGTGGCTGCGGGCGCTCATCTTCACGGCGCTGGTCGGGCTCGCCTCGCGACTGGCGGTGGCGCCACTGCGCGTGCGATTCAACCGCCGGCGGATGCTGCCCCAGGGTCAGCGCGCGAAGCGTCGCTGACCGGGGCGTCAGCCCGCGTGGCGGAGGTACGCCGCGACGATCTCGGTCGCGGGCGTCGCGATCCCGATCCCGGCGCGCCGCGCGAACGCGTCGAGCGACGCGAGCTGCCCGGGCGTGTCGACGTCGAGGCGCACCCCGGGGTACGCGAGGCCCGCCGGTGCGGGCAGCGCGTGGATCCGGTACCGGTCGGCGTGGTCCCAGACGTACGACGTGACGTGCTCGCGGTGCGCGGGCGCGGTGGCGCGGGCGGCGAGGTCGCGGAGCGTCGCGGCGGCGAGGATCTCGGCGCCGAAGCCGTCCGCGTAGTCGCTCCCGAGGCGCGACTGGTGGTTGCACGCGTAATCGTGGCGCGCGGGGTCGAACGCGTCGACGAGCCGGTCGATCTCCTCGGGCGCGACGAACGGGTTGTCCGCGCAGACGCGCACGACGAGATCCGCCGGGCGGGCGTCGAGTGCGGCGACGTACCGCCCGAGGACGTCGTCGGCGCTGCCGCGCACGACGGCGAAGGCGGTGCCGGCGGCGCGATCGGCGAGGGCGTCGTCGGCGGGGTCGGTCGTGGTCGCGAGGACGAGGGTGCCCGCGCGGGCGCTGCGCCCGACGCGGCCGAGGACCCAGTCGATGAGCGGTCGGTCGGCGAGCGGGGCGAGCATCTTGGAGGGGAAGCGCGACGACCCGACGCGCGCCTGCACGACGACGGCGACGGAGGTCATCGTCCCGGTCCCCCGCGTCGGCGGCTCACGGCCGCCGGACGTCGTCCCACGTGAGGATGTGGTCCTCGGGGAGGTCGCGCACGAGCCGCGCGCCGACGACCTCCCGCCAGCGCATCGGGCTGACGCCGGTGCCCGGGCGCTTGGCGACGAGGTCGGACTCGGCGAGCACGTGTCCCGCACGCAGGTCGCGCGCGAGCACGAGGCTGCGGCGCGCGTTGCGCCGCGAGATCTCCTCGCTCGGGATCCAGCCCTTGTCGGTGGTGGGCCCGAGCAGCCGCAGCGCGCGGGCCTCGCGGGCGCGGTAGCGCGCGAGGGCCGCCTCGTCCATCGCGTGGTAGTGGTCGTTGCCCGGCAGCGAGGTGTCGTGGGTGAAGTGCTTCTCGAGCACGACGGCGCCCAGCAGGCGCGCCGTGAGGAGCGCGTCCATGCCCTCGCTCGGCACGGTGTGGTCGGAGGAACCGAGCACGACCCCGGGCCAGCGGCGCGCCATGCCGAGGAGCATCCCGAGGTGCGCGTGGGCGTCGTCCGTCGGGTAGTTGAGGATGCAGTGGAGCAGGCACACCTGGCCGGCGCCCGCGTCGCGCAGGATGTCGAGCGCGGCGTCGATCTCCTCGACGGAGCTCGCCCCGGTGGAGAGCAGCACCGGCTTGCCCGTGCGGGCGACGCGCGCGAGCAGCGGCTCGTTGGTGATGTCGGCGGACGCGATCTTGAACGCCGGCACGAGCGGGTCGAGGGTGTCGACCGCGCCGAGGTCGAACGGGGTGGAGAGGAACTCGATGCCGACGGTGCGGCAGTGCGCGGCGAGCGCCGCGTACTCCGCCGGCCCGAAGGCGTCGTACTTGGTGAAGAGCTCGTACTGGCTGGTCGTCGGCTCCTTGGACGTGTCCCAGTACGACGGCGAGTTGCGCGAGGCGATAAGACCCGCCTTGTAGGTCTGGAACTTGGCCGCGTCCGCGCCACCGCGCGCCGCCGACTCGACGAGCCGCTTCGCGAGCTCGAGCGAGCCCTCGTGATTGACGCCGATCTCGGCGATCACGTACGCCGGCCCGCCCGGTCCGACCTCGCGGTCGCCGATGCGGATCGACGGACCGGGCCAGGCGGCGCCCACGGCGCTCACCGCGACGCGCCGGGGCCGGCGTCGGGCCCGTGCTTCTCGACGAGGCGCCGGCGGTGGTGCTCCATCGCGGCCACGTCGTTGGACGAGTTGCCCGCGTGGCGGCGGTAGCGGTACAGCGGCAGCTCGAGGCGGTGGATCCGGTACTTGCGCTCGAAACGCACCCGCAGCTCGGTCTCCTCGTGGAGCAGGAACGACTCGTCGTAGAGCCCGATGTCGATGAGGTGCTCGATGCGGAACATGATCCCGCACGCGATCGGCTCGGCGAGGCAGTCCTTGCGCGCGAGTACCTCCTCCTGGTCGTCGACGAGCAGGTAGTCGCAGGCGATCGCATCCATGTAGCGGTTCTCGCGGAGGAAGTCGTGCAGCATCTCGAGGAACCGCGCGTTGACGAAGTCGTCGGCGTCGACCCGCACGACGTACGGGGCGCGGGCGCGCCGGATCGCGGCGTTGACCGACGCGGGGAGCCCGCGGTTGGCGTCGTGCTCGACGAGCACGATCTCGTCGCGGAACGCCTCGAGCACCTGGGCGGTGCGGTCGCTGCTGCCGTCGTTGACGAGCACGATCTCGAAGCGGTCGCGTGGCATCGTCTGGGCCAGCAGCGAGCGGAGGCAACGCGAGACGTGGCGCTCCTCGTTGTACGCCGGGACGATGACGCTGACGACGGGCCCGCTCACGACGCGAGCGCGCTCCCGATCGCCGAGGCCATGCGGCCCGGCACGGAGTCCTCCATGCGCACCGTCACGGGCAACGAGACGGCACGCTCGAGCCGCGCCCGCGACGGGCCGAAGGCCGCGCCGAGGTCGCCGTGGCGCGCCACGAGCTCGGGCATGTGGGTCCACGTGCCGGCGAAGTGCCACGTGACGGCCTCCGGGAGGATCTTGGTCCCGAGGCCGACGGCGAGCAGCGACTCGCGGCACCGCCGGGCGGCGGCCGCGTCGGGCACCGCGAAGACGAGCGCGTCCGCCGTGTCGTGCGAGCCCGCGGGCATCTCGCGCGGCGACACGCCGCGGATGCCGGCGATCGCGGCCCACATCGCGTCGCGGTTGGCCCGCTGGCGCTCCACGACCGCGGGGAGCTTGCGCAGCTGGGCGAGGCCGACGGCGCCCTGCAGCTCGGTCATCCGGAAGTTGAACCCGCTGGAGGCGCGCGTGTCCTCCCATCGCGGGACCGACGGGTTGTTCTCGTGGCCGTGGTCGTGCCAGGCGGCCGCTGCGGCGTGGTCGGCGGCGTCGCGGAACACGATCATGCCGCCCTCGCCCGTCGTCATCGTCTTGGCGTAGTCGAAGCTGTACGTCCCCATCCGGCCCCACGTGCCGAGCGGCCGGCCGTCGAGCGCACCGCCGCAGCCCCACGCGGCGTCCTCGATGAGCGTCACGCCGCGGGCGCGACAGATCGCGTCGATCTCCCGGAGGCGAGCGGGCGTGCCGAGCATGTGCACGGCGATCACGGCGCGCGTGCGGGGCCCGATGAGGCGCTCCAGGGCGGCCGGGTCCATGTTGAGCGTCGCGTCCACGTCGGCGCACACGGGCACCGCACCCGCCTCGATGATCGCCTCGGCGGTGGCGACGAACGTGAACGACTGCGTGATCACCTCGTCGCCCGGCTCGAGGTCGAGCACGGCGAGGGCGACGCGCAGCGCCGCGGTGCCGGAGGTGACGGCGAGGGCGTGGGGCGCGCCCATCGCCTCCGCGAACGCCCGCTCGAAGTCGCGGACCTTGTAGATGCCGTTGCGGATGGCGTCGAACGAGTGGCGGAAGAGCACGCCCCCCTTGGCGAAGAGCTCGTCCACCTCGGCACGCTCCTCCGCGCCGATGAGCTCGAAGCCTGGCACGCCGATGATCCTACGGCGTGCGCGTCACATCGATTCGAAGATCGAGACCAGCTTCGCGTCGGTGAGTCGGTCGCGGAAGCGCTCGCCGAGCGCGTTGACGAGCGGCTTCTCGTGCTTCACCGTCGCCGCGACGAGCGCCGCGCGGGTCGCGTCGTCGAGCCGTGCGCACACGCCGGTCGGCACGGCCACTCCCTGGCGTCGCACCATCTCGCCGAACTCGGCGTGCGCCTCGGGGTAGAACTCGCCGAGGGCGTTGAGCACGATGCAGTTGGCGACGCAGTGGTGCAGGCCGTACACGACGCTGAGCGCGGCGGAGAGCGGATGCACGACGCCGACGTAGCTCGTGGCGATGGCGCATCCGCCGAGGTACGACGCGACCATGAGGTCGCTGCGATTGGCGTCCGACATCATGTCGCCCTCGAGGAAGACGCGGCGACAGAGCGCGACGGTCTCGCGCGAGTACGCGTCGCCGATCGCGTTGCGGTACGAGCCGGCGAGCGCCTCGACGCAGTGGATGTAGGCGTCCATCCCGGTGAAGAAGTACTGGTCGCGCGGCACCGTGCGGGTGAGGTCGGGATCGAGCACGACGTGGTCGAACACGGTGTGGTCGCTGTTCATCCCGAGCTTGAGGCCCGTCGCGGGGTTGGTCATCACGCAGGTGCGCGTCGCCTCCGCGCCCGTGCCGGAGATCGTGGGGACGCCGACTTTGTGCACGCCCGGGACGCGCACGAGATCCCAGCCCTGGTAGTCGGCGGCGCGACCGCCGTTGGTGAGGAGGTTGGCGAGCGCCTTCGCCGTGTCGAGCGTGATGCCGCCGCCGAAGCCGACGATCGACGCGGGCTCACCGTGGCCCGCGGCGCGCACGCGCGCCACCAGCGCGTCGATCCCGTCGGTCGTCGGCTCGTCGGCGGTGCCCACGTGCTCCACGTGGTCGCCGGGCGCGATACCGAGCACCGTGGTCGGTCCCGGGTGGGTCGCGAAGTACTCGTCGAGCAGCCAGACGACGGCGGCACCGGTCGCCGCGCGCCGCGCCGCCGCGAGCTCCGCGACGCCCGCCGCGCCGCCGGCGCCGAAGGAGAAGCGCCCGACGTTGCGGACGACCTTGAGCCCCGTGTCGAGGATCGCGGGGACGCGCGCGGCGGACACGGCGCTCAGTCCAGCAGGGCGCCGAGGATCTCGACGTCGGCGGGGAAGCGACCGTTGGTGGCGACGACGCTGCACGGCTCCGAGAAGTCGGTGAAGGACATCTCGAACGCCCCGCCCGCGCCCTGCAGGATCGCGAGGCCGGCCGCCACGTCCCACGGCATGATCCGGTGCTCCGCGTAGGCGTCCGCGCGCCCCGCCGCGACGTGGAGCAGCGACGCGGCGGCGCTGCCGACCATGCGCACCTTGCCGAAGCGGGTGAGCACACCGGCGAATGCGTCGACCGCGGCGCGGTCGCCGACCGGAAAGCGCGTGGGGAAGCCGGTGCAGAGCGTCGCCTGCCGCGCATCGGAGACGTCGGAGACCGAGATCGGGGTCGAGCCGACGAACGCGCCGATCCGCGGGCCGCCCCACGCGACGCGCCGCGTGGAGAGGCCGAAGAGCGCGCCGACGACCGGCTCGCGGTCGTCCCACAGCGCGACGGAGACCATCGACTCGAGCAGCCCGCGACGCCAGTTGTAGCTCCCGTCGAGCGGGTCGACGATCCAGCGCAGCGTCGGGTGGTTGTACCGCACGCGCAGGCCCGACTCCTCGCTCAGCACGGAGATGCCGGTGGCGTGCAACGCGTCGACGAGCTTGCGCTCGAGGGTCGCGTCCGCCGCGAGCTTCGTCTCGCGGCCGTCGTGCTGCAGGTCGACGACGCGGGCCGCGGCCTCGCGCCCGGCCGCGCGCGACGTCCCGCGGAGGAACGACTTGCCGGCCTTCTCGACGAGCTCGCGCGCGATCTGGGCGAAGCCCACGATGTCGTTGTCGGTGAGGACGCCCATGTCGATCGTCGATGCGGTCCGCGTCAGCGGGCGTCGGGATCGGGGATGCCGTAGCGCGAACGCCAGACGGGGTCCGCGTGGTAGATGCGGTAGACGAGCCGCATCGTCGCGAGCGCGTCGTCGGACCCGCCGTGCTGCGGCGGGCGCCCCGAGAGGATCGCAGCGGCAAACTCGGCGACCTCGGCGTCCCAGGACGGGTCGTGGTTGTACGTCGTCGTCTCCTCGCGCGGGTCGCCGTTGTCCCGGTCGGGGTCGGCGACGATGACCGTCATCGACTCCTGGCCGTAGCTCTTGGACCCGCTGAGGATGCCGCGCAGGATCACGGAGCCCTTGCGCAGGTTGATGTCGAGGTGGAACTGGTGGCGCCACGCGGTGGCCGAGGAGTTCAGCATCGCGACGACGCCCGACGGTGTGCGCATGAGGGCGTAGGCGTTGTCCTCGACGTTGTAGCCCCAGTGCGAGTTGGACACGAACGAGTGGACCTCGGAGAACTCGCCGGCGAAGAGCCGCATGAGGTCCACCATGTGGATGCCCTGGTCGAGCAGCACGCCGCCGCCCGCGACCTCGCGCTTGGCGCGCCAGTCCGCCTGGTTGAACGTGATGAGCTTGGCCTTGCCGTAGACGCCGCGCATGTGGATGATGTCGCCGAAGCGACCGCTGCGGACGATCTCGAGCGCGTCCCGCACGGACTCGTGGTACCGGTGGTTGAAGCCGTACATGAGGACGCGGCCCGGGTGCGCCCGCTCTGCCGCGAGCACGACCTCCATGTCGCGCAGGTCGCGGCCCGGCGGCTTCTCGCACAGTACGTGCAGCCCGCGGGCGAGCGCCGCCGCCGTCACCTCGGCGGCCATGTCGTTGCTCATGCACACGACCAGCGCGTCGAGGTCCTCCTCGAGGAGCCGCTCGTACGAGCGGAAGTGCGGCACGCCCGACGGGAGGGTGCCGTCGGCGTCGAAGGTGCGGTCGCAGACGGCGACGAGGGTCGTGTCGGGATGCCGGTCGAGGCAGTCCCCGCGCCGCTTGCCGACGACGCCGTACCCGGCGATGCCGACGCGGATCGTCACGGCGCTCCCGCGCTCAGACCCGCGGTGCCGCGGCGGCGCGGCGCACGAAGACGGTGTCGACGCCGTAGGCGACGAAGGTCCAGCCCTCGGCCACGCGCGCGCGCAGCGCGGCCTCGTCCGGCTCCACCACGTGGATGCCCGCCGCGACGCCCGCCCCGCGGGCCGCGGCGCGGATGCGGTCGACGGCGGCGACGAAGTCGGGCGCGTCGAAGCGCCCGGTGGCGCCGAGCGACGCCGACAAGTCGTACGGCCCCACCATCACCGCGTCGAGGCCGGGGACGGCCACGATCTCGTCGATCGCCCCGACGGCGTCGACGTGCTCGATCTGCGCCACGACGAAGGTGCGCTGCGCCGCGGCGGCGTACTCGTCGAAGTCCGCGCCCCAGCCGTTGGCCCGCGCGAAGCCGACGCCGCGTCGGCCCGCGGGCGGCCACGAGCACGCCGCGACGAGCTCCGCGAGCTGGGTCGCGCTCGAGACCATGGGGATGATGACGCCCGCGGCACCGAGGTCGAGGGCGCGCCGACAGTGGATCGCCTGGGGCGTCGCGACGCGGGCGAGCGGCAGGGCCCCCGCCGAGGCGAGCGCCCGGCACATGTGCGGCAGGTCGGCGTCGACGATCGTGCCGTGCTCCATGTCGAGACCGACCCAGCGGTATCCCGCGTCGCCCACGAGCTCGGCGAGGTCGGCATCCGCGAGCTGCATCCAGCTGCCGACGACGGCGCGCCCTGCGGCGAGGTCGGCGCGCAGCGCGGCGACCGCGGAGGAGATCCGGGCCGTGCGGGACGCGTGCGGCGACGGAGCTGACACTTGGTGGCGGGGGCGGGATTTGAACCCGCGACCTTCAGGTTATGAGCCTGACGAGCTACCGGACTGCTCTACCCCGCGTCGCGGGCTCGAGGCTACCAGCCGCGTGACACAATCGCAGACGCGATGCCCGTCTTCCGACGCCGCCCGAAGGCGAGCCGCGAGGACCTCGACGCGTTGCGCGCGGAGGTCGCGGCGCTGCGGGACGAGCTGGCGCGGCGCGCAGCGGCGCTCGGGGAGGTCGCGACCCGCACCGCCGGGCTCGACGAGCGCGTCGGCGCGATCGACGTGCGGCTGACCGCGATGACCAACGAACTCGGGCGGCAGATCCACGAGCTCGGCGGCGACATCGAGCGGCTGTCCACCGCGTCGCAGGCCGGCGGCGGCCCCGCCGCGGAGATCGTCGAGGGGCTGCGGGCCGGCCAGGTGCGGATGGCCAACGAGCAGGCGCGCTACGAGATCGCGTTCCGCCAGGACCTGGCCGAGCTCGCCGAGGAGATCCGCCGACTCGCGCGCTGAGCGGCGACGGGGGTCGCCGCGACGGCTCAGCCGCCGAGCTGCTCGATGGCGCGGCGCACCAGCTCGCGCGCCTCGGACAGGCGCCGCTGGTAGAGCGCGAAGTCGGGCGGGGTGGAGGCGAGGGCCGCGTCCGCCTCGGCGAAGCGCTGCTGCGCCAGCGCGAGGAGCTCGGCCGGCGTGCCCGTCGCCGCATCGGTCGACGGGGCGGTCGCGGGCTGCGTGGTCGCGTCCGTCGTGGGATCGGTCGCCGCGCCGGTCGCCGCGCCGCCCCGGAACAGCGCCTCGATCGCCGCGGCGAGGTCGTCGGCCATGACGACGCGGTCGCCGTAGCCCGCGAGCATCTTGCGCACGAAGACCTGTCGCGCGGTCGGATCGTCGGGTCGCACGAACAGCGGCCGGACGTAGACGAAGCCCCGCGCGACCGGGACGATCTGGAGGTCGCCGAAGATGACGCGCGAGCCGCGCTGGTCGAGGAGCGTGATCTGCTGGGCGATCGCCGGGTTGCTCCCGAACTCCGCGGCCACCGTCGCCGGACCCTCCGGCAGCGGGTCCGCCATCTCGTAGATCGTGATGCGGCCGTACGAGCTCGGGTCGCTCGACACGACGGCGAAGGCGCGCAGCTCCTTGCGCGCGTCGTCGGCCGAGAACGGCACGAACGGGCGCAGCATCGAGAAGGTCCCCGCGGGCGACGCCTCGCCCGGTGCGTGGAACATCGTGTAGTACGGCTCGAAGCGCGCGACGCTCGCCTCGCGCACCTCGCCCTGGTTGAGCGTGTCGGTGGCCAGCGGGTCGGCGGGGGCGAGCACGGCGGCGGCGCCCTCGGGCTCCACGGCGGGCGCCTGCGCCACGCTCCAGGCCGCGTCGCGGTTGAAGAACAGCGTCGCGTCGTCGAACTGGTAGCGGCCGTAGACGTTGGTCTGGACGCGGAAGAGGTCCTCGGGATAGCGGAAGTGCGCGACGAGCCCCGGTGGCGCGTCCGCGACGGGGGCGAAGAGGTCGGGGAACGCCGCGCGCCACGTGGCGAGCACCGGGTCGGTCTCGTCGACGGCGTAGAGCGTGACCGAGCCGTCGTAGGCGTCGACGGCGACCTTCACGCTGTTGCGCACGTAGTTGAAGTCGAGGTTGAGCCCCGTCGAGGCCGACAGCTGGCTGATGTTGGCGCGCTGCGCGTACGGGTAGCGGTCGCTCGTCGTGAAGGCGTCGAGGACCCACGTGACGCCGCCATCGACGACCACCGGGTACGGGTCGCCGTCGAAGCGGAGGAACGGCGCCACCTTCTCGGCGCGCTCGCGCACGTTGCGCACCAGCAGCACCTCCGACTCGGGGGTCACGAGGTCGGACACCAGGAGGTTGAGCTCGCCGAGGTGCAGCGCGTACGCCGCGCGGCGCACGACCGACGAGAGGCGCACCCCCGCGTCGCCCTCCAGCTCGCCGCCCCGCGCGCCGTCGCAGGGCTGTTCGTCCTGCTGCGACTTGACGATCGCGTAGGAGTCGATGCCCTCGCCGAAGTACAGCTCGGGCCGCTCGACCCCGAGGTCGACGTACACCGGGCGGCCGTCGCTCGTGACGCGGCTCGCCGGGGCGGCGATGACGCCGCAGCCGTGCGTGTAGAGGAGGTGTCGGGAGACCCACGTGCTGTTGGGGATGCCCGCCGTGTTGAGCTCGCGCGCCGCGAGCAGCACCTGCTGCTGGCGGCCGCCGACCTCGTAGCGGTCCACGTCGAGGTCCCGGATCGCGTAGTAGGACGCGCGACCCTCGTCGAGCGCGAAACGATCGCGCATCTGGATGGGGTCGAGCTGGCGCACGTCGTCGAGCGGGGTGCGGTCGGCGGCCACGTCCGCGGCGTCGATCTCCTCGAACGCGACGGGCGTGCGCACGACGCCGTCGAGGCCCATCGCGGTGCGGGTCGCCTCGATGTTGCGCGCGATGTAGGGCAGCTCCTTGGTGCTCACGTTGGGCTGCACGGAGAAGCGCTGGACGAGCGCGGGGTACACGGTGCCCGCGACGGAGGCGAGGAGCACCCAGATCACGGTCGCCAGCACCGGCAGGCGCCAGCCGCGCTGGCGCACGTTGACCAGGAAGAGGACGGCCACGGCGAGCGAGACGAGGATCATGAGGTTGGTCGCCGGCAGCTGCGCGGTCACGTCGGTGTACGTCGCCCCCTGCACGACCCCGCGCGTCGAGCGGGTGAGGTCGAAGCGGTCGAGCCAGTAGCCGCCCGCGCGCACCAGCGACACGAGCGCGAAGATCACGGAGAGGTGCGCCTTGGCCGCGGGCGTGACGCGCTGGCCCTGCACCCGCAGCTGGATGCCGCCCGCCACGTAGTGGAAGCCGGCGACGACGAGCCCGACGAGCACGAGCGTCGCGAACGTCCAGCCCACGACGAACTCGAGGAACGGCAGGCGGAACATGTAGAAGCCGACGTCGCGCGCGAAGAGCGGGTCCGCGACACCGACGGTCGCCGCGTTGCGGAAACGCAGCCAGTCGGCCCACTGGGCCGACGCGGGCAGGCCGACCATCGCCCCGACGACCGCGGCGACGACGAGCCGCACGAGCCAGGTGCGGCGCGCGACGAGCTGGCGATAGGCGGCGATCGCGGAGCGATCGGGGCCGGGCGCCACGACGGCCGGCGCGATCCGCTCGACGACCCACAGGTTGACCCAGACGAACGCGGCGGCGGCGAGCGTGAAGACCGCGGCGAGCAGCACCTTGGCACCGAGGACGCCCCAGAAGACGTCGGTGCGCCCGAGCGCGTCGAACCAGAGGACGTCGACGTAGAAGTTGGACACGCTGCGGGCCGAGACGAAGACCGCGACGATCGCACCGAGGATCGCGGAGGCCACGACGCGGCTGCGACGTGCGGAGCGCGGGCGGAAGCCGCCGCGCGGGGTGCGCGGAGCCCGCGGCATGTCCGAGGGGGGTCGCATCTCCCCGCGGAGATTAGTGCGGCGTGGGGATCACCATGCAGCGGCAGCCCGGGTGCGCGGTGGGATGTTCGTCACCCGTGGGGAACGCGTCCCCGACGTGCTGCGAGCCCGCGAGCGAGTTGTCGAGCGCCTCCGCGCACTCCGGGCCCTCGGGATCCGCGACCCAGCAGACGCGCGTGCCCGCGGGCAGCGCGAGGAACGCACCACGCGCGTACGCGAGGCGTGCGAGGTCGTGCGCGACGCGCTCCATGTCGCGCACCTTCCACTCGCGGTACGCGTCCCGCACCCCGCTCGTCAGCCGCTCCGCGTCGCCGCCCGCGCGCTCCGCGACCTCCGCCATCCGCTCGCGGATCGGGCGCACGACGTCCTCCTCGATGCGGCGCGAGACGACGCGCAGCACCTCCGACGCCGCCACCTTGGCGCGCACGTCGGCGCGCAGTCCGCCGGAGAAGGCGATCGCACCCGACAGGGCGGCGTCCACCAGGGGCTCGCGCGCCGCGTCGACGTACGCCTGCACCTGGACGTCGAGCGCCGGCATGAGCGAGGTCGCATCCGACGCGCGCCGGCGGTCCTGCGCCGCGGCGAGGAGCGCGCTCTCCTCGTCGACCAGCACGCGCTTGGCCGCGCGGGTGAGCGCCGCGACGAACGGTGCGATCGCCGCCTCGCGCGCCGCGAAGATCGACGGATCGGCGGTGGCCGGCTCGACGACGCGCGGCGCCGACGGCGCACCACTGCGGCGCCGCGCCGCGGGTCGGGCCGCGGCGACCGACGCGGGGCCGCTCTCCCGCAACTTCTTGAAGAGGTCGTCCACCGCGCTGCGCCGGTCGGCGCGCCCGTCGGGGGCGGCGGCCGGGGCGTCGGCATGCGCGTCGGCCGGGGCGTCGGCGCGGGCGGCCTCGCGCGACGGGTGCATCCTGCGCGACTCGTCCCCGAAGAGCGGGATCACGTTGGACCGCGACGTCGCGCCGAGGTCGGGGAACCGGGGCGGCGCACCGTCGCCGCCGTCACCACCACCGCCGCCACCGTGGCGGGGCGTCGATGCGTCGGCCGGGGGTGCGTCATCGATGACGGGCTCGTCGAGGACGGGCGCGTCGCGTGGCGGCGCCTCGGCCGGCGCGGGCGGGGGCGGTGGTGCGGCGTCCATGACGGGCTCCGGGGCGGGCGCCGCCTCATCGTCCTCGAACTGCTCGCGGTCGAACGGCACGACGTTGTCGGGATGCGCCGGCGGCGGCGCCGGCTCGCGACGGCGACCCGCGTCCGCGACGAGGAGCGCATCGTCGAGCTCGCCGAGGTCGCCGACGACGTCGTTGGCCGCGAGGCGCGCGCGCTCGAAGGCGCCCATGAGCCGGTCGCGGTCGCGGACGAGGTGCTCGATCTGCTGGCGCACGAGCTCGCGCCGCTCCGCGAGCTCGGCGAAGAGTCGCTCGCGGTAGGCGCGCGCCTCGCGCACGATCTCCCGGCCCTGCGCCTTGGCCATCTCGATCTCGGCCTCGGTGTCGGCGCCCGCGTCGGTGCGGCGGCGCGCGAGCTCGGCGTCGAGCTCCTGGCGCACGCGCGAGGCCTCGTGCGACGCCTCGCGCATGACGCGATCCGCCGACTCGGCGGCGCGCGTGCGCATCTGCTGGGCGGCCTCGCGCGCCGTCGTCAGGACGCGGGCGACCTCCTCCCCCACCAGGCGCACGACCGTCGCCTCGTCGAGGACGCCCGGGTCCGAGAGCCCGCGGGAGCGCACCGAGTCGAGCTCCCGCTCGAGGAAGGCCTCCCGCTCGCGCAACCGCGCGGTCTCGGTGGCCACCAGCCGGAGGTACTCGCGGACTTCCCCGGGCTCGAAGCCCTTGCGCACGACGCGGAACTCGGCGGCGGCGACGTCGCGCGAGACCGCGTCGTCGGGACGCGCGGAGCCGTCGGACACGCGCCCCACAGTACGCGCGGGCGACGGCGCGATCGCGCCACCGCCGCGCGCGTCACGACGCGGGCGCGTCCTCGCGCGTCAGAGGTCGATCGCGTCGTCCGGGAGCGGATCGCCGCCGAGTTCGGCGAGGATCGCGAGCGCATCGTCGAGCGTCGCGACGGCCTCGACGCGCACGCGCGGGCCCGCGGCCTCGCGTGCGGCCGCGAGGTCGTCCTCCGACTGCGACGCGGGCACGAGGAACACGGTCGCACCCGCCTCGCGCACGGCCACGGCCTTCTGGCGCAGCGCGCCGATCGATCCGATCGTCCCGTCGGCGTCGATCGTGCCCGTCGCGGCGACCCGCACCCCGCCCGTGAGCTCGCCGGGCGAGAGCTCGTCGATGAGCGCGAGCGCGAACGCGAGGCCCGCCGACGGGCCGCCGATCCGATCGGTGTCGATCTCGACCTCGAAGGGGAGCGTCACGCGGCGGGTGTCCGCGGGCCAGACGCCGATGATCGTGCGGCCCGGCTCGTCGGGGCTCTCGATGAGCTCGACCTCGACCTCGCGCGTCGTCGTCCCGCCGTGCGGCACGATCGTCAGCGTCACGACGTCGCCCGGCGCGTAGCCGCGCTCCTCGAAGATCTCGACGAGGCGCGAGAGCGACGGGATGTCCTCGCCGTCGATCCGCCGGACGGCATCGCCCGGCTCGAGGACGGTGCAGGCGTGCCGCGGCGACGGCGCGTCGAGGCACACGGTGCGGTCGACGACGAGCTCGCCGAACTCGATCGACACCTCGTAGCCGAGGCGCTCGAGCGCCACGTACTCCGCGATCTGCTTGGCCGACACCATCGCGGTGAAGCTGAAGCGGCGCTGGTCCTCGGGCGTGGACGATCCGAAGCGCTCCTCGTAGCCCTCCACCTCCACGTCGGGATCGAGCGCGGCCGCGAAGGCGTCGAGCGCGCTCAGCCGGTTGCCCAGCGCGGTGACGAACATGACGGGCTCCTCGGCCGCGTGGCGCGTGATGCGCGCGCTCGCCTCCTCGTCGAAGCGGAGGCGCGGCGCGACGCGCTCGGCGCCGCCCGGCGCGATCTCCCAGAGCTCGAGTCGCACGAACGCCGCGGCGACGACGGTGAGCGACACCAGCCACACGATCGTGAGGATCGGGATCGCCCACCACAGGTGTCGCGCGCGCGGGGGCAACTCGACGGTGCGCGCGCGCGACGGGACGGTCGCCGCGGCGGGCGACGGTACGATGGACGGGCCCGTGTCGACGTCGCTCACCGTCCTCGATGTTACGGTCCGTGCCGCCGCGGTCGTCATGCTGAGCCTCGCCGTCGTCGCGCTCGTCGGCGCGCGCCGCGCGCGCGCGATGCGGCGCCCCCTCGTCGCGACCGTCGCCGACGTGCGCGTCGACGCCTCGCGCACCGCCGTCGTGACGCGCGGCACCCGCGATCCGCGCGCCGCGGCGCGCGCGATCGGACTCCTCGGCGCACTGGCCGTCGGCGCGGGACTCGCGGGGGGACTCGGCGTCGCGATCGTGCTCGCGCGGCTGGCCGGCGCGCTCGCCGGGCTGGGCGCGCGCTGAGGCCGCGATGAAGGTCCTCGTCACCGGCGCCGACGGCTTCATCGGCTCGCACGTCGTCGAGGCGCTGCTCGCGAGGGGCCACGACGTGCGCGCGATGGTGCTCTACAACTCGTTCAACTCCTGGGGCTGGCTCGACGAGCTCGACGCCGGCGTGCGCCGGGACCTCGACGTGTTCGCCGGCGACGTACGCGACCCCCACGGCGTCGACGTCGCGGTGGCGGGCTGCGACGTGGTGCTGCACCTCGCGGCGCTCGTCGCGATCCCGTACTCGTACCACTCGCCCGACACCTACGTGGACGTCAACGTGAAGGGCACGCTCAACGTGCTGCAGGCCGCGCGCCGGCACGGGACGCGGCGCGTCGTGCACACCTCCACGAGCGAGGTGTACGGCACCGCCCAGTACGTGCCGATCGACGAGCGCCACCCGCTCCACCCGCAGTCCCCCTACGCCGCGTCCAAGGTGGGGGCGGACCAGATGGCCCTTTCGTTCCACGCCGCCTTCGGGACCCCCGTCGGCATCCTGCGACCCTTCAATACGTATGGCCCGCGCCAGTCGGCCCGGGCGGTGATCCCGACGATCATCACCCAGATCGCCGCGGGGCGCCCCGTGCGACTCGGGGCGCTGACGCCCACGCGCGACTTCACCTTCGTCACCGACACCGCCTCCGGGTTCGTCGCCGCGGCGGAGTCGGACGCGATCGTCGGCACCACGACCAACCTCGGCAGCGGCTTCGAGATCTCGGTCGGCGACACGGCCGAGCTCATCGCCGAGGTGATGGGGACGCGCCTCGTGCTGGAGCACGACGGGGCCCGCGTGCGGCCCGCCGCCTCCGAGGTGGAGCGCCTCCACGCCTCGATCGACAAGGCGCGCGCCGAGCTCGGGTGGCGGCCCTCCCTCGCGGGCCGCGAGGGCTTCCGCACGGGCCTCGAGCGCACCGTCGCGTGGTTCGGCGACGCGCGCACCCTCGCGCGCTACAAGGCGGAGCGCTACAACATCTGAGCGCCGCGCGCACCTCCCCGACCTCGCGGAGCGCGGGCGACTTCGTCGAGATGCTGCGCGGCGTGCTCGGCGCGCCGACGGACGGGCCGATCGCGCTGCACGAGCCCGAGATCACCGACCACGAGCGCCGACTCGTCGACCGCTGCCTCGCCTCGGGCTGGGTCTCGTCGGTCGGCGAGTGGATCGGCGAGTTCGAGCGCCGGATCGCGGCCGTCACGGGCGCGCGCCACGTCGTCGCGGTCGGGAGCGGCACGGCGGCGCTGCAGCTCGCGCTCCACGCGGCCGGCGTCGCGCCCGGCGACGAGGTGCTCGTGCCGACGCTCTCCTTCGTCGCGACGGCCAACGCGGTCGCCCACTGCGGCGCGACGCCCCACTTCGTGGACGCCGACGCCGACAGCCTCGGCATCGATCCCGACGCGCTGCGCGCGCACCTCGGGCGGGTCGCGCGACGCGGGGGCGCCGACGGCCGCGCCGTGCACGCCGCGACGGGGCGGCGCATCGCGGCGCTCGTGCCGATGCACACCTTCGGGCACGCGTCGCGGATCGCCGCGCTGTGCGACGTGGCGTGCGAGTGGGGCATCCCGGTCGTCGAGGACGCGGCGGAGTCGCTCGGCACGACGGTGGACGCGGCCGATCCGCGGGGCCGCGCGCGCCACACGGGCACCTTCGGACTGCTCGGCACGCTCTCGTTCAACGGCAACAAGACCGTGACGACCGGGGGCGGCGGGGCGGTGCTCACCGACGACGAGGCCCTCGCGACGCGGGTGCGCCACCTCGCGACGACCGCCAAGCGCCCGCATGCGTGGGAGTACGTGCACGACGCCGTGGCGTGGAACCACCGGATGCCCAACCTCAACGCGGCGCTCGGCGCGGCGCAGATGGACCGCCTCGACGACATGCTGGCGCGCAAGCGCGCCCTCGCCGCCCGCTACGAGGTCGCGTCACGCGGCGCCCCGGGCTGGGGGATCGTCGCGCCGCTCGCCGGCACGACGTCCAACAGGTGGCTCGTCGCGGCGCGCCTCGCCACGGGGACGGACGACGTCGCCGCGCGCGACGCGGTGCTCGCCGCCGCGCACGCCGCGGGATATCTCTGCCGCCCCGCCTGGCAGCCGCTCCACACGCTCCCGATGTACGCCGACGCGCCGCGCGCGGACCTGCCGGTCGCGACGCGCCTGCACGCCACGCTCGTCAACGTGCCGAGCAGCGCGCGCCTCGGCGGCGCACCCGCGGGGGTCGCCCCGTGACCGGCGCCCGCCACCGCGTCTGCGTCGTCACCGGGTCGCGGGCCGAGTACGGGCTGCTCGCGCCGGTGCTGGACGAGGCCGCCCGGCGCGCGGCACTCGACGTGCGCCTTCTCGTCACGGGGACGCACCTCTCCCGTCGCCACGGGCTCACCGAGCGCGAGATCCTCGCCGACGGCCGGCGCATCGACGCGCGGGTCGACCTCGACCTCACCGACGACTCCCGCGCCGGCGTGGCGCGGGCGCTCGGCCGCGCCGTGACCGGGCTGGCCGACGCGCTCGCCCGGATCGAGCCCGAGGTGGTCGTCCTGCTCGGGGACCGCTGGGAGATCCTCGCCGCGGCGCAGGCCGCGCTCGTGCTGCGGATCCCCGTCGCCCACGTCCACGGCGGCGAGGTGACGACGGGGGCGTTCGACGACGCGATCCGGCACGCGGTCACCAAGATGTCGCACCTGCACTTCGTCGCCGCCCCCGAGTACGGCCACCGCGTCGTGCAGATGGGCGAGGATCCCGCGCGCGTCGTCGTGACGGGCGCGCTCGGCGTCGACCTCGCGCGCGCGACGCCCGAGGTGCCACGCGATCGACTCGCGGCCGAGCTCGGCGTCGCGCTCGGCACGCCGCTGCTGTGCCTCACGCACCACCCGACGACGCTCGGCGACGGTGCGCCGGCGCGCGAGATCGCCGAGGTCCTCGCCGCCGTCGAGGCGGTCGAGGCCGCGCATCCCGGCACGACGACCGTGTGCACCGGGAGCAACGCCGACCCGTCGGGCCGCGAGGTCGAGGACGCGGTGCGCGCGTGGGTCGCCGCCGCGCCGGCGCGACGCGCCTTCCGCGCCTCGCTCGGTCGCGCGCGCTACGCCGCGCTCGTGCGCCACGCGGACGCGGTGGTCGGCAACTCCTCGAGCGGGATCATCGAGGCGCCGTCCCTCGGCACCCCGACCGTCAACGTCGGACCCCGCCAGGACGGCCGCCTGCGCGCGGCGAGCGTGCGCGACGCGGCGTGCGAGCGCGCGTCCGTGGCGGCGGCGATCGAGGCCGCGATCGCCGGCGGCCGCCGCGCGGAGTGGCCGTCGCCCTACGACTGCGGGGGCGGCGCGGCGGCGCGCATCGTGGACGTGCTCGAGCGGTGGCTCCGCGACGGCGCGCTGCGCGGGGCGCGCAAGGAGTTCCGCGACGCGACGGCCGCGACGACCGGCCCGGCGGCGGGGGTGCCCCGCTGATGCGCGGCGGTCGGACCTACGTGATCGCCGAGGCGGGGGTCAACCACGGCGGCGACGTCGCCGTCGCGGCCCGGCTCGTGGACGCGGCCGCCGACGCGGGTGCCGACGCGGTGAAGTTCCAGACGTTCCGCGCCGACGACCTCGTCACGCGCGACGCGCCGGCCGCGGCGTACCAGCGCGCCAACGTCGGCGCGACGCGGCAGCACGAGATGCTCGCGGCGCTCGAGCTCGACGACGCGGCGCACGAGTCGCTCGCGACCCGCGCCGCGGAGCGGGGCATCGAGTTCCTCTCCACGCCGTTCGACCTCGGCTCGCTGGGGATGCTCACGGGACGCCTCGGGTTGCGCACGATCAAGATCGGCTCCGGCGACCTCACCAACGCGCCCTTGCTCCACGCCGCGGCGCGGGCGACGGACCGCCTCATCGTGTCCACCGGGATGGCGACGCTCGCGGAGGTGGTCGAGGCCGTCGGCGTCGTCGCGCACGGCTTCGCGGGGACCGGCGCGCCATCGCGCGCCGCATTCGCCGACGCCGCAGGCTCGGAGGCGGGGCGGGCCGCCGTCGCGTCGCGCCTCACGCTGCTGCACTGCACGAGCGCGTACCCCGCCCCGGCCGGCGAGGCCAACCTCCGCGCAATGGCGACGCTGCGCGAGGCGTGCGGCTGCGCCGTCGGCTGGTCGGACCACACGCTCGGCACGCACCTCGCCGTCGCGGCCGTCGCGCTCGGTGCGACCGTGATCGAGAAGCACCTCACGCTCGACCGCGGGGCGCGCGGGCCCGACCACGCGGCGTCGCTCGAGCCCGCCGACTTCGCCGCCATGGTGCGCGCGATCCGCGACGTCGAGTCCGCGATCGGCGACGGGCGCAAGGTGCCGACCCCGAGCGAGCGCGACACCGCCGCGGTCGCGCGGCGGAGCCTCGTCGCGGCGCGGGCGATCCGCGCCGGTGCGACGATCTCCCGCGAGGATGTGGCGGTGAAGCGACCCGGCACGGGGCGGACGCCGATGGACGCCTTCGATGTCGTCGGCCGCACCGCGGCGCGCGACCACGCCACCGACGCGCCGCTCGAGGACCGATGAGCCGCGGCGGCATCCACCTCGTCGGCTGCGGGGGTCACGGTCGCGTCGTGCTCGATGCGCTGCTCGCGCGCGGCATCGCGCCCGCGGGCATCCTCGATGGCGCGCTCCCGGCGGGGAGCGAGGTGTTCGGGGTGCCGGTGCTGGGCGGCGACGAGTGGCTCGCGCGGCTCGGCGACGGCGACACCTGCATCGTCGGGGTCGGGGCCAACCCGTCGACCGACGTGCGGCGCCGCGTGCACGGACGGATCGTCGCGGCCGGTCGCACGCTCGCGTCCGTCGTGCACCCGACGGCGCACCTCTCGCGTGGCTGCGAGGTCGGCGCCGGGGGCCAGGTGCTCGCGGGTGCGACGCTGCAGTGCGGCACGACCGTCGGCGACGGCGCGGTCGTCAACACGCGCGCCTCGCTCGACCACGACGTGGTCATCGGCGCGCACGCATTCGTCGCGCCGGGCGCGATCGTGTGCGGTGGGGTGCGGATCGGGGACGGCGCGTTCGTCGGCGCGGGCGCCGTGGTCGTGCCGGGCGTGACGGTCGGCGCCGACGCGATCGTCGGCGCGGGCGCGGTGGTGACGCGCGACGTCGCGCCGGGCGCCACCGTCGTGGGCAATCCCGCGCGGGAGACGCGCGACTGACTCCGTAGCATTCTGGGCATTAGCGGCATCCCCCACTGGCGCGACGGCGTCGTCGCCCCGTCCGCCTCGCTGCGCGAGACCATCGCGGTCATGTCGGACTCGTCGTTCCAGGCCGCGTTCGTGCTCGACGAGCGCGACGTCCTGCGCGGCATCGTCACCGACGGCAACGTCCGCAAGGCGCTCCTCAAGGACGCGGGGCTCGAGGCGCCGGTCGTCGACGTGATGACGCCCTCGCCCCGCACGATCGACGACCACGCGACGCGCGCCGAGGCCCTCGCCGTGATGCGGGCCGAGCGCATCCACCAGCTCCCCGTCGTCGACGCCGCGGGGCGGATGGTCGGCCTGCACACCATCGACGACCTCATCGGGTCCCGCCGCCGCACCACCCCGGTCGTGCTGATGGCGGGCGGGCTCGGCACTCGCCTCGCACCGCTCACCGACGAGGTGCCGAAGCCGATGCTGCGGGTCGGCGGCAAGCCGATCCTCGAGACGATCGTCGAGGCGACCGTCGCCCAGGGCTTCGCACGGATCTACGTCTCGCTCAACTACAAGGCCGAGATCATCGAGCGGCACTTCGGCGACGGGTCGCGGTTCGGCGCCGAGATCTCCTACCTCCACGAGCCCGAGCGCCTCGGCACGGCGGGCGCGCTCTCGCTGCTCCCCCGCGAACTCGCCGAGCCCGTCGTCGTGATGAACGGGGACCTCCTCACGCGCATCTCGCTCGACGCCCTCGTCGAGTTCCACGAGCGGGAGCGCGCGGTGGCGACGATGGTCGTACGGGAGGACCGTTTCCAGCTGCCGTACGGGGTCGTGGAGGTCGACGGCAGCCGCATCGTCGACGTACGCGAGAAGCCGAGCCAGCGCCACCTCGTCAACGCCGGCATCTACGTGGTGTCGCCCGAGGCCGTGGCGTGCGTGCCGCACGGCTCGTACTACGACATGCCCAGCCTGTTCGCGCGGCTCGCGGGCGAGGGGCGCCACACCGCAGCGTTCCCGCTCCACGAGTACTGGATCGACGTCGGGCGCCTCGAGGAGCTCGAGCGCGCGCAGCGCGAGTGGCCGCGGGACGCCCGGTGAGGGCGGGGGTCGTCGGACAGGGCTCGATCGGCCGCCGCCACGCACGGATCCTCGCGGCGATGGGCCACGAGGTCGCGGCGGCGAGCACGCGCGGCGACGACGCGGTGCGCGGGGACGACGGTGCCGAGGGCGCGCGGGTGGTGGCCCGCGACGTGGCGGGCCTCCTCGCGGCGCACCGACCCGACTACGTCGTGATCGCCTCGGCCACGACCCGCCACGGCGACGACCTCGCAGCGCTCGCGGCCGCCGACTACCGCGGCCGCGTCCTCGTCGAGAAGCCGCTCCTCGCGACGACGGCGGCCCTCCCCGCGACGCGCTTCGCCGCCGAGGGCGTGGGGTACAACCTGCGACACCACCCGCTCGTCGTCGAGGCGCTTCGGCGCGTCGGTGCGCTCGGGCCGCTCGTCGCCGCGGAGTTCGACTGCGGGCAGCACCTGGCGACGTGGCGCCCCGGCGCCGACCCGCGCACGACGAGCTCCGCGCGCCGCGACCTCGGTGGCGGCGTGCTGCGGGACCTCAGCCACGAGCTCGACCTCGCGCTCCTGCTCTGCGGCGACTGGCGGAGCGTGGCCGCGGGCATCGGCCGCGTCGGCGACCTCGGCATCGAGACGGAGGACACCGCGTCGCTGCTCGTCGCGACCGACGGCTGCGCGTCGGTGCGCATCACGATCGACTACCTGCGCGCCGAGCGCACCCGGCGATTCGCCCTCGAGGGCGAGGCCGGCACGCTCGAGTGCGACCTCGTGGCGGGCGAGCTGCGCCACGGTGCCGACGTGGTGCGCGCCGCGCCCGCGCCCGACGCGACCTACGAGGCCGAGCACCGGGCGATGCTCGAGCACGACGGCGAGGGCGTCTGCACGTTCGCCGAGGCGATGCGGGTCGTGCGGCTCGTCGATGCGGCCGAGCGGGCCGCCGCGGTGCAACGCTGGATCGCGGCATGAGGCGGCTCTGCACGATCTGCGCCCGCGGCGGGAGCAAGGGCGTGCCGGGCAAGAACCTCGCGCCGGTGCTCGGCCTGCCGCTCCTCGCCCACAGCATCCGCCACGCACGGGAATCGGGCCTCTTCGCCGCGATCGCGGTGTCGAGCGACGACCCCGCGATCCTCGACGCCGCGGCCGCGCACGGTGCGGATCTGCGGGTGCCGCGTCCCGCCGAGCTCGCGCGCGACGACTCGCCGAAGGTGCCGGCCATCCGCCACTGCGTCGGCGAGGCGGAGCGCGCGCTCGGCGCATTCGACGTGGTCGTGGACCTCGACGCGACGTCGCCGCTGCGCACCGCCGACGACGTCCGCGGCGCGGTGGCGCTGCTCGAGTCGTCGGGCGCGGACAACGTGATCACGGGCGCACCGGCGCACCGCTCGCCGTACTTCAACATGGTGGAGGTGGCGGCCGACGGGTCCGTCGCGCTCGCGAAGGCGCCGGGTGCGGCGATCGCCCGGCGGCAGGACGCGCCACCCTGCTACGACATGAACGCGTCGATCTACGTCTGGCGGCGCGCCGCGCTGGACGCTGGCGACACCGTGGTCGGCCCCCGCACTCGCCTGTACGAGATGCCCCGGGAGCGCTCGCTCGACGTCGACTCGCCGCTGGACCTCGAGATGGTTGAATGGCTGATGCGCCGCGCGGCCGATGCCGCGGCCGGCGCGACACGGACGAGCCGATGACCCGCCCCACGACCGACCCGACGCCCGGCGAGCGCGCCACCGCGCGATTCGACCTCGCGGGCAAGGTGGCCGTCCTCACCGGCGCGGCCGGCCTGCTCGGGCGCCACCTCGCGCGCGGGCTCGCCGACCACGGCGCGACGCTCGCGCTGTGCGACGTCGACGCGGACGGGGTGCGCGGGCTGGCCGCGGAGCTCGGTCGCGGTGCGACGGCGCACGCCTGCGACGTGGGCGACCCGGCCTCGGTGACGGCGGCGGTCGCCGCGATCGTCGCGGCGCACGGGCGCATCGACGTGCTGCTCAACAACGCGGCGACCAAGACGGCGAGCCTCGATGCGTTCTTCGCGCCGTTCGAGGAGTACGCGCCCGAGACGTGGCGCGAGGTGATGCGCGTCAACGTGGACGGGATGTTCCTCATGGCGCGCGCCGTCGGGCCGGTGATGCGGCGTGGCGGCGGCGGCTCGATCGTGCAGACGGCGTCGATCTACGGCGTGGTCGCGCCGGACCAGCGCATCTACGAGGGCTCGTCGTACGGCGGGCGGCCGATCAACACGCCGGCGTCGTACGCGGCGTCGAAGGCTGCGGTCATCGGGCTCACGCAGTACCTCGCGACCTACTGGGGCGCCGACGGCATCCGCGTCAACACGCTCACGCCCGGCGGCGTCGCGACGGGGCAGAACGACGAGTTCCAGCGGCGCTACTCGGCGCGCGTGCCGCTCGGGCGCATGGCGGCGCCGGACGACCTCGTCGGCGCGGTCGTCTACCTCGCCTCCGACGCGTCGCGGTACGTGACCGGCCACAACCTCGTGGTCGACGGCGGCCTGAGCACCTGGTGAGCGCGGAGGGGACGGGACGATGACGGGACGCACCGAGCCGTTCTGGTGCGCGCACTGCCTCAACATGTCGACGCGCCCCCGCATCACCTTCGACGAGCGCGGCTGGTGCAACGCCTGCCAGTGGATGGAGGAGAAGCGCACGCTCGACTGGTCGGTGCGCCGGGCAGAGCTCGAGCGGCTCCTCGACCGCGTCCGCCGCACCGACGGCGGCTTCGACTGCGTCGTCCCGGTGAGCGGCGGCAAGGACGGGTCGTACGTGTCGTACCAGCTCAAGCACGTGCACGGGATGAACCCGCTCGCGGTCACCGTCACGCCCGCGCTCGCACTGCCGCTCGGCAACGAGAACCTGCGGCGGTTCATCGACAGCGGCTACGACCACGTGCAGATCAACCCCAACCCGGAGGTGATGCGCACGCTCAACACGCAGGGATTCATCCACAAGGGATTCCCGTACTACGGATGGCTCATCGCGATCCAGGCCGGCGTCCTGCGCCTCGCCGCCCAGCTCGGGATCTCGCTCGTGATGTACGGCGAGGAGGGCGAGACCGAGTACGGCGGTTCCTCGGAGTTCAAGTACCGCCCGACGGTGAGCATCGACTACATGCGCGCGGTCTACCTCGAGGGGGGCCAGGATGCGGTGTTCGCCGCCTCGAAGCTCGCGGCGACCGACCTCCAGTTCTACGAGTTCCCCACCGAACGCGAACTCGGGGGCCGGGACCTGCTCATCGGTCGGTGGTCGTACTTCGAGTCCTGGGATCCCTACCGCAACTACCTCGTGGCGAAGGAACACTGCGGCCTGCGGGAGGCCGAGGGGTCCAACGACGGCACGTTCACCAACTTCGCGCAGAACGATCAGGCCCTCTACGCGCTCCACACCTACCTCATGTACCTCAAGTTCGGATTCGGTCGCGCCACCCAGGACGCGGGGATCGAGATCCGTCGCGGTGCGATGACGCGCGACCAGGGCCTCAACCTCGTGCGGCTCTACGACGGCAGTTTTCCCGAGGAGCACCTCGCGACCTACCTCGACTACTTCCGCATGGGCACGGAGGAGTTCGATGCCGTGCTCGCGCGCTGGGTCGACCGGGACCTGTTCGAGCTTCGCGACGGGCGCTGGCGACCCACCTTCACCCCGAGGTGAGCCCGCTCGCCGGTCGCCGGCGCGTCCAGGTCGTCGACTACGGGATGGGCAACCTCACGTCCGTCCGCCACGCCCTCGAGTACCTCGGCGCCGAGGTCGACGTCTCGTCGCGCCCGGCCGACCTCGATCGGGTCGGGCATGCGATCCTGCCGGGGGTCGGCTCCTTCCGCGCGGCGATGCACAACCTCCGCGAGGCCGGGTGGGTCGATGCGATCCGCCGGTACGCGGCCGACGGCGAGCGCCAGCTGCTCGGGATCTGCCTCGGCATGCAGCTCCTCGGCGCATCGAGCCCCGAGGACGGGACGACGGCGGGCCTCGGCCTCGTCGACGTGATCGTGGAACGCTTCCCGGACGATCCGTCGGGCCGACTGCGCGTGCCCCACGTCGGCTTTGCGCGGGTGAGGCCGGGCCGCGGCTCCCGGTTGCTGCCGGAGGCCGACGGACCCGCCGACTTCTACTTCGTCCACTCCTATCGCATCCCCGCCGACCGATGCTCGGGCGTCCTCGGTCTCGCCCACCACGGATCGGACTTCGT
>JBEBCD010000017.1:0-27999 GCA_041158045.1 Actinomycetota bacterium | reverse complement strand
CCGAGACCCGTGATGTTGGCCGTGAGCTCCGCCTGGTTGAACGACATGGCGACGAAGGAGACGCCGCCCAGGTTGTACACCTCGTCGGGGCGGCTGCGCTCGAGCGCCGAGACGAGGCTCGAGAAGTCGGCGAGGTCGCCGGGCACGATCTCGACGAACGGGAACTCCTCGCGCAGGGACTCCGCCTTCGGGTTGTTCTGGCCCTTCACGAGCCCGAAGACCTCGTAGCCCTTCGCGTGGAGGAGCTCGGCGAGGTGGCGGCCGTCCTGACCCGTGATCCCGGTGACGAGCGCGCGTGGCATGACGGTCGCTCAGGCTAGGCGAAGGCCCAGTCGTACGCTCTCGGGCGTGGTGGCGCGGGGTGGGGACGAGCGCGCGGCAGGCGGCGGCGCGGGCGGCGCGGGCGGCATCGTCGTGCTGGCCGGTGGCGTGGGCGCCGCACGGTACCTGCGCGGGCTGCGGCGCGTGGTCGCGCCCGAGCGCATCGTCGCCGTCGTCAACACGGGCGACGACGCGACGATGCACGGGCTGCGCATCTCGCCCGACCTCGACACCGTCACCTACACCGTCGCCGGGGCGATCGACCCCGAGCGGGGCTGGGGACTCGCGGGCGAGACCTGGCGCGCGATGGGGGCGATCGCGCGGTACGGCGCCGTGCGACCCGCCGGGTCGTCGGCGGGGGACGACTGGTTCGGCCTCGGGGACGCCGACCTCGCCACGCACATGTACCGCACCGCGCGGCTCGCCGAGGGCGCGACCCCGACGCGGATCGCCGGCGAGATCGCGCGCGCGTGGGGCCTCGGCGAGACGATCGTCCCGATGTGCGACGAGCCCGTCGCGACGCGGGTGGAGCTCGCCGAGGACTGCGCCGCGGGACGGGCGGGCGACGTCATCGGCTTCCAGGACTACTTCGTCCGGATGCGCCACGGCGTCGCGGTGCGGCGCGTCGAGTACGCGGGGGTCGACGCCGCGAGCGCGGGGTGGCTCGCGCGCCTCGCGACCGCCGACGCCGTGGTGATCGCACCGTCCAACCCGGTCGTGTCGATCGGCCCGATCCGCGCGCTGCGGGGCGTGGACGCCGCGCTCGCCGCGGTGCGCGATCGCGTGGTCGCCGTGTCGCCCATCGTCGGCGGGCGCGCCCTGAAGGGACCCGCCGACCGGATGCTCGCGGAGCTCGGCCACGAGGCGAGCGTGGTGGGCGTGGCCCGGCTGTACGCGCCCGTCTGCGGCACGCTGGTGGTGGACGACGCCGACGCCGCGCTCGCGGACGCGGTGCGGGCCGAGGGGATGAGGTGCGTGGTGACCGGGACCGTGATGTCGGACGCCGAGCGCGCCGCCGCGCTCGCGCGCGCGACGCTCGAGGCCGCGGGGGTGGCCGCGTGAGCCGCCTCGAGATCTGGGCCGTCGAGGGGATCGGCGAGATCCGGCCCGGCGATCAGCTCGGCGAGATCGTCGCGGACGCCTGCCGCGAGGCGCCCAACGGGCCGCTGCGCGACGGCGACGTGCTCGTCGTGACGCAGAAGGTCGTGTCGAAGGCCGAGGGTCGTCTCGAGCGCGTCGACCCCGACGACCCGACGAGCCACAAGGCGATCGTCGAGCGCGAGGCGGTGCGGGTGCTGCGCCGTCGCGGGGATCTCGTCATCACGGAGACGAGCCACGGCTTCGTCTGCGCCAACAGCGGCGTGGACCTCTCCAACGTGGAGGCGGGCTGGGCGGCGCTCCTGCCCGTGGACGCCGACCGATCGGCGCGGCGCGTGCGCGACGCGGTGCGGACGCGCCTGGGCGCGACCGTGGGGGTCGTCGTGAGCGACACGTTCGGGCGGCCGTGGCGCAACGGGCTCACCGACGTCGCGATCGGCGTGGCGGGGATCGCCGGCGTGGTGGACCTGCGGGGCACGCCCGACGCGCGGGGGCGCATCATGCAGGTGACCGAGGTGGCGGTGGCGGACGAGATCGCGTCGGCGGCCGAGCTCGTGATGGGCAAGGCCGGCGGGCGCCCCGTCGCCGTCGTGCGCGGCGTCGACGTGGCGTGGCTGCGCGAGTCGGCGGTGGCCGAGCTCATCCGCCCGGCGAGCGGGGATCTCTTTCGGTGAGCATCCGGACGCCCTCGGCGAGCGGCGTCCAGGACGACCATCCGAGCTGGATGCGTGCGCGCGTCGGGCTGAGCGCGAGCCGCTGCACGTCGCCGGGGCGCGCGGGCGCGGGCCGCGGACGGCGCGTGGTGGACGGCGCGAACAGCGCCCAGAGGTCGGCGATCGACGTCTGGACGCCGGTGCCGACGTTGATCGCGAGCCCGCCGCCGCGCTCCGCGCACGCCGCGAGCGCGTCGACCGCGTCGTCGATCCAGACGAAGTCGCGGGTCTGGCGGCCCGTGCCGTGGATCTCGGGGTCGCGGCGATCGGCGACCGCGGCGGCGAAGGCCGCGACGACGCCGTCCTCGGGCCGCTGGCGCGGGCCGTAGACGTTGCCGAGCACCGCGGCGGTGAACTCCACCGCGTGGCGCTCGCGGTAGACCCCGAGCAGCTCGACGATCGTGCGCGCCACGACGTGGCCGACGCCCATCGGATCGGTGCGGTGGCCCTCCTTCACCGGGAGGTGCCGCGCCGGGACCTCGCCGTACCAGAGCGTCGCGGGGAGCGCCACCACGACCTTGCCCACGCCGACCTGGCGCGCGGCCTCGAGCGTGCCGAGCAGGAGCGTCGCGGCGCGGAGCATCTCCGCCGTGCGCGCGGCGGCTGGGGTGAGCAGCGCGAGGTGGTAGACGACGCGCGGCGCGCGCAGCGCGAGGAACTCCGCGAACTCGGGTGCGCCCGCATCGAGGTGCTGGATGCGCAGCCGCTCGGGCGTGCGCCGTGCCCCCGCCAGGTTGGCCAACGAGCCCGTCGAGAGGTCGTCGACGACGTCGACGGTGCGGCCGTCGGCGACGAGGCGGTCGACGAGGTGGGAGCCGACGAAGCCCGCTCCCCCGCACACACAGACGTCGCCGCGGCCGCTCATCGCGCGCGCCTCAGGCTAGGTGGCGTCCTCCGAGGGGACCTTGGCGCCGCGCAGCGACGCACCCGAGGCGACCGCGTGGCCGGCGCCGACGACGCAGCCCTCCACCCGGGCGTGCGCCCCGATCTCGCCCATCACCGCGCTGCGCTCGACCACCGCATGCGCACCGACCCGCGCGCCCGGGAGCAGGACGCTCTCGCGCACGACGGCACCCGCCGCGACCTCGCACCCGTCGCCCACGACCGCCCGGTCGAGCACGGCGTCGGCGGCCACGCGCGCACCCGGCGCGACCGCGACGCACGGCGGGCGCACGTCGCGGCCGAGCAGGTCGAGGTTGGCCCGGATGTACGTCTCGGGGCGGCCCACGTCGGCCCAACGGTCGTGCGTGGCGTGCGCGCGCAGGGCGCCGTCGGCGACCATCGCGGGGAAGGTCGCGCGCTCGATGGACAGCGGCTCGGTGCCGGGCATGCGCGCGAGGGCGGCGGGCTCGAAGACGTACGTGCCGCCGTTGACCCAGTGCGACGCGGGCGCGGTGCCCGGCGCCGGCTTCTCGTGGAAGCGCAGGACGCGCCACGCCGCGTCGCACTCGACGACGCCGTACTGCGACGGGTCGTCGACGTGCGTGAGGTGGATGGTGCCCTCGCCGCCGAGCGCACGGTGGCGGGCCACGAGGCCGGCGACGTCGAGATCGGTGAGGATGTCGCCATTGGCGACGAGGAACGTCTCGCCGCACCGCTCGATGCCCGCCTCGCGCGCGGCGAAGCCGATGGCGCCCGCCGTGTCGAGCGGCCGGTCCTCGACCGCGTAGGAGAGCCGCACGCCGGCGCAGCGGTGGTCGGGGAAGGCGGCGAGGAACGGCTCGGGGCGGAAGCCGAGCGAGAGCACGGCGTCGGTGACGCCGCCGCGCGCGAGCCACGCCATGAGGCGCTCCAGCATCGGGACGTTGCCCATCGGGAGCAATGGCTTGGGCGTCGCGCGCGTGAGCGGCCGCAGCCGCGTGCCGAACCCGCCGACGAGCACGACGGCGTGCACGCCGACTACCCCTGGGCGTCGGTCAGCGCGGTGGCGAGATCGGCGGCGGCCGGCGGGAGCGGCGCCTCGGTGTCGCGGGGCACGAAGGCGATCGTGAACGCCATGCCGTCGCCGGTGAGGCGCACGTCGCCGAGGTCGGCGATCGAGACCTTGGACGTCACCTCGACGGTGGCATCCGCCCAGGACGTGACCTGCACGGTGGCCTCCTCGCCGCCGCAGTCGTCCTCGCCCTCGACGTAGGACGCGCCGCCCATCGAGGCCGGGAGCGTGATCGAGTCGTCGTCGACCGCGATGCCGAGCAGGTCGAGGACCGTCTGCAGCTTGGCCCGGCGCTCGCCGGCGAGGACCTGCGGGGTCCAGCGCACGACGCCCGGCGCGACGATCGTGGCGCCCGGCGCGACCGTGGCGAGGTCGGGCGGCGCGGTCGGCAGGCCGTCGACGAAGCCGTCGCACGCGTAGACGCCGACGGCGAGCACGTAGTCGGTGGAGGCGGTGTCGAGGGCCGTCGGGTTGGGCTGCGACTGGCGGGCGTACGCGATGAGCGCGATGCCGACGACGATGACCGACAGGAGCACCGTGGGGAACAGGCGGCCCTGGCCGACGCGGACGCGGCGGCCGCGGCCCTGCGCCGCGAGGCGCGCGATCTTGCGGGCGGAGTCGGTCACGGGCGACGAAGGCTATCGGGAGGCGAGCGAGGCGATGAGGCGCTCGTAGTGCTCCGCGACCGCGGCGGGCGACGCGTGGCCCTCGACCCAGGTGCGCGCGTCGCGCCCCATGCGCGCGAGCGCGTCGGCGTCGGCGAGCATCTCGCGCAGCGCGGCGACGAACGCCGCGGCGTCGTCGGGCTCGACGCACCGGCCCGCCCCGCTCGCCGCGAGGATGCGCGGCACCTCCGTGTCGGCATCGACCGCGGCGAGCACGGGCCGGCCCGCGGCGAGCACGGAGTACGTCTTGGACGGCACGCTCACGTGGCCGAGGCCGCGGCGCAGCGTGACGACGTGGACGTCCGCCGTCGCGAGCACCTCGGGCAGGCGCTCGGCGGGCTGGTAGTCGCCGAAGCGGACGTTGGGGACGTCGCGCGCCGCGGCGCGCAACTCGTCGCGGGCGGCGCCCTCACCGTGGATGACGACGGCGACGCCGGGGAGCGCCCGCGCCGCCTCGACGAGCATGCCCAGGCTCTGCGAGAAGCCGACGTTGCCCGCGTACATGACGACGGGCTCGTCGCCGATGCCGAGCGCGGCGCGGTACGCGGTGCGGCGCGGGCCGGGCGCGATCGCGGCGGTGTCGACGAAGTTGGGGATCACGCGGACGCGGTCGCGGCGGGACGCCGCGACCTTGGCCCCGACGTTGCGCGCGAGGTCGTCGGAGAGGACGACGACCGCGTCCGAGGCGCGGTACGTGAGGCGCTCGAGGACGCGGGCCGCGGCGACGAGCGCGCGCGACCGCACCGCGCCCGTGGCGATCGCCGCGTCGGGGAAGACGTCCTGGACGTTGAACACCAGCGGGCAGCGGCGCGCGAGCGCGCCGACGCGGCCCGCGAGGCCGAGGGTCAGCGGGGGCGACATCGCGACGACGGCGTCGACCCGGCCGCCGACGCGGCGCAGGGCGCACCAGGCCGCGGCGAGGACGCTGAATGCGACGAACCCGAGGGCGCGACCAGCGACGTTGGCCTTCGAGCGCGCGGACATCGGGTGGATGCGCGTGACGCTCCCCCACGGCGTGCGCTCGACGCGCCACGGCCGCCCGCCCCAGCCCGGCTCGACGCGGTGCCCGCGGTACCAGGGCAACGACGTGACGACGTGGAGCTCGTGGCCGCGGTGGGCGAGCTCGTGCACGATGCGCGTCATGACGGCGCCGGTCGGCGCGATGTCGGGCTCGAAGTGCGGGCAGACGACGACGAGCCGCACGGTCAGCGCGCCCCCAGCGCGCGGTACGCGGCGAGCAGGTCCCCGCCCGAGTCGCGGGAGGTGTGGGCGGCGGCGCGGGCGCGGCCGGCGGCGACCAGCGCGTCGCGGCGGCGCTCGACCTCGTCGAGCGCGTCGGCCCACGCCGCGACGCCCGGCTCGGCGACGACCGCCGCGCCCGCGGCGAGCTCGGCGAGCGCGGCCGCGCCCGTCGTGACGACCGGCGTACCGAGCGCCATCGCCTCGAGCACCGGCGCGCCGAAGCCCTCGTAGAGGCTGGGGAAGACGAGCGCCCGGGCGCCCCGGACCAGCCCGTCGCGGTCGGCGGGCGAGACGCGACCCGTGCGCACGACGCGCCCGCCGAGGCCCCGCGCGGCGATCGCGGCGGCGACGTCGCCGTCCGCGCGTCCCGCTCCGCCCGCGAGGACGAGCCGCACGCCCGAGTCGCGCCACGGACCCGCGAGGAGCTCGAGCAGCAGCGCGTGGTTCTTGTGGGGGTGCGTGATGGCCGGGTACACGACGTACGGCCCGTCGCCGATCGCGAACCGTCGGCGCAGCTCGGCGTCGGGGGTCGGCGCGGCGCCGAGCGACGGCTCGAGCCCGTGGCGCACGACGCGCACGTCGCGCGGGTCGCGGCCGAAGCGCTCGACCACGACGCCGCGCACGTACTCGCTCGGCACGGCGACGCACGTGGCGCGACGCACCGACGACGGCACCGTCGCGCGCAGGTACGCGAGCTTGGCCGCGCCGAACCAGCGCGGGTACGTGAGGTACTGCACGTCGTGGAGCGTGAGCAGCGTGCGCGCGGCGCCGCGGCGCGGCACGGTGCCGCCGCCGTGGTGCACGGCGTCGAGGCCGCGCGCGGCGCGCGCCAGCCATCCGTGCTCGCCCGCGACGCGGCGGGCACGCGCGTCGCCCCACTCGGGCGAGGCGTGACGTGCGTGCGCGGGCAGGCCGGGGTGGGCGGCGAGGAACGACGGCTGCGCGAAGAGCTCGACGCGCACGTCGGGCGGCGCGAGCTCCGCGAGCCCCGCGAGCTGGCGCACGAGGTACTCCTCCGAGCCGCCCACGCGACCCGGGCGGCACCACAGGAGGTTGACCCCGATCCTCACGCGGCCACCTCGTCGTAGGCGGCCGCGGTCCGCGCGGCCGCGCGGGTCCAGGTGCAGTCGGCGGCGCGCGCGAGCCCCGCGCGCGACAGCGCGTCGGCGCGCGCGAGCGCGTCGGCGATGCCGGCCGCGATGGCGTCGGGGTCGAGCGGGTCGACGAGCACGGCGGCGCCGCCCGCGACCTCCTCGGTGCTCGAGCCCCGACTCGTGACGACCGGCGCCCCGTGCGCCATGGCCTCGAGGATCGGGAGGCCGAAGCCCTCGAGGACCGAGGGCACGACGACGGCGGCCGCCGCGTCGTACAGCGCGGCGAGGCGCGACTCGCTCACCTCGCCCAGCCACTCGACGCGCGACTCGACGCGGCGGCGCACCGCGTCGTCGAGACCATCGAGCGGCCGTCCCCAGCCCGGGGCGCCCGCGACGAGCAGCCGCGGGCCCGACGGGCCGAGGCGGTCGAGTGCGGCGAGGAGCCGACCCAGGTTCTTGCGCGGCTCGAGGGTGCCGACGAAGAGGAGCGCGTCGCCGCGCGGGCCCGCGGCCGCCGGCCCGAGGCGGCGGGCGCCGAGGTGCACGACGCGGCACCGTTCGGCGGGGATGCCCGCCTCGACGCAGTCGCGCATCGTGGCCGCCGACGAGCAGAGCACGAGGGCGGCGCGGCGGCGCACGACGGCGAGCGCGCGGCGGAACACGTCGTTGCCGCGGGCGGTGAAGAACTCGGGGTGGCGCAGGAAGGCGAGGTCGTGGACCGTGACGACCGCGGGTGCGCGGCTCGGGAGCGGGATGATCGTCGTGGAGTGCGCGACGTCGACCGCGCCGGTCGCGCGCTCGACGCGCGGGCGGCCGAACCGCAGCGCGGACTCGTAGAGGAGGCCGCCCGCGAGCGGGAGCGCGCGCACGTCGCACGGCGGCACCCAGCGCGGGGCCGGCGGCGCGTCGTGGCGACCCGCGACGCCGCGCAGCTCGACGTCGGGACGCGCGTCCCGCATCGCGCGCGCGATCTCGATCGCGGCGACGGCGGTGCCGCCCGGCACGTCGTGCCAGCACTGCTCGAGCGAGTACGCGACGCGCACGACAACCATTGTGGCCGCGCCGTACGCTGGGTCCACGAGATGGCGGGCGCAGACGCGGGCGCGCAACGCACGACGCGAGGTGACTTCTGGCGCGACCGCTCCGTGCTGGTCACGGGCGGCAACGGCTTCCTCGGGCGCAACGTCGTGCGCGTGCTGCGCGACGCGGGCGCGCGCGTGGCCGCGCCGCGGCGCACCGAGGCCGACCTCACCGAGCCGGGGGTGGCCGGGGCGCTGATCGCGGCGCACCGCCCGACGCACGTGCTGCACCTCGCGGCGCGCGTCGGCGGCATCGGCTACAACCAGGTCGCCCCCGCCCCGCTCTACCTCGACAACCTCCTCATGGGCACGCACGTCATCGAGGCGGCACGCGCCGCCGACGTGGAGAAGACGGTCGTGCTCGGGACGGTGTGCATGTACCCGAAGTACACGCCCGTGCCCTTCCGTGAGGAGGCCATCTGGGACGGCTACCCGGAGGAGACCAACGCGCCCTACGGGATCGCCAAGAAGGCGCTGCTCGTGCACGCCCAGGTCAACGCGCGCCAGTACGGGCAGCGCTTCGCCTTCGTGATCCCGACCAACCTGTACGGGCCCGGCGACAAGTTCCACGAGTCGGTCTCGCACGTGATCCCCGCGCTCATCCGCCGCTGCGTGGAGGCCAAGGAGTCGGGCGCCGACAAGGTGGCCGTCTGGGGCACGGGGACGGCGAGCCGCGACTACCTGTACGTCGAGGACGCGGCGCGCGCGATCGTGCTCGCCGCGGAGCTGCACGACGGCCTCGAGCCACTCAACCTCGGCAACGACCGCGAGGTGACGATCCGCGAGACCGTCGAGACCATCGCGCGGCTCGTGGGCTACCGCGGCGAGCTCGTGTGGGACGCGACGCGGCCCGACGGGCAGCCGCGCCGCCGCGTCGACGCCTCGCGCGCCGAGGCGGCGCTCGGGTGGCACGCGACCACGGACTTCGAGGACGGGCTGCGGCGCACGATCGAGTGGTACCTCGCGCACCGCGCGGCCGCCGAGGCACCGCCGCCGAGCGCGTGACGACGACCGGGCCGGGCTGGCCGCCGCCGCCGTGGCCGCCGCCGGACCCGGGCGCGGGTGCATGGGATCGCGGACCGCGCGACGTCGCGCCGCGGCGCAGGCCGGGGCGCGGCGGTGCGCCCTACACCGTCACCCACGCGGTGGTGGCGGCCAACATCGGGCTCTTCACCTGGATGGTGCTCGGAGACCTCGGCGCGTTCGGGTCGTCGGAGGTGACGCGCCGGACGATGGACCTCGTGATCTCGCGGGAGTTCCTCGTGGCGGGCGAGTGGTGGCGGCTGGTGACGTGCGGGTTCGTCCACTTCGGGATCCTGCACCTCGGGATGAACATGCTCCTCGCGTGGCAGCTCGGCACGCTGCTCGAGCCCGGGCTGGGGCCCTGGCGCTACGGGATGCTCTACGCGGCGTCGCTGCTCGGCGGCTCGGCGGGGGCGCTGCTGCTGAGCCCCGACGCGATCACGGGAGGGGCGTCGGGCGCCGTGTTCGGACTCATGGCGGCGGCCGTCGTCGGCCTCCGCGAGCGCGGGGTCAACCCCTGGCGCACCGGGCTCGGGCTCACGTTCGCGATCAACCTCGCGTTCACGCTCGCGATCCCCGGCGTGAGCGTCGGCGGGCACCTCGGCGGTGCGCTCGCGGGCGCGGTCGTCGGCGCGGTGATGCTCGCGCCGCGGCGGCGCGCGGCGAGCGGCGTGCTCACGGCCGTCGCGGTGTCGGCGGCGGCGATCGCCCTGGCGGTGCGGGTGGTCGCGGCGGCCTGAGCCGCGACGGCGCGGGAGGAGTGGTCGGCGCCTACGGGTGGCAGCCGCAGCCGGCGCCGCAGCCGCCCGCGCGGGGCGCGGGCATCGCGGGGGCGGACGACGCGCCGCTCGCGCCGGCACCGACGGAGGCGAAGACGGAGAGCAGTCGCGTCGAGGAGAGGTGGCCGTCGGGACACGCGGCCGGGGCGTTGGCCTCCGACATCGGGCGGCGCACCTCGAAGACCGCGTCGCAGTCGCGGCACTTGTACTCGTAGGTCGGCACGGCGACAGTGTACGCGGGGCGCGCGACGGGCACCGAACGGGCGCGGCGCCGCGTAGGTTGGCGCGCCGTGGGCGTCGCGGTGCAGCCGGTCGTCGAGCGCGAGACGCGCACCGAGCGCGTGCCCGAGACGGGCGAGCCGACCGCGGCGCACATCGTGAAGACCGAGCCCGGCGAGGACGCGGCCGCCAAGGTGCTGGAGGCGCGGATCCACGGCACGCCGATCGAGGCGCTGTGCGGCCACGTGTGGGTGCCGTCGCGCGACCCGCGCAGCCTGCCGCTGTGCGAGGCGTGCAAGGAGATCTACGGGATGTACCGTGCGGCCAACGACGGCCTGCACGAGACGCCGGCGGACTGACCGTGCCGTCGCTCGCCACCTTCGGCGCGTTCGCCGTCGCGTCGATGGCGCTCCTCGTGATCCCCGGGCCGGCGATCGTCTTCATCGTCAACCGCAGCGTCGCCAACGGCCGGAGGGTCGGGCTCGCGAGCGCGGCCGGGCTGCAGCTCGGGACGCTCGTGCACGTGCTCGCCGCGACGGTGGGCCTGTCGGCGGTGATCGCGGCGTCGGCGGTGGCCTTCTCCGCCGTGAAGTGGATGGGGGCGGCCTACCTCGTGGGCACGGGCCTCGCGACGCTCGCGCGCCGCGCGGGCCGCGCGGCCGGGACCGCGGGCGAGGTGGGCGCGGCGCGCGCGTTTCGCCAGGGCTTCGTCGTCAACGCGCTGAACCCCAAGGTGGCGTTGTTCTTCCTCTCGTTCCTCCCGCAGTTCATCGACGCGGACCGGGCGGCGGCGCCGCAGGCGCTCGCGCTCGGCGCGCTGTTCGTGTCGCTCGGGATCGTCAACGACGGCGGGTACGCGCTCGTGGCCGGGTCGCTGCGCGAGGTGCTGGTACGGGGGCGGGCCCTGCCCTTCGTGCAGCGGTGGGTGTCGGGCACGGTGTTCGTGATCCTCGGGGTCGTGGCGGCGCGCGCCAAGGTGGCGTAGCGGGGCGACGCGGCGCCGCGCGGCGGCCGTGCGGACGTCAGTGGTAGTCGCGGGAGGCGATGCGCGCGGGCACGCCGAGGGCGCCGATGTGCTCGGCCTCGACGTTGACCGCGCCGTCGGCACGGCGGAGCCGGCCGCGCACGAGGATGGACGACGCGGATGCCGCCTCCTCGTGGCGGCGCCAGCAGCCGCGGGAGACGATCACGTTGACGTGGCCCGTCTCGTCCTCGACGTTGACGAACGTGACGCCGCCCGCGGTCGGCGGGCGCTGGCGGTGCGTGACGACCCCCGCGACGACGATGCGCGCGCCGTCGTCGAGCACGCCGAGCTCGTCGGCGGTGCGCACGCCGAGGGCGCGCAGCCGGTCGCGGAAGAAGCTCGTCGGGTGCCCGTCGGGCGAGATGCCCGTGGCCCACAGGTCGGCGACCGCCTCCTCGAGTGGCGCCATGCCGGGCAGCACGGGGGCGCGGGTGCCGGTGGCGACGCCGCGGAGCCGGTCGGGCCGGGACTGCGAGACCGCGCCCGCGGCCCACAGCGCGTCGCGGCGCGCCGCGCCGAAGCACTCGACGAAGGCGCCGGCGGTGGCGAGCGCCTCGAGGTGCGCGCGCGTGAGCGACGGGACGCGGCGCGCGAGGTCCTCCATGTCGCGGTAGGGGCGGCCGGCCGCGATCTCGCGGGCGAGCGCGTCGCCGACCCCGCGCACGGAGCCGATGCCGAGCCGCACGGCGAGGCCGCCCGTGGAGTCGTCGCACGGCTCGAGGGTCGTGCGCGCGTCGGAGGCGAGCAGGTCGGGGGTGCGCACGACGACGCCGTGGCGGCGGGCGTCGCGCACGAGCGAGTGCGGGGACCAGAAGCCCATCGGCTGGGAGTCGAGGAGCGAGGCGCAGAAGACGGCGGGCTCGTGGTACTTGATCCACGCGGAGGCATAGACGAGGTAGGCGAAGCTCACCGAGTGGCTCTCGGGGAAGCCGTAGGTGGCGAAGGCCGCCATCTTGGCGTGGATCTCGTCGGCGACGGCGCCCGTGATGCCGCGGCGCGCCATGCCGTCGTAGAGGCGGCCCTCGAGGCGGCGCATGCGCGCGTGCGAGCGGGTGGAGCCCATCGCCCGACGCAACTCGTCGGCCTCCGCGGCGGTGAAGCCCGCGACGTCGATCGCCATCTGCATGAGCTGCTCCTGGAAGAGCGGGACCCCGAGCGTCTTGCCCAGACTCGGCTCGAGGAGCGGGTGGAGGTACGTGACGGGCTCCTGGCCGTTGCGGCGGCGGATGTAGGGGTGCACCGAGTCGCCCTGGATCGGGCCGGGACGGATGAGCGCGATCTCGACGACGAGGTCGTAGAAGCGCCGCGGCTTGAGCCGCGGGAGCGTGGCCATCTGCGCGCGGGACTCGACCTGGAAGACGCCGACAGAGTCGGCGCGGCAGAGCATCGCGTACACCTCGTCCTCCTGCGGGATCGCGGCGAGGTCGATGGTGCGGCCGCGGTGCTCGGCGACGAGGTCGACGGCGCGGTGGAGCGCGGAGAGCATGCCGAGGCCGAGGAGGTCGAACTTGACGAGCCCGATGGCGGCGCAGTCGTCCTTGTCCCACTGCAGGACGCTGCGGCCCTCCATGCGCGCCCACTCGACGGGGCAGACGTCGCCGACGGGGCGGTCGCAGATCACCATGCCGCCCGAGTGCAGGCCGAGGTGCCGCGGCGCGTCGAGCGCGAGGCGCACCGCCTCCCCCGCCGCACCGACCCGCGCCATGTCGCGGGCGGCGGAGCGCTCGCGGTACGTCACGACGTTGGCCACCTGGGCGGCACGGTCGCGCCCGTGGCGGGCGTAGACGTACTGGATCACCTCCTCGCGGCGGCCGCTCTCGATGTCGAGGTCGATGTCGGGCGGGCCGTCGCGCTCCGGTGAGAGGAAGCGCTCGAAGAGCAGCCCGAGGGAGACCGCGTCGGCCTTGGTGATGCCGAGGGCGAAGCAGACCGCGCTGTTGGCCGCGCTGCCGCGGCCCTGGCAGAGGATGTCCCGGCGGCGGCAGAACTCGACGATGTCCCACACGACGAGGAAGTACCCGGCGAACCCCAGCGTCTCGATGACCTCGAGCTCGTGGCCGATGACGGCCCACGCCCGGGCGCGCAGCGAGAGGCGGTCGAGCGGGTCGGTCGGCGGCGGGCCGTAGCGGGCGCGGGCGCCCTCGTCGACGAGGGCGCGCAGCCACGACGCCTCGTCGTGGCCGGACGGGCAGTCGAACGGCGGGAGGCGCGGCGCCACCAGCGCGAGGTCGAACGCCGCGGCGGCCGCGACCTCGACGGCCCGCTCGACCGCGCCCGGGTAGCGGGCGAAGCGGCGCCGCTGCTCGGCGGCGCTGCGCAGGCAGGCCGCGCCCGCGGGCGGCAGCCGCGGATCCATCTCGTCGAGGGTGCGGCCCGCCCGCACCGCGGCGAACGCCGTCGCGAGGCGGTGGTCGACCGGGCGGGCGTAGGCCACGTCGTTGGTCGCGACGCAGCCGACGCCGACCCGGTCGGCGACGCGCGCGAGCGCGTCGTTGCGCGCCGTGTCGACGGGGTCACCGTGGTGCCAGAGCTCGACGAGCACGCGGTCGCGGCCGAAGGCCTCCGCGAGGCGGGCGACCTCCCGCTCGGCGGCCGCGGGGCCGTGCGCCTCGAGGGCCCGGGCCGCGCCGCCGCGCTCGGCGCCGGTGAGCACCCACCAGGCGCCCGCGCCGTGCGCGGCGAGCGCGGCGAGGTCGAAGCGGGGCGCGTCCTTGGCCCCCGCGAGCTGGCCCTCCGTGATCGCGCGCGAGAGGCGCACGTAGCCCGGCGGGCCGTCGGCGAGCACCACGAGCCGGTCGCGCGCGCCGTCGCGCGACTCGCCGCACTCGAGCTCGGCCCCGAAGGCGGTGCGCAGCGCGAGACCGCGCGCGGCGCGCGCGAAGCGCACGACGCCGTAGAGGCCGTTGCGGTCCGTCAGCGCGAGCGCGGCGAGGCCGAGCTCGACCGCGCGCTCGACGAGCTCCTCCGGGTGCGACGCACCCTCGAGGAACGAAAAGTTGGACCGGGCGTGGAGCTCGGCGTACGCGCGGGCGGGGTCGGGCGCGGATCGGGTCGAGTCGGCGTCAGTCCCCCGCACGGCGCCACGGTAGCGAACGTGTGTTCGCCACGCGCAGGGCGCCCCTCGCCCCCTCGTCGGCCGCCGCGATCGCCTCGTCCCAGCCGAACCAGCGGACCTCCGTCGACTCCCCCGCCGCCGGCGCGAAGGCCTCCGTCGTCGCCTCGAGCAGGTACCGCAGGTCGAGGTGCGTATGGCCGCGCGGGCCCGGGTGCACGTCGACGTGGATGAGCGCGGGCACGCCGCCCGGGTGGCGCACGGCGAGCCCCGTCTCCTCGCGCGCCTCGCGCAGCGCGGCATCGGGCGCCGACTCGCCCGCGTCGACGTGGCCGCCGGGCTGCAGCCACATGCCGAGCCGCTTGTGCAGGTGGAGCACGACGCCGCGGGGGCCGACGACGATGGCCGAGCTCGTCACGTGGACGGGGTCCGCGTGCTCGTCGAAGGGCCGCGCGAGGCGCGGCGCGAGCGCGCGGAAGCGCGCGATGGACGCGCGCTCCCGCTCGTCGCAGGGTGCGCGGCGCGCGAGGTCGTCGAGCAGGTCGCGGACGAAGGACGCGCCGGCGTCGTCGCCGTCCCCCGTCCGGGCCGCGCCGGCGGTCGTCGTCACGGCCGCCACGGTACCGAGGCGTCAGGCATAGAGGGCCGCGACGCGCCACGCGCCGTCCTCGAGCGCGACGAGCATCGCGACGTGCGCGTCGCCGTCGCCGCGCACCACCACCTGCATGCGCGCGCGCCGGCGGCGGCGGACCGGGTCCCACCAGCGCTCCTCCACCGGCCACGGGCCGGCCCAGCCGACGACGTCGTAGTCGCGCGCGCCGATGCGCACCCGGGCGGGGTCGGCGCTCGGCTCGTGGCGGGCGCTGACCCGCACGCTCGCGCCCGCCGCGTCGCGCACGTCGATCGCGGCGCCCGGCGCGGCGACGAGCGCGGGCGAGGGTCGCGGGATGGCGCCGCGCCAGGGCGGCGATGCGGCGGGCGCGTCGCCCCGCGCGCCGAGCGGGACGAGGGCGTAGGCCTCGCCGGGGTCGCGGCCGCCGGACGGGGCGGCGACCCGCAGGGCGCCGTCGCCGAGCGTGGCGCGGAGGCGGTCGATCGCGCGCAGGGCCGCGTCGTCGCCCGGGCCGAGGCCGCCCCAGAGCCCGAGCTGGCGGCCCGTCGCGGCCCGGGCGCCCTCGGCCCGCAGCTCGAGCGCGGTCACCCCGCCGCCCCGCCAGTCGCGCAGCATCCAGTGCACGCGCTCGACGAGGGCGGCGGCGGTGCAGCCCTCGGGCAGGTACCAGAGTCGCGCGAGGACGCCGCCGCCCGCGGGCGACTCGTGCTCGCAGCGCACGACCACGTGCGTGACGAGCGCGCCCCGCGACGCGAAGTGCGCGAGGAACGGCTCGGCGAGGCGCGCCGCGGCCGCCTCGACGAGCGCGGCCTCGGGGATCGGGCCGTCGAACGCCTCGCGGCGCGACTCGATCGGAGGGGGCGGGACGACGACGGCGGGGTGGCGGTCGTCGCCGCGGGCGAGGCGGTGCATCTCGAGGCCGAGCACGCCGAACCGACCGGCGACGAGGGACTCCTCGAGGGCGGCGAGGTCCCCGAGGCGCGCGAGGCCGAGGCGCTCGAGGAGCCCGACCACCTCGGGGTCGACGTCCGCGCAGTGCGCGAGGAGCCGCACCGAGCGCGGGGCCAGCCACGCCGGGGTGCCGCCCGGCGGGACGACCACGGGCACGCCGGCCTCGCCCGACTCCCGGGCCGCGGCGAGCGCGGCGACGCGGGAGTCGGCGATGCCGACCCCGACGCGCGCCGCGGCGCCCGGGAGGGCACGCGCCGCGACGAGGGCGGCGAGGCGACGGGCCATCTCGGCCTCGCCACCCATGACGCGGGCGGGGCCGCGGGCGGCGAAGACGCAGCGGCCCTCCGCCGCGGGCTCGAGGAGCGGGACCCACTCGCCGATGGCCGCGAGGGCCTCGGCCCAGCGCACCGCGGACGCCTCGACGACGGCGAGGCGCGGCGGGGGCGGGGCGGTCACGCGGGCCGCCACAGGAGATGCTCCCGCGGCGGCCCGGCGCGGCGGCCGTCGACGCGCACGGCGATCTGGCGGCGGCGCAGGTGCCCCGCGCCGTGCTCGAGGCCCTCCCACGCGCGGGTGGTGGCGCGCAGCGCGAGGTCGGGCGGGGCCCACGGGGCGGCCGGGCGCGCGCCGGGCCAGGCGGCGGCGACGTCGACGAGCACGAGGAGTGCACGTCGCGCCTGGACGCGGGCCTGGAGACGGCGCACGAGCGTCGCCGGGAGCGACGGTGCGGCGCCGACGAGCGCGACGTCGAAGCCCTCGACGAGCGCGGCGAGGCTGGCCGCCCACTCGGTGCCGCCCGCGGGCGGGTGGACGAAGACCGTGCGCTCCAGCGCGACGCCCTGCTCGGCGGCGGCCTGCGCGCCGAGCGCGGGGATGCCGACGACGGCGAGCCACGCGCCGAGGCGCGTGGCGGGGGCGACGAGCGAGAGCGCGAGCGAGAGGCACGCGTCGCCGGCGCAGTGCAGCGTGCGGCCGCGCGGGAGGTCGACGAGGCCGACGGCGTCGCGCAGGTCGTCGGGGACGGGGAACGCCGGCGCGGGGGTGGGCACGCCGGCACTGTAGCGAACGTATGTTCGTGTGCGACGGGGCGGCCGTCAGTGCGTCGCGAGGGTCTCCAATGCGGCGACGAGGTCGCGCGGGGAGGACGCCCAGCGGTGCGCGCCGAGGCCGAGGGCGTCACCCTCGCACGTGACGGCGGCGCCGCCGACGAAGCAGGGGACGTCGGCCGCGTCGCGGCGCACCGCGGCGATCGCGGCGCGGGCGGCGGGGAGCGCGGCGCGCATCGTGACGCCCACGCACACGGCGACGAGGTCGTCGGCCCGCCGCGCGGCCGCGGCGAACGCCTCGGCCGGCATGTCGGCGCCGACGTCGGACACGCGCCAGCCCTCGTGGCGCATGAGATCGGCGGTCATCGCGATCGGGAGACCGTGGTGCTCGCCGGCGGGCGCGCCGATGAGCACCGTGCCGCGGCGCCGCCCGCGCGGCGCGAAGCGCGGGCCGATCTGACCGAGGATGCGCTGCGCGATGCCGGTGGCGCGGTGCTCCTCGAAGATGTCGAGCCGGCCCGTGGCCCAGCGCTCGCCGATGCGTGCGAGGGCCGGGCCGAGCACGTCGAGGTACGCGCCGTAGAGGTCGTGGCCGGCCGCGAGCGCGGACTCGAGGACGCCGAGCGCGCCGCGCTCGTCGCCCGCGAGGAGGCTCGCCTCGAGACGCCCGACCCAGTCGGCCGGGGCGGGAGGCGGTGTGCGGCGGGTACCGCCACTCGTGCGCGCGGCGGGGCGGCTCGTGCGGCGGGCGGCGCGGAACTCGGCGAGGTCCGTGCGCTCGATGCGCCACTCGCGCCCGACCTGCGTCGCGGGCAGGCGGCCCTGGCGGATGTAGCGGTACACCGTCATGTAGTGGACCTTGAGGACGCGCGCGGCGTCGTGGAGGGTGATCGCGGAACTCACCGAGGGACGACGGTAGGCGCGGGGCCGCGCCGGTGCGCGACCGAGCGGGCGGCCCGCGACGGGGCTAGGAGGCCGAGACCGTGGGGGTCATGCCGGGCTTCCAGTACTCGTACAGGCGCTCGAGGACGGGGGTGATCGCGTCCCCCGAGGCGCCGGGGGCGAGGCGGACGGTCACCACGTTGGACATCACGTGGATCGTCTCGGCGGCCCCGGTGGCGAAGAGGCGGCGCGCGAGCTCGGCCGCGGGGCGCGGGCCGACCGCCTGCGAGGGGCTCGCGAAGCGCTCGTGTCCCTGGCCGGTGAGCGCGCGGTTGAGCTCGAAGCGCAGGAGGCGCGGGTCGGCGGATGCGATGCGGCGGACGGCGACGGGCTGACCCACGGCGCAGAGATTAGCGAGCGCGCGACGGGCGGCGGTACGGTCGGACCATGTCGCGGCGTCGCACCATCGTGGCGGATCGCCGATGACGGCGCGGGGGGATCTCGAGGAGTTCTCCGTCGCGGCGCAGCGCTTCCTGGACGCGCACGCGGAGCGCAAGGGCGCCGCGACGGCATTTCGCTGGGGCGAGGGATCCGACAACGTCGCGATGTTCGAGGAGCGTTCGCGCGAGGCGGAGGAGGAGATCGTGCGCGCGGCGAAGGCGTGGCGCACCACGAAGTTCGACGCCGGGTACGGCTGGATCAGTGGGCCGACCGAGTACGGCGGCGCGGGGCTGTCGGCGGCGCACGAGCGGGCGTACCAGCGACTCGAGTCGCAGTACAAGGTGCCGAACCAGGGGATCTTCCAGATCGGGCTCGGGATGGTGGCGCCGACGATCCTCGCGCACGCGACGCCGGCGGCACGCGAGCGGTACCTGCGCCCGCTGTGGCGCGCCGACATCGTGGCGTGCCAGCTCTTCTCCGAGCCCGGCGCCGGGAGCGACCTCGCCTCGCTGCAGACCAAGGCCGAGCGCGACGGCGACGAGTGGGTGATCACCGGCCAGAAGGTGTGGACCTCCGGGGCGCACTACAGCGACATCGGCGAGATCGTGTGCCGCACCGACCCGGGGCTGCCGAAGCACAAGGGCATCACCGCGTTCATCGTCGACATGCGGGCGCCCGGCGTGGAGGTGCGGCCGCTGCGCCAGATGACGGGGGGCGCGAGCTTCAACGAGGTGTTCTTCAACGAGGTGCGCGTGCGCGACGACATGCGGCTCGGCGACGTGCACGGCGGGTGGTCGGTGGCGCTCACGACGCTCATGAACGAGCGGGCCGCGATCGGGACGATGGGCGGCGGCGAGGTGAGCATGTTCACCCGCGTGCAGGCGATGGCGCGGCACCTCGGGATGGGCGACGACCCGATCGTGCGCGACCGGCTGGCCGACATCTGGATCCGCGGCAAGGTCGCGGGGTACAACAACCAGCGCGCGATGGACAAGATCCGCGCCGGCCAGACGCCCGGCCCAGAGATGTCGATCTCGAAGATGGCGCTCGTGGACAACCAGCGGCGGCTCAACGACTTCGTCGCGATGGTGCTCGGGGCGCGACTGCAGGCGGACACCGGGGAGTGGGGCACCTACGCGTGGAGCCAGCTCCTGCTCGGGGCGCCCGGCATGCGGATCGCGGGCGGGTCGGACGAGGTGATGCGCAACATCGTCGGCGAGCGGGTGCTCGGGCTGCCGAAGGACGTGGGGATCGACGCGAAGTCGCCGTTCCGCGACCTGAAGGTCGGGACGCAGAAGGGCTGACGCCGACGCGCGGCGCCGGCAGTGCGCCGACTACGCGCGGCGGGCGGGCACGACCTTGCCCGGGTTCATGATCCCGGCGGGGTCGAGCGCGGCCTTGATCGCCGACATCACGTCGACGGCGCCGGCGCCGAGCTCCTCGACAAGGTACGGCATCTTGCCGACGCCGATCCCGTGCTCGCCCGTGCACGTGCCCTCCATCGCGAGGGCGCGGCGCACGAGCCGCGCGTGGAACGCGTCGACCCTGCGCACCTCGTCGGGGTCGGCGGGGTCGACCGCGATGAGGACGTGGAAGTTGCCGTCGCCGACGTGGCCGATGATCGGGCCGTAGATCCCCGACGCCGCGAGGTCCTCGCGCGTGGCGTCGATGCAGTCGGCGAGGCGCGAGATGGGGACGCAGACGTCGGTCGCGTAGCGGCCCGTGCCCGGGCGCATGGCGCGGCACGCGGTGCTCGCCTCGTGGCGGGCCCGCCAGAGCCGGGTCCGCTCGCCGGCGTCGGTCGTCTCGCGGTACCCCGCGCCGCCGTGGCGCTCGAGCACCTCGCGCACCGCGGCGACGTCGTGGGCGACGGACGCGGCCGAGCCGTGGAACTCGAGGAGCAGCAGGTGGGCCACGGGGAGGTCGATGCCGGAGTGGGCGTTGACCGCCGCGACGGCGTCGGCGTCGACGAGCTCGATGCGGGCGACGCCGAGGTCCAGCTGGATCGTCTCGATGACGCCGTCGACCGCGGCCCGCACGGTCGGGAACCGGATGGTGGCCGCGGCGACGACCTCGGGGATGCCGAAGACCCGCAGGTGCAGCTCGGTGATGACGCCGAGCGTGCCCTCCGCGCCGACGAAGAGGTGCGTGAGGTCGTAGCCGGCGGAGGTCTTGCGGGCGCGCCGGGCCGTGGTGATGACCTCGCCCGTCGGGGTCACGACCGTGAGGCCGAGCACGAGGTCGCGCATCGCGCCGTACTTGACGGTCGTCGTGCCGGAGGCCCCCGTGGAGGCCATGCCGCCGAGCGTCGCGTCGGCGCCCGGGTCGACGGGGAAGAAGAGGCCGTGCGGGGCGAGCGCGGCGTTGAGCACCGTGCGGCGGATGCCGGGCTGGACCGTGCAGTCGAGGTCCTCGACGCCGACGCGCAGGACGCGGTCCATGCGCGAGAGATCGAGCGAGACGCCCCCGTGGATCGGCGTCGCGTTGCCCTCGAGCGACGTGCCGACGCCCCACGGGACGACGGGCACGCCGTGGCGGTGGCAGGTGCGCACGACGGCGGCGACCTCGTCCGTCGACTCGGGGAACGCGACGGCGTCGGGCGGGTGCGGGTGGTGGTGGCTCTCGTCGTGGGAGTGGTGGTCGAGCTCGGTCGCGTTGCGCGTCAGCCGGGGGCCGAGCAGCGCGGCGAGCTCGTCGAGCGCGTCGGCGAGGCGCACGGCCACGCGACGACGCTACCGACGTCCCGTGGGCAGGACGGCGTCGTGCACGTCCATGCCCTCGGGTGCGCGGTCGCCGCGCGCGCGGATGCGCAGGTGGTTGCGCGCCACGGTGCGCGCGATCGACGCGATCGCGAGCGGGCCGTCGAGGTCCCCCGGCCGCCACGGCACCGGGGCGGAGTGGTCGAAGGTCGCGGAGTGCAGGCGGATCTCGCCGTCGGGTGCGCGCACGATCTCGAGCGTGCGGCCCTGCTGCGGCCAGTCGACGACCGCGGCGGCGGTGATCTCCCACAGCCAGTCGCCCCCGCCGGGCCGCGCGTGTCGGATGAGGCCGTGGCTGTGGACGTGGCCCGCCATCCACGCGACGACGCGCGGGTGCGGGAGGAGCAGGGCGAGCACCTCGTCGGCGCCGACGCGCGGCTCACCGGCGGGGCCACCCCAGCGGTTGGTGAGGCACCAGGACGGGTGGTGCGACGCCACGACGATCCAGCGGTCGCCGGCGGAGGCCAGCTGCGCGCGGAGCCAGTCGAGCTGCGCGCGGTCGAGCGAGCCCTCCCAGCCGCCGTGGGGATTGACCGTGTCGAGGGCGACGAGGCGCACGTGCGGGCCGACGTCGGCGGCGAAGTACGTGTGCGTGCGGCCGACGGCGCGGGCGAAGTCGCCGTGGTCGAGCAGGGCGCGCCGCGGGCTCGGCGTGATGCGCTCGCGCGGGGACCGGGCGGTGTGGACGTAGCGGGCGGGGCCGAGGCCGGGGACCGCGTCGAGCGTGACGAGCGGGGTGTCGTCGGGATCGAGGTCGACGATGCGCTCGCCCGAGACCGCGAGGGCGCGCAGGTCGGGGTCGGCAGCGACGGTGCCCTGGAGGAGGCCGTCGTGGTTGCCATGCACGGAGTGGTGCGGGATCGCGAGGCCGGGGGTGGCGAAGGGGGCGCGCGCGGCGTCGATGAGGTCCGGCACGCGTGGGTAGCCGTGGTCGTCGAGGAACATGTCGCCGCGCGCGCCCCCCTCCGGGTGCCAGTACGCGGGGCTCCAGCGGGCGTACGGGGAGCCGACCCACTCGCTGCGCGAGGCGTCGCCCGAGTGCGGGGTGAGGTCGCCGCCGCGGAGGACGGCGCGGTACCAGTCGAGCTCGTTGTGCTGGGCGTTGTCGGTGAGGTCGCCCGTGATCACCGCGGCGTCCCACGCGCGGCCGCTGCGCCCGCTGCGCGGGCGCGCATTGACCGCGTCGATCATCGCGGCGAAGAGCTGGGTCGTGAAGATCTCGTGCGGTCGGTAGGTGCCGATCGTGCCGAGCACGTCGCGGTACGGCGAGCCCGGCATGCCGAACTGCTCGAGGTACTCGAGGCGCGCGGGCGACTCGGGATCGCAGAGGTGGCAGTCGGAGAGGTGGACGATGCTCGCGAGGACCTCGCCGTCGAGGTGCGTCGTGCCCGCCGGCGCGGGCGTCTCGGTGAGGGTGACCCACGCGCCGTCGCGCGGGGCGTCGACGATGCGGGTCACGCGCGCGACGTGGCGGGCGTCAGCCGCGCAGGACGCGGCGGCGCGAGTCGAAGTCCTCGCGGTTGTGGTAGCAGCCCATGAAGACGCGGCGGCCGGTGTACTCCATGCGGCCGTGGAGCGTGCGCCAGTTGTCGAAGAGCAGCGCGTCGCCCGGGTCGAGGCGCACGAGGAGCCAGTGGCCGCGGTCGTTGAGCCGGCGGTGCAGCGCGCCGTACGCGCGGTAGAACTCGCGCATCTCGGGCCCGGGGAGACGGAAGGGGGCGCGGTCGTAGTTGTTGATCGAGACCTGCGCGATCGCGCCGTCGCGGCCGAGGCGGATCGCGGGGCGCTCGGCGCGCAGGTGGACGCCCGGCTCCACGTAGCGGCCGGGGACCGGGACGGTCGTGAGCGTGGCGAACGCCGCGGGATCGGTCGCGCGGAGCTCCTCGGCGGCCGCGAGCCCGTCGACGAGGATGCTCTCGCCGCCGGTGCCGTCGCGCTCGATGCAGCAGAACATCTGGAGGCCCGGGGCGTCGGGCACGTACGTGGAGTCGGTGTGCGGCTCGAGGAAGGTGCGGGAGTACGCGGTGTCGCTGTGCTCCGTCATCTCCGAGGAGAGCCGCCACATGCCCCCGAAGATCGTCTCGCGGGGGTAGCCGACCCGCCGGGCGAGGTGCTCGGCGGCCTCCGCCGTCGCGGGGACGCCCCGCACGAGGCCGAAGCCGAGGGTCGCGACGTCGTCGAGCCACGCGGCGAGGCCGTCGTCGGTGCCGACGACCGCGTCGTGGTCGTGGCGAGGGAGCGGGTCGGGCAGCGAGCCGGCCGACCAGGTGCGGCGCGGGAGGTCGGCGGGCCCGAGGCCGAGCACCTCGGCGAGCAGGGCGGCGGAATAGCGGCCCTCGGGCGAGCCGTCGCTCCAGCCGACGACGACCGCGTCGCCCTCGACGCGCGCCGACGCGACCGTGACGCGCGGGTCGATGGCGAACGTGTCGACGCGGCGCTGCAGCGTCGACGGGTCGAGGCGGGCGGCGTCCTCGCCGTGGTCGAGGAGCCAGTGGGCGTCGAGCGACTCGTGGTGCAGGCGGTCGCCGACGGCCAGGGTCAGCGCGAGGCCGCCGTGCGCGGGCTGCGCGCGCGCGATGCGCGGCGCGCCATTGGCCGTCATCGCGACGCGACGAGGTCGTCGAGGCGGCCCTCGGCGACGACGCGGGCGCGGTCGAGGCGGTAGACGCGGTCGCAGTGCGCGACGGTCGTGAGGCGGTGGGCGACGATGAGGATCGTCTTCGCGCCGTGGAGCGCGCGGATCGACGACATCACCTCCGTCTCGGTCTCGGTGTCGAGGTTGCTCGTCGCCTCGTCGAGCACGAGGACCTTCGGGTCGTGGTAGAGGGCGCGCGCGATGCCGACGCGCTGGCGCTGGCCGCCGGAGAGACGGATGCCGCGCTCGCCGACGATGGTGTGGATGCCCTTGGGGAGCGAGGCGACGAAGTCCCAGAGTTGCGCCGAGCGCAGCGCGCGCTCGACCGCGGCGTCGTCGATGCGCTTGTCGGCGAGGCCGAACGCGACGTTGCGGCGGATCGTGTCGTCGGTGAGGTAGATCGCCTGCGGGACGTAGCCGATCGTCTCGTGCCACGCGAGCCGCTCGGCGTGGAGGTCGCGGCCGTCGACGAGCACGGCGCCCGAGTCGGGCGGGAGGAGGCCGAGGATGACGTCGACGAGGGTGCTCTTGCCCGCGCCAGACGGGCCGATGAAGCCGACAGTCTCGCCCGCGCGGACCTCGATGTCGACCGCCTCGAGGCTCGGGCGGGGGGCGTTGGGGTAGGTGAAGGTCACGCCGCGGAGGGCGAGGTCGCGGGTGAAGTCGGTGCGGGTGCGCACCACCTGCTCCTGGGCCTCGATGTGGCGCAGCTCCTCGTACACGGCGTCGATGGCGGGCCCGGACAGCCGGACGCTGTTGAACATGTTGATGATGGTGTTGGTCGTCGGGATGAAGCGCCACGTCGCGGCGGCGAACACCGCGAGGAGGGGCAGGACCCGCTCGGCGTCGCGCTCGCGGGCCACGACGGTCCAGATCACGACGATGAGGCCCCCCAGCGCGAGCGTCTCGATCCACCGCGGCCCGATGCTGCTCACGAGGCCGCTGCGGATGCTCAGCGCGTCCTGCTTCTCGCGCTGGCGCGTGTACTGGTCGGCGAAGTCGACCGTGCGGCCGAGGACGTGGATGTCCTTCACCCCGCCGAGGCCCTGTTGGAGGTGCTGGGTGACCCGGGGCGCCCAGATCTTGCGCTGCTGGCCGAATCGCCTCAGGGTCCGCTTCGAGAGCCTCGAGTACGCGACCGACCCGCCGCCGAGGAGCAGCAGCGTGGTCGCGGCCGCCACGGTCTCGGTGCGGAGCATCACGTACGTGAGGCCAATGCCCACCACGAGCTCACGCGACAGCCCTACGAGACTCACCGAGACGCCCAGCGCCTGGGTCGCCTCCCCCTGGACGCCTTGGATCATCTCCGCAGTGTTGCGCTGGAGATGGAACGTGTAGGGACGGAAGAGATACGACCGGAAGAGCCGCGTCGCGAGGATGCGGTTCATCTCCTGGCTGATGCGCCCGGTGAACACCTGGCTCCAGAGCAGGAAGACGTTCTTCACGAGGAAGGCGACGAAGAGGAGCACCACCGCGAGGCGGATCATCGAGACCTGGGACGTCACCCCGAAGGCGTCGAACACCGGCTGCAGGATCGACGCGCTCCCGCCGTCGCCTCCCTTGGAGATCGTCGTCATCACCGGGATCAGCAGGCCGATGCCCACGACCTCGAACGCGCTCGATACCAGCGTGATGACGTAGAGGATCGGGAGCTTGATCCGCGACCGTGGCGGGATGATGTACCAGAGCTTGCGGAGCGTCGATCCCCGCAGCGTCCACGTCGCCATGCAGCGACAAAACTACCGCTCGGCCCCTCGGCGGTCGGCGCGTAGAGTCTGCGCCCGTGGTGCGCTGGGGGATCGCGGGTACGGGGCGCATCGCGCGCGACTTCGCGGAGGGACTGCGCCAGACGCCCGACGCGTCGATCGTCGCCGTCGGCAGTCGCTCGCCCGCCTCGGCCGCCGACTTCGTCGCGCGCGTCGGCGCGCCCGAGCCCGTCGCGACCGGCTCCTACGAGGACCTCTTCGCCCACCCCGACGTCGACGTCGTCTACGTCGCCACGCCCCACTCCCGCCACCACCCCGACACGCTCGCCGCCCTCGCCGCGGGCAAGCACGTGCTCTGCGAGAAGCCCCTCGCGCTCAACGCGCGGCAGGCCGAGGAGATGATCGCCGCCGCCCGCGGCGCGAAGCGCTTCCTCATGGAGGCCCTCTGGAGCCGCTTCCTCCCCCCGTACCGCGACCTCGTCGGGGTCCTCGCGGCCGGGATCATCGGGGAGCCCCGCCTCGTGGAGGCGACGTTCGGCTTCCGCGCGGCCTACCGCCCGGAGCATCGCCTCTTCGCCCCCGCGCTCGGCGGCGGGAGCATCCTCGATCTCTGGCTCTACTGCCTCAACGTCGCCCGCCTCGCCCTCGGTGACCACGCGTCGATGACCGCGGAGGCCCAGCTCACCCCGCTCGGCATCGACCACACGGTGCACGCCACGCTGCGCTACGCGGGCGGTGCGACCGCCGTGCTCGCGAGCGCCACCCGTACCGAGATGCCCTGCACGGCCCGCATCGTCGGGACCCGGGGCCGCATCGAGATCGCGCGCTTCATGCACCACCCCGAGTCGTTCACCGTCGTGCGCGACGACGGCCGCGTCCGCACCCACCCGCACCCCGAGCCCGGCCAGGGCCTGCGCCACCAGGTGCCGGAGGTGCACCGCGCGATCGCCGCGGGACTCCTCGAGAGCCCGATCATGCCGTGGAGCGAGTCGCTCGCCTTCCTGCGCACGATGGACGAGCTGCGCGGCCTCGTCGGCGTGCGGTACGCGGCGGCCGGCGAGTAGCACTCGCCGCGCCGACGCCCCCGCCGGCGCGGCGGCCGGCCCCGACCCGAGCCACCAGCCCCGCGCCACCGACCCCGGAGACGGCGAAGGGGCCGCCGGTCGCCCGGCGGCCCCTCCTGTCGAAGGAAGCGGAGGACCGCTCCTTACATTCGGAAGCCCTTGCTGATCATCGAGACGACCGCGTCCTTGACCGGGACGAACCCGTAGACGATCGCGCCGCTCGCGACGATGTGCAGCCACATCGCCCAGCCGTCGGTGAGTCCACCGGCGCTGAGCCAACTGAAGCTGTACGAGTCGTTGAGCACCCACATCATCAGGATCGAGATGATGAGCGTGAAGTTGCTGCCGATGATCGGGATCCGCATGATGACCGAGTGGAGCCCGATCGTGCGGAGGACCGACTCGACGACGGTCATGACCGCGCCCAGCAGGATCGCCAGGAGCATCAGCTGACCGAGTTGTGTCCACCAACCCATGAGTGTGAAATCCCCTTTTCTGCAGGACTGTGCCTGCGGTCACGACCGTACGGATCCCCCTCCCGCCCGTCGCGGATACCCCCGCTAACCTGCGCAATCATGCGGTTTCACGCCCCCCACCCCGCCCCCCGCCGCCCCGGCGCGACAGCCGCCGCCCTCGCCTCCCTCGCGGCCGTCGCCACGCTCGCGACGGGCTGCACCGTGCGCGCCGAGCAGGCGACCCAGCCCACCACCGCGAGCGGCATCACCGCCCAGGGCACCGGCTCGGCGATGGTCACCCCCGACCAGGTCCGCCTCGACCTCCTCGCGACGACCCTCGCCGGGACCTCCGAGGCCGCCCTCGACGCCGTCGCCGTCACCACCGAGCGGCTCCGCGAGGTCCTCGCCGACGCCGACGTCGCCGAGGAGGACGTCACCACCCAGTCCGTGAGCGTCGGCCCCGAGTACGACTATGCGCAGACCGGCCAGACCCTCAAGGGCTACCGCGCCAGCCAGTACCTCACCGTCACGGTCCGCGACGCGGACGGCGCGGGCGCGCTGCTCGACGCACTCGTGGCGGCCGGCGGCGACGGCCTGCAGGTCACGGGCGCCACCCCGACCGTCCTCGACACCTCGGTCGGCGCCGACGCCGCCCGCGAGGCCGCCATCGCGTCCGCGCGCGCCAAGGCCGAGCGCTACGCCGACCTCCTCGGCGTCGACCTCGGCGACGTCGTCTACGTCACCGAGGTCTCCTCCCCCGGAGTGATGCCGATCGTCGGCGTGGAGAAGGCCGTCTCGTCCGACGCGGCCGCGCCGCAGGTCGTCATCGACCTCGGTCAGCGCGAGGTGCAGATCGTCGTCGAGGTCCGCTGGGAGATCGACCAGTGACCGTCGCCCGCTTCCGGTCGTTCGAGGAGTCGACGGCCGCGGAGTGGGCGGTGATCATGCGCGAGTTGCGAGTCACGCAGTCGCACGTCGCCGACCGCGTGCTCGACCAGCTCCGCCTCCTCGCGCACGACCAGGGCGGCTACCCCGTCACGCGCCTCGAGCACTCCCTGCAGACGGCGACGCGCGCCGAGCGCGACGGCCGCGACGAGGAGTACGTCCTCTGCGCGCTCATCCACGACATCGGCGACAACCTCGCGCCCTACAACCACGAGGCCATCGCCGCGGCCGTCCTCGAGCCCGTCGTCTCCGCGGCCAAC
>JBEBCD010000016.1:0-19610 GCA_041158045.1 Actinomycetota bacterium | reverse complement strand
CCGTGCGCACGAGCCCCACGCGTCCCGCGGTCCTGCCCGCGGCGAGCGAGCCCTGCTGGTGCGGGAGCGGACGCAAGTACAAGCGCTGCCATCGCCCCACCGACGGCCGCGTCCAGCCCGGGCTCGTCAGCCCGCGACGCGCGGTGCCCGACCACATCCGCCGCCCCCCGTACGCCGAGAGCGGCATCGTGCGCCGCGTCGCCGAGCCCGCGGTGAAGAGTGCCGACGTCATCGCCCGCATGCGCCGAGCCGGCGCGATGGCGGCCGAGGTGCTGCGCCTCGCCGGCGAGCGGGTCCGCCCCGGCGTCGCCACCGACGAGATCGATGCGTTCGTCCACGACCTCATCGTCGCCCGCGGCGCCTACCCCAGCCCGCTCAACTACCAGGGCTATCCCAAGAGCCTCTGCACCTCGGTCAACGAGGTGATCTGCCACGGCATCCCCGACTCGCGGGAGCTCCAGGACGGCGACATCGTCAACCTCGACGTCACCGTCTATCTCGAGGGCGTGCACGGTGACACCAACGCGACCTTCGCCGTCGGCGAGATCGACGAGGAGAGCGCGACGCTCGTGCGCGTCGCCCACGAGTGCATGTGGGAGGGCATCGGCGCGGTGCGGCCCGGCAGCCCGCTCAGCGAGATCGGTCGCGCGATCGAGGGCCACGCCAAGCGCCACAGGATGGGCGTCGTGCGCGCCTTCATCGGCCACGGCATCGGGGAGCAGTTCCACACCGACATCCAGGTGCTCCACCACTACGACTCGCGCAACTCGACGATCATGCGGCCGGGGATGACGTTCACCATCGAGCCGATGATCACCCTCGGCACGCACCAGCACCGGATGTGGGACGACGACTGGACGGCCGTGACGGCGGACGGCAAGCGGACCGCGCAGTTCGAGCACACGATCCTCGTCACCGACACCGGCGCGGAGGTGCTGACGCGCGAGGCGGGGGCCTGACGTGCCGACCGCGGCGGTGAACGGGCAGCGCCTGCACTACGTCGACACCGGTGGGACCGGCCCCGCCGTCGTGCTGTCGCACGGCTTCCTCATGGACCACACCATGTTCGAGTCGCAGATCGCCGCGCTCGCCCCCGAGTACCGCGTCGTGGCGTGGGACGAGCGCGCCTTCGGTGCCACCGGCTGGGACGGCCGGCCATTCACCTACTGGGATTCCGCGCGCGACTGCCTCGCGCTCATGGACCACCTCGGCATCGAGCGGGCCGTGCTCGCGGGCATGTCGCAGGGCGGCTTCATCTCGCTGCGGGCCGCCCTCCTCGCGCCCGAGCGCGTGCGCGCCATCGTGCTCATCGACTCGGGCTCCGACGTGGACGACGCCGCGACGCTCGCCGCCTACCGCGGCATGGTCGACGCCTGGATGGCGCAGGGTCCGATCGCGCCGCTCGCCGAGGCGATCGCCGGCATCATCATCGCCAAGCCCGAGGAGCACCCGCGTTGGATCGCGAAGTGGCAGGTGCTCCCGCGCGAGGCACTGAGGGCCGCGTCCGACTGCCTCCTCGACCGTGAGGACGTCACCGACCGACTCGGCGAGATCGGGTGCCCCGTCCAGATCATCCACGGCAGCGCCGACACCGCGATCTCGATGGCACGCGCGGAGAAGGTGCGCGCCGGCCTGCGCGGCGCCGAGCCGATCGTCGCGATCGAGGGCGCGGCGCACGCGGCCAACCTCACGCACCCGCACCTCGTCAACCCCCCGCTCCTCGACTTCCTGCGCCGCGTCACGCGGTAGCGCGTGATCAGCGAACGCGACGCCGGCCGCTACGAGCGGTTCGACCGCGACGCGTGGGCCGCGCTGCGCGCGCAGACGCCGCTCACCCTGCGCGAGAAGGACCTCGAGGCCCTCCGCGGCATCGCCGACCGCATCGACCTCGACGAGGTCGCCACCGCGTACCTCCCGCTCACCCGCCTCATCAACCTCTACGTCGCCGCCACCCAGCACCTGCACCGCGTCTCGTCGACCTTCCTCGGCGCCGTCGCGCCCAAGACCCCGTACGTCATCGGCATCGCGGGCAGCGTCGCGGTCGGCAAGAGCACGCTCGCCCGCATCCTCCAGGCGCTCCTCGCGCAGTGGCCGGAGCACCCGCGGGTCGAGCTCGTCACCACCGACGGATTCCTCCACCCCAACGCCGTGCTCACCGAGCGCGGCATCATGCACCGCAAGGGCTTCCCCGAGAGCTACGACGCGCGCCGGCTCGTGGAGTTCGTCCGCGCGGTGAAGGCCGGCGAGCCCGAGGTGGCCGCCCCCGTGTACAGCCACGTCGTCTACGACGTCGTGCCCGACCGCGTCGTCACGGTGCACCAGCCCGACATCCTCATCGTCGAGGGACTCAACGTGCTGCAGGTCGGCACCGAGGCGACCGAATACGTCTCGGACTACTTCGACTTCACGATCTACCTCGACGCCGCCGAGGCCGACATCGAGGCGTGGTACGTCGAGCGATTCCTCGCACTGCGCCGCACCGTCTTCCAGGACCCCGACAGCTTCTTCCGACACTTCGCGGCGCTCTCGGAGGCCGAGGCGATCGAGACGGCGCGCGGCATCTGGCGCGAGATCAACGGTCGCAACCTGCGGGAGAACATCGAGCCCACCCGCGGCCGAGCCTCGCTCGTGCTCCACAAGGGTCCGGACCACCGCATCTCGCACGTCCACCTGCGCAAGCTCTGAGCGGTCCCGGCCGGCCCGCGTACGATGACGCCGTGACGGCCGGCCCCGCGACCGCAGCGGGCGCCGCGGGCGCGGCGGCCTCCGCCGACCGCCACGGCGCCTCCACCGACCTGCTGCGCCAAGTCGCCGACGGCCAGGACGACGTCGTCGCGCTGCGGCGCACGCTCCACACCTGGCCCGAGGTGGGCAACGTCCTGCCCAAGACCCGCGACCACGTGCTCGCGGCACTCGAGGGCCTGCCCCTCGACCTCACGCTCCACTCGACCACGAGCGGCATCGCCGCGCTCCTCACCGGCGACCGCCCCGGCCCGACCGTGATGCTGCGCGGCGACATGGACGCGCTCCCGATGCCCGAGGACACCGGCCTCGACTTCGCGTCCCGCCACGACCGCGTCATGCACGCCTGCGGCCACGACACGCACACCGCGATGCTCGTCGGCGCGGCGCGCGTCCTCGCCGAGCGGCGGGGCGAGCTCGCCGGCCGCGTGCTCTTCATGTTCCAGCCCGGCGAGGAGGGCCACCACGGCGCCCGCTACATGCTCGAGGAGGGCCTCCTCGACGTGCCTCCGCTCGCGGACGGCACGCCCTCGCCGATCGAGGCCGCGTACGCCCTCCACATCACGTCGACGATCCCGAGCGGCATGGTCGCGGCCCGCGGCGGCGCGCAAATGGCGTCCTCGGACACGATGCAGATCGTCGTCACCGGCAAGGGCGGGCACGCGTCCGAGCCCTTCCGCACCCGCGACCCGATCCCCGTCGCGTGCGAGATCGTCCAGGCACTCCAGATGCACGTCACGCGTCGCATCGACGTCTTCGACCCCACCGTCGTCACCGTGACGCAGATCCACACCGGCACGACGTCCAACGTGATCCCCGAGACGGCGACGATCGGCGGCACGATCCGCGCCGTCAGCGAGCAGACGCGCACCAGGGTCCACGACGGCATCCGCCGCATCGCCGAGGGCATCGCCGCGACCCACGACATGACGGCCGAGGTGACGGTCACCCTCGGCTACCCCGTCACGGTCAACCACGGGGCCAACGTCGACCTCGCCCTCGACATCGCCACCGGCCTCCTCGGCGACGGCAAGGCCGTCGCGATGCCGCACCCGATCATGGGCGCCGAGGACTTCAGCTACGTGCTCCAGCAGCGGCCCGGCGCGATGATCTTCCTCGGCGGCACTCCCGCGGGCACCAACCCCGCGACCGCCGCGCCCAACCACTCGAACCGCGTCGTGTTCGAGGAGGACGCGATGCGCCACGGCACGGCCCTCTACGCCGCGCTCGCGATGCGCACCCTCGGCACCCGCCTCAGCTAGCGACGCCGCCCCGCGCCCGCGGGGCCGGACGATGCTCGCGCGCCGTCACCGGCCCGAGTGGCCGAACCCCCCGCCGCGGTCCGGGCCGCCGAGCTCCTCGACGACCTCCCAGTCGACGGCCTCCACGCGCTGCACGACGAGCTGGGCGACGCGGTCCCCGCGGCGCACGTCGTAGTCCTCGCGCGGGTCCGTGTTGATGAGCACGACCTGCAGCTCGCCGCGATAGGCGGCGTCGATGATGCCCGGGGAGTTCACGAGCGTGACGCCGTGGCGCACCGCCAGGCCGCTGCGCGGCACCACCATGCCGAAGTGTCCCTCGGGGATCGCCACGGCGATCCCCGTCGGGACCAGAGCGCGTCCCCCTCCCGCGCCGAGGCGCACGTCGACGCGCGCGTGCAGGTCGACGCCGGCGTCGCCCTCGTGCGCGACGCGCGGCAGGGGCAGCGCATCGTCGAGGCGCACCACCCGCACGCGCGCCACCGCCACGATCGTCGCCTCCTCAGCCGGGGCGGCAGGCGACGAGGAAAAACTGCTTGCCGAGGATCCGCCACGCGGGGGGCAGCCGGAGGTACGCCCGCACGAGCGCCGGGTGGCTGAAGCGCTGCGACCGAAACGAGAACGGCACGAAGCGCGGGACGACCGTCTCGACCTCGAACCCGGCCGAGGCGAGGTGCTCCTCCACCGATCGGTGGGTGAGCGCGATGAGATGGTCCGCACAGTCGAAGTACTCGTTGGCCGCGTACTTGAAGTTGGGCCCCATGACGGCGATGCGCCCGCCGGGCCGCAAGAGCTCGCGGAACCGCACGAGGTACCGATACACCTCGCGCGGCGTCTCGAGGTGCTCGAGGAAGTTGGACACGAAGATGCCGTCGAAATGCGCCGTCGGGAGGTCGACCGACCGAAGATCGCCGACCCGATGCGTGACACCGACGGGCCAGGACGGGCGCTGGTCGACGAGATCCACCGCCCACCGCTCGGCAGCGGCACTCGCGAGGATGAACTCGCCGCGGCCGCACGCGGGATCGAGCATCACCGCCGGCGACGCCATGCGGCGCTCGATCCACGGCGCGAGCACCGCCCAGGTCGCATCCTTGCGGTGCTGCGCGAAGTTGCGGAAGCGATACTCGTAGATCCCGCGGAGGTTGAGACCGTCGTCGTCGCGTGCGGACATCGCACCGACGATAGAGGATCGCGACGCGACGGTAGATTGTCGCGGATGCTCGTCTGGATGGACCTCGAGATGACGGGGCTCGATCCGGACCACGACCACATCGTCGAGATCGCCACGATCGTCACCGACGACGAGCTCGCGATCGTCGCCGAGGGACCGGACCTCGTCGTGCACCAGCCCGCCGAGGTGCTCGCCCGCATGGAGCCCGTCGTCGTCGAGATGCACACCGCCTCGGGCCTCCTGCCCGCGATCGGTGCGTCGACGACGACGCTCGAGGAGGCCGGTCGCGCGACCCTCGAGTTCATCCGCGCCCACGTCCCCGAGCCACGCACCGTGCCGCTGTGCGGCAACTCGATCGGGACCGACCGGCGATTCCTCGCCCGCCACCTGCCCGCGATCGAGGCCCACCTGCACTACCGCAGCGTGGACGTCTCCAGCATCAAGGAGCTCGCGAAGCGCTGGTACCCGACCGTCGGACTGGACCGACCGGCCAAGTCCGGCCAGCACCGCGCGCTCAACGACATCCGCAACAGCATCGCCGAGCTGCGGTACTACCGCGAGAAGGTCTTCACCGCGAAGGCGTGAGCCCGGCGCGGCCCACCGCGAGAGGGGCGCGACCCGCGCGGACGGAGGGTGCGCAGAAAGGTCGACCGCGTCACCGCACGCGCACCGGGCGCCCGCGCCAGCGGACCGTCCCGCCCGTCGCGCGCAGCCACGCGCTGCGCGCGACCAGCGCGACGAACCACGCGGCGTGCGCGGGGAGTGCGAGCACCGTCCACGGCGGGAACGCGCCGAGCCGCCGCGCGAGGACCGCCACCTGGATCGCGGACGCGAGGGCCATCCAGGGCGACGCGAGGAGTCCGCCGACGATCGAGGCGACCCATGCGACGGCGCAGACCGCGGGGACGGCGGGCGCGGCGCCGAGGCCGACCGCGAGGTTCTTCGTCCAGCCGCGCCACGCGGCGACGAGCGACGTGGCCGCGCCGCGCGGGCCGGGCGCGGCCGGGTACATGCGGTACGAGGCCTCACCGTCGCGCGCGACGCACGACGCGACCGTCCCATCCCAGGCGCGCCCGAGCGCGACGTCCTCCGCGACCGCGCCGCGCACCGCGGGGTGCGCGTGTCCGCCGTGCGCGAGGTAACGCGCCCGGTCCACCGCAACGACGGGTCCGAAGACGAGCGGGTGGGTGCCGCGACCCGCGAGGCCCGCACCCGACGCCATGACCGACGCGAGCGCCGGGAGGAGCTGCGCGTGCTCGGCGAGCCCGCCCGCCTCGTGGCGCGGCTGGAGCGACGCCAGCGTCCCCGGCGCCCGCGCCACGCGCCCCACGAGCGCGCCGAGGGCCGCGGCCGAGATGCGCGCGTCGGCGTCGACGAAGACGAGCACCTCCCCCGACGCGGCGGCGGCGCCGACGGCGCAGGCGTGCGGCTTGCCCCGCCAGCCGTCGGGGAGCGGCCCCGCGGGCAGCACGCGCGCACCCGCCGCGAGGGCGACGCGGACCGTGTCGTCGCCGGATCCGTCGTCGACGACCACGAGCTCGTCGCCGGGCACGAGCGCGGCGCGCACCGCCGGGAGCGTGCGCGCGAGCGTCGCTGCCTCGTCGCGCGCGGGGACGACGACCGTGGCGCGCGGGCGGGACGCCGCCGGGTCGGCGGGCTCGAGCCGCCGCAACCGCGCGAGGCCCAGCCAGCCGGCCGCCCAGCCGACGAGGAAGACGAGGGCGCCGGTCACGGCCGGCCCGTCACGCCGGCGGGCGCACCAGTGCGACGGCGGCGACTTCGTCGCCGTCGGGGCGACGCACGAGGTGCCGCAGCGCGACCGCGCCCGGACCCGCGAGCCCCGCCGCGTCCTCGGCGAGCACCTCGACGGCGTCACCGGGGCGGATCTCGCCGTGGTGCTCGAGGGTCACGTGCATGGGGGCGCGCGCGCCGGGCCTCGCCGCGAGCCACTCCTCGACGGGCACCCAATAGGCGGCGTTGTTCATGTGGCCGACGGCGTCCATGTCGGCGGCGCGCAGCGGCCAGGGCGTGCGCACCCCTCCCGACGCCGACGGGCGCGGGAGCGCGCGCCCCACCTCGAGGCGTGCCGACGCGCTGCGCCCGGCCGCCGCCTCTGCGAATCGCGCGCCGAAGTCCGGCGCGAGGCGCGCCGGGCGCATCGTCGAGAGGTCCACGTGGACCCACAGCGCGGCGGCCTCGGCCACCGGCGCGTCGCCGAGGCGCAGCTGCGTACGACGCTCCGCGTGGTGCGATCCCACGCCGCCGCACCAGGTGTGCAGGGTGAGCTCGTCGAGGTACCGGGGAAAGCGCGCCACCCACACGCGGGTGCGGCGCACGACCCAGCCGTGCGGGTCGTCGTAGCGGCCGTCGAGCGCGTCGTCGGTGGCCACGTCCTGCAGGTAGCGGGCGAGCGCGTCGAGCCGCAGGCGGCCGGAGGGCGTCACGTCGCCGAGGCGCACGCGCCGCGACGTGCGATACACGCGACCCGACGCCGGGTACGGCACGGGGTCGTCGATCACCCCGAAACCCTATCCACGCATGGGTTTCGCACCGTCGCGCCGCGACCTCGTGTCGTAGCCTGCTCGCGTGCGGGGTCGCGTCGTGACGGCGATCGCGCTCGTCGTCCTCACCGCGTGCGGCGGGGCGGACGACGCCGGGGCGGGCGACGGCGCCGTGCCCGAGTACCGCCTCTCGCGCGACGGCGGCATCGCGACCAACGCCGACCTGCGCGGCGAGGCGCTGCCCGACGTCGGCCTCGTCACGAGCACGGGTGTCGCCGTGCGCACCGCCGACCTGCGCGGGCGGCCCGTCCTGCTCAACGTCTGGTACTCCACCTGCCAGCCCTGCCGGCGCGAGCTGCCGCTGCTCGCGGACGCCCACCGCCGCCTCGGCGCCGCGGTCGACGTCGTGGGGATCAACCCGTACGACGACGCCGCGACCGCGGCGCGATTCGCCCTCGAGTACGGCGTCGAGTACGACACGTGGTTCGACCGCGACGGCGCCTTCCTGCGCGCCACCGGCATCGCGACCGCGCCCGTCACGCTCGCCGTGGACGCGGAGGGCACCGTGGTCGACCAGGCCGCCGGCGAGCTCGACGCCGCGCGGCTCGCCCGCCTGCTCGCGGCACTCGGGGCGTCGTCGTGAGCGGCTCCTTCGCCTACTCGTTTCTCCTCGGGGTGCTCGCAGCGGTCAACCCGTGCGGATTCGTGCTCCTGCCGACGTGGTTGCTCGCCTACATGGGCGGCGAGGCCCGCCGCGCCGACCCGCTCGCGCGCCGCCTCGCGCGGGCCCTCGGCGTGGGCGCGCGGGTGTCGGCCGGCTTCCTCGCCGTGTTCCTCGTCGTCGGGCTCGTGTCGCGGCTCGCAACGCAGTGGCTCGAGCGCCAGGCGCGCTGGGCCGCGCTCGCCATCGGCCTCGCGCTCGTCGTCGCGGGGGTGCGCATGCTCGCCGGGTGGCGTCCGCGCGTCGCGCTGCCCGATCCCACGGGCGGTCGGCGCGGGCCCCTGCTCTTCGGCATCGCGTACGCCGTCGCCTCGATCGGCTGCACGATCGGGTTCCTCACCACCGCGGTGCTCGGCACCGTCGCGACCGAGGGCTTCGTATCCGGGGTCGCGAGCCTCGCGCTCTACGGCGCCGGGATGTCGCTCGTCGTCGTCGCGCTCACCGTCAGCCTCTCGCTCGCCACCGACGTGCTCGTGCGCGGGCTGCGGCGCGTCTCGCGGGTGCTCGACCCGCTCGCGGCCGTCGCCGTGACGCTCACCGGCGCCTACCTCGCCTGGTACTGGTGGTCGGCCATCTCGGGCCGCGGGAGCGCGGGCGCGGTGCGCCGCGTGGAGACGGTGCAGACGCGACTCGTCGGGTGGATCCAATCGCAGGGCTCGTGGCGCGTGGGCCTCGTCGCCGGTGCGGTGGTGCTCGTCGCGGCGATCGCCGCGGCGGCTCAGGGCGCGACGCGCTCCCGGCGCCAGGCGCCGCCGTCGCGCACGTAGCGCACGCGGTCGTGGAGGCGGCTCGGCCGCCCCTGCCAGAACTCCCACTCGGTCGGCGAGAGCCGCCACCCGCCCCAGTGCGGCGGGCGCGGCACGTCGGCACCGGCGAAGCGCCGCTCGACGTCGGCCACCATCGCCTCGAGCTCGGCGCGGTCGGCGATCTGCCGCGACTGCGGCGAGGCCCACGCGCCGATCTGCGAGCCGCGCGGCCGCGACGCGAAGTACGCGTCGGCCTCCGCGTCGTCGACGCGCGCGACGGTGCCGCGCACCCGCACCTGGCGGTGCAGCGCGAGCCAAGCGAACGTCGCCGCCGCGCCGGCGCGGGCGGCGAGCTGGGCGGACTTGGCGCTCGCGAGGTGCGTGTAGAACGCGAGGCCGCGGGCGTCGGCGCCGCGCACGAGCACGACGCGGGCGTCCGGCGCCCCGTCCAGTCCCACCGTGGAGAGGGTCATCGCGTTGGGCTCCGGGAGCCCCGCCTCGGCGGCCGCGTCGTGCCAGCGCCGCCACTCGACCATCGGGTCGGGGTCGACGTCGGCGACGTCGAGGCCCGCGGTCTCGTACTGGGTGCGGCGGTCGCGGACGGCGTCGGCGGTCACGTCGCCGGACCGATGACGGTCGTGCCGCGCATGTAGGGGTGCAGCGCCGATGGCACCGCCACCGACCCGTCGGCGCGGCGGTGCTGCTCGAGGATCGCGGCCCAGACGCGCGGCACCGCGAGCGCCGACGCGTTGAGCGTGTGGGCGATCTCGGTGCCCTTGGCATCCCGGTGCTTCACCCGGATGTCGGCGCGGCGGGCCTGGTAGTCGGAGAACCAGCTCACCGAGCTCACCTCGAGCCACTGGTCGCAGCCCGGCGCGTACACCTCGACGTCGAAGCTGCGGTGGTGCGACTGCCCGAGGTCGCCGGTGCAGATCTCGAGGACTCGGTGCGCGAGCCCCAGCCCGGCGATCGACGCCACGACGCGCTCGAGCATCTCATCGAGCATCGCCGGCGCCTGATCGGCCGTGGTCACGGCGAGGATCTCGACCTTGTCGAACTCGTGGCTGCGCAGCATGCCGCGCGTGTCGCGGCCCGCCGCCCCGGCCTCGCGGCGGTAGCAGGACGTGTGGGCCACGTAGCGGCGCGGCAGCGTCTCGGCGGCGAGCACCTCTCCGGCGTGCAGCGAGGTGAGCGGCACCTCCGCCGTCGGGATGGCCCACAGGTCGTCGCGCTCGATCGCGAAGGCGTCGTCGGCGAACTTCGGCAGCTGGCCGGTGCTCGTGAGCGTCGCCGTCGTGACGAGCGACGGCGGCCGGATCTCCTCGTAGGCGTCGGCGTTGCGGTCCAGCGCGTACTGGCAGAGGGCGCGGGCGAGCGTGGCGCCCGCACCGCGCTGCATGGTGAACATGGCGCCGCTGATCTTGACCGCGCGCTCGTTGTCGAGGATGCCGAGCGCGACGCCCGTCTCCCAGTGCGGGACGCGCTGGTGGTCGGCCCACGCCGAGGGCATGCCCACGGGTCCGCGGACCACGCGGTTGTCCGCGTCGCTCGCGCCGGCGACGACGTCGGGGTGCGGGACGTTGGGGATGCGCAGCAGCAGCTCCCGCAGGGCCGCGGAGACCTGCTCGTGCTCGTCGCGCAGCGCGGCCTCGCCGTCGCCGAGCGCGCGGCTCTCGGCGGCGAGGGCAGCACCGCCGGCCTCGTCGCCGGCGCGACGGGCCTCACCCACCCGCTTGGACAACGCGTTGACGCGGCCGCGGATCTCGTCGCGCTCCACCGTGATGGCGCGGAGGCGCTCGTCGAGGCGCCGCGCGTGGTCGAGGTCGTCGAGGACCGCCGGCTTGGCCCGCCGGGCCATCGCCGCGACGACCTCGTCGGGCCGGCTCCGGAGCAGGCGGACGTCGATCACGGCATGGCGAGGCTAACGCCGCTGCGGCTCCGGCGCGGGCGGGACGCGACCGAACGCATCGGTGACGTGCTCGACCGTGAGCACGTCCGGTAGCGAGGCGTCGCCACGCACGTACGACTGCTCGCGCGAGAACGACGCGGCGAATCGGCGGAAGAACATCACACCGACGATCGTCCACAGGAAGATGCCACCGCCGACCTTCATCACCGCGCCGGCGAGCTGCTGGTCGATCGTGGCGGAGAGTCCCCACACGCGCACCGGGATGTCGTAGTGGCGGTAGACGACGCCCTCGGCGAAGGTCAGCCAGCCGGCGGGCACCGTCGGGACGACCGACATGAGGAAGAGATAGATCATCCGGCCCCCGTACCCGACGTGCATCGCGGGATCGGGGCCGCACACGGGGAGCCACATGAAGAGCGCGGAGACGACGACCGCGACGTGCAGCCCGTAGTGCAGCGGCGCGTCGGTCACGCTGCGGTTCACCAGCGCGGGGATGTGCGTCACCATGACCACCACGTTGAAGGTCAGGCCGGCGGGCACCGGGCGGCCCATCCAGCGGACCGCGCGTGCGAGCGCGCCCTCGCCCAGCACCGCCCGGAAGAGCCAGTCCGGCGTCGCGAGCAGCACGAGCGGCGGCATGAAGTACGAGAGCGCCATGTGCTGGAACATGTGGACCGAGTAGAGGTACTCCTCCGACACGTCGTGGATCGGCCAGTCGCTCGCGAGCCAGAGGATGAGGACGGCGGCGACGAAGGCGCGGCGCTGCCGCGGGGTGGTGGCGGGGCGACCGGGCGAGAGGCGCGGGCCGAGGACCCGCACCGCGTAGATCCACGACCCGACGACCGCGGCGACGAGCAGCCAGACCTCGACGTGGGCCTGGAACCGCCAGGGGCTGGCGAGGAGGTCGGCGGACTCGGCGATCATGCCGGGCGGCGGCGCGCGGGCGGGGTCAGCGCAGGAAGAAGTGCAGCGTCGCGAGGAACGCCGCGTACACGCCGATCGCGAGCACCAGCCCCGAGTAGAAGAGGAAGCTGAAGAGCCCGTGGTCGAAGCGCAGGTGCATGAAGTAGCTCACGACCATCACGAACTTCACGACCATCATGACGATGAGCGCCGGGAGGAAGAACGGCCCGAAGTCGACGTAGTACGTGGAGACCTCGAGCGCCGTGATGAGCGCGAGGATGACGGCGACGCGGACGTAGCCGGCGTTGGTGAGGCCGTGCGAGTGGGTCTCGCCGGCGGGCTCCTGCACGTGGGTCGTCATGGCGGGGTCAGACCGGGATCAGGTAGATGAGGGTGAAGATGATGATCCACACGATGTCGACGAAGTGCCAGTAGAGGCCGATCATCTCGACGGTCTCGGCCTTGGAGCCCGGCACGCCGCGGCGGCGGAAGATGCCGACGAGCGACATCAGCATGATGATCCCGACGGTCACGTGCACGCCGTGGAATCCGGTGAGCGTGTAGAAGCTCGACGCGAAGAGGCTGGTGCCGAAGCCCAGGCCCTCGTGGTAGAACGCCGTGAACTCGTACACCTGGCCGCCGACGAACGTCGCGCCGAGGAGCGCGGTGACGGTGAGCCAGAGGTTGGTCCGGCGATCGTCGCGGGCGTTGGCCGCGCTCACCGCGAGCACCATCGTGAGCGAGCTCATCAGCAGCACGAAGCTGCTGACCGAGGTGAACGGGATGTCGAAGATCTGCGCGGGCGTCGGGCCCTGGCCGACGCGGCCGCGGTAGAGCATGTACGTCGAGATGAGGCCGCCGAAGAGGAGGCACTCGGAGCCGAGGAAGACCCACATCCCGAGCTTGACGTTGGAGAGCCCCGTCGACGTCGGGGGGTGACCGGCGCCGTGCGCCGCGCCGTGGAGCGCCGCGTCAGCCATGGCTCACCGCCGGCACGCCGCCCGCCGCGGGCGGATCCATGTCGGAGTCGGGCGCCGTGCCCGGCTCGAGCGCCCAGCCGTAGATGCCGAGCAACAGCACGACACCGCCCGCGACCGCGACGAGGTGCGAGTAGATGAGGCCGGTCGCGATGATCGGGAGCGCGAGCGCCACGACGACCGGCCAGTACGAGGGCGACGGCATGTGGATGTGCGCGTCGGCGCGCGACTCGAGGTCGGCGAGCACCTGCTCGGCGGTCGCGACCTGGCGCATCGTGTGCGTCGCCGGGTCCTCCTCGTACTTGCGGTGGAAGAACTCGTCGAGGTGCGAGACCGTCGGGATCGCGTCGAAGTTGTGCTCCTTCGGCGGGTTGGACGTCATCCACTCGAGGCTGCGCGCGTTCCACGGGTCCAGCGGCGCGCGGCCGGGGCGGCGCGACGTGATCCAGACGTTGACGAGGAAGCACAGCACGCCGACGGCGAGGATGAACGAGCCGATCGACGCCACCATGTTCCAGAAGGCGAAGTTGAAGACGCCCTCGCCCGCGCGCGCATCGGTCCAGACGTACATGCGGCGCGGCTGGCCCTGGAGGCCGAGGATGTGCATCGGGCCGAACGTCATGTTCATGCCGATGACCATCAGCCAGAAGTTCCACGAGCCGAGGCGCTCGTCGAGGAGCTTGCCGAATACCTTCGGCCACCAGTAGTAGAAGCCGGAGAAGAGCCCGAAGATCGCGCCGCCGAAGAGCACGTAGTGGAAGTGCGCGACGATGTAGTAGGTGTCCGTCTGCTGCGTGTCGGACGGCGCGACCGAGTGCGTCACGCCCGAGAGGCCGCCGATCGTGAAGAGCACGATGAGGCCGATCGCGAACTTCATCGCGGTCGAGAAGACGAGCTTGCCGCCCCACATCGTGAGGGTCCAGTTGATGATCTTGACGCCCGTCGGGACGGCGATCGCCATCGTCGCGACGGAGAACACCGCGACCGACACCGGCCCGAGACCGGAGGCGAACATGTGGTGCGCCCACACGCCCCAGCCGACGAAGCCGATGGCGGCACCCGAGAAGACGACGAACGGGTACCCGAACAGCGGCTTGCGGCTGAAGACCGGGAGGACCTCGGAGATGATGCCGAACGACGGGAGGATGAGGATGTACACCTCGGGGTGCCCGAAGATCCAGAAGAGGTGCTGCCAGAGCAGCGGGTCCGCACCGGCCGCGACGTCGAAGAACGTGGCGCCGAAGTTGCGCTGGAACATGAGCAGGAAGAGCGCGACGGTGATGACCGGCATCGCGAACACGAGGAGGAACTGCACGACGAAGATCATCCAGGTGAAGATCGGCATCTTCAGCAGCGACATGCCGGGCGCCCGCATGTTGAGCACCGTCACGATGAGGTTGACCGCGCCCGTGAGCGACGCGATGCCCGTGATCTGGAGGCCGAGCGCCCAGAAGTCGACACCGTGGCTGGGCGAGAAGATCGGCCCCGAGTTGGGCGCGTACATGAACCAGCCGCCGTCCGCCGCGCCGCCGAGGAACCACGCGGCGTTGAGGAAGATGCCGCCGAGGAGCAGGCACCAGAAGCCGAAGGCGTTGATGCGGGGGAAGGCGACGTCACGGGCGCCGATCTGGAGCGGGACGAAGTAGTTGGCGAACGCCGCCGCCATCGGCATCACGAAGAGGAACACCATCGTCGTGGCGTGCATGGTGAACATCTGGTTGTAGAGGTCGGCGTTGAGGACCTTGCCGTCCGGGGCCGCGAGCTGCAGGCGGATGAGGAGCGCCTCGACGCCGCCGACGATGAAGAAGAACATCGCGGTGACGCCGTACATGATCCCGAGCTTCTTGTGGTCCACCGTGAAGACCCAGCTCTTCCAGCCGGTGGTCGTGACGGGGCGGCGCAGCACGCCGTAGGTGCCCGCGGGCGTCGGCAACGACGCGCCGCCGGGGAGCGCGGGGGCCCCGCCGAGGGGACGCTCGATGATCGCCATGTGGTGGGTCCTCCTTCGCGGCCTACTGGCGGGTCAGCAGGTACGCGACGAGCTTGTCGATGTCGGCCTCGGAGAGCCCGAGGTTCGGCATGCCGCGGTACTTGCCGCCCGTGGCGGCCAGCTGGGTCGGGTTGGCGTACATGGGCTTCACGGCCGGGGCGTTGCGCAGCCAGGCGCGCAGCGCGTTCTCGTCGAGGCAGTCGGCGCTCACGCCGGCGAGGTAGCGCTCGCCGAAGTCGGCCGACGAGGCGCCCCACACGCGCTCGCGGCACGCGGGGGTGAGCAGGTCGAACATCGCGCCCGCGAAGGTGTTGCGCGTCATGAGGTGCGTGAGGTTGGGCGCGGCGCCCGACCAGACGTTCTCGTCGGGGGCGGCGATCGCGGGCGTGCCGTCGGCGCGCAGCAGGCCGTTGACCTGGTGGCAGCGGACGCACTGGTTGAGGAAGACCTCCTCGCCGGCCTTGGCGAGCGTGCCGGCGGCCGGGGCGACGTAGGCCTCCTGCTGGTTGGCCACCCATGCGGCGAAGTCGGCGTCGCTCAGCGCGACGGCCTCCATGCGCATGTTGGCGTGCGACAGACCGCAGAACTCGGTGCACTGGCCCGCGTAGATGCCCGGCTCGTCGGCCTCGATGCGCAGCGTGTGGACGCGACCCGGCACCGCGTCGCGCTTGCCGTTGAGCGCCGGGATCCAGTACGAGTGGATGACGTCGCGGCTCGTCTCGCGCAGCAGCACCTTGGTGCCTGCGGGGAACACGAGCTGGCCGGAGGTGATGATCGGCTGCGTGATGCCGAACTCCTCCTGCACCGGGTAGTCGTACTCCCACCACCACTGCTGGCCGGTGACGTTGATGACGAGCTCGGTGTCGTCGGTCTTGGCCAGCTCGAGCACCGTGCGGAAGGTGAAGATGCCGATGACCGTGAGGATGAGCGCGGGGATCACGGTGAGGGTGATCTCGAGCACGGGGTTGCCGTGCGTCTGGGCGGGGATCGGCTGGCCGCGGTCGCGGTAGCGCCAGATCGCCCATCCGACGGCGACGAGCACGAGGACGCCGACGATGCCGGCGACGGCGAACACCGGCTTCTGCAGGTCGTCGATGATCTTGGCGTTCGGCCCCTTGGGCTGCCAGGTGTCCTGCGGCGCGTCGGTCGCGCATCCGGCGAGCGCGGCGGCGCCGGCGAGCACGAGGCCGCCGGTCGCGGCGCGGCGGGCACGGGCGCGGACGGTGCGCATCACGCGCGGGACGCTACCGACGCTGCCCTCGCGGGCTCCGACGGGGCCGGCGTGGCTCACGGCACCACCAGCGTGATGGCCTGGCCCTCGACGCCCGCGACCGTCAGCGTGTACGGCGCGTCGGCGGGCGCGGGCTTGGGGATCGTGAGCGTGAGCGCGTGCTCCGCGCCCGGCTCGATGAGCTGCGTGCAGTCCTGGATGAGCTCGGTGCTGCCGTCCTCGAAGGTCTTCACGCCGAGGTTGGCCACCAGGCGCCGGTCGGTGCCGTCCTCGTTGCGGAAGATGATCGTCGTCGGGTTGGACCGCGGGATCGTGAGCGTCGACTGCGGCCGGTCCTCGAGGCCCGTGAGCCGCGCGACGAGCGCGCCATCGCGCATCTCGACGATCGCGGCGACGCTCGCGCGCAGCGAGACGGTGCGCTCCGCGTGCTTGTCGAAGTACTTCGCGCGCTCGGGGCCGCACTCGGGGTGCAGGTAGTGCCCCTCCTCGCGCGCCTCGGCGAGGTCCGCGCGCAGGCCCGACGTGCCGCCCGCGACGCCTCCCGCGAGCAGGCCGACCGCGCCCGCGCCGACGATCGCGGCCGACACCACGCGGCGACCGCCGCCGCCCGCGGCGAAGAGCGTGCCGGCCACGAGGATCAGCGTGCCGAAGACGATGAAGAGCAGCGCACCCGAGGCCTTGTCGATCGCGAGCATGATGCGCGAGAAGAGGAAGATCACGACGCCGAGGCCGAGCGCGGCCGCGACGGGGAACTCGATCGGATGCAGGAGGCGGCCGCGCGCATCGCGGTTGTACCCCGGGTCGGCCGACGAGCGCTCGCTCCAGGCGAGCACGAGCCACTCTGCGAGGCTCGCCAGCATCACGACGATGCCGCCGATGACGAGCACCGCGTCGACGACGAGGCCGACCGCGACGAGCACGACGCCCGCCGCGGTGACGGCGGGCCAGGGGGCGGCGCCCGCCCCGGGTCCGGCCACCGCGGCCTCGGAGGCCGAGACGTCGCCGTCGCCCGAGTGGACGGAGAACCACGCGAAGAGCGCGAGGACCGCGACGAGCATGCTGAGCGCGACGCCCGCCAGCGCGAGCTGCTCGAGCGCGAAGAGCAGCACGAGGAAGGCCGCTCCGGTGACGACCGCGAGGCCGAGGAAGTGGCGGGAGCCGGTGCGGACCACGGTGCCGCCTACTTCTGCACGTACACGACGAACCACATCGTCGCGAAGATCGCGGCGAGTGCGTACCAGTGGAGCGCGTGGGCGGCGAGGAGCCCGCGGTCGCCGATGCGGCCCGCGAGGGTGCGGAAGAGCGTCGCGAGGGTCGCGCACGTACCGAGCACGACGAGGGCGAGCATCGTGCCGGTGACGGCGTAGAACATCGTCATGTAGGCGCCGTCGCGCACGCCGATGCCCATCTGGCTCCAGACGGCGAACTGCGCGTTGATGATCGCGACCTCCACGAGCAGCGCCACCGAGAGCGCGAGCGACGCGTGGCGCGAGTCGCCGCGGCGGCCCGCGTGGACGGCCCACTGCACCATCACGCACAGCAGGACGAACGTGATCATCATCGTGTTGGTCACGACCTCGGGGATCGCGACGTCGGCCGGCAGCCAGTCGCGGATCATGCGCAGGCCGGAGGTCGACTCGCGCAGCGGGGCATTGGCGCGGAACTGCAGCCACACCGCGAGCATCGAGCCCATCACCATCGCGGACGCGCCCGCGACGAGGACGGCGAGCGCGAGCAGGTGGCGCCGCGGCACGGCGGGCGCGCCGGCGGGCAGCGCGGTCGCGACGCTCACGCGCCCGCCGCCTTGGCCATCCGGCCGCCCCACGCGGCGCCGACGCCGAGCAGGAAGAGCACGAAGAGCGCGTGACCGGCGCCCGACACCAGGTTGAGCACCCCGACGATGCCGTCGTCGTCGAAGCCGCCGAGCGCACCGCCCGGCTGGTCGAGCACGCCGGCCACGTAGAGCGGGAGGGCGGCGAGCACGATCGCGAGGAAGCCGATCCCCGCGAGGCGCAGCGTGCGCGGCGCGGCGTCGTCGCCGAGCAGCAGCGCGCGCATCGCCACCGAGGCGAGCACCGCGCCGTACGCGACGTAGAGGAGCGCACCCTCCTCGAAGACGGTGCCGCCGAGCCCGAGCAGGTCGATGCGCTGGACGGCACTGCCGAGCAGGCCCGTGAGGACCATGCCGACCGCGAGGAACGCGGCGACGAACGCGCCCGTCGGGCGTGCCCGCGCGGCCTGCATGGAGCGCAGCGCGACGCCGATCACCGCGAGGCAGCCGAGCAGCGGGAGGCCGGAGAAGATCAGCCAGGGCACGACGCCCGCGATCACGTCGCGGCCCGCGCCCTCGGGGCGCAGGAGGAACGTCGACTGCGTGACCGGCTCGAGCATCGCGAGGCCCGCGATGCCGGTGCCGACCTGCGCGACCGTGCGCCCGACGACGGCGCCCCCGGTGGCGCGGTCCACCGCGTCGACGAGCACGCCGAGGCACGGCAGTGCGAAGAGGAACGTGTGCGGCTGGCTCGTCGCCCAGCCGAGCCAGGCGCCGATGCCGTCCGCGCCGCCGAACGCCGACCGCTCGTAGGCGAAGTCGACGCCGACGTAGACGAGCGAGCCGAGCATCGTCGCGAGCGTGACGACGAGCGAGGTGGCGGCGACGAGGGACGCCCACGCGAGGCCCGGGGCGTCGGCGAGCGCGCGCCCGGGGGCCCGGCCCGCGAGCACGGTGGCGGCGAGCACGACCATCACCGCGAGGAGCCCGAGCGTCATGACGCCGAGGCCCATGAGGTACAGCTCGACCATCGCGGCGTCGCCGCCGCCGGGGCCGCCGTTGGCGACGATCGACCACGCGACGAGCACGCTGCCGCCGACCCACAGCCAGGCGCCGAGGCTCGCGCCGCGGGGGAAGGCGAGCGCCGCGGCGCCCACCTGGCCCGGCACCGCGGCGAGCGCGGCGCTCGTGAGCATCCCGCCGAGCAGACCGAACACGAGGGCGACGCGAGCGAGCGCCACGAGCTGGACGTGGGCGCCGGCGTCGACGAGCGCGGTGCCGGCGTCGAAGCGCTCGAGGCCGAGGAGGACGCCGAGCACCGCGGCGGCGAGCGCCCAGAGGGCGGCGACCGCGTGGACGAGGCGCGCGATCCCGGCGTGGTCGACGGTCACGAAGGGCGCGGCGACCGCCGACGGGGCCGCGCCCGAACGCGCATCGAGGGCCATCGTCACCTCGCCGATGCTAATCGGAGCACGGATTTGCGCCCCGTCTCCGTCCGACGTCGCGTCGCGCCGCGCGGTGATGCACCAATGCACGAGAGCGGTCGTGGGGACCGCGCCGCGCGCGATCGGGTCAGGCGACGAGGACGTCGACCGTGAGCGCCACGAAGAGCAGCGTCACGTAGCTGATCGAGAACGAGAACACGCGCATCGACCACTCGTGCGTCGGCCGGCGCACGAGCGTCGC
>JBEBCD010000015.1:0-10500 GCA_041158045.1 Actinomycetota bacterium | reverse complement strand
ACGCGGACGTGGCTCAGTTGGTAGAGCATCACCTTGCCAAGGTGAGGGTCGCGGGTTCGAATCCCGTCGTCCGCTCCAGTCGGTACTCGCGGGTGCACAGTGCCGCGACGTCGTCGCGGTCGTGCGTGACCAGCAGCTTTGGTCCGCGGATCGCCGCGAGCCGCTCCCGCAACACCGCCCGGTAGTCGCGGCGCGCGTCGGCGTCGAGCGACGCGAGCGGCTCGTCGAGCAGCACGATCCGCGGCCCGCCCACGAGGGCGCGCGCGAGCGCCACGCGCTGCCCCTCGCCGCCGGAGAGCCGCCCCGGCATCGCCCGCGCGAGGCCGCCCACGCCGTAGTCGGCGAGCGCGGCCTCCGCGCGCCGGCGGGCCTCGTCGCGCGGCACGCCGGCGCGGCGCAGCCCGAACGCCACGTTGTCGCGCGCGTCGAGGAACGGGAACAGCACGTGGTCCTGGAAGACGAGGGCGGCACCGCGCGCGTGCGGCGGCACGAAGGGCGCACCCGCGTCGCCCGGCGCGTCGAGCACCTCGCCGCCGAGCACGAGCCGCCCCTCGGCGAGCGGCAGGAGCCCCGCGATCGCGTGGAGCAGGGTCGTCTTGCCCGCGCCGTTGGGCCCGGTGATCGCCACCGTCTCGTCGCCGACGCGCAGCGCGGCCCGCAGCGCGAGGTCGCCGCGGCGCACGAGGCCGTCCATCTCGATCATCGCCGCACCCCCCACCAGCGCCCGCGCAGCGCGGCGAGCACCGCGACGCAGACGGCGACGAGCGCCACGCTCAGCGCGTAGGCGGCCTCGGGGTCGGACTCGAGCAGCAGGTACACCGCGAGCGGGGCGGTCTGCGTGCGACCCTCGATGTTGCCCGCGAAGGTGATCGTCGCGCCGAATTCCCCGAGCGCCCGCGCCCAGGCGAGTGCCAGCCCAGCCGCGAGCGAGGGCAGTAGTAGCCGCCCGGTCACGAGCGCGAGGCGGGCCATCGGCGCCGCGCCGAGGGTGGCGGCCGCCTGCTCGTAGCGCCGGTCCACCGACGCGATCCCTCCCTCGAGCGCGAGGACGAGGAAGGGCATCGCGACGAACGCCTCGGCCACCACCACGCCCCACCACGAGAACGTGAGCTGCACCCCGGCGGCGTCGTGCAGCCACGCGCCGAGGAGCCCGTACGAGCGACCCCACGCGGCGAGCAGCGCCGCACCGCCGACGACCGGCGGGAGCACCATCGGCAGCGTCACGAGTGCGCGCAGCACGCCGCGCCCGCGGAAGTCCATGCGTGCCAGCACCCACGCGAGCGGCGCCCCGAGCACGAGCGCGAGCGCCGTGGCCGCGAGCGACGACCCGAGCGAGAGCAGGAGCGCGGTGCGGGCGGGCCCCGCGCCGAGGTCGCCGGGGAGCGAGGCCCACCGCACGCGCCGCAGCAGCCCGACGAACGGCAGGAGGATGAATGCCGCCCCGAGCGCCGCCGCGATCACCACCGGCCGCGGCGCCCGTACCCGGCGGCGGCGCCCGGTGCGGGGTACGCGCGTGCGGACCTCCGCGCTCACGGCCGGCCGAACCCGTGCGCGGCGAGCGCCGCCCGCCCCTCGGGACCGCGCACCCAGGCGACGAAGGCGTCGGCGAGCGCGCGCCGCGGGGTGTCGCGCACGACGCCGATGCCGTAGACGGCGACGACGTTGCCGGCGGCGGGGATCTCCACGGTGGTGACGGCGCGGCCCGCGGCGCGCGCGTCGGTGGCGTAGACGACCGCCGCGTCGGCGTCGCCCGCGGCGACGGCGGTGAGGGTGGCGCGGGCGTCGAGCCCGCGCGTGACGCGCGACTCGGGGAGCGCGACGCCCGCGCGCGCGAGCACCGCGGCCGCGTACGCGCCGCACGGCACGGTGCGCCCACAGAGCGCGACGACGGGGACCCCGGTGAGGTCGGCGGGGCCGCGGACGGCGAGCGGGTTGCCGGGCTTCACGACGATCGCCATCCGGTTGCGCGCGAAGGCGACGGGGGTGCGGGCGAGGTGACCGCTCGCCGCGAGCCGGTCGAAGCTCGCGAGGTCGGCGGCGGCGAACACGTCGACGGGGGCGCCGGACTGGATCTGGGCGACGAGCCCGGCGGAGGACGCGAGGTTGAGCCGCACGCGGACCGCGGGGTGCGCGCGGCGGAAGTCTCGGGCGATCCGCGCGAAGGCGTCGCCGAGGGACGCCGCCGCGGAGACGGTGAGCTCGCCGCGCAGGGGGTCGGCCGCTGCCCGCGCCGCCGGGAGGGCGCCCGCCGGGGCGGCCCCCGCCGCCGAGCCCGCGAGCGCGACGAGCCCCGCCAGCGCCACCCGCGCGGCCGTCCGGCGTAGCCTCATAGTCTCAGTGAGACTATTCAGCCGCTCCCCGCTGGACAACGCGGTCCTGTGCCTGCTGGACGAGTCGCCGCGGCACGGCTTCGCCGTCGCGCGCGAGCTCGCCACCGACGAGGGCCTCGCCGCGACGCTGCGCGTGCGACGGCCACTCGTCTACCGCGCGATCGACGACCTCGCCCGCGCGGGCCTCGTGCGCGCGCTGCGCGAGGAGCCGGGGGCGCAGGGCGCTACCCGCACGGTGTGGGGCGCGACGGCGGCGGGCTCGCGCGCTGCCCGCGCGTGGCTCGATGCGGTCGTGGCGCACCCGCGCGACGCGCGGATCGAGCTGCTCGCGAAGTTCGTCCTGCGGGGTCGGCGGGGGCTCGGCACCGCGTCCCTCGCGCGCCGGCAGCGCGCGACGTTTGCCCGCATCGCGGCCGCGCAGCGGGCCGAGCGTCCCCCCGCGGGGTCCGGAGCGCGGATCGTCTCGGTGTGGCGCGAGGAGGCGCTCGAGGGGATGCTGCGCGCCCTCGCGCGGGTGGAGCGCGCGGCGTCGCGTGCGGGGGCGGGGCGCGGGTCGGCGACCCGCCGTCGTCAGCGGGCGCGCCGCGGCGGGCGGGGGACGAAGCGCGGGGTGCGCGCCGCGTAGTCGGCCCAGCCCGGCTTGGTGCGCCGGAGGCTGCGCTCGAGCATCGCGGCGCCCGAGACGCGCACGAGCAGCACGTTCATCACCAGCGCGCCGAGGAGGCCGATCCAGGCGCGCCCCGAGTCGGCCGCGACGAGCGCGAGCCCCCACCAGACGCAGGCGTCGCCGAAGTAGTTGGGGTGGCGCGTCCAGGCCCAGAGCCCGGTGTCGAGCACGCGACCCGCGTGGGCCGGGTCGGCGCGGAACCGCGCGAGCTGCCGGTCGCCGATCGCCTCGAAGGCGAGGCCGAGCGCCCAGACGAGCACGCCGAGCAGGGCGAGCGGGCCGATGCCGGCGTCGGTCGTGCGCTGGCCGAGCTGGAGCGGCAGCGAGACGACCCACATGAGCGCGCCCTGCAGGCCGAAGACGGTCCCGAGGCTCACGATCGCGAAGCGGTCGCCGTGTCGCTCGCGCATCGCGACGTAGCGGAAGTCCTCTCCCTTGCCGAGGTTGCGCCGCGCGAGGTGGGCGGTGAGGCGCAGGCCCCACAGCGTCGCGAGCACGGGCAGCAGCCAGGCGTGCGGCGCGTCCGAGCCGCCGAGCCAGCGCGCCACCCATGCGACGAGCACGAAGCCGGCGCCCCACGTGACGTCGACGATCGAGGCGTCGCGCACCGCGAGGCTGACGCCCCAGGTCGCGAGCATGAGGCTCGCGACGGCGACGGCGCTGCCGAGGAGGATCGCGGGTGCACCCGTCACCCCGACGACGCTACGCGGGCGGACGGTGCGAGACTCGTCGGGTGCTCCAGGTGAAGGACCTCGTGGTGGAGGTGGGCGCGCGCACGGTGGTGCGCGGCGCGACCTTCACCCTCGCGGCCCGGGACAAGGTCGGGCTCGTCGGCCGCAACGGCGCGGGCAAGACCAGCCTGCTGCGCGTGCTCGGCGGCGCGGCCGAGGCGCGCGGGGGGACGGTGACGCGCCGCGGCGACTTCGGCTACCTGCCGCAGGACCCGCGGATCGCCGGTGCGTTCGACGGACGCACCGCGGTGTCGCACGTGCTGTCGGGTCGCGGCATCGACGAGGACCTCGTGCGGATGGAGAAGCTGCGCATCGCGATGGAGGAGTCGCCGACGGCCGATCGCATCGCGCGCTTCACCCGCGCCGAGGAGGCGTTCGCGGCCAAGGGCGGCTACGCCGCGGGCGCCGAGGCGCGGGCGATCGCTGCGGGACTCGGGCTCAAGGCCGACCGCATGGACCTCCCGCTCGGCGTCCTCTCGGGCGGCGAGCGTCGCCGCGTCGAGCTCTCGCGCATCCTCTTCGGCGGGAGCGACACCCTGCTGCTCGACGAGCCGACCAACCACCTGGACGTGGACGCCAAGACCTGGATGCTCGACTTCCTCCGCGGCTACAAGGGCGCGCTGCTCGTCATCAGCCACGACCTCGAGCTGCTCGACGAGGCGATCACGCGGGTGCTGCACCTCGACCGCCCGGACGAGGCCGACGAGGGCACGCTGCACGAGTACCGGGGCACCTACTCCCAGTACCTGCGGGCGCGGGCCGCCGACGAGGAGCGCCAGGCGCGCCGCGCCGTGCAGCAGGCCAAGGAGATCGACCGCCTGCAGCGGGTGGTGGACCGCTTCGGCGCCAAGGCGACGAAGGCGGCGATGGCGCACAGCGTGGAGAAGCGCATCGCGCGCCTCGAGTCGGAGCGCGTGCACGCGCCGCGCGCCGCCAAGGTGCGCGAGGTGCGCCTACCCGAGCCTCCGGCGTGCGGCGAGACGGTGCTCGTGGCGCACGAGTTGCGCAAGTCCTACGGCGGGCCCGACGTGTTCCACGGGGTCGGCTTCGACCTCGGGCGCGGCGAGCGGCTGCTCGTGCTCGGGCTCAACGGTGCGGGCAAGACGAGCCTGCTGCGCATCCTCGCGGGCGAGACGGGCGCCGAGGCCGGCGACGTCGAGTACGGCTACAAGGTGAGCGTCGGCTACTACGCCCAGGAGCACGACAACCTGGTGCCCGAGCGCTCGCTCGTGGACCACATGCGCGAGCAGGCGCCGGTGTCGCTCGGGCTCACCGAGACGCAGCTGCGCGGGATGCTCGGGATGTTCGGCCTCTCGGGGGACAAGGTGTTCCAGGAGGCCGGCACGCTCTCGGGCGGCGAGAAGACGAAGCTCGCGCTCGCGATGATGCTCGTGGGCAGGCACAACCTGCTGCTGCTCGACGAGCCGACCAACAACCTGGACCCCGCGAGCCGCGAGGCGATCGCGGACGCCCTGTCCCAGTGGACGGGGGCGATGGTGCTCGTCAGCCACGACGAGGAGTTCGTGCGGCGCCTCGCGCCGACCAAGGTGCTCGTGATGCCCGACGGGCAGGTCGACTACTTCAGCGACGCCTGGCTCGAGATCGTCGCGCTGGCCTGACGCGGCGCGCGGCCCGCGCCCGGGCGCGCGGCCCGGCGGTGGGGGCCGGGCTCAGCCCTCGGCGAGCGCCTTGATGTACTCGACGACCGCGGCGACCTCGTCGTCGGTGAGGTTGTTGCTCGGCATCACCGAGGTGACGCCGCGGCGGCGCTGGGCCGCCGGCTCGACGATCGCGCGCACGAGGTACTCCTCGTCGGCGGTGACGGTGGTGCCGTCGCCGAGCGCGACGCTCGAGCCGTAGAGCCCCACCCACTTGGGTCCGACGCGGCCCTCGCCGCCGTCGCCGTGGCACGCACCGCACCCGGCGTTCTGCGAGATCTCGTAGCCGCGGCGCGCCTCGGGGGAGAGCGCGGAGACGTCGACGGTCGACTCGGCGCCGGCGCACGCGCCGAGCACGGCTGCGGCGGCGATCGCGGGGAGGGAGAGGAGACCGAGGCGGCGCACGCAGCGAGCGTACCCGCGCGCCCGCGGGCGCGGTCGGGCGCATCCCCGGTCGCGTGTCGCACGTCTCGTACGCTCGTCGCGGGCGGGGTGGAGTCCCGGTCGACCCCCCGGCCCGCGGCTGCACCCCGCCCGCCATGTTCGCTCGCGCGGTCGTCGCGCGTATCGTCGGCGCGGTGAACCGTCCCGCGTACCAGATCCCGGACGAGTCCGACGGGTACTGGATGCACTACCACGACGAGGACAGCCAGAAGTTGGCGATCGCCGTGCTCGCGTACGCGCTGGACCGCGTGCGCCTCGACCCGCCGCCGCTCGACGGGCCCAAGCCGCTCAGCGCGTTGGAGCGCGAGGTCGGGCCGACGATCACCCCCGAGGGCATCGGCGGGATGCGCGCCCTCGAGATCTTCACCAAGCACCTGTCGAGGGCGTGCATCAGCGTCGACCATCCGTCGTTCCTGTCGTTCGTGCCGTGCGCGCCGACGGAGTCGTCGGTGCTCTTCGACCTCGCGCTGAGCGCGACCAACATCTACGGCGGATCGTGGCTCGAGAGTGCGGGCGCCGTCTACGCGGAAAACCAGGCGCTCGCCTGGGTCGCGGGGCTCGCGGGTTTCCCCGCCACGGCCGGCGGGGTGTTCGTCGCCGGCGGCACGGCGGGCAACCTCTCGGCGCTCATCGCCGCGCGGTGGCGCTGGCGCGCGGCCGCGGGCGGTGCGATGGAGGGCGTGCGGCCGATCATCGTCGCCTCGGGCGGCGCGCACTCGTCGGTGGCGCTCGCGATCTCGGCGATGGATGCGCAGCACCTGCGCGTCGAGCCCGATCGTCAGGGCCGCCTGTCGCGCGACGCGCTGCGGGCCGCGGTCGCGGGGCTCACGGATGCCGACCGGGCGCGCGTGTGCGCCGTGGTCGCCACCGCCGGCACGACCAACCTCGGGGTGATCGACGACCTCCACGCCGCGGCCGACGTGGCGGCCGAGCTCGGGGCGTGGCTGCACGTGGACGGCGCCTACGGCGCGGCGGCGCTGTGCGCGCCGAGCGTGCGGCACCTGTTCGTCGGCATCGAGCGCGCCGACAGCCTCATCGTCGACCCCCACAAGTGGCTCTTCGGCCCGTACGACTGCTGCGCGCTCGTCTACCGCGATCCGCGGGTGGCGCGCGCGGCGCACACGCAGAAGGCGGAGTACCTCGACGTGCTCCAGCAGGACGACCTCGGCGACGCCCAGGCCAACCCCGCGGACCTCGCGCACCACCTCACGCGCCGCGCGCGCGGCCTGCCCTTCTGGTTCAGCCTCGCCACCCACGGCACCGAGGCCTACGAGGAGGCCATGGAGATCACGCTCCAGGTCGCCCGCCTCGCCGCCGACCACGTGCGGGCGCAGCCGCACCTCGAGCTGCTGCTCGAGCCCGAGCTCTCGATCCTCGTCCTGCGGCGCACGGGCTGGTCGCCCGGCGACTACCAGGCGTGGAGCGATCGGATGCTCGCGGAGGGGCGTGCGTTCGTCGTGCCGACCACGTGGGACGGCGAGACCGTGCTGCGCATGTGCATCGTCAACCCGCGCACGACCATCGAGGAGATCGACGCGATCCTCGCGTCGCTCGCCTGAGTAGCGTGACGCCGTGCTGAGGGCGCTGCGCTCGGTCGTCTCGCTGCGGCGCTGGGACTGGAACGCCGAACGGCGCCGCCTGTCGCGCTGCGGGAGCGTCGGCGACCTGCGCGCGCTGGCCAAGCGCGCGCTCCCGGGCGGCGTCTTCGACTACTTCGACGGCGCGGCCGAGGACGAGTGGTCGCTGGCCAACAACTCGCGGGCCTTCGACGACGTGCGGCTCGAACCCCGGGTGCTCGTGGACGTGTCCGAGATCGACACGTCGACCACGATCATGGGGCAGCAGGTGCCGTACCCGCTGGCGCTGTCGCCCACGGGCTTCACCCGCATCGCGCACCCGGACGGCGAGCTCGCCGTCGCGCGGGCCGCCGGCGACGCGAGGCTGCCGTACACGCTCTCGACGCTCGGCACCCGCTCGATCGAGGAGACGGCGGCGGCCGCGACCGGACCGATGTGGTACCAGCTGTACGTCTGGCGCGACCGCGGCCTGTCGCGCGAGCTCGTGCAGCGCGCCCGTGACGCCGGCTACCGGGCGATCATGCTCACGGTCGACACGGCGGTCTTCGGGCGGCGCGAGCGCGACGTGCGGCGCGGCTTCACCCTGCCGCCCAAGATCGGGCTCGACACGTTCGTCGACGGCGTGCGCCACCCGCGGTGGACGTGGCGGTTCCTGCGCAGCGAGCCGATCACGTTCTCCGCGGTCGCGGGGCGCGCCGAGCTGGACGGCACGCGGGCGATCAACCTCTCGGCGTACGTCAACTCCCAGTTCGACCCCACGCTGTCGTGGCGCGACGTCGAGTGGATCCGCGAGGAGTCGGGCCTGCCGCTCATGCTGAAGGGCATCCAGTGCGTGGAGGACGCCCGCACCGCGGCATCGCTCGGCATCGACGCGATCGCACTGTCCAACCACGGGGGTCGCCAGCTCGACGGTTCGCCCGCGCCGATCGAGCTGCTGCCGCCGGTGATGGACGCGGTCGGGGACTCGATCGAGGTGCTCGTCGACGGCGGGATCCGCAGGGGCGGCGACGTGGTGAAGGCGGTGGCGCTCGGCGCACGTGCCGCGATGTGCGGCCGGCCCTATCTCTACGGGCTCGGCGCCGGCGGCGAGATGGGCGTGCGGTGGGTCATCGACCACCTCACGCAGGGCATCTCGCGCACCATGGCGCTCGTGGGCGCCACCTCGGTGTGGGGCCTGCGCGGGCGGGCCTCGGTCGTGCGCGCGCGGTAGGCGCGCGGCGCCGCTACTTCTTCTTCGCGGTCTTCTTGCGGGTGCCGTAGCGCTTGTTGAAGCGCTCGACGCGACCGGCCGAGTCGATGATCTTCATCTGGCCGGTGTAGTACGGGTGGCTCGCGTTGGAGATCTCGAGGTTGACCACGGGGTAGGTGTTGCCATCGGTCCACTGGACCGTGCGCGAGGGGTCGACCTTGACCGTCGAGCGGGTGAGGAAGCGGTAGTCGGCCGAGGCGTCCTCGAAGACGACGAAGCGATACTCGGGGTGGATGCCGCTCTTCACAGGGTCGCCATGCTAGCGGCGGCCCCGATACACTCGCGGGGTGCCAAATCGCTGCGACGTGCTGGACAAGGTCCCGTCGAAGGGCTACTCCATCTCGCACTCCCACATCCGGACCAAGCGCTGGTGGCGCGTCAACGCCAAGAAGCGGCGCTTCTGGCTGCCGTCGGAGCGCCGCTGGGTGACGCTGCACGTGAGCGCCAAGGGTCTGCGCACCATCGACAAGCGCGGCATCGAGTCGGTCGTGGCCGAGATGCGCCGCGCGGGGGAGAAGGTCTGACGTGGCAGCCAAGAGCAAGGATCGCCGCCCGATCATCAAGCTCCGCTCCACCGCGGACACCGGGTACACCTACGTGACGCGCAAGAACAAGGTCAACACGCGCGAGCGCATCGAGCTGAAGAAGTACGACCCCATCGTGCGCAAGCACGTGGTGTTCAAGGAAGAGCGCTAGCCCAGGGCTCCCGCGAGGTCGTCGCGCAGGTCCTCGAAGGCCTCGAGGCCGACCGACACGCGGATCGTCCCCTCGCCGATCCCGGCCGCCGCACGCGCGTCCGGCCCGAGCGAGCCGTGCGTGCTCGACACCGAGTGCGACACCAGCGTCTCGGGCCCGCCGAGCGTCACCGCGGGGCGTGCGATCCGCAGCCGCGACATGAGCGCCGACGCGGCCTCGCGGCCGCCGCGCAGGTCGAGCGAGAGGACGCTGCCGAGACGGCGCATCTGGCGGCGGGCGAGCTCGTGCTGCGGGTGGGACGCGAGCCCCGGGTGCCACGTGGCGGCGACCGCGGGGTGCGCCGAGAGCCACTCGGCGAGGCGGAGCGCGGTCGCGCACTGGCGGTCGAGGCGCACGTCGAGGGTGCGGAGGCCCTTCAGCGCGCTCGCGGCGTCGTGCGGCGACGCGGTCGCGCCGTGGAGGACCGAGTAGGACCAGATCGCGTCGACGAGCTCGCGCTCGCCACTCACGACACCGAGGGTCGCGTCGTTGGCCCCCGCGATGCCCTTCGTCGCCGAGTGGAGCACGAGCGAGACGCCGAAGTCGTGCGGGCGCTGGCCGAGCGGGGTGGCGAGCGTCGAGTCGACGAGCGTGTACGGGCCGCGGATCGCGCCGAGGGCGGCGAGGTCGACGATCTGCGTGCGCGGATTGGATGGCGTCTCGGCCATCACGAGCATCGTGCGCCCCGGGCGGACCGCGGCGGCGAAGGCGCCGGGCTCGGCGCCGTCGACCCAGGTGACCTCGATGCCGAGTCGCGCGCACGGGCCGGTGAGGAAGGCGTGGGTGCCGCCGTAGCAGGAGGCCTGCGCGACCACGTGGCTGCCGGTGCCGCACAGCGCGAGGACGGTCGTGGCGATCGCCCCCATCCCGGAGCCGAACGCGAGGGCGGCCTCGGCGCCCTCGAGCTCGGCGACGGCGCGCTCGAAGGCGTCGACCGTCGGGTTGCCCCAGCGCGAGTAGTAGCCGGTGCCGTGCAGCGTGCGCGTGTGCGCCTCGCCGGCCTCGAGCCCGTCGTACGACCAGGTGGTCGACGGCCAGACCGCCGGCGCGAGGGACCCCGACGCATCGCGACCCGTGCGCACGGCGCGCGTCTCGGGTCGCAGCGGGCG
>JBEBCD010000014.1:0-30352 GCA_041158045.1 Actinomycetota bacterium | reverse complement strand
GACCCGCAGCAGCGTCGGCCGGATCTCGCGCTCGCGGCGGCGCGTCTCGGCTGGCGGCCGACGACCGACCTCGCGACGGGTCTCGCCCGCACGATCTCCTGGATGCGCTCCCTCCCCGCCTGACCCCGCACCCGGCGGTCCGCGCCGCATCGCACACCGGACCCCGGGCCGTGCGGCGTCGGTAGGCTGACGACGCCTTCGGGCGCGTAGCTCAGTTGGTTAGAGCGCCACCTTGACATGGTGGAGGTCCCCGGTTCGAGTCCGGTCGCGCCCACCACGACGCGGTACGTGCGTCACGGCGAGACCGTGGTGTCGATCCGGCGGTAGACCGCGAAGTCCTCGAGGCCCGCGAGCGACCCCGTGAATTCGGCGACGAGTCCGAAGTCCGCCGGGACCGGGTCTTGCAGGATCGACGTCACGAGCACCGCGTCGGGGAATCGCTCGATGGCGCGCCGCGCCGCGTCCCACGTCACCTCGACCCGATCGGGGACGTAGGTCGCGTAGGTGCCGAATTCGTCGCGGTTCACGTAGAAGATCCGCCGACCGTCGAGATGCGCCGAGACGGATTCGACGACGCCGCCCCAGTCGCCCACGACCGTGCAGCCCTCACCACACTCGCGCGCGACGACGGCGGCCGTGCGTCCCGCATTCGAGAAGGGACGCTCGTGGTAGATCTCGTAGCCCGCACCCCATCGTTGCGCGAAGATCTGTGGCACGACGAGGCCGACGCCCAGCGCGACGACCGCCAGTCCGCGGGATCCGCCACGCCGTGCGCACAGGTACACGCCGAAAGCGAAGGCCGTCATCGCGAGACGATGTCGCCACTCGGGCGCATGACCGTAGACGTGGTTGCCGAGGAGCAGCGCGAGCCCCAGCGTCGCCCACCAGCCCAGCCAGGTCGAGTGACGCCAGGCGACCCAGAGGATCAGTGCGACGACGACGAGCGCCGCGATCTCCTCGCCCTTCTCGAATCCCCACATGTTCCATCGGAAGGGGACGAACGTCCATGTGATCGCCCGCATCAGCGCGATCCGCACGGGGAGGTCTCCCGATCCGCGCGCCGCGGCGATCGTGTTGTCGTCCGATGGGATGAATCCCACGAGGCTGATCGCCATCATCGCGGCGGGCAGCGCGACCGGCACGATCCGCCGCCATGCCGGGGCGCGACCCCGCAAGAGCGGCCGGCCCACCTCCACCATGAGGTGGGCACCGAGGATCGCGGCGGTGATGACGAAGGAGAAGAAGTTGACCGTCGCAAAGACGGCGAGGAGGACGGCGATCCCCCATCCGAGCCGATCGACGCGCATCCGCAACACGAGCACCAGGAGCAGGACCATCATCACGACGTAGTCACGTGCGAGCACCATGTAGCCGCCGGTGAGGATGAAGGTGGCGAGCAGGCCGAGCCGCTCGAGTGCTCCGAGCTCGCTGGTGCGGATCACGAGCCACGCGACGATGGGCGCCGCGAGGATCGGGACGATCTTGATGGCTGCGTACGAGGGCGAGATCTGGATGAGTGCCCAGAGGATCAGGTTCCAGAGCGGGGGCTTGCCGTCGTATCGCATGTTGCGCACGACGTCCCATGGCGTCGCCGACTCGTAGGCGATGAGCCATGCGCGCCCCTCGTCGCGCCACTTGTCGTGGGTGATGATCTCGCGCCACATGAGGGCGACGTATGCGACGCCCGCCGTGACGAGCACCAGTCGACGGGCGGTCGCGGAGTCGATGCGCCGCATTCGGCACGAGCATACGAAACGCCCTACATTCGTGCGATGGCAGGGCCGGGGCGCCTCGACGACCTGCTCCTCGCGACCCGCGCGCGCTACGCCGCCGCCCGCCCCGCCTCGCGCGCCCTCCACGACCGCGCCACCCGCGTCCTCCCCGGCGGCCACACGCGCACGGTCCTGCACTTCGACCCCTTCCCCTTCCGCGTCACGCACGCCGACGGTCCGTGGCTCGTCGACGCCGACGGCCACCGCTACGCGGACCTCCTCGGCAACTACACCGCCGGCCTCCTCGGCCATGCCCCCGCCGCGGTGCGCGACGCCGTCGCCGTCACGCTCGACCGCGGCTGGTCGGTCGGCGCGACGCAGGCCCACGAGGTCGAGCTCGCCGAGCTCGTCACCGCGCGGTTCCCGAGCATCGAGCGCATCCGCTTCACGAACTCCGGCACCGAGGCCAACGTCTACGCCATCTCCGCCGCCCTCCACGCCACCGGCCGCCGCGGCGTGCTCGCGATGCGCGGCGGCTACCACGGCGGCGTGCTGACCTTCGGCGACGCGCCGAGCCCGATCAACGTCCCGCACGACTACCACCTCGCCGACTTCAACGACGCGGCCTCCCTCGACGCGCCGTTCGCCGCGCACGCCGCCGGCACCGCGCCGCTCGGGTGCGCGATCGTCGAGCCGCTCCTCGGCAGCGCGGGGTGCATCCCGGGCACGCCGGAGTTCCTCGGCCGATTGCGCGAGCTGTGCGACGCGCACGACGTGCCGCTCATCTTCGACGAGGTCATGACGTCGCGCCTCGGCCCCGCGGGCCTGCAGGGCGAGCTCGGCATCGCGCCCGACCTCACCACGCTCGGCAAGTACCTGGGTGGCGGCTTCAGCTTCGGCGCGTTCGGCGGCCGCGCGGACGTGATGAGCGTCTTCTCGCCGCACCCGATGGCAATGGCGCCGCGCGCCGGGCGCGCGGCGCGCCCCGCGCCATCCCCGCTCGCGCACGCCGGGACGTTCAACAACAACCCGGTGTCCATGTCCGCCGGCGTCGCCGCGCTGCGTCACGTCCTCACGCCGGGGGCGGTCCGTGCGGTCAACGCGCGCGGCGACGCCCTCCGCGAGGCCCTCAACGCAATCTTCGCCGACTGCGGCGTGCCGCTCCATGCCGCGGGCCGCGGCTCGATGATGAACGTCCACGGCACCCCGGGTCCCGTCCGCACGGTCGCCGACGCGGCCCGCGGCGACGACCGCTGGAAGGAGCTCTACTTCTTCGCGATGCTCGAGCGCGGGTACTACCTGGCGCGGCGCGGGTTCATCGCGCTGTCGCTCGAGGTGACGGACGAGATCCTCGACGGGTTCGTCGCGGCGACGCGCGACTGGGCCGCGTCGGCCGCGTCGCACTGACGCCCCGCGGGCCGGGCCCGGCACCATCGGGGCCCGTCACCCGATCTACGATCGCCGCATGCGCATCCGCCGTCACGTCCAGCATCGCCGCCCCCGCCGCGTCGCCCTCGCACTCGTCGCCGCACTGACCCTCGCCGCCTGCGGCGGCGGAGGTGGCGGCGACGAGACCTCGCCGCAGTCCGACGACCAGTCGGGCATGTCCGGCGACCAGTCCGGCATGTCGGGCGACCAGGGCGGCATGTCCGGCGGCGGGCAGGACGGCCAGCGACTCTCGGAGTCCGATCTCGGCACGCCGTGCTCCACCGACGGCGAGACGGCGAGCATCCCCAACGGCACGGGCATCTGCGCCGCCGACGCGAGCGGCGCACTCGTCTGGCAGAAGATGGGCGCCGACATGAGCGGTGGCGGCGGCAACGCGCCGATGACCGACGAGCCGGACTACTTCTCGTGGAACTGGGACATCACCACCACCGCGCCGCGCGCGCCCAAGTGCACGGCGACGCCGCTCTCGGTGCTCCCGACGCCGGCCGACCAGATCGGCTTCATCAGGCCGCTCGGCTACAGCCAGCCCGGATCGCACGCGCTGCCCGTCCCGCACCACAACGTGCACGTCGCGGCCCAGAAGTCCGTCGATGATCAGGGCATCCCGCGCCGCACCGCGCTCATCGACCCGATCAAGGCCCCGGCGGACCTCACGCTCGTCGGTCTCGCCCGCAACGTCTACGTCGGCAAGACGGCGTCGGGCTCCTCCGCGACCTACGAGGAGTACATGGTGTCGCTGCACCTCTGCGACTCGACGTACCTGATCTTCAACCACGTGGACGACGTCCCGCAGGCCTGGCTCGACGCGGTGGAGGACCCCGCCGTGCGCGAGGAGTGCAACCGCGGTCAGGACGAGGCCGAGGTCTGCATGTGGTCGTTCCTCGACATCCCGGTCAAGGCCGGCGATCGCCTGGGCCGCGCCTCGGGCTACGCGCACGGCTGGGACATCGGCGCGACCGACGTGTCGCGGCCGATGGAGCACCGCATCGATCCGGGCGCCTACACACCGCGCTGGGCGAGCGCGATCTGCGTGCTCGACCTCTTCGAGCCGGCGCTGCGCGACCAGCTCTACGCGACGCTCGAGAGCGACGGCGAGTGCGGTCGCCCCGACCACGACTACCCGGGCACGCTCTCGGGCGTCTGGCTCGCGCCCGGCATGCGCGACCGCTCGGCGTGGGAGGACCTGCACATCGCGCTCTTCCCGCGCTACACGTACGACGGCCGCCTCCGCTTCTCCATCGGCAACGAGACGCAGATCCCGGGCCTCCCGACGGGCGTCTACGAGTTCCGCCCCGAGGCGTCGGGCCTGCGCAACCCGGCGTTCACCGCGGTGAAGCCGGGCGAGGTCGCCTGCTTCGACGGCCTCGCGGCGGCCGAGTCCGCGATGACGCTCCCGACCACCCGCATCTACGCGACGATGCAGTCGTCCGGCGGCATGGAGACCCTCTCGATCGCCGGCGCCGGCACGGGCAAGTGCGGCGCGGCGCCGTACGCGATGCCCGCGCAGGTCGCGACCTTCGAGCGTCGCGTCGGCACCTGACGCGCCGCGCCGCGCGCAAGGGCGGCCACGACCCCAAGGTCTGCGCGAGCTGCGGACGCGAGTACGAGTGGCGGCGCAAGTGGGCCCGCGACTGGCCGTCCGTGAGGTACTGCTCCGATCGCTGCCGCCGCGCCGCCGGGTGAGGGTGCGGCGCGCTCGCGCGCCGCACGATCGGTACGTGCGTACGCCCGCGCCGCAGCCCCGGCTCCGTACCCTCGCGCCATGGACGATGCGCACGAGATCCGCCGGGTGATCGTCGGCACCGACGGCTCGCCCGCATCGGATCGGGCGGTGCGGTGGGCGGCGCACGAGGCGCGGGCGCACGGCGCCCTGCTCGAGATCCTTCACGGCTGGACGATGCCGCTCATGATCGACCCGGGCGGCATGGTGCCGATGGTCGGCGTGTCGCCCGACGACATGCAGCGCCAGGCGGAGCGCGTCGTCTCGGGCGCCATCACGTCGGCCAAGGCGATCGCCGGCGACTACGTGATGGGCAAGGTCGAGCAGCGCTCGCCCGCCGGCTTCCTCGTCGAGGAGTCGCAGCGCGCGGACGTCGTCGTGGTGGGCAGCCGCGGGCATGGCGGCTTCGTCGGGCTCGTCCTCGGCTCCGTCGCGCAGCAGGTCGCGACGCACTCGCACTGCCCGGTGGTGGTCGTCCCGCCGCCGCGGACCCGCCGCGCCGACTAGCGCGCCGACTCGCGTACCCTTCGTGGGTGCGCCGCATCGCGAGGGTCGTCGCCGTCGCCCTCGCGTCGGCCGCCGTGCCGCTCGCCGGCCCCGCCGCGGCCGACGCGATCACGGCCCGCGACGCCCTGGCCGCGCTCGTGCGCGCGCCCGAGTCGGCGCCGGCCTCGCCGCGCTACTCGCGCGGCGCATTTCGCCACTGGATCGACGCGGACCGGGATTGTCGCAACACGCGGGCCGAGGTGCTCGAGCGCGCGAGCACCGTCGCGGTGACGGGCCGCTGCACGATCATCCGCGGCGCCTGGACCTCCGCGTACGACGGGCTCGTCACCGACTCGGCGGGGCGACTCGACGTCGACCACATGGTGCCGCTCAAGGAGGCGTGGGACTCGGGCGCGTGGGCGTGGTCGTCGACGGCGCGCTCGGCGTACGCCAACGATCTCGACGACCCGCGCGCCCTCGTCGCGGTGTCGGCGTCGTCCAACAGGTCCAAGTCCGACCGGGACCCCGCGGAGTGGCTGCCCGCACTGGACAGGTGCGGCTACGCGCAGGGGTGGGTGGCGGTGAAGTGGCGCTGGGGGCTCGCGGTCGACGACGCGGAGCACGCGGCGCTCGCCGCGCTGCTCGCGGGCGCCTGCGGCGATGCCGTCCTCTCCGTGACGCGCGCGGCGTCTAGCGTGGCCCCGTGATCCCCGCGCTGGCCGCGTCGCGACTGCGACGGTGGAACGTCGGGCTCACGATCCTGCACCTCGCGCAGGCGGTGCTCATCGCGGCGCTGGCGGGCGACTTCGCGATCACGATCTTCGGTTCGTTCCCCGCGGGGCCGCCGGGCACGCGCGTGGCGGACCCGGAGCGGCTCTTCGACCTGCCGATCGGTCCGGCGGTCGCGATCTTCCTGCTGCTCGCGGCGCTCGACCACGGGCTCACCGCCACGGTCGCGCGCGGCGCGTACGAGCACGACCTCGCGCGGGGGATCGATCGCTTCCGCTGGATGGAGTACTCGCTCAGCGCGACGCTCATGCTCGTGCTCATCGCGATGTACTCGGGCGTCACCGACGCGGCCGCGCTGCTGTGCCTCGTGGGTGCCAACGTCGGGATGATCCTCTTCGGCTGGATCCAGGAGATGGTCAATCCGCCGGATCGCGCGACCACGACGATGAAGCCGTTCTGGTTCGGCACCATCGCGGGCCTGCTGCCGTGGGCGGCGATCTGGGTGCAGGTGATCGGCGCGGACACGGTGCCGGGGTTCGTCATGGTGCTGATCGTGGTCGAGCAGGTCTTCTTCTTCAGCTTCGGGCTCAACCAGTGGTTGCAGTACCGGCGCGTCGGCCGCTGGGCCGACTACCTGTACGGCGAGCGGTGGTACCTGATCCTCAGCCTCGCGGCGAAGTCGTTCCTCGCGTGGCAGATCTACGGCGGTTCGCTGGCGCAGTAGCGCGAGACCCCGCTCCGCCGCGCCGAGCGGCCGTCACTGCGGGGCGAATCGCAGGGCCATCGCGGTGCGGTTGTCGACGCCGACGGCCTTCATCATCCGGCTCAGCCGGTTCTTCACCGTCTGGGTCGAGAGATAGGTCGCCGCCGCGATGTCCTCGTTCTTCGCGCCGGTGACGAGGAGCTCGAGGATCCTCCGGTCGGCGTCGTCCTGCGCCACCGCGAGGGTGGCGCGCGCCCGGTCGAGGAGCACGCCGGCCAGCACCCCGGTCGCTGCGAGCGCACGGAGCGACGCCGCGATGGCGGTCGGGTGTGCGATGTCGACGCTGGTGTACACCTCGACGGCGGGCAGCGCCGCGGCGGCGAGCGCGGTCGCGGGATCGAGGTGGCTGACGAAGAGTGCCCACGCGGGTTCGCGGGTGAGGCGTCCGTGGATCGCGGCCTGGGCCGCGGCCACGTCGCCGAAGTGGGGCGCGCCAAATACGACGATGTGCGGCTCGTGCGCGACGATCGCGTCGGACAGCGAGTCCGCCGACGTGCAGCGCGCCACGATGCTCAGGTCGCTCGCGGTGCGCAGCAGTCGCCGCAGCGCCTCGTGCGGGACCTCGGACGGGAAGAGGGTGACGATCCGCACGGTGTCACTGACGGCGCCGGGACCGCGTCGTGCCGCCTCGATCGCCACCCGCAATCCCTCGGTGGTCAACGCGTCCGCGTAGATCTGCGTCGCGATACCCACGTCGGTGGTCGCGACGTCCGAGCCGGAGGCGGCGATCCTGGTGAGCGCGAGCCACAGCGGGGGCGATGCGCCGGCGCGCTCGAGCGCGATGCGGGCCTCGGGGACGTGGACGAGCCACGCCCCGCCGATGACGACCGCCTCGGGCTCGCGCGCGGAGCACGCGGCGACGAACTCCGGGACCGTGCTGCACGAGACGAAGGAGTCGACGCCATCGAGCGACGTCATCGCCCGTGCGACGAGGTCGCCGACGCTCGGTACCGCGAATGCACCGACGACGTTCATACCCCGAGACTAGGGGATGCGTTGATGCGGGGGGTATCAGTCGGGGGCGAGTCCCGCGAGTTCTCCACCGTCGGCGACGAACTCCGACCCGGTGGAGTAGCTGGACTCGTCGCTCGCGAGGAAGACGACGAGCTGTGCGATCTCCTCCGGGCGTCCGACCCGGCGCATCGCGACCTGATCCTTGGCGTCCTCGTGGCCCTTCAGCATCGGCGTGTCCGTCGGGCCGGGGTGCACGGAGTTGCAGCGCACCTTGGCCGCGGCGAGGTCGAGCGCGACGGACTTCGTGAGGCCCCGCAGGCCGAACTTCGCGGCGCTGTAGGCCGTGAGGCTCCGGTACCCGCGCATGCCCGCGGTCGACGAGATGTTGACGATCGACGCGGGAGCCGACTTCTTCAGTGCATCGACGGACGCGTGGATGCCGTTGTAGGCGCCCGTCAGGTCGACCGCGATCGTGCGATCCCAGAGGTCGGGGGGATTGTGGTCGATGGGGGCAAACTGGACGATCCCCGCGTTGTTGACGAGGACGTTCATCTTGCCGAAGGTCCGCACGGTCGCGCCCACGGCAGCCGTCCAGTCGTCCCGTCGGGTGACGTCGAGTCGCTGGTACGCGGCCTGGGGCCCGAGCATGTGGGCGAGCTTCTCGCCCGCGTCGTCGAGCACGTCGGTGATCATGACGTGTGCACCCTGGGCGACCATCGCCCGGGCGAAGCTCGCGCCCATGCCGCGGGCGCCACCCGTGACGAGGGCGACCTTGCCGGCGAGTCGTCCGCCGACGGTGTGTGCGGCGCGCGCCTGGGCGATCGCCGCACCGGTGGTCATGGTGGTCGTGGTGGTCTTGCTGGTCATGTGGCTGTCTCCATTCGTTGGTGTGTGGGTGGGGCGGATCATGGGGTGATGGTCGTGCCCGCGGGGATCAGCACGCGGCTGAGTCCGTGGAGCACGCCGTTGGACGCGAGGACGTCGGCGACGGTCACGCGGGCATCGTCGACTCGGACGCCGCCGTGGACGACGACCCGCAGCGGCGTGGCATCCAGTGGGTCGTAGCTGCCGGTCCGGAGCATCGCGGCCGTGAGGGTGCCGCGGACGACGTGGTGGCGCAGGATGCGCCGCAGCGCCGCGAGGTTGTCCGGTCGCAGCAGCGCGTCCAGCGTGCCGCTCGGCAGCGCGAGGAACGCGGCGTTGCGCGGGGCGAAGATCGTGTACGGCCCGCCGGTCGCGAGCTCCTCGTCGAGTCCCGACTGACGGAGCGCGTAGGCGAAGGTCGAGTAGCCGCGGAGCGCCTCGGCGACGTCGACGACGGAGAGCGACCCGCCGACCCGTCGCCAGATGCTCCGCCCGCCCTCGGGTGAGCAGACGAAGCGTCCGTTGTTGGCACGGCGCGCCGCGCCCGGCGCCTCGCACTTCGAGCCCCCGAGGGGGCTGGCGTGTGCACCGGTGGCCGGCGCGCCGATCGCGAGGACGAGTGCGACGCCGAGTGCGCCGCGGATGTGGGTGGTGATGTGATGGTTCATGTCGAGAGGATGCCGGGTCGCACGGCGCGCGACACGCGATCGGGCGCGATCGGGATGCACGTATCGACCATCGGTGATCCTCGTACGCCCCGTCTCGTACCGCGCGCCGCGACGATGCATGCATGTTCCGCGACCGCAGCGACGCGGGGCGTCGACTCGCGCGGCGCCTCGAGCACCACACCGGCGAGGACCTCGTGGTCCTCGGTCTCCCGCGCGGTGGTGTGCCGGTCGCGTTCGAGGTCGCACGCACGTTGCACGCGCCGCTCGACGTGCTCGTCGTGCGCAAGCTCGGCATCCCATGGGACCCCGAGCTCGCCTTCGGGGCCGTCGGCGAGGGCGGCATCCGCGTGCTCAACGACGACATCATCGGCGCGACCGGCCTGTCGCACGACCAGGTGCATGGCATCGAGTTGCGGGAGCAGGAGGAGGTTCGCCGGCGGGCGAGCTCCTATCGGGTGCCCGAGAGCCGCCACTCGCTGCGCGGTCGCACCGCGGTCATCGTGGACGACGGCATCGCCACGGGCGCCACCGCCCGGGCGGCGTGCAACGTGGCCCGCCTGCAGGGTGCGCGTCACGTCGTGCTCGCCGTCCCCTCCGCGCCGCCGGGGTGGGCGGATGCCAACGCCGACGTCGCCGACGAGATCGTCGCCGTCGAGGCCTCCACCGATCTGGGGTCGGTCGGCGCGTACTACGACCACTTCGAGCAGGTCGACGACGAGACCGTGGCGCGCCTGCTGCGCGACGCGCGCGAGTCCGCGGTGTCGGGCGACGTGCGCATCCCCGTGGGGGAGTCGCGCTGGGTCGAGGGTCATCTCGACGTGCCGTTCGGTGCGCGCGGAGCCGTCGTCTTCAGCCACGGCGCGGGGAGCGGGCGGCTGAGTCCGCGCAACCGGGAGGTCGCGTCGCGACTCAACGCGGCGGGTTTCGCCACGCTGCTCTTCGACCTCCTCACGCCGGAGGAGGCGGACGACCGCGCCCGGGCGTTCGACGTCGAGCTCCTCGCCGGTCGACTGGGCGCCGTGCTCCCGTGGCTGCGCCGACAGCACGGCATGGAGGGTCTGCCCCTCGGCATCCTCGGTGCCAGCACCGGTGCCGCGGCGGCGCTCGTGGCCGCCGTGCGCGACGAGCACGACGTGCGCGCCGTCGTCTCCCGAGGGGGTCGCCCCGACCTGGCCGGGGACTACCTCCCGCTGTTGCGGGTGCCGACCCTCTTCATCGTCGGCGGTGCCGACGTGGACGTCCTCGCGCGCAACAGGGAGGCCATCGCGCGGATCAGCGGACCCCACACCCTGCACGTCGTGCCCGGGGCGACCCACCTGTTCCCCGAGCCCGGCGCCCTCGACGCCGTCGTGCGTGCCGCGGTCGCCTACTTCGTCGAACACCTGGTCTGACTCGGCGCTGCGTCGCCGCGGGCCGTGCCGATACGACAAGGAGGGCCGTGCGCGCGAGCGCACGGCCCTCCCGTCGGTATGCCGCCTACTTGTGCGTGATGGGCACGTGATGCGTGTCCGCATCCTTTCCGTTCAGCGGCACCCGAACCTCGAGGATCCCGTCCTCGTACTCCGCGGACACGTCCTTCTCCGTCGCGCTCCGCGGGAGCGTGATGATCCTCGTGAAGGACCCGTAGGAGAACTCGCTGTGGTGTCCCATGCGCTTCTCGTCCTTCTTGCTCCGGTGGCGTCGGATGTCGAGTCGCAGCATCGCATCGTTGACCGTCAGATCGATGTCCTCGTCGGGGTCGATGCCGGGCGCCTCGGCGCGGATCACGTACGTGCCGTCCTCCTGGTACTCCTCGACGCGGATGTGCGAGGTCGTCGCGGCGTCATCCCAGAGCCGCGGCCACCAGAAGGGGCGCTCGCGGAGCCAGGCCGGCCAGCTCCAGTCGATCGGTGGTGTCTGCATGAGTGACATGTGGGTGCTCCTCGGTGTCTCGATGGATGGGGTCGCGCACGGTACGCGGCGCCGGCGTCGACGCATCGTGTGTGGACACCGTTGGTACTGACGTTCGTACCGACGCGTTGTAGTTCGCGTCGCGCTGCGGAGTCCGCCTCCTACCGTGCGCGCTCCATTCGCACGACCCGTGCGACCGAGTCACGAAAGGTGGTCCCGATGGTGTCCATCGGAGTGTGTGAGCCCCACGAGATGGTCCGCGAGGCGCTGGTCAAGGCGATCGCGCCGATGAAGGGGGTGAAGGTCCTCGTCGCGGAGCAGGACGGGGAGTCCTTCATCCGGGCCGTCGAGCACCAGCGACCTGAGGTCATGGTGATCGACGTCGCGCACCCGGCCGGGAGCGGTCTCGAGATCGCGCGCAGGGCCAAGGCGGTCAACGGCGAGGGCAAGGTCGTCGCCCTCGTGGATCGCGAGACGGATGCGGCGCTCGTCGATAGCTACGAGCTCGGAGCGAGCGCGGTCGTGAGCAAGGAGCGCCCGGTGCGCGACCTGCACCGTGCCGTGCTCGACGTGGCCGCCAACGTCTCGACGATCAACCCGGTCGCGGTCCGCAGCGCGAAGCGCCGCCTCGAAGAGGCGGGCCACGTCCCCATCGATCGCCTCGATGCCACGGATCGCAAGATGCTGGAGCTCCTCGTCCAGGGCCGCACCGACCGCGAGATCGCGGCCGAGGTGTTCCTCGCCCTCCAGTCGGTCCGCAATCGCATGTCGAAGCTCCTCCAGAAGTTCGGCAAGTCCAACCGCACGCAGCTCGCACTCCACGTCGAGCGCCTCGGCACCTTCGGATCGACGGCACCGGCCGCCGCACCCTCCACGACCACGCCCCGCTGAGAGGACCTGACCTCCCATGACCGACACGCCCATGACCCCCGCGACCCCGCCGCGCCCGTCCCGTGCGTCGACGCCGCGGCGACGCGTATCGCTCGGCACGTATCTCGTGGCCGCGCTCGCCTTCGGTGCCATCGCGTTCGCCGCGACGACCGATGCGTCCCCGACCTACGATCCGAACAAGATCGTCCCCAACGCGGCCGGGGTGAGTGCGGACGAGGCCGCCACGTCCGAGGACTGCACCACCGAGGCGTTCCTCTCGCAGGACCGGGACATGTGGCACTTCGTCGTCCCCGATGAGGTCGTACGGACGGGGACGGGACGGGACGCGGAGAGCTACCGCCTGACCGCCACCATCACCGCGGTCATCATCGAGTGGGAGGTCGGAGGCTTCGGTCGCTACGAGGGCACCGACGACTACGACGGTGGCAACGCGGGTCCGAACCTGATCTGGATCTACACGGAGCCCGGTCGCACGATCAAGTATGCGTGGCTCGAGTACACGGTCTCGCGCGACGACGGCCAGCCGGCGACGGAGACCTACCTGACGACACCGCACAACCTCTCGCATGCGTGCGCCGCCGACCTGCCGGTACCGCCCACGATCTCGATCGACTCGACGACCACGTACGAAGTGCTCTACGACCTCGCCTACGGCTGGACGATCGACAAGACGGTCGACCCCGATGGCCTCGTCGCGACCGGGTCCGACCCGTTCCCCCTCGACTACGCGGTCGTGGCGACGCGCCTCGAGCCGCCGGTGCAGTCCAACTGGCGGATCCTCGATGGTTCGATGATCGCGGATGGCACGCTCGTCCTGAGCGACGCGACCCTCGCCGACGTCGTCATCACCTCGCCGGGTGCGGTCTGCACGACGTCGGACGACGCGGTGCCGGGGGATGACACGTATCTCTGGCGTTGCATCGTGATCGACGAGCCGGCCATCGACTCGGCGTCCGGGCTCGACGGCACGATGATCGACGTGACGGGCACGGTGACCACTGCGTACGGCACGGATACGGACTCCGAGTCGCTCCCCTGGGGGACCCCCGACTCCGCCACGCTGGTCGACACCGTCCACGCGACGGCCTACGTCGTCGACGGCGATCGCATCACGCCGCCGTCCGCGGGTCCGCTCACGCTCGAGTACCGGGTCGACTGGCTCCCGGAGCGCTGCCCCGATCGGCGGGTCAACGTCGCACGCCTCTTCGACGGCGTGACGGGCGAGCCCCTCGGGGTCGACGACACGGTCGTGCTGACGGGCTGCCCTCCGCAGCCGGGTCTCACGATCGGCTACTGGGGCAACAAGATGGGGGCCCCGCAGGTCGTCGCCGCCTTCCCCGCGCTGAAGGTGCAGTACCCGGCGTTGGCCGCGATCCCGATCACCAACGAGGCATCGGTGCGCAAGTACATGGTCGCGGCCAATTGCAGCGGTGACTGCACGACGATGTTCCTCGCGCAGGCGCTCGCCACGGCGATGAACGCCCGCAGCGGCACCTTCGGCGACGCGCCGGTGTACTTCGCCGGCGAGTGCCGCACGGTCGACGCATGGCTCGACCTCGCCCTGCGGACCGCGATCCCGGTGGAGCTCGATGTGCGCATCGCGTACAAGACGCTCTTCGACGACCTCAACAACGGGCGCGCGACTCGCTGCGCGACGGAGGGCTGACATGACCGTCATCTCCGGCACCGGTGTGCGCGGTCCCCGCCGGACCCCGGTGGTCGCCGAGGCACTCAGCTACGTCGGTGGCACGCTCGGCATCGTCGGGCTGATCCTCTTCGCCGTGCGGTCGTGGGACGACTTCACGGTGCTGACGCGACTCGTGATCTCTGGCTTCGCTGCAGGGGCGTTCGGCGTCGGGGGCCTCGCGATCAGCGACGACTCCCATCGACCTGCGATCCGCCTCCGCGAGTTCCTCTGGGTCGTGGCCACGGGGTGCGTCGGGGTCTTCGCGTCCGTCATCGGCGCGGAGTGGCTCGACGCGGGCGAGGATCCCCGCCGTGTGCTCGTCGTGGCGGTCGGTGTCGCCCTCGCGAGCGGCCTCATGTGGTGGTGGCGCAGCGGCGTGGCCCAGGAGATCACCGGCTTGGGCGCGGTCCTCGTGGCCACGGCGGCCGCCGCGCAGGAGCTGTGGGGGACGGGCGTGGCGGGCACCACGGTCTGGTTCCTCGGCGGTGCGGTCGTCTGGCTCGCGGTCACGGCGCCGGTGCCGGTCCCGTGGCTCACGGGATCGCTCGGCGCCATCGGCGCGATCGTCGGCGCGCTCTACGCGGCCGACGAGTGGACGGGCCCGGGGCTCATCGGTGCCGTCCTGACGGCTGCCGCGCTGTTGTGGATCGTGCTGCTGGTCGAGGCACCGGGGGAGGGTCCGATCCGCCTCGCGTTCTCGATCATCGGCATCGCGGGGCTCGTCCAGAGCGTGCCGCCGGCGATCGTGTACTTCGCCGACCAGGCGGGGGTCAACACGGGTCTCGTCGTCGTCATCTGCGGCGTCCTCCTCGCATATGGCGGATACTCCGACCTCGCGATCGGCGGCGCCGCCACGACGGCGATCGGCGCGGTGACGATCCTCGCGGGTGCCGCGATCACGGGCGCCGAGTCGCCGGGGTTCGCCACGATCTTCGGCACCGTCCTCGCGGCGTTGCTCGTCCTCGGGGGCACCACGCCGGGACACGTCCTCGTCTCGGCCGCGGGCCTCGCGGGGCTCGTCGCGTTCGTGCCGTGGGGCGTCGTGCACTTCTTCCCGGGCGAGGACCGCGTGCCGCTCGTCGTCTTCATCGTCGGCGTGCTCATCACGGGATCGGGACTCCTGCTGCGCCGCCTCGCGCGCCGCCGGGCGTGACGCCGTGTTCCGGCTCGTGCGCCTCCTGGCGCTCGCCTGTCTCGGCGGCACCGCCGTGGCGAGCGGCCTGCTGGCCGTGCTCGCGCGTCGTTCGCCCTCGGGTCACGCGAGGGCGTGGGGACGCGAGCTGTTCATCGTCGAGTCCAACGCGATGGCGCCCGGTATCCACGCGGGGGACCTCGTCGTCCTCCGTCTCACGGTGCACGCGGGCATGGAGTACGACGTCGGCGACGTCGTCGCGTTCCGCCCGGACGACCGCCGGTCGTTCTACGTCGCCCACCGGATCGTGGGCGTCCGCCGCGATCGGCTCGGCGTCCCCGTGTACCTCACGCGAGGGGACTCGCACGACGGTGATCATCGGCGCGAGCTCGGGGCGGATGCGGTGATCGGCGACGTCGAGGCCCGTCTCCCGTACGTCGGTCGTGCGCTCGCGGCGGTCCGCGACCGCACGACCGCCGCCGTCCTCGCACTGTCCACGCTCCTCGCCGTGCTCGCGCCCCCCGCGACGCACGTCGGGCCGGCGCCCCTCGCCCCGACGGTCCGCCGTCGGTCGTGGGAGGCGTCGGCGTGAGCCCGCCGCGGTCGGGGAGGCCGCCCGCGCACGCGGGCATCCCCCTGGTCCTCCCCACCGCGGCGGTCTCACCCGACTGATCGACGGAGCCCATGCGTCGCACCGTCGCGTTTGCCGTCGTCGTGTTCCTCGGCGCGTCCGTGGCGACGCTCGTGCGCGAGGTCGTCCACGACGGTCCGCGCGTGCTCGCGCAGGACGACGGAGCGGGCGCGCGGGGACCGCGCGGTCCGCGCGGATTCCCCGGGCCTCCTGGTGCGCGGGGTCCCGCGGGCCCGGCGGGTGCCGAGGGCCCGGTCGGACCCGCGGGCCCGGCCGGGGCCACTGGTGCGCGAGGCCCGGAGGGCGTGCACGGCCACGACGGAGCACAGGGTCCCGCCGGGCCGGCCGGTGCGACCGGACCCGCCGGTGCGGACGGTCGGGACGCCCAGGTCGCCTACTACGGGTCCTTCTACGACACGACGTCGCAGACGCTCGTGGCGGTCGACGTGGGACAGGCGATGCGCCTCGACACGGCAGCGGAGGCCGACGGTGCGTCGATCCTCGACGGGTCCAAGGTCGTCGTGGACCATGCGGGCACCTACGACCTGCAGTTCTCCGCGCAGTTGCAGAAGGCCCCCAACGGGCTCGCGGGCAAGTCCAACGTCGACGTGTGGTTGCGCCGCACCGGCGGTGACGAACCGTGGACCAACACGCGCATCACCATCCAGGACAAGGGCGACTCGGCCGTGGCGGCGTGGAACTTCGTCCTCACCCTCGCCGCGGGCGAGTGGGTGCAGATCGTCTGGACGGCGGACAAGTCCGACGTCTCGATCCCCGCGCTCACGGGCCTCGTCGGGCGTCCATCGGTGCCGTCGGTGATCGTGACCATCGTCCAGGTGCGCTGAGCGGTCGGGCACGGCCGCACGTCGGCCCCACGATGGACGAGCGTCATCATGCGCGCGGACGAGCGTCCCGTTGGCCGCGTCGCGCGTCGGCGTCGCGCGCGCGATCCGTATGGTGACCCGATGCGCATCGGCTTCTGGGGTGGCAACGGCACCGTCACCGGCTCCCGCACGATCGTGGAGATCGACGGTGCCCGGATCCTCGTGGACTGCGGACTCTTCCAGGGTGAGCGCGCGCTCCGGGCGCGCAACCGGGCGCCGTTCCCCGTCGATCCGGCGACGCTCGACGCCGTGGTGCTCACCCACGGCCACATCGACCACTCCGGCTTCCTCCCCGCGCTCGTGCGCGACGGCTTCCGCGGGCCGATCTGGTGCACCCCCGGCACCGCCGACGTGTGTCGTCTCCTGCTCCCCGATGCGGGTCGTCTCCAGGAGGAGGAGGCGCACTATGCCAACCGGCACGGCACCTCCCGCCACCACCCGGCCCTCCCGCTCTACACGGCGGAGGATGCGGAGCGGGCGGTCGATCGTCTGCGCCCGCAGCCGTTCCTCACGAGCTTCATGCCGGTGCGTGACCTGCGCGTCACCTTCACGCACGCGGGACACATCATCGGCGCCTCGTCCGTGCACCTCGACGACGGCGAGGTCCGTGTGACGTTCAGCGGCGACCTGGGTCGGCCGCGCGATCCGGTCATGCGCACGCCCGCGCCGCCGCTGCGCAGCGACGTCCTCGTCGTCGAGTCGACGTACGGCGACCGCTGCCATCCCTCCGATGACGGCCGCCGAGTCCTCGCGCGCATCACCCGCGAGACGATCGAGCGGGGTGGCACCCTGCTGGTCCCGTCCTTCGCCGTGGGTCGCACCCAGGAGATGCTCTACCTCCTCGGCGAGTTGCGCGACGACGGCGCGATCCCCGACGTCCCGATCTACGTCAACAGTCCGATGGCGTCCGACGCGACCAATCTCTTCCTCCGCTATCGCGACGAGCACCGCCTCGGTGCGACGCAGTGCCGGCGCATGTCGCGTGGCGTGCGCTTCGTGCGGACGGTGACGGGCTCCAAGTCGCTCACGAGCGACGCCTCGCCCAAGATCGTGATCTCGGCCAGCGGCATGGCCACCGGTGGCCGGGTCCTGCACCATCTCATGCAGCTCGCGCCCGACCCGCGCCACACGCTGCTGTTCGTCGGGCACCAGGCGGTGGGCACCCGCGGCTACTCGATCGTCGGCGGCGCGTCCCACGTGCGGATCTACGGCGCGGACGTGCCGATCCGGGCCCGCGTCGAGCATCTGCAGACGCTCTCGGCCCACGCGGACGCCGAGGAGATCGTGGGCTGGATGGCGCGCATGTCGCACCCCCCGGTGCGCACCTACGTCGTGCACGGTGAGCCGGAGGCGTCGTCGTCGCTGCGGCGCCTGGTGTCCCGCGAGCTCGGCTGGCGCACCGAGATCCCGAGCTACGGGGACGTCGTCGACACGCAGGCCTTCGTGATCGGGCATCGGGAGGTCCCCGCGCATGTCTGACCACGCGGTCGACGTCGTCGTACTCACCGAGCGGGAGGCGCGCATCTGGCACGGATTGCCGCCCCGCGCCGACGAGCACGCCCATCCGACGGAGCCCGAGCGCGTCGAGGCGCCCGATCAGCACCGCCCGCACCGGCACGTGCGCACCGGGCAGTTCCACCGCGGGCACCACCTCGACCACGACGATCCCCGGTACTTCGAGGACGTGGTGGCGAGACTCGGCGATGCCGAGCGGCTGCTGCTCGTCGGGCATGGTCGTGGCAGGTCCAACATGGCACGGGCCTTCATGGACCACGTGGGTCGTCGGCACCGTACCGTGGCGCGGCGGGTGATCGGGGAGATCGAGGGCGATCTCTCGGCGCTGACCGAGCCGGAGATCCTCGAGATGGCGCGCCGCTGGTACGCGGGCTACTGCCAGCGGGTCTGAGCTCGTGTCGAGCGTGCCGCCCGTGCGCCCGCCGGCGCCACCGATCGTGGAGGTCCACGACGTGACCAAGCGCTACGGGCGCGAGGTCGGCGTCGCCAACGTCTCGTTCGACGTGCGCGAGGGGGAGGTCCTCGGCCTGTTGGGCCCCAACGGGTCCGGCAAGACGACGCTCCTCCGCCTCATGCTCGGCCTGCTCCACATCACCAGCGGCAGGATCGCGATCTTCGGCCGCGACGTCGGCGACGCGGGGCCCCGACTGCGCGCCCGGATCGGGTACCTCCCGGGCGATCTCGCGCTCTACGACCAGCAGACGGTGCGCCAGTACCTCCGCTTCGTCGCCGCGCTCCGGCGGATGGATCTCCGCGAGTCGATCGAGGCGCTCGCCGGCCGCTTCGACCTCGATCTCGACCGCCGCATCGGCGATCTCTCGCGCGGCACCCGCCAGAAGGTCGCGGTCGTCCAGGCGTTCATGCACGGACCGGACCTGCTCCTGCTCGACGAGCCGACCTCGGGTCTCGACCCGATCGTGCAGCGGGAGTTCGAGGCGTTGGTCGACGAGACGCGACTCCGCGGCGCGACGATCCTGCTGTCGTCCCACATCCTCGCCGAGGTGGAGCGACTGGCGGACCGGGTCGCCGTGATGCGCGAGGGATGCCTCGCGGTCGTCGACGACGTCGCGATGCTGAAGTCCCGCTTCACCCGGACCATCGACCTCGAGTTCCCGGCCGCGGTCGATCCCGAGCCCTTCCGTGCGATCCCCGGCGTGAGCGACGTCCACGTCGCGCGGCGCACGCTCTCGTGCAGCGTCGTTGGCCCCGAGACCGCGCTGCTCCGCGAGGCCGTCGCGCGCGGGGTCGTCGGGGTGCACGCCCACGACCCGAGCCTCGACGACATCTTCATGCGCATCATCGACGGGCCGCGCGCGTGATCGTCGCGCTGCTCGCCAAGACGATCCGCGATCACCGCCGCGGGATCACCGGCTGGGTCGGGGGGATCCTCGCGCTCGTCGCAGTCCAGCTCTCCGTCTATCCGACGGTGAGGGACGCGACGTCCGGCATGCGCGACCTCGCGGACGCATTCCCCGAGGTCTTCCGCAAGATGTTTCGCATGGAGGAGTACGGCACGGCGATCGGCTACCTCTCGACGGAGCTCTTCTCTGCGACGTTGCCACTCATCTTCATCGCCGTGGGGGTGACCTGGGGAGCCCGCGTCGCCACCGACGAGATCGAGGCGGGCACGGCCGACGTGCTCCTGTCCCTCCCGATCTCGCGCTCGCGTGTCATCGCGACGCGCATCGCCGCCATGGCGGGCGTCGTCCTCGGGCTCGGCGTCGTCCTGGCGGTCGCGCTCGGCGTCGGCGCGGAGGTCGTCGACATGTCGGTCCCGGTCGCGCGACTCGCCGCGGCGTCGTGGGCGACGGCGCTCGCGGGTCTCGCGTTCGGCGCGATCGCGGTGCTGGTGGGCGCCGTCAGCGGCCGGCGCTCGATGGCGCTCGGCATCGCGCTCGCGATCGCGATCGCGGCGTTCGTCGTCTACTCGCTCGCGCCGCTGGTCGACGTCATGGATCGGCTCAACCCCTACAACCCGATGCAGTGGACCGTCGGCGTCGAGTCGCTCAAGGACGGCCTCCACCCGGCGGAGAGCCTCGTCGCGCTCGCCTTCGCGGCGGCACTGATGGTGGGGGCGGTGGTCGCCTTCGACCGCCGCGACGTCCTCACCTGACGTAGACCCCCTCGCCGTCGCCGTCACCGCCGACGGCGATCGCCCCACGGGCGACGGCGATCGCCGCATCCATCGCGGCGGGGATCTCGTCGGGGAGGTCGCTCGCCACGAGCCCGCGTCCGACGCGTCGCGCCGCCTCGGCCTGGACCCACACGGCGGCGGATGCGGCGTCGAAGGGCGGCACGCCCTGGGCGAGGAGCGCCGCGACGATCCCGGACAGCACGTCGCCCGTGCCGGCGGTCGCGAGCCAGTGCGGCGCGTGGGCCATCTCGCGGCACGCACCGTCCGGCGTGGCCACCTGGGTGTGGGGTCCCTTGCGCACGACGACCGCGCCGGTCAGCGCCGCGGCCTCGCGCGCGCCGAGCTCCTCGCCGAAGACGCGCACGAACTCGCCGTGGTGTGGCGTCAGCACGCACCACGAGCCCGCGCCGTGCACGGCGCGGGCGAGTCCCTCGGGGTCGCCGGCGAAGACGTTGATCGCGTCGGCGTCCAGCACGACCGGCAGGTCCCGGCGCAGGGAGAGGGTGTCGAGCACGCGCGTGCGCGTGCGACGTGTCGCACCCGCCCCGGGACCCAGCACGACGGCGCCGACCCGCGGATCCTCGAGCAGTCGTCGCCAGGCGATGCGCCCGTACACGGGACGCACGAGGGCCGACTCGAGCGCGCGCGCGTAGACGGCCCATCCGCGGGGCGGCGCGGCGAGCGTCACGATGCCGGCGCCGGCGCGGGCAGCGGCCCGGGCCGCGAGGCGCGCGGCCCCGGTGAGCGGCCAGCCCCCCGAGACGACGACGTGGCCGCGCGTGTACTTGTGGTCCGCCGCGGTGGGCGTGCGCAACTGGTCGGCCCAGCTCCCCGGAGCGTTGGGCTCGCAGGCGATCACGTGGCGCACGCTACGGGCGCGCGACCGCGCACCCGGCACGTCCGGGGCGCGATCGTGAGCTCCATCCTCGTGGAACGGGACGTGCGTGGATCGCAGGTGCGCCCACGACGTGGTTGCGTGCATCCCGTGATCACCCAAGGGGCCCACCGCATCATCGTCGGGACGGACGGATCGGAGAACTCTCTCTCCGCGTTGCGGTGGGCCCTACGGGAGGGCGATCTCCGCAAGGCGACGGTCGACGTGGTCCACGTCTGGGACTATCCGCCGCTCCTCGATCCCATGGCGCTCGGCACCATGCCGACCAACGCCGAGCTCGAGGCGAGCGCCGAGCGCGTGCTGCGCGAGGTGATGCGCCGGGTCGACGCCGATCGGGGAGCCGCGGTGGTCAACCAGATCGTCACCCGGGGTCCGGCCGCGCAGTCGCTGCTGAGCGCCGCACGCGGTGCGGATCTGCTCGTCGTCGGCCGCCGCGGCCGAGGGGGATTCCTCGGCGTGCTGCTCGGCTCCGTCGCGACGCAGGTGGTCAACCATGCGCAGTGCCCGGTCGTCGTGGTCTCCTCGCACTGAGGGCCCACACCACTGCGCCGGCGGCCAGCACCCCCGCGGCACCGATGAGCGCACCGCGCTCGAGCCGCACCGCGACGACGAGGACGACCACCACGGCCGCCACCGGCACGACGGGCACGCCCCGTACCGCGCCCGGCACGCGGAAGTGTCGCGGTGTCGCGGGCTCGCGGAAGCGCAGGACGATCACCGACAGGTTCGTCGCGACGAACGTCGCGTAGACGAGTGCATCCGTCGCCGCCGCGAGCCACGCGAGCTCCCCGACGGCGGCGAGGACCGAGGCGACCACCGCGGTCGTCGCGAGCGCCGGGCCCGGCACTCGTCGCGCCTGCACGCGCGCGAGGACGTCGGGGAGGTCGCCCGTCGAGGCCATGCCATAGAGCATCCGGGACGCCGCGGTCACGACGAGGAGCACGGTCGATGCGGTGCTGAGGAGCGCCGCGGCCGCGGCAGCACGACCCCAGTCGCCGCCGAGGGCCGCCGACATGAGGTCGGCGAGCGGGCGCTGCGACGCCGCGAGGCCGTCGGCACCGAGCACCGACACGCCGGCGACCGCCACGCCCACGTACAGCAGGGTCGAGATCGCGAGGGCCGCCATCAGCGCGCGGGGCACGGTGCGATGCGCATCGTGCGTCTCCTCGGCCAGCGTGATCACCTCGTCGAAGCCGATGAAGGCAAAGAAGGCGAGCGCCGCCGCCGCGAGCACCCCTCCCATCGCGCCGCCGCTCGCGGCGACGGCGCTCGGGCCCTCGAACAGCGAGTGCGCGCCCAGGTCGGGCAGGCCCGCCGCGATCGCCACGAGCAGCGTGGCGGCCTCGATCGCGCCGAGCGAGACCACGACCCAGGCAGCCCGCTCCATGCCCGCCGCCGAGACCGCCGTCAGCGCGAGCACGAGCACGGGCGCCGCGACGCGGGGCTCGACGTCGACGAACTCGCCGAGGTACCGCGCGAAGCCGAGCGCGACGGTCGCCGATGCGACGACGAGGGCCGTCGTCATCGCCCAGCCGGTGAGGAACGGCACGGGGGCCGGGAACGCGTGCCGGGTGAATTCGTGCTCCGATCCCGCGCGCGGGTACATCGATGCCAGCTCCATGTACGAGAGTGCGGTGAGCGCGCTGAGGACCGCCGCGACGACGAATCCGAGCCACACGAGGCCGCCGGCCTTGCGCGTGGCCTCGCCGAGGAGCACGAAGATGCCCGCACCGATGATCACCGCGACTCCCGCGGCGGTCACGTGCCACGGGCCGAGCACCCGGTCGAACGCCCCGTCGCCGTGGGCGCTCGGTGGTCGGTCCGCGCGGGTCACGGTCGTGCGAGGGCGGCGCAGAGACCGAGGACGAGCACCGGCCCGTAGGGGAGGCGCGCGGCGCGGCCGCGGCCCCTCGCGATCACCCAGAGCGCCGCGGCCCCGCCCGCGAGCGCGGCGGTGGCCCACACCGTCGCGACGCGTCCGGCGTCGAACCATCCGACGACCGCGCCGATGAGCGGCGCGGCGTGCACGTCGCCCATCCCGAGCGCACCGCGCGACCCGACGCGCAGCACGACGGCGACGACGAGCATGGCGACGGCACCGCGCACCGGCCCCCACGCGTCGGCGCCGCCCGGCCGCGGCGCGGCGAGGAGCAGCGGCAGGGCGACGGCGAGCCCCCCATGGCTGAGCAGGCGCGGGAGGCGGCGCGTCGTCACGTCGATCGACACGAGCGACGCGATCACCGGCACCGTCGAGGCGAGCCCCGCGCGTGCGAGCCACGGCGCGCCGGCACCCGCGAGGGCGGCGGCGAGCGCCCCGCCGTAGACCGCCGTGGTGCTCGCGGCGGCCAGCGTCCAGCTCAGCCGGGGAGTGATGCGAGCGTCCTCACGAGCGCCGGACCGACGACCACGACCATCAGCGCGGGCAGGATGCAGAAGACGGTGGGGAACACCATCTTCATCGCGAGCGTGGCGGATCGTTCCTCGATGGCCTGTCGGCGGCGTCGTCGTGCCGTCGCCGCCTGCTGGCGCAACACGGCACCGAGGGGGGCGCCGATCCGCTGGTTCTGTCGCACCGCGGCGACGAACATACGGATGCCCTCCGTGGGGGTCCGCTCGACGAATTCGGCGAGGGCCGTGTCGCGCGACGCGCCGAGCGAGATGCGGTCGAGCAGCGTGGCGCACTCGGTGGCGAGCGGCGTGGAGTGCCGCTCCGCATACAGGCGCATCACGGCCTCGAGCGTGAGGCCGGCCTCGACGCCCATCACCATCTCGCCGAGCGCGTCCACGATCTCGAGGTCCACCGCGTCGCGGCGGCGCCGCTCGCGGGCCCGGGCACGCGCGGCGGGCAGCTGCCACGCGCCGGCGAGCAGGAGCGGTGCGAGGGCGACGCGCGCACCGGTCGGTCGGCTCCAGACCAGCATCACCGCGGCGACGCTCGCTCCCGCGACCCCGCCGACGCGCCGTCGGATGAAGCGCCGGAGCTCGCCGTCGGTGCCGTGGACCGCGCCCGTGGCGCGCAGCATGAGGTCGCGGCGGCGTCCGGAGATCGGTCGCGCGGAGCGTCGCCGCCTCCGGCGCACCGAGGTGCGTCCGGCCTGCACGGTGAGCAGCGCGGCCGACGTGCCAAAGAGCAGTGCGGCGATCACCAGCATCAGGCCACCACCTCGGGATCCCCGAGTCTCCGCAGCCATCTCCATCCGACGACCGCGAGCACGGCACCGGCGATCGACATCCTGCGGCCGAGCGGATCGGTGACGAGGGGCGCGGCGTACCCGGGGTTGAGCAGCGAGATCACGACGGCCATGGCGGGCGGCAGGCCGAGCAGGACGCGGGCACTGATGCGGTTGTCCGCCGTCAGCGTGCGCACGTCGCGGCGCAGCCGATCCTCCTCCTCGATGGTCTCGCCGACGGCCTCGAGGATCTCGACCAGCGAGCCGCCGTGGCGGCGCTGGAGGCCGATCGCGGACGCGACCACGGCGAGGTGTCGGTTGCCCTCGTCGGCGGCGAGACGCTGCAGGACCCCGTCGACCGGGACCCCGAGTCGCGACTCCTCGACCGTCTCGGTGAGCACCGACCGGAGGGGCTCGTCGACCAGGTCCACGACCTCGCCGAGCGCGGCGCCGATGGTGCGGCCGATCCGGAGGTGCCCGACGACGAGCGCGAGGGCGGGTGCCAGTTGCGACGTCAGGCGTTCGTCGCGCCGACGTCGACGTCGCGCGCGCAGCGGGTGGGGCACCAGGCGGCGCCGCGTCCGCGCCGCCGACCCGGTGGCCGCCGCGCCGGGCACGAGGCCCGCCTGCGCGCGCACGCGGTGGCGCTCGCGGCGTCCCCGCACGAGCGACTCGGCCTGCGCGGTCGCGAGCGCGGCCGCGGCGGCGAACGCCACCGACCCGAGCACCGCGCCGTTCATCGGGCGCTGCGCGTGCCGAGACGCGCGGAGGAGAGACCCGTGGGCGCGAGCGGGGCCGATGCCGTCGCCCGCTCGTAGAGATCGGCGGTCGAGATGAGTTCCCCCTCCATCCCCGTCACCTCGGTGATCCGCTGGACGAAGCGTCGTCCCACGGCGTCGCGCACGAGGTGGACGACGAGGTCGATCGAGCTCGCTACCTGCTCGCGGATCGCGCGCAGCGGCAGGTCGGATCCGCCGAGGATCACCATCGTCTCGACGCGTCGCAGGGCGTCGCGCGGCGAGTTGGCGTGCACCGTCGAGAGCGATCCCTCGTGGCCGGTGTTCATGGCCTGCAGCATGTCCACGGTCTCGCTGCCGCGCACCTCGCCGACGATGATGCGATTGGGCCGCATCCGCAGCGCATTGCGTACCAGGTCGCGCACGATCACCTCGCCCGCCCCCTCCGCGTTCGGCGGGCGCGTCTCGAGGCGCACGAGGTTCGGCATCTGGGGTGCGAGCTCGACGGCGTCCTCGATCGTGACGACGCGTTCGTCGCGGCCGATGCAGGCGGACAGCACGTTGAGGAGCGTCGTCTTGCCGGTCCCGGTGCCGCCGCTCACGAGCACGTTGAGGCGGCGGGCGACGGCCTCGGCGAGGAAGTCGGCGGCTTCCCGCGAGAGCGCGCCCTGTGCGACGAGTCCTGCCATGTCGAGTTCGGCGGTGGCAAACTTGCGGATCGTCACGGCCGGGCCGTCGACGGACAGCGGCGGCAGCACCACGTTGAGCCGCGAGCCGTCGGTGAGTCGCGCGTCGACCATGGGGGACGCCTGGTCCACGCGGCGACCCGATGCACGGAGCATCCGGTCCACGACGCGCAGCAGCTGCTCGTCGGACTCGAAGGCCCGCTCGGTGCGCACGAGCCTGCCGTCGCGTTCGACCCACACGCCGGTGGCGCCGTTGACCATGATCTCGGTCACGGTCGGATCGTCGATGAGGTCCTGGATCGGGCCGAAGCCGAGGATGTCGTCGATCGCGGCACGGCGGAGGAAGTCGGCGTCGCCCGCCGTCACGTCGGGTGCCACGTCGCCGAGCGCGCGCTCGACCGCGGCCTCGGTGGACGACCGCAGCTGCGCGTCGGTCATGGTCGCGCGGTCGGGGAGATCCGAGAGACGACGCCGGGCGTCGCCGGTGAGCGCGCGGAAGACGCCGTGGAGCCTGAGCCACGCATCGTCGCCGTCGCCCCCCGGGGTGCGGGGCGCGGACGGTGCCAGGAGTCGGGCGCGCAGGCTCACGGACGCATCCAGGCGAGCACGCCGCGGCGCTTGGGGATCGGCCATCCGAGGACGGCGTCGGCGAGCTCGAGGTATCCGCGCCCGGGGCGCGAGTCGGGACGTGCCTCGGCGATCGGGATCCCGGTGCTGATCGAGGCAGCGACGGCCCGATCGTCGGGCACCGCGAGCGCCGTCTCCAGGCCGAGCGTCGACTCGATCTCCGCGATGCTGAGCCCTGCCCCCGACGCCGCGCGTGACACCACGAGCATGGCGCGCGAGTCGTCCATGCGCAGCGCGCGCATCGTCTGGAGGAGCTTGCGGGCGGCCTGCACCGAGGGCACGTCCGTGCCCGTCGTCAGCACGACGTGCGAGGCCGCGTCGATCGCGCCGAGGGTGTAGTCCGTGACGCCGGGGCCGGTGTCGAGCACGGTGGCGCGGTGGAGCGCCGCGAGCCGCGTCACCACGAGGAGGGCGTCCGCCGGGGCGATGCCGTCGGCGGCGATCGGCGTCTCCGGGGCGCAGAGCACCGAGAGGTCGTCGCGGCGCGCGAGCATCGACTCGATCTCGACGGTCGGATCCTCGAGGACCCGGCGCACCACGTGGTCGAGGCGGTGCACCGGCCGGGTGCCGAGCGCCCACTCGACGTCGCCGGACCAGACGTTGAGATCGATCAGGGTCGTGGGGATCCGTCGTGCGATCCCCACCGCGAGGTTGGCGGCGCAGGTGGTCTTGCCGCTGCCACCCTTGGGCGACACGACGGCGACGACGGGTCGGCGTCGCGGCACCCGTGCGACGCCGTCAGCCGCCGGGATCGCGGGCGCGTCCAGCGCCGCGGTCGCGGGCGCGTCCACCACCGCGGTCATCCGCCCACCAGCCAGACGCGGGCGTGGGTGGCCGCGCGCAGCACCTCCGCGAGCGACTCGCGCCGCACCGCGATGGCCACGACGGCGTCCTCGCCCGGCTGCACGTCGTCGACGGCCGGAGCGTCGACCACGATCGCGCCGGTCGCGATCGGCGCCACGGAGCCGTCATCCTCGGAGATGGCCCAGGCGTCGACGGTCGTCCCCGCGACCTTGACCGCACCGAGCCACTGCTCGGCGGCGAGTCGTACCGACGTGACGACGTATCCGGGCCCGATCGCGGCGACGCGGTCGGCGGCGAAGGAGAGGTCGGTGAGCTGCTGGCCCGAGGCGGTGGCCGCCGCGAGCACCCCCTCCGGCAGCTCGTCGAGGCTCGCGAGCGCGCCGTCGGCCACGGCCTCGGGGGCGAGCTCGCGCACCTCCGCGTGGCGTCGCACCTCGTCCGTGCCGGCTCCCCGGGGGAGGGTGGCGGTGAGCACGACGACGGGCACCCGCGACTCGGCGTCGGCGGTGGCGTCGGTGCGCGGGAGCACGAGCAGCGTGCCCCCGAGGGCGCAGGCAAACGCGAGTGCCGCCGGCGCGTACTTCCTCATTCGTCGCAGTGGTGTCATGAGCATGCTCCTGTCTGGTCGTGGGCGCAGATGGCCCAGCTGGTGATGCCGTAGTTGCCGCCGCTGCCGATCCCGCCCGAGCCGCTCTCGCGGTCGACGATGCCGGTCTGGAAGCGGACGGTGAGCGAGCGCGATCCCGCGGCGCCCGAGAGGTGGGCCGCCACGAGCGTCGCGCGGGCGAAGCCCGAGATGCGATACGTGGTGTTGCTGCCCGTGAGGGTGGCACGGTCGAAGAGCGGGATGAGGATCGTCGAGCCGACCTTCTGCTGGATGCCCATCGAGGCCGTGACGCCACCCGGGTTGCCCGCCACCACGTCGCCGACGTCGAGCAGCTCGGGCCACCCGGACGTGACCCACGAGGTGGTCTCGCCGGTCGAGTTCTGGCCGCCGTTGAAGTCGAGGACGCCCCAGTTGCCGCCCGCGTTGCCGCCGCAGTAGTTGGTGCTGCCCTGCATGGAGATCACGTAGTTCGTCGTGAGGGAGTAGCCCGAGTCGCGCCATGCGATCAGGGATGGGTGGTGGTCGCACAGGGCGATCGGCCAGACGTTGGCGAGCGAGCCGACGGACCCGATGCGCGCGGTGGTGCTCGCCTCGAGCGCGGCCGTGGGGCGGCCGATGAGGCCGGCGAAGTAGAGGGGGGTCGCGTCGGTGGCCCGCACGGTGATCGTGCCGTTCTTCGAGGTGCCGGTGGTCGTGCAGGTGTGGCCGTCGGGCGTCGCGTCGTCGCGGGTGAGGTAGGCGAGGCTCGCCGCGGGGCACACGGCGCCGGTCGTCATCCACGCGATGGCCGCGGACGCGGTGGTGACCTCGACGGCGTTCTGCAGCGCGGCGCGCTCGGCCCAGGCGCGGCCCGAGTCGACGACGACGGCGAGTCCCATCACGAGGGGGATGAGGGTGATCGCGACGAGCACGGCGACGGCACCCTCGTCCGCGCGGCGGTCACGCGACCGTCTGCGTGCCGCGCGGTGCGTGGCGCGCATCACGCCCCGCCCGTGGTGGCGCAGACGTACGACGAGCTGGCATCGAGCGACACGGTGCGGTCCCCGAGCAGCGGCACGGCGTAGCTGCGGGTGGCGGTGAGGGCGACGGTCACCGTGCCGGTGGTGCAGTCGTGGACGACGGTGCAGGTGTGGGTGCCGATGTCGTTGGTCGCGAGCCGGTCGTCGGCCACCGCGCAGGCCTGCGTGACGGCCACCGACCCGGCGCGCGCGGCGTCGCGGGCGGCCGCCTGCAGGTGCAGTTGGTCGAAGAAGACGGAGGAGAGGGTCACGATCGCGAAGAGCAGGGTGAGCAGTGCGGGCACGACGAGGGCAAACTCGACGGCGGCGGCCCCCGAGTCACTCGGCCCCCGACGGGGGCCGGGGGCCGAGTGACCGATGGTCACGGCAGGACGGCGTCGAAGACGTCGCCCACGCGGCCGCCGAGCGCGGCCGCGGCGACTGCCACGACGGCGACGACGCCGGCGAGCAGCACTCCGTATTCCGCGCTGACGGCCCCCTCGTCGTTCCAGCGCGGGTGCGACTGGATCGTCGAGAGGAGCCTGATGGTCAGGTTCTTCATGTGGGTACCTCCTGTGTGATGCGGTCGGGTGACCGCATGGGGAGGTGTATCGGTCACGTGCGTCCCGCCGTGCGCGTCGGCGACGATCCGGGACGCGCGTCGTCCCGGATCGGGACGGGCGTGCGGCGACGCCCGTCCCGAGCGTGCGCCGCCGTCGGTCGGCCGGGGGCTAGCGAGCGGCGCCGGGTCGCGGTGCGCCGCAGGACGCCGAGGGCCGTTGCCTCCGGGGCGTCTGCTCGTTGATCCACTCCGACAGGTGCACTGCGAGCAGGTGGTGCGAATAGCGGGTGGCGAGCTCGGTCCGAGTGGCGAGATCGCAGCGGCCGAGGATGGCGCTGAGGCGATTTTTCACCGTCTGGGTCGACATGTGGAGTGCCGCGCCGATCTCGTGGTCGCGCAGCCCGATGCAGACGAGCTCGGTGATGTCCCGCTCGACCTCCGTGAGGTCGACGCACCGGCGCGTGACCGGCACGACGGGGCGGGCCACCCGTCCCCAGAGCCCGTCGCGGTCGAGACGGGACACGCCGAGCACCGCGCGGCGCAGGTCGCGGACGAGGGCCGTGCCGGTGTGCGCGTCTGCAGCACTCCGACATCCCAGCTCGAGGACGTCGAAGTATCCGCGCCACGCCGCCTTCACCTTGAGCGCGTCGCTCGTCTCGCACGCCGCCAGCACTCGTCGCGCGTTCGGGATCCCGCCGAGCTCGATCATCTGTTCGAGGAGGGGGTGCATCGTCAGCCACCAGCTGCTCAGGAGCATCAGGTCGGGCCGCACCCGTCGCGCGTTGTCGACGATCACCGTCGGGTCGTCGTACGGGCTGAAGTACTCGGTGCGCTCTACCCCGGGGGTCGCGCGTGCGATCCGATCGAGTGCTGGTTGCTGCTCCACGACGAGTCGGTCGATGAGGATCCGCATCACGACCATTCTCTCGGCACGGTCCCGACATGCGGACATGTATCCAGTCGACCGGCTCGATGCACGTCAAGCGATCGGTGCGGTACTTCCGTCACCTGCGATGGCTGGCACGCACGGGGGAGGGGGGCATAGGTGCCCCTATTGATGCATCGGTCGTAATACGTCGCACGCGGACCGCGTCGACGTCGCCGCCGCTCCGAGCACGGGCTCGCTCGGGGCCGGTGTCAGCGGTCGAGTCGCTCCC
>JBEBCD010000013.1:0-11068 GCA_041158045.1 Actinomycetota bacterium | reverse complement strand
ACTCGATCGCCGAGACCTTCCGCGTCGACATGCGGGCCCTCATGGACCTCAACGACATCGCCGACCCCGACCGCGTGGAGGCGGGCTGGGAGCTCGTGATGCCGCCGGCGACGGGCTTCGTGCCGATCGCCCCCTCGACGACGATGAAGCCCTGAGCGGCGGGGGTCAGCGGGCGCGGCGGGCGGCGACGAGGTCGAGCAGGTCGCCGATGATGCGCGCGACGTCCACGTCCTTGGGCGTGTAGACCGCCGCGACCCCGAGCCGCGCGAGCGGCGCCCGGTCGGTCTCGGGGATGATGCCGCCGACGACGACCGGCGCGTCCACGCCGGCACCGCGCAATCCGTCGAGCACCTGCGGCACGAGCTCGAGGTGCGAGCCCGAGAGGATCGAGAGCCCGATCACGTCGGGGTCCTCGTCGCGCGCGGCCGCGGCGATCTGCGCCGGCGTGAGGCGGATGCCGCCGTACACGACCTCCATGCCCGCGTCGCGCGCGGCCACCGCGATCTGCTCCGCGCCGCTCGAGTGGCCATCCAGGCCCGGCTTGGCCACGAGGAGCCTCGGGGGCCCGCCCGCCATCGCCTTCACGCGCTCCCGCGCCGCCGCGAGTCGCGGGGCGTGCACGCCGCCCGCACGCGCGACGCCCGTGGGTGCGCGGTACTCGCCCCATGCCTCGCGCAGCGCGTCGGCCCACTCGCCCGTCGTGCCGCCCGCGCGCGCGAGCTCGACGGACGCCGCCGTCACGTCGCCGTCGGGGTCCGCCGCGGCCGTCCGCAGCGCCGCCATCGCGTCGTGCCAGGCGCCCGCATCGCGCGCCGCGCGCCAGGCCGCGAGCCCCTCGAGCGCCTCCCGCTCGGCCTCGGGTGACGGGCGCAGGATCGCGTCGGGGCCGGCGAGCGGCGACGGCGCCGACTCGACGAAGGCGTTGACGCCGACGACGGTCTGCTCGCCGCTCGCGATGCGCGCCGTGCGCTGCGCCATGCTCGCGACGAGGCGGCCCTTCAGCGTCTCGACCGCGGCGTAGGCACCGCCGAGCGCGAGCACCTCCCCGAGCTCGGCCCACGCCGCGTCGGCGATCTCGCGCGTGCGGCGCTCGACCACGTGGGAGCCGTCGAGGACGTCCTCGTGCTCGAGGAGGTCCGTCTCGTGCGCGAGCACCTGCTGCATGCGCAGCGCCCACTGCTGATCCCACGGGCGGGGCAGGCCGAGCGCCTCGTTCCACGCCGGGAGCTGCACGCTGCGGGCGCGGGCGCGGCGCGAGAGCGTGACGCCGAGCATCTCGAGCACGATGCGCTGCACGTTGTTCTCCGGCTGGGCCTCGGTGAGGCCGAGCGAGTTGACCTGCACGCCGTAGCGGAAGCGCAGGGCACGCTCGTCGTCGATCCCGTAGCGCTCACGGCCGATGCGCTCCCACAGGGCGACGAAGGCGCGCATCTTGCACGCCTCCTCGACGAAGCGGATGCCGGCGTTGACGAAGAACGACGTGGCCGCGAACACGCGCGGGAACTCGTCGTCGCCGACGCGCCCGCTCGCCCGCACCGCGTCGAGGACGTCGACGGCGTTGGCGAGCGCGTACGCGACCTCCTGCACGGGCGTCGCGCCGACCTCCTGCAGGTGGTACGAGCAGACGTTGATCGGGTTCCACCGCGGGGCGTGCCGCGCGCACCACGCGATGAGGTCGACCGTGAGGCGCAGGGAGGCGGCCGGGGGGAAGATGTGCGTGCCGCGCGAGAGGTACTCCTTGAGCACGTCGTTCTGCGTCGTGCCGCGCAACGCAGACGGCGACGTGCCGCCCTCCCCCGCGAGGGCCACGTAGAGCGCGAGGAGCCACGGCGCCGTCGCGTTGATCGTCATCGACGTGTTGGTCTCGGCGACGGGGATCCCGTCCAGCAGGCGGCGCATGTCGCCGAGATGCGCCACGGGCACGCCGACCTTGCCCACCTCGCCCCGCGCGAGCGGGTGGTCGGGGTCGTACCCGGTCTGCGTCGGCAGGTCGAAGGCGATCGAGAGGCCGGTCTGGCCGCGCGCCAGGTTGGTCCGATAGAGCGCGTTGCTCGCGGCCGCCGTCGAGTGGCCGGAGTACGTGCGCATCAGCCACGGCTCGTCGCGCCGGGGCGCGCCGGCCGGGCGATCGGTCACGCGGTCAGGCTACGAGCCGTCGGTCGCCAGCGCGTCGGCGAGACGCCGCAGGTACTCGGCGCGAGGGATCGCCACGGCGCCGAGCGACGCGAGGTGCGGCGTCACCCACTGCACGTCGAGGAGGCGCATGCCGGAGTCGCGCATCGCGTCGACGAGCGCCATGAGCGCGACCTTGCTCGCGTCGCGGAGGATGTGGAACATCGACTCGCCCGCGAAGAGGCCCCCCACGCGCACGCCGTAGAGGCCGCCCGCGAGCAGCCCGCCCTCGTCGAAGGCCTCGAACGAGTGCGCCCAGCCGAGCCGGTGCAGCCGGTCGTACGCGTCGACGAACTCGGGCGTGATCCACCCGCCCTCGCGGTGCGGCGCCGCGCAGGCCCGCGCCACCATGTCGAAGCACGTGTCGACGCGGACCTCGTAGCGGCGCGCGCTGCGGCGCATCGAGCGCGTGACGCGCAGGCCGTCCAGCGGCACGACGCCGCGGCGCATCGGCGACCACCAGAGCAGGCGGTCCTCCGGGCCCGGCATGGGGAAGATCCCCGCGCGGTACGCCGCGACGAGCGTGGACGGCGCGAGGTCGCCACCGGCGCCGACGACGTCGTGCTCGGGCCAACGCCTGGGCGGCGGGATCACCCACTCGGTGACGCCCGCGTCGCGCGGCGGGGCGTCCCAGGGCCTCACGTGCGGTAGTCGTGGAAGCCGCGCCCCGTCTTGCGCCCGAGGCGGCCCTCGCGCACCATCGCGCGGAGCGTCGGGCGCGGCTCGCAGGCGGGGTCGCCGAGTCGCGCATGGAGCGTGTCGAGGATCGCGACCGCGGTATCGATGCCGACGAGGTCGAGCAGGGCGAACGGCCCCATCGGGTGGGCGGCGCCGCCCCGCATCGCGGCGTCGATGTCGGCGATCGACGCGACCCCGGCCTCGTGCATCGCCACCGCCGCGTTGAGATACGGGAACAGCAGGGCGTTGACCACGAAGCCGGCGCGGTCCGCCACCTCGATCGGCTCCTTGCCGAGCCCGCGGACGAACTCGATCGCGCGCGCGACCGTGGCGGGCGTGGCGCTCGCGGGGCGCACCACCTCGACGAGTGGCAGCGCGGTCGCGGGGTTGAAGAAGTGGATGCCGCAGAACTCGCCGGCGCGACCCGAGGCGGCGGCGAGGTCCTCGACGGGCAGCGTGCTCGTGTTGGTCGCGAGGAGCGCCCCCGGCGCGGCGACGCGACCGACCTCGGCGAGGATCGCGCGCTTGGCCGCGGCGTCCTCGACGATCGACTCGATGATCACGTCGCACGCCGCGAGGTCCTCGAGGCGGTCCGTCGGCTGGATGCGCCCGAGCAGCGCCTCGCGGTCGGCCTCCGCGAGCGAGCCCTTGGCCACCCGGCGGGCCGTGGCGGATGCCACGCCGTCGCGCGTCGTCGTGGCACCGTCCCGCGTGCGCGAGCGCAGCACCACGTCGTGGCCCGCGTGCGCGACGACCTCGGCGATGCCGCCCGCCATGATCCCGGAGCCCACGATGCCGACGCGCAGGGGCACGGCGCGACCGTACCAGCGCGCCTACCGTGGTCGCGTGCTGCTGGAGGACCTGCGACACCCGCGCCGCGTCGTCACGATGTCGGCGGTGCACAACCTGCGCGACATCGGTGGCTACCCGACGGCGGACGGGGGGAGGATCACCTGGGGCCGGCTGTACCGCGCCGACGGGCTGCAGCGCCTCGACGGGGAGGACCTCTCGACCTTCGCGCGGCTCGGGGTGCGCACCGTGGTCGACCTGCGCACCGAGCGCGAGGTGGAGCGCCACGGCGCGTTCCCCGTGGACGCGCACCCCGTCGACTGGCACCACGTCTCGATCGTCGACGCCACGTGGGGCGAGATGCAGACGCCGAGCTACGACGACGTCGCGGACTTCCTCGTCTGGGCGTACCGCGTGATGCTCGAGGAGAGCGCCGCGCGCTTCGCGCGCGCATTCACCCTCCTCTCCGATGCGGGCGTGCAGCCCGCCGTGTACCACTGCGCGGCGGGCAAGGACCGCACGGGCATCCTCACTGCGCTCGTGCTCTCCAGCCTGGGCGTGCCCGACGAGTGGGTGGCCGCCGACTACGGGCTCACCGAGGAGGCGATGGCGCGCAAGATCGCGTGGGCGCGCGTGCACCTGCCCGAGCTCGCCGAGCGCTTCGACCGCGTGCCGCGCGCCTTCGTCGCCGCGGACCCGCGCGCGATGACGGTGATCCTCGCCGACCTGCACCGCGACCACGGTGGCGCGGAGGGATACCTGCGGGCGCACGGAGTGGGCGACGCGGCGATGGCCGCGATGCGCGCCGCGCTCGTCAGCCGCCCGTCGTCGTCTCGATGACCACCCGGGTGATGCGGATCTCCTCGAGCGGCGGCACGCCGTTGGCCGCCGGGTCGGGGTTGCCGAGCGCGTCGAGCGCGGGCACGGTCGTCGCGAGCCCGTCGGTCACCCGGCCGAAGAGGGTGTAGGACGGCGGCAGGGTCGCGCCCTGCTCGCCCGTCACGATGAAGAACTGGCTGCCGTTGGTGTCGGGGCCCGCGTTGGCCATCGCGATGCTGCCGACCTCGTAGGCGCCCTCGGCGGGCAGCTCGTCGGTGAAGCGGTAGCCGGGGCCGCCGGCGCCGGTCGCCGTCGGGTCGCCGCACTGCACCACGAACGTGGGGATGACACGGTGGCAGGTGGTGTCGTCGAAGTAGCGGGAGCGCGCGAGGTTGACGAAGTTGTTGACCGCACCGGGGGCCGCGGACGGATCGAGGAGGATCGTGAGGTCGCCGTGGTTGGTCGAGACGACGGCGCGGTACTCCACGCCGTCCTCGAGGCAGTCGCGGAACGCGGCGGCGAACTCGCGCACGGGTGCCGCGGTGCCCGCCGCGGGGGCGCACTCGCCGTCGCCGAACGGCGTGCCGAGCGGCTCGGCATCGGCCGACGCCGCGGTCCCGTCGCCGGCGGCCGACGGGTCGAGCGTCGTCTCGGTCGTCGCCGCGTCGGTCGCGTCGTCCGCCGCGTCGTCCTGCGCACCGCCGGTGACGAACACGGTGCCGGCGAGCGCCACGATCGCGATGACCACGGCGAATGCCTGCGTGATGCGGCGGCGCACCGAGCGGCGGCGCGACGAACGCGCCCGCGCATCGAGGCCGCGACGACGGTTTTCCTTCTTGCGCATGCGCTTGGCAGTCGTCACGGTGCGCTCAGGATACCGACGCACCCGCGTCGCATCGGGCGCGATGCGCACGCACCGCTAGCGTGCGGTGTCCGTGGCACTCATCGTGCAAAAGTACGGCGGCACGTCGGTCGCGGACCCGGAGCGCATGCGCCGCGTCGCGCGCCACGTCGCCGATGCGCGCGCCGCGGGTGACGACCTCGTCGTGGTCGTGTCGGCGATGGGCAAGGCGACGGACAACCTCATCGAGCTCGCGCGCCAGGTCTCGGCGGATCCGCCGGGGCGCGAGATGGACATGCTGCTCACCACCGGCGAGCGCATCAGCATGTCGCTGCTGTGCATGGCGCTGCACGACGCGGGCGTCGAGGCCGTGAGCTTCACCGGCAGCCAGGTCGGCATCATCACCGACACGTCGCACACGCGGGCCAAGATCCTCGAGGTCCGCGGCGACCGAGTGCGGGAGGCGCTGGCCGCGGGCAAGGTGGCGGTCGTCGCCGGCTTCCAGGGCGTGAGCGTGGACCGCGAGATCACGACCCTCGGGCGGGGCGGCAGCGACACGACGGCCGTGGCCCTCGCCGCGGCGTTCCGCGCGGACGCCTGCGAGATCTACACCGACGTCACCGGGGTCTTCAGCGCCGACCCCCGGCTCGTGCCCCAGGCCCGCAAGCTGGCCTGGCTGCAGTTCGACGAGATGCTCGAGATGGCGGGCGCGGGCAGCAAGGTGCTGGCCCTGCGCGCAGTCGAGTTCGCCCGCAACCACCAGGTGCCGATCCACGTGCGGTCCAGCTTCACGTGGGAGCCCGGCACCTGGGTCAGCGACGAGCGCCCCGCGGGCGCGATGGGAAAGGATGGAGCCATGGAAGAGCCGGTGATCTCCGGCGTCGTGCACGACGCGAGCGAGTCCAAGGTGACGGTGCAGTCGGTCCCCGACCGCCCCGGCGTCTCGGCCGCGATCTTCGAGCCGCTCGCCGCGGGCGGCGTCAACGTCGACATGATCGTGCAGAACACCTCGACCGCGGGCACGACCGACGTGTCGTTCACCTGCCCGACGGCGGACCTCGCGCGAGCCGAGCGGATCGTGCGCGACGTGGCCGCCTCGATCGGCGCCGGCGCGGTGACGCACGACGACGGGATCGCCAAGATCTCGCTCGTCGGCGCGGGGATGAAGTCGAGCCCGGGCATCGCGGCGCGCATGTTCCGCGTCCTCGCGGACCACGGCGTCAACATCGAGATGATCTCCACCTCCACGATCCGCATCTCGGTCGTGGTCGCCGCGCCGATGCTCGAGACCGCCGTGCGCGCGCTCCACACCGCGTTCGACCTCGACAGCGGGTCGGACTACTCCGCGCCGCTCCCCGAGCGGAAGTAGGCGCGGGCGGGGTGGGTCGTCGCACGCACCTCGTGCCCTGGCGGCGCGCGGGCGACGCCACCGACCGGGACGTCGACGCCGACGAGGTCGTGCGCGAGACCGGGTGGGTCTTCAACAACGAGGTCGGTGACGGACTCACGCTCGCGGGCTTCGTCGCCACCGGCGAGCGCGAGGTGCGCCGCTACCTGCGCGTGCTCGGCCTCGAGGGCCCGCACCTCGCGGGCGGGCGAATGCTCGAGCTCGGCTGCGGGATCGGGCGGATGACCGCCGCGTTCACCCGGCGCGCGGGCTCGGTCGTCGCGGCCGACGTCGACCCCGCCTTCCTCGAGCGCTGCCGCGAGACGGTGGCGCGCCACGGCGACCCCGCGCGGCTGCGCACCGCGCGCGTCGTGGACGGCCGGCGCATCGACGTGCCCGACGCCGACGTCGACCTCGCCTTCTCCTACATCACGCTCCAGCACTGCGCACCCGACGTCGCGATCGAGCTCGCGCGGGAGGCCGTGCGCGCCACGCGGCCCGGGGGCACCGTGGCCCTCAACTTCCGCGGCTGGACGCGCGCCGACGCGGTGCTCCTGCCCCTCGGCGCGCTCGTGCGCGCGGCGTGGCGGGTGCCCGGGCTCGGCGCACGGGCGGCACGATGGCGGTGGGCGACGCGCCTCGGCTGGCAGGCCAACCGTCTCGGCGTGCGCGCGGTCCTCGACGCGCTGGGCGCGCGGCTCGTCGAGCCGCGCGTCTTCGTCGCGATGAAGCGCGGCGCGACGGTGCAGGACGATCCGCGCGTGCGCGTCACCTCGCTGCGACGCCTGCACCGCGGGCACTGGTGGCTGGTCGCACGGATAGCGTGACGGGGTGACCCGCGGCATCCGCCAGATCGGCATCGTCGGCGCCACCGGCATGGTGGGCAACGTCATGCGCGCGGTGCTCGCGGAGCGTCGCTTCCCGGCCGACGAGGTGCGGTTCTTCGCCTCGGCGCGGTCGGCCGGCTCCGAGATCGAGTGGCAGGGTCGCCGGATCGTCGTCGAGGACGCGGCCACCGCCGACGTGAGCGGGCTCGGGATCGCGGTCTTCTCCGCCGGTGCGACCACCTCGCGGGCCCTCGCGGAGCGCTACGCGAGCCACGGCACGATCGTCGTGGACAACTCCTCGGCCTGGCGCATGCATCCCGACGTCCCGCTCGTGGTCTCCGAGGTGAACCCCGGGGACGTGCACGAGGCGCGCAAGGGGATCATCGCCAACCCCAACTGCACGACGATGGCGGCGATGCCGGTGCTCAAGCCCCTCCACGAGGAGGCCGGCCTCGTGCGGCTCGTCGCGAGCACCTACCAGGCGGTCAGCGGCGCGGGCGTCGCCGGCGTCGCCGAGCTGGACGGCCAGGTCAACGCGGCCGTCTCGAGCGCCCCCACCCTGACCTACGACGGCGCGGCCGTGTCGTTCCCCGCCGCGGACAAGTTCCCCGCCACGATCGCCTTCAACGTCGTGCCGCACGCCGGCGACTTCGTCGACGACGGCTCGGGCGACACGGTCGAGGAACGCAAGCTGCGCGACGAGAGCCGCAAGATCCTCCACATCCCCGACCTGCGTGTGTCGGGCACCTGCGTGCGGGTGCCGGTCTTCACCGGGCACTCGCTCGCCCTCCACTGCGAGTTCGAGCGGCCGATCACGCCCGAGATGGCGACCAAGATCCTGCGCGACGCGCCGGGCGTCGCCGTGGTGGACGTGCCGCACCCGCTCATGGCGGCCGGCAAGGACCCGAGCTACGTCGGGCGCATCCGCGCCGACCAGTCGGTCGAGGGCGGGCGCGGGCTCGCGCTCTTCGTCTCCAACGACAACCTGCGCAAGGGCGCGGCCCTCAACGCGCTGCAGATCGCCGAGATCCTCGTGCGGGAGGGGCTGACGCGCGCCTAGGCGCGACGGGTCCCCGAGCGTGGTCGGGGAGGGGAGATTTGAACTCCCGGCCTCCACGTCCCGAACGTGGCGCGCTAACCAAGCTGCGCTACTCCCCGGCTGGTTGGCCCGAGGATCCTAACTGCGGGACCCCGCAACGGCTCCCGGCGTCGCCGACTCCTTCCACGTGCCGCCGCCGGCCACCTCGGCCGCGGCGCGGCGCAGCCGCAGGGCATCCAGCGGCTTGATGAGCCAGCCCTCGGCGCCGCTGCGTCGCGCGAGGTGCACGTCGGCCGCGCGGTCGAGGAGCATCAGCACCGGCACGTGCGGCACGCGCCCACCGCTGTGGTCGAGCCGCAGGTTCATCGTCACGGCCATCGCACCCATCGAGCCGGACTGCAGGTCGAGCACGGCGAGATCAGGCCGGCGCGCGAGCACGGCCCGCGTCACGTCACGGCCGTCGGTGCAGACGGTGAAGGACGTCTCGGGCGTGGCGAGCGCGGCGTGCACCTCGTCCAGCACCCACTGCGCGTCGGTCGCGACGATGACGTGCACGCGGCGATGCTACCCCGCGCCGCGCGCGGGCTCCGCGGGCGGCGCACGGTACGGTGATGCGCCGTGATGCGCCGCACGCTCGCCGTCGCGTGCCTCGCGGCCGCGTGCGCGTCGCCGGCCGTCGCACTCGCGGCGGGCGACGCCGACGCCGGGGCGCTCGCACCCGTCGACGTCGTGGAGGTCAACGGGCTCGTCGACGACGTCGTCGTGCACTCGATCGAGCGCGCCATCGCGCGCGCGGAGTCGGGGGAGGCGCAGGCGCTCGTGCTGCAGGTCGACTCCGACGGCGCGGTCGCCTCGCGGGCGCGGATCGAGGCGCTCTTCGAGCGCATCGCGGCCTCCCGCGTGCCGATCGGCGTGTGGGTCGGCCCCACGACGGCGCGGGCGATGGGCGCCGCCGCCCAGCTCGTGGCCGCCGCCGACGTGTCCGCGATGGCGCCCGGGACCGAGATCGGCCGCACGGGGCGACTGCTCGCCCCCGGCGGGACGACGCTGTCGTTCGGCGCCGCGACGGACGAGCTGCGCACCGGACTGCTCGACGAGACCCGGGCGCGCGAGCTCGGCGCGCTGCGCCTCGACATCCCCGACGACGGCGTCCCCGTGGTGCGCAACATGCTGCTCGCGATGGACGGCCTCGCCGCCCGCGGCGTCGTGCTCGACACGGTGCGCGACACGGTGCAGGACGCGACGGCGTCGGGCGGCGGGGGGACGGACCAGGTCGTGCGCGAGGCGACGACCGCGCGGTTCTTCAAGCTCGGGGCGTGGGAGCGCCTGCTCCACACCGTCGCGAGCCCCGCCGTGACCTTCCTCCTCGCCACGATCGGCCTCGCGCTGCTCATCTTCGAGCTGTTCACCGCCGGGATCGGCATCGCGGGGTCCGTCGCCGCGACGTGCATCGTCCTCGCCGGTCACGGCGTCGCGGTGCTGCCGATCCGCCCGCTCGGGGCCGTGGCGCTCGTCGCGGCGATGGTCGCCTTCGCGATCGACGTCCAGGTGGGCATCCCCCGGCTGTTCACCGCCGTCGGCACGGCGCTCTACGTCGTCGCCGCCCTCACGATCTTCGGCCCGAGCGACGCGGGACCCATCCGCCTCCCCGTCGCGACCCTCGTGACCGCGGTCGTCGGCACCGTGCTCGCCTTCACCGTCGGCATGCCGAGCATGGTGCGCACCCGCTTCGCCACCCCGACGATCGGCCGCGAATGGATGATCGGCCGCGAGGGCGTCGCGGTCGGCGCGATCGGGCCCGACGGCGTGGCCCGCGTCGAGGGCGCGACCTGGCGGGCGCGGACCAACCGCGCGACGCCGATCGCCGACGGCGACGGCCTGCGCGTGGTGGCGATCGACGGCGTGACGCTCGAGGTCGAGCCGCTCGTCGGCGCCGCCCGCGACTACCGCGAGCGCCGCGGCCGCGACTAGAGCCGCGCGCCACCCACACGGGCGTCGCCGTCGCGGCGCGTGACGCCGAGGCGGTCGAGCAGCGCCGCGAGCGGCACCGCGTGCTTGCGCGTGATGCCGAGGCGCTCGCGCAGTTGCGAGACGGTGAAGCCGGCGGGGTGCGCCGCGAGCAGCGCGCGCACGTGCGGCCGCGCGGCGTCGGCGACGCCCGCGTGGAAGACGACGCCGTCGCTCTCGACGAGCATGCCGCGCTGCACGAGCTGGCGCACCACGTTGCGATCGAGGCCCTTGGCGTCCGGCGGCTGCACGCCGGCACGGGCGAACAGCGCGACGTAGGGATGCTCCGCGATCGGGTCCGCGCCGCGGATCCGCGCCACGCCGTGGGCGACGACGACGTCCGGGAGACCCGCGACCACGGCCCGCTCGCGCGGGTCCAGGCGCGCGACCTCGAGGCCGTCGGGGTGGCGCACGAGCCGCACCGCGAGGTCGCGACGCATCGCCTCGAGCGCGTCGGGGGTCGTGAGCCAGGTGCCGACGGCCGCGACGCCGTCGACGCCGTCGTGGCG
>JBEBCD010000012.1:0-8489 GCA_041158045.1 Actinomycetota bacterium | reverse complement strand
GGACGCGATCAGCACGTCCATGCTGGAGGCGATGTCGCGGGGCGCGTACCCGATCCAGACCACGACGTCGTGCGCGGAGGAGTGGGTCGAACACGGGGTCTCGGGGTCGCTCGTGAGTCTCGGCGACCACGACGCGCTCGTGCAGGAGATGCGCCGCGCGCTCCGGGACGACGCGCTGGTCGACCGCGCTGCAGAGGTCAACGCGGGGGTGTGCAGAACACGGCTCGATCCCGCCCACGTGGCGAGGATCGCGCGGACCTTCTATGAGCCCGTCAGCAGCCATAACCTGACGCCTCGATGACGCAGCAGACGTTGCACGCGGTGGAGGTGGCAGTCGCGTCGGTCGTCTTCGCCGTCGTCGTGTTACGACTCGGACGCCGTGGGTGCATCAGCTTCCGCTACACGATGGGCTGGCTCTCGCTCGCCGCGCTCGGCATCTTCGCCGCGCTCATCGTCCCCGTCGTCGAGCCGATCGCCGAGTGGCTCCGGCTCTCCCCGACGGCGTTCCTCGTCGCCGTCGCATCCATCGGCTCCGCGGCTCTCTTCGTGCAGCTGACGATCAGCATCTCCGGGACGCAGCGCAAGGTCGACTCGCTCACCCAGGAGAACGCCCTGCTCCGCGAGCGTCTCGCGCGCCTCGAGGAGGGACCCCCTCGCGCGGGATCGTGACGCCGCGAGGAGCGCACCTGTGATCGAACGAGGCGACGTCCTCGTCGTCGTCCCGGCCCTCAACGAGGCGGCGACGATCGCCGAGGTCGTCTCTGGTGCGCGCCAACACGGGTACGGCGTCATCGTCGTCGACGACGGGTCCACCGACGACACCGGCAGCCGTGCCGCGAGTGCCGGCGCGACCGTCCTGCGCCACGAGCGCAACCTCGGCGTCGGTGGCGCGCTCCAGACGGCGTTCCGATACGCGCAGCGCGCCGGCTACCCCGCGGTCATCCAGTGCGACGCCGACGGGCAGCACGCGACCGAACACCTCGACGACCTCGTGCGCTCCTGGCGCGAGACGGGCGCCGACGTCGTGCTCGGGAGCCGGTTCCGCAACCCCGCGCACGCCCGGCGCATCCCGCGCCCGCGCCGGCTCGCGATGGCGGTGCTCTCCCGCATCGCGGGGCGCGCTTGCCGCACCCGCATCTCGGACGTGACCTCGGGCTTCCGCCTGATCGCCACGCCGGTGCTCGACCGGTTCGCGCGGCGATTCCCCGCCCACTACCTGGGCGACACCTTCGAGGCGATCGTCGCCGTCGGGCGCGCCGGTTACCAAGTGAAGGAGATCGGCGTCCCGATCCGACCCCGCAAGGTCGGCCAGTCCACCGCGACCACCCTGCGCGCCGTGGCCCTCATCGCCCGCAGCCTCCTCGTGGTCATCCTCGGGATCAACTACCGCATCGCGCGCGCAGGAGGGCAGACTGAGGCGCGCGCGTCCCACCCGACGTCGACGCGCTCGACCGACAGGAGGCCACCGCCATGAAGTCCTCTTCCACGACCGCCGTCATCGTCGACGCGGTCCGCACGCCGCTCGGCAAGCGCAACGGCCGCCTCAAGGACTGGCACGCCGTCGATCTCGCCGCCCACGTGCTCACCGCGCTGGCGGAGCGCACCCAGGTCGACCCGGCCGGCATCGACGACGTGGTGATGGGGTGCGTCATGCAGGTCGGCGAGCAGAGCCTCAACGTGGCCCGCAACGCCGTGCTCGCCGCCGGTTGGCCCGAGACCGTGCCCGGCACGACCGTCGACCGTCAGTGCGGATCGAGCCAACAGGCCGTCCACTTCGCCGCGCAGGGCGTGATCGCCGGCGCGTACGACGCGGTCGTCGCCTGTGGCGTCGAGGCCATGACCCGCGTGCCGATGGGATCCTCCATCGCCGAGGGCAAGCATGGCTATCCCTTCGGTCCCCGCGTCCAGCAGCGCTACGCGCCCGACGGCGGCCTCGTCAACCAGGGCATCTCCGCCGAACTCATCGCCGACAAGTGGGGAATCAGCCGCGAGGACATGGACCGTTTCGGCGTCCGCTCGCAGACGCTCGCCGCCCGCGCGACGGCCGAGGGGCGCTTCGACCGCGAGATCGTCCCCACCATCGATGCCGAGGGCGCGCTCATGACGACCGACGAGGGCATCCGCGAGTCGTCGGTGGAGAAGCTGGCGTCGCTGAAGACCTCGTTCCGCCCCGTCGAGGAGGGTGGTCGCGTCACGGCGGGCAACTCCTCGCAGATCACCGACGGCGCGACCGCCACGCTCATCATGAGCGAGGAGCGTGCGAAGTCGCTCGGCCTCCGCCCGCGCGCCCGCTTCGTCGAGTTCGCACTCGCCGCCGACAATCCGCGGTACATGCTCACCGCCCCGATTCCCGCGACGCACAAGGTGCTCACCCGTGCGGGCCTCACCCTCGACGACATCGACCTCGTCGAGATCAACGAGGCATTCGCATCGGTCGTGCTCGCGTGGGAGAAGGAGCTCCATCCCGACATGGACCGCGTCAACGTCAACGGCGGTGCCATCGCGCTCGGTCACCCGCTCGGCGCGTCCGGGACGCGCCTCCTCTCGACCCTGCTCGCCGAGCTCGAGCGCACCGGCGGCCGCTACGGCCTCCAGACGATGTGCGAGGGTGGCGGCATGGCCAACGCGACCATCATCGAGCGTCTCGGCTGACGCGTGGGCCGTCTGCTCTGGACGGCCCTCGGCCTCGCGCTCCTCGTCGGCATCTGGCGCGTCGGGCTCGGCATGCTGCGCTCGATGACGGCGCCCCTCCCGCCCCCGCCACCCGCCGGCGAGATGCGCCGCATCAACGTGCGCTACCGCTGCGGCGTCTGCGGGGTCGAGCTGCGCCTCACGCTCGCACCCGACCAGGACCCGCCGCCGCCGCGGCACTGCATGGAGGAGATGCTGTTCGTCGCCCCGGCTGACTAGCCCCGGCCTCAGTGGTACTTCGTCGCGGTGAACAGCCCGCCGAGCACGCCAACGAGCCCGCCGAACAACCACCAGTTGTTGCGCCCACCCGGCACGAAGCCGAGGTAGAAGAGCAGGATCACGAGCGACCCGAGGCCGAGCAGCACGAACATCAGCACCGGCACCCACCGCGGACTCACCTTCTGGATCGTCGGCACGGGCGGCGTGTAGCGCGACGACGTCCCCGGCTCGGTCGTGCGACTCGACGGTCGCGGGGTGCGGCGAGGGATCCCGGCCATCGCGCCGAAGGCTAGCGGTCCGCGCCCGCGCACGGCAGGCTGTGGCCGTGCCCGCGCGATCCGAGGTGCTCGTCGTCGACAACTACGACAGCTTCGTGCACAACCTCGTGCAGTACCTCGGCGAATTGGGCGCGTCGCCGCGCGTCGCGCGCAACGACGCGCCCGGTCTGCTCGCGACGGTCGACGCGTTCGACGGGCCCGTCCTCCTCTCGCCCGGACCCGGTCACCCCGCCGAGTCCGGCCTGTTGTGCGCGGTCATCGAGCGCGCGCTCGGACGCCTGCCGCTGCTCGGCGTCTGCCTCGGCCACCAGGCGATCGCCCACGTCTGCGGTGCGCGCGTGGTGCGCGCGCCCGAGCTGCGCCACGGCAAGACCTCGCCGATCCACCACGACGGCGAGGGCGTGTTCGCGGGCATCCCGTCGCCCGTGGAGGCGACGCGCTACCACTCGCTCGCGGTGGACCCCGACTCGCTGCCGCCGGACCTGCGGGTGAGTGCCCGCACCGACGACGGCGTCGTGATGGGGATCCGCCACGAGGGGGCCGCCGCGGAGGGCGTGCAGTTCCACCCCGAGAGCATCCTCACCCGCCACGGCCACGACATGCTGCGCAACTTCCTCGCGGGCGCCGGCGTCACGGCGTCGCCGCCACCGCCCGTCCCACGGTGAGGCGCACCACCGATCCCGCCGCGACCTGCGCGCCGGGGTCGGTGCCCTGGCTGATCACGCGCTGGTCGTTGGCATCCCCCGCCGGCACGTCCTGGTAGCGGACGTCGGCGGCCAGCCCGGCGGCCGAGAGTGCGGCGCGGGCCTCCGCCTCGCCGAGCCCTTCGACCTGGGGCACCTCCGCCTTCGCCGGTCCCGCCGCCACCACGAGCGTCACCGCGGCACGCGCCGCCACCGCCGCGCCCCCGGCGGGATCGGTGCGGATGACCCGCCCCGGCTCCACGCTCGTCGACGCCTCCTCGACGACCGTCACGGCGAAGAAGTACGGCGTCGCCTCGAGCAGCTGGCGCGCCGCGCCCGCGCTCTGCCCCTCGACCACCGGCACCACGAGCTGGCCGAGCCCGCCCGACACGACGACGCTGACGGCGGACCCCTTGCGCACCTGCGCGTCGGCCTTCGGATCCTGGGAGATGATCTGGTTCTCGGGCACGCTCGGGTCGTTGCGCACCTCGCGCACCGTGAGCTGCAGGCCGAGCGGGGCGAGGAGCGCCGTCGCGTCCTTCACGGTGAGCCCGCGCACGAGCGGCACGACGACGGGACTCGAGGCCGGGTTGTACGTGATCGTCACGGTGTCGCCCGCGCGCGCGAGCACGCTGGGGGGCGGGTCCTGGGCGTACACGACGTCGTCGCCGACGCCGTCCCTCGGGTCGGCGTACGGCACCGGCGTGAACCCGAGGCCGAGCAGCGCCTCGCTCGCGTCCTTCACGCTGAGGCCGGTCACGTCCGGCACGGTGATCGACGCGTTGGCCGACGACCGCGTCAGCGTCTGGTACAGGAAGAGGCCGCCCCCGCCGAGCACGATCGCGGCGAAGAGGGTGCCGAAGACGAGGAGTGCCGTGCGACGCGGGACCGAGTCGTCGTAGGGCGGCATCGTGTCGCGCCGCGGTGCGGGCCGCGTGGCCGGCGGGCGCGCGCCCGTCGCCGGGAGCATCTCGGTCGGCGTCTCGGACGTCGGCGTTGCCGCCATCACCCGCGTCGCACCGTCGGCGGGCGCGGGTCGCGACGCCGCGAGCACCTCGGCGCCGTCGACGAAGCGCCGCAGGTCCTCCCGCAGCAGGGCCGCGGTCTCGTAGCGGTCGTCGGGGCGCTTCGCCATGCACGTCGCGACGATGGCGGCAAATGGAGCGGGCACCTGCGGCGCCCGCTCGGCCAGCGGCGCCGGCGCGTCGTGGACCTGCTTGTACGCGATCGCGACGGCGTTGTCGCCGGTGAACGGCGGCGCACCCGTGAGCAGCTCGTACATCACGACGCCGAGCGAGTAGATGTCGCTGCGCTGATCGGTGTGCGTGCCCTGGGCCTGCTCGGGGGAGAAGTACGTGGCGGTGCCCATGACGGCGCCGGTCTGGGTGAGGCCCTGCTCCGCGCCCGCGCCGAGCGCGCGCGCGATGCCGAAGTCCGCGACCTTCACCTGGCCGCTCGACGAGACGAGGATGTTGCCCGGCTTCACGTCGCGGTGTACCACGCCATTGCGATGGGCGAAGTCGAGGGCGCTCGCGACCTCGATCGCCACGTCGCACACCTGGAGCGGCGTGAGCGTCCCCGCGCCGCGCAGGATGTCGGCGAGCGTCTTGCCGTCTACGTACTCCATCGCGATGTAGTACGTGTTGTTCACCTTCCCCCAGTCGAAGACGGTGACGATGTTGGGATGGTTGAGTCCGGCAGCGGCCTGGGCCTCCCGGCGGAAGCGCTCGACGAACGCGGGGTCGGTGGCGAACTCGGGGAACAACACCTTGATCGCCACCGGGCGGTCGAGGAGGACGTCGTGGCCCTGGAAGATCTCTGCCATGCCGCCGCGGGCGATGCGCTTGCCGACCTCGTAGCGGTCGTTGATGAGGGCGCGCGGGTGGTCGCTCACGTCACGGCCTCCGGGCGACCGTCGTGGTCGTGGCGTCGACCACGTCGCGGATCGCGTTGACGTAGTCCCGCGCGGCGATCGGGTCGTCGAAGGTGGGTCGTCCGGCGATCTCGCGCGCGAGTCCGGGGTCGAGGTCGCCGCGCCGGAGCGTCGAGTCCGCCTCGACGGTGGGTCCGAACCACAGGACGCCGCCCGGCCTGCCGCGCCACACCAGCACGCGCGCATCCTCGTCGCGGGACTCGAAGCCGACGAAGAACCCGTTGCGCGCGTAGGCCGCGAGGACGGCGAACCCGCCGATCAGGACCGCCGCGGCGACCCCGACGGCGACGGCGAGCGCGCGCCGGCCGGGGCGGCGCCGCGCCGGCGCCGGGCCGTCGGCACCGCCGACGTCGACCACCACCACGGTGACGTTGTCCCGGCCGCCGTGCGCGTTGGCCGCGGCGACGAGGCGCGCGGCCGCACCCTCCGGATCGCGTTCGTCGCGCAGCGTCGCGAGGATCTCGCCGTCGTCCACCTCGTCCACGAGGCCATCGCTGCACAGGACGAATCGGTCGCCCGCGACGAGCGGGATCGTCCAGGAGTCGACCGCGACCCGGTCCTCGATCCCGAGCGCGCGCGTCACGATGTTGCGCCGGGCGTGGGTGCGCGCCTCGTCGGCGTTGATGAGTCCCTCGGACAGGAGCTCCTGGACGTAGCTGTGGTCGACGCTCACCTGACGCAGGTCGCCGTCGCGGAGCAGGTAGGTGCGCGAGTCGCCGACGTTGGCCACGACCGCGGCGGCCCCGTCGGCGAGGGTGGCGGCGCGGTCCCCGTCGGGGGATGGTGCGGGCACGACGGCGAGCGCGGCGAGCGTCGTCCCCATGCCGCGCTGGTCGCGGTCGGCCGCGGCGGAGCGGTGGATCGCGGCGTTGATCGACTCGACCTCGGCGACGAAGGTGGCGGCATCGGCCGCACGGGCGGGGTACGCCTCGCGGAGCGCGCCGACCGCGATGGCGCTCGCCACCTCGCCGGCGTTGTGGCCGCCCATCCCGTCGGCGACGACGAAGATGCCGGGCCCCGCGTGGGCCGCGTCCTCGTTCTGCTGCCTGAGGCGTCCGGTGTCGGTGGCGAGTCCCCAGCGCAGCCTCACGCGCGGCCCCCCGCGGCGGGCGGCGTCACGCGATCTCGAAGCGGACGCTGACGCTGCCGAACGCGATCTCGTCGCCGCTCGCGAGGAGCTGCTCGCCGGAGGCCCCGCGCCCGTTGATCCGCGTCCCGTTGGTGCTGCCGAGGTCGAGCACCGTCCATCCGCTCGGGCCGCGACGCAACTGCGCGTGCTCGCGGCTCACGTTGGGGTCCTGGAGCACCACGCCGCAGGTGGCCTGGCGTCCCACGCGCACGCGGTCACCGTCGAGCACGTGCAGGGTCCCGTCGGCCGCGACCAGGCGGGCGACGACCGGGCGCACCGGAGGCACGACGACGGTGCGGGCCGGGTCTTCCGCGGGCTCGCGATCGGGTGCGACGACGGGCGCGTCCGTCGGCCGGACCGCGAAGTCCCCCTCCGTGAGGCCGGGGTCCTCGACGAGGCGCACCTCGAAGGGTCGCTCGGGGCGCAGGCCGCGGCGCTCCGCGTGCTGGGTCAGCGCCTCGGCGAGCTCGCGCTCGAGGTGCCGCGCCACCTCGTCGAACGCGCCCCGGTCGGTGGGGTGCAGCGCGACGTCCCAGCGGGTGCCGGGATCGCCGTCGGCCCCGCCGATCGCATCGTCGAGCGCCCCGACGAGCCTGCGCCCCACGTGGATCGGTCGGATTGCGGAGTCGTACGCTCGCGCAAACACGCGCCAATTCTACGCGGGGTCCTCGCCGCGAATTCCGCACCGAGCGTTAGCGTGTGCGGCGTTCCACTCGGGCGAGTGGCGAAATGGCAGACGCGCTGGCTTCAGGTGCCAGTGTTCGCAAGGACGTGGGGGTTCAAGTCCCCCCTCGCCCACTCGGTCGGCGCCGCGTCGCGCGCGGGCGCCACGAGCGACCAGGCGACGCGCGTGTACTCGTCGCGATCGAAGCGGCTGCCCCATCGGCGCGTGAGCATCTCGAGCTCCTCGGGCGTGATGGACGCCTCGCGCGTCGCGCTCTCGAAGTGGTACAGCCGCACGAGCGGCGTCCAGATGATCCGATAGCCGCGGTCCAGCAGCTTGTAGCCGAGGTCGACGTCGTTGAAGGATACCGGGAAGGCCTCCGACAGTCCTCCGACCTCGAAGTAGGCGGAGCGGCGCACCATGGCGCACGCACCCGTCACCCCGCTCACCTCCCTCGCGAAGGTGAGCATGCCGAGCGGGCCCACCTCCCTCGACGACAGGCCGTTGGCGAGGTTGTGATGGTGCAGCGTGTAGGAGTGCCCGGCGCTCTGGATGCGCCCGTCCTCGAGGAGCAGCATCGGACCCACCATCGCGACGTCGGGCTCGTTCATGTGGGCGAGCATCGCCTCGATCCACGACGGGGTGATGATCTCGGTGTCGTCGTTGAGCAGCACGACGAACTCCTCGTCCCCGCTCACCACGCCGAGGTTGCACTTCTCCGAGTAGTTGAAGGGCTTGTCGTAACCGACGACCTCGAGTCGCTCACCACCCGCCGCACGGAGTCGGGTCAGGACGTCGGGCGGGGTGGGCGCATCGGCCACCACGACGATGCGGTAGCGGTCGTACGTCGAGTTGCGCAGGATCGCGTCGACGCAGTGCTCCACGAGGCAGA
>JBEBCD010000011.1:0-6616 GCA_041158045.1 Actinomycetota bacterium | reverse complement strand
GACCCCGCCGCGGGCGACGACGAGCGACGACGGGAGCACTACGACGACGCGCACGGCGGAGGCCGCGGCGCCCGCCGCGTGGTACCCGGATCCGTCGGGGCGCTTCGAGTTGCGCTACTGGAACGGCCGACAGTGGAGCGAGCACGTGGCCCGGGGAGGCCAGCAGTACACCGATCCGCCGGTCGCCTGACGCGACATGCGGGCGACGTCGCTCGGCCACGCCGGGATCCTCATCGAGACCGGCGACGTCCGGCTCGTGTGCGACCCGTGGTTCTCGCCCGCGTTCCTCGCGTCGTGGTTCCCGTTCCCGCGCAACGACCGGCTGCCGGCCCGGGTGCGTGAGGCGCTCGAGCGCCCGACCCACCTCTACGTCTCGCACCTCCACGGCGACCACTTCGACGAGACGTACCTCGCGCGGCACCAGGACCGCGACGTCACGGTGGTGCTGCCGGAGTATCCGACGCGCGAGCTCGAGCGCCGCCTCGCGGCGCTCGGATTCACCCGCGTCCTGCGCACGCGCAACGGCGAGCCGACCGAGCTCGCGCCCGGCGTCGGGGTCGCGATCCACGTCGAGACCTCGATCACCGACGGGCCCGGCGGAGACTCGGCGCTCGTGGTGTGGGACGACGACGCGCGACTCGTGAACCAGAACGACTGCCGCACCGGCGACCTCGCCGCGCTGCGCGCGCACGGGCCGGTGGACCAGCACTGGCTGCAGTACAGCGGCGCGATCTGGTACCCGATGGTCTACGAGCTGCCCGACGAGGAGCGCGCGGCACTGGCGCGCGCCAAGGTCGAGAGCCAGTACGCGCGCGCGATGCGCTACGTCGAGGCGGTGGACGCGGCGGCGGTGGTGCCGTCCGCGGGGCCACCGTGCTTCCTCGACGACGACCTCTGGGGGCTCAACGCGGTGACCGGCGACGAGGCCACGATCTTCCCGGACCAGCGCGGCTTCCTCGCGCGGCTGGACGACGCGGGGCGACGGGGCCTGCTCGCGATCCCCGGCTCCTGCGTCGAGTCCCGCGGCGGCGAGACGCGCGTGACGCACCCGTGCGACGACGCGGAGGTGGGGCGGATCTTCGCGCGGAAGGACGAGTACCTGCGCGAGTACCAGCGGGACGTGCGACCGCTCATCGAGGCGGAGCGTGCGACCTGGCCGACGGCGACGACCGACGTCGTGGCCGCGATGCGCGCGTGGATGGAGCCGCTCATGGCGCTCGCGCCGACCCTGTGCCGAGCGATCGGCGCACCCTGCGTGGTGCGCAGCGGGGGCGACGCGGTGCTCCTCGACTTCCCGGCGGGACGCGTGCGGCGCTGGGACGGCGAGGACCACGCGTTCCGTCTCGAGATCCCTCGGCCGCTCCTCGAGCGGGTCGTCGCCGACCACGCGGTGGACTGGTCCAACTCGCTGTTCCTCTCGTGCCGCTTCCGGGCGTGGCGGCGCGGGCAGTTCAACGAATGGCTCTACAGCTTCTTCAAGAGCCTGTCGGTGGAGCGGATGGCGCGCACCGAGGACGAGGCGCGGCGGCGCACGGGCACCGTGCCGACCGACGAGTCCGACGTGCGGATCGGCGACTGGATCGTGCAGCGGCGGTGCCCGCACCGTGAGGCGGACCTGTCGGTGTTCGGCGAGATCGACGGCGACGAGCTCGTGTGCACCCTGCACGGGTGGCGCTTCGACCTCGCGACGGGACGGTGCCGGACGGCCGACGACCGACCGCTGCGGGTGCGGCGCGCCGACTAGGCCTCGAGCGAGATCGGCAGTTCGAACCAGATCGTCAGGGAGTACTTCACGCCCGAGCGGATCATCGTGCCGCGGTGCGGGTGCGTGACGAGGCTCGGCCACGCGACGAGGTCGCCGACGGGGATGCGCGAGGTGTCGAACCCCTGTCGCGGGAACTCGAGGGCGGCGCCCTCGTAGCCGTCGTTGAGCCGCACGCTGCCCGAGACCTGCGCGACGTCGTGGTGCAGCCGCAGCGACTCCTGGCGCCCCGGCTCGTAGCGGATGACGAATGCGTCGTTGATGCCGCGGTACTCGGCGAGCGGCCAGTGGGCGACGAGCCGGGGCCAGATGCGCGTCCCCATGTCGTGCTCGACGTGCTCGAAGAGCACGGGGCTGATGCGCGCGAGCGACACCTCTTCACCGGGGACGGGATCGTGCGGATCGACGGCCACCCCCGCCGCGTCGGCCGCCTCGACGAGCGCCGCGCAGAACTCGGGCGTCCAACACGCGACGTGGAGGATCTCGGGCGCGACCTCGCGTGCGGCGCCGTCGTCGCGCGTCGCGCCCTCGTATGCGAGGAGGCGGCGCAGCGAGGATGCAGCGCGCACGGCCGTCACGTCCCCATGGTGGCAGGTAGTCTCGTCGTCGCGTGACACGCCGTCCCCTCCGCCTCGGGGCCGACACTCCCGCCCTCGACTGGCCCTCCGTGTGGGGTGCGATCCGCACGTGGTGGTGGATCGTGCCACTCACCGCGCTTGCGGGTACCGCGATCATGTGGGTGCGCGACAGCGACCTCCAGGTGACGCCCGACTCGTACGTCGTGGTCGGTCGAAGCTACGAGCCTCTGGACGAGATGGGCGTCCTCGTCGCGGCGGGGCTGGATCCGGCCCTGCTCAACCCCGTGCCGAACGAGACGAACCAGATGTTGCTCCTCCAGTCCGAGGACTTCACGGCCGGGCTTCGCGACGAATTCGGCGATGGCATCACGGTGCTGGTCAACCGCACCGAGCCGGACTTCTCGATCTCGGCCTTTCAGCGCGAGGATCGGTCCAACAAGTTCTCCTTCGTCACCACCGGCCGGCCGAGCTACGACCTGTCGTGTCGCGAGGCGACGCTGGATGCATGCCCGACGGTGCTCGACCGCTACGCAGCGCGACTCGTCGAGATCCGCGCGGATGCCGCACGGCGGGGCCTCGACCGCACCGAGTCGGTGCTGCGAGGGGTCCTCGAGGGTCCGGGCAATCTCACGGACGCCCAACGCAGCGACCTCGCGCTGAAGTTCGCCGCGATCGACGCGGCCCGCGGCCTCGTCGCGGGCGAGATGGAGCTCGTGCGCGAGTCGACGACCTACGAGGGCACGACGGTGACGACGGTCGAGGGGCGCAGCTACTGGTTCGGCGCGCTCGTCGGCCTCGGGATCGGCCTGCTCATCCTCGCCCAGCTCGGGCTCTCCGATCGCCGCATCCGCGGCGCGCGACGCCTCGCGCGCGCGGTCGGACCCGGCGCCATCGCGGGCACGCTCGCAGCCGCCGGAGCCGCCACCGACACGAACGACGTCCCCGTCGCCGCGGCGCTCCTCGCTCGCGCCGCCGACGCCCGCACGACGGGCCTCCGCGTCGTCCCCGTCGGTCCCGTCGACGCCGCCGCGGTCGCGGCGCGCCTCGCCCCGCACGCGGGCGGCGCCCGCGCCACCGCCCCGATCGCCGCGGCGACCCTCGCCGACCTGCGCCCCGGCGACGCGACGGGCGTCGTGCTCGCCGTCGAAATGGGGCGGTCCCGCATCGACGACGCGATCGAGACGTGGCGCGCGTGGGAGCGCGCCGGCAACGCGATGCTCGGCGTCGTGCTCGTCGCACGCGGCCCGCGCGGACGTGGCTAGCCCCCGCCGGCGCCTCGCCCTCGGCCTCGACCGCCTCACGGCGGCCCGCGGCTTCGTCGGCGCGACGAGCGCCGCGCAGTTCCTCATCGACGTCGTCGCCTGGTCGGCTGCCGCCACCCTCGCGCTCTGGCTGCGCTACAGCTACCAGGGCGAGGCCGACATCGGCGGCCTGACGCGCGAGACGCTCGCCCGGGTCCTCCCCGTCGTCGCCGTCGTGCAGGCCATCGTGGGATACCTCGTCGGGATCTACCGCCGCCGCTGGCGCTACGGGAGCTTCGACGAGGTGAGGGGCCTCGTCGCGTCGGCGACGGTCACGACCCTCGTGCTGCTCGTCGTGCGGCAATTCGACCGCGGGGCCGATGCGTTCCCCCGCAGCGCGATCCTCACCGGCGGGGTGCTCGGGCTCTTCCTCACCGGGGCGAGCCGCTACGCGTGGCGGCTCGTGCGGGAGGAGCTCCGCCGCCCCTCGGACGTCACCGCCGAGCGCCTGCTCGTCTTCGGCGCCGGGGAGGGCGGCATCCAGATCGTGCACACGATGCTCCGCAACCCCAACTCGCGCTACCTCCCCGTGGCGTTCCTCGACGACAACGCGACGACGCACGGCCTGCGCATCGCGGGCGTGCCCGTGGTCGGCGGGCGCGACGCGATCGCCCGGACGGCCGCGCGCACCGGCGCCCGCGCGCTGCTCATCGCCATCCCGTCCGCCGACTCCGACACCGTCGCCGCGCTGTCCGACGCGGCGCGCGGCGCGGGCCTCGACGTGAAGGTCCTCCCGCCGGTGCAGGCGCTCGAGCACCGCGGCGTCGAGGCCGGCGACATCCGCGACCTCGCCGACGAGGACCTCCTCGGGCGGCGCCGCGTGCGCATCGATCTCGACGCGATCTCGCAGTACCTCGTGAACAAGCGCGTCCTCGTGACGGGCGCCGGCGGGAGCATCGGCAGCGAACTCTGCCGCCAGCTGGTGCGCTTCGATCCCGCCGAGCTCATCATGCTCGACCGCGACGAGAGCGCGCTCCACGAGGTCCAGCTCTCGATCCACGGCCGCGCGCTGCTCGACACCCCGCAGACGGTGCTCGCTGACCTGCGCGACGACGCGGCGATCGACGAGGTGTTCCACACCCGCCGCCCGCAGGTGGTCTTCCACGCGGCTGCGCTGAAGCACCTGCCGTTGCTCGAGCGCTACCCGCACGAGGCCTACCTCACGAACGTCCTCGGGACGCTCACCATGCTGCGCGCGGCGGCGCGGGCGCAGGTGGACGTCTTCGTCAACATCTCGACGGACAAGGCCGCCAACCCGATCAGCGTCCTCGGCTACTCCAAGCGCATCGCCGAACGCCTCACCGCCGACTTCGCGCACGCGGCGCCGCCGTCGAAGTTCATCTCCGTGCGGTTCGGCAACGTGCTCGGGTCCCGCGGCTCCGTGCTCACCGCGTTCCGCGACCAGATCGCGAAGGGCGGGCCCGTGACGGTCACCCACCGCGGGGTGACCCGCTACTTCATGACGATCTCGGAAGCCGTCCAGCTGGTCATCCAGGCCGGCGCGATCGGTGCGACGGGCGAGGTGCTCGTGCTCGACATGGGCAAGCCCGTGAGCATCCACGAGGTCGCCGAGCGCCTCGTCCGGTCGAGCGGGCGGGAGATCCCGATCGAGGTCGTGGGCCTGCGCGTCGGCGAGAAGGTCCACGAGGAGCTCTTCGGCGACGGCGAGACGGACGAGCGTCCGCGCCACCCGCTCATCTCACACGTGCCCGTCAAGCCCCTCGATCATCGGACGGCCGAGGGCGTGCCGGGGGATCCGCGGGCGCGGATGCTGGAGCTCCTCGACCGGCACTGAGCGCGGCGACCAGCAACAGCCACAGGAAGTGGTGGCCGACGAAGAAGGTCTCCTGGGTGCCCGCCGCGAGGACGAACCAGGTCGTCGCCGGGATCCACTGACCCGCGGTCTCGCCGAGCGCGAGGGGGGCCGACCGGAGCGCCGACCACACCACGACGACGAGCAATGCGGCGGCCGCGATCGCGCCGCCGCCGAGGAGCACGTCCATGTACGCGCTGTGCGACCACCGCGTGCAGTTCGCGAGCACGTCGCATCCGATCGTGTACGGCGAGAGCGCATTTTCCTTGAAGAACAGCTCGGTGTGCCACGCCGACAGCCAGCCCCACCCCAGGAGCGGTTTGCGCTCGACACCATCCCAGCTGTAGCGCCACATCACCGCGCGACCCGAGAGCGTGTCGTCGCCGACGCCGACCGCCGTCCGGTGCTGCAACCAGAAGAACGCCCACACCATCGCGGTGGCCACCGCGAGGTAGGCGGGTACCACCACGCGTCGCAGGCGGTCGCCGTCGAGCAGGCCCCGCCGCCGCGCCTGCCGGAGCGCCGTCCACGCGGCCCACACCACGACGAACGCCGCGATGGCGCCCCACGCCGTGCGCGACCTGCTGCGCAGCAGCGTGCCGACGTCGATCGCGGCCGCCGCGGCGAGCCAGGCCGCGAGGGCGGGCCACCACGGTCGCGGCCGGCGCACCGCGACGATCCACAACAGGCCGAGTGCCGCGAGCGCGCCGACCGCCGCGGGTGGGGCGAGCGAGTTGCGGTTGAAGTAGATGCCGATCCAGTAGCCGGCGTCCGGATGGCGGGCACCGGACCAGCCCTCGCGCACCGCCCACCACGACAGCAACACCCCGGGCTGCATCGCGACGCACACGATGGCGAGCTGCTCCACGAGCCGGAAGCGCAGGGCGAACCACACGCCCGCGAGGGTCGTGAGCGCGAGCGAGGTCGCCTCGATGACCGTGTGGCTCGCGAGCGTCGCCCAGACGGTCGACGCGAGCATCCATCCCGCGAAGCCGAGCAGCAGCCCGATCGGTCCCCGCCACTCCTCGCGGCGCAGTCCGCGACGCAGCAGGAGCGCCGCGGCGGGGATCTGTGCGAGGGCGTACGTGATCCACCGCGCCGTCGGGATCTCGTCGGCGCGCACGAGCGCGCTCCCCTCCCACGCCTTCAGCACCGGCCCCTG
>JBEBCD010000010.1:0-27903 GCA_041158045.1 Actinomycetota bacterium | reverse complement strand
GAGCGTCGTATTCGCGCCGGTCGTCGATGCGCTCGTAGCCCGCGACGAGCTGATCGCCTGCCTGTTGTCCGGTGAGGGTCACGTCTTTCTGCCTGGACCGAGTCAGCGTGATCTCGTCCGGCGACTCGTCGACCCCCCCAGCCTCGTCGCCCCCACCGTCAGCGGTGGAGCGGAGCTCATGACCGCGCCCGGCGACAACCACTTCGGCCGGCTCGGCAACGAGCGGGCGATGCGGGCGCTGGCGGAGGAGCTCGTCGCGCGCGGGATCGTGCCGCGCGGCTAGGGCCGCGTCAGCCGAGGGAGAGCAGCGCCACGCCGAGGGCCGTCGCTGCGACACCGAGCGCCTGCCACCAGCGCATGCGCTCGCCGTTGAACGCCACCGACAGGATCACCGCCGCGGTCCCGAATTGCGAGGCCGCGACCGAGACGACGCCCGAGTCGCCGTCGCGCAGCGCGAGCTGCATCGACGCGAGGGCGCAGATGCCGATCGCGCCGGTGGCGACGGACCACGCGAGGGTCGCGCCGCGGGGTGCGAAGAAGGGGGCGGGGACGCGACGCGTGGGTGCGGTGTCGGCGGGGGTGGGGATGAGGCGCGCGGGGGCGGCGTCGGCGGGTACGGCGGCGCGGCGCGCGGCGGTGACGGCGCCTGCCACCGACAGCATCACGAGCCCCGTCGCGCGCTGCGTGACGATCGGCGTGAGGCCCGCCGCCGCGCTCGCCTCGCCCATCACCGTGAACGCGATCCCGAACGCGAGCCCGGACCCGACGCCGAGCGCGAGCCCGAGCCGCACGCTGCCCGACCCTCCCGGCACGTACCCCGTGAGGCCGAGCGCGGCGAGCCCGACCGCGATGCCGACGGCCGCGAGGGTCCCCGGCCGCACGCCGCGCGCGAGGTCGACCAGCACCGGCACCGCCGCCGCGAGCACCGACGAGCTCGGCGCGACGACGCCCATGCGGGCCACCGCGTACCCGCGGTACAACTGGACGAGGCCCAGCATCATCGCGACGCCGGCGACGCCCCCGACGACCGAGTCGCGCACCGACCAGCGGCCCGGGTCGACGAGGAGCACAATCGGCGAGAGGGCGAGCGAGACGTAGACCGCGGTGCGCGCGACGGTGACGCTCGAGACGACCCGCGCGGCGCGGGCGGCGCAGAAGTCCGACGACCCGAACAGGGCGGCGGCGAGGACGGCGAAGGCGAGCAGTGCCCCCCCTGGGATTCGAACCCAGGACCTGCGGATTAAGAGTCCGTTGCTCTGACCAGCTGAGCTAGAGGGGCCGAGGCGCAGCGATCCTACTGCGCGCGCCGCGCGTGCACGAAGCCCGCGGTCGCGGCGACGAGCATCACCGCCGCCACGAGCAGGCAGACGAGCGCGGCCTGCATGGCCTTGTCGCCGAAGATGCTGAAGCCGTACGTCGTGAGCAGGAGTCCGCGGAGCGTCTCGCCCTTGAACATCGTCTCGCGGTCGGCCGTGACCTCGTCGAGGCGCATCCGGAGCGCGGGGAGCCCCGCGTCGTTGGCCGCCTCGGCGGCCTGGACCTCGGCGCGCAGGCCGCGCTGCACGGCCCCGAGCGACGCGTAGGTCTCGCCGCCGCCGATCCCGGCGAGGTGGGTGCCGATGTAGGAGTTGGCGTAGCACTCGGCCTTGGCGCCGTCGTCGACGGTGGTGCCGGCGTACCCGACGAGGCACGGCACGGCGCGCTCGTCGTCGGTGAGTGCGTCGGCGACGGGGAACTCGATGCGCTGCGCGCCGAGCTGGTCGGCGACGTAGTCGCGGGCGAAGGTGCCGTTGGCGCGGAAGACCACGCCGAGCGCGGCGAACAGCACGGCGGTCGCGAGTCCGCCGGTGGAGACGATGAGGTCGAGTCGCTTGCGGGACGTGCGCGTGCCTTTCGATCGGTGGAGGCCGACGGTGCGAACGTACCGAGCGCGGGGTCGGCGCGCGAGCGATCGACGCTCGATCGACGCGTGATGTTGGTCATCGCGTTGTCAGGCACGCCAGACGATCGCAATGCGCGCGCGCCGCGCGCGGGATCGCGTGCGGGACCTCGCGCACGACGCGCGATGCGTCGCGTCACGATCGCGCGTGTGAGGGTGACCATACGCATCGTCAGGACGACCTGACCAGGTCGCGACGCGTCGCGTGCGTAGCGTGCCGCGCATGGACGAACGACGCATGGGCGGGTGGGACCGGTGGACATCGGTGGCGACGATCCTCGGGGCCTTCGCGAGCGCGCTCGTGCTGGGCGTCGTCGCGATCGTCGCCGTGGCGACGCGCACCGAGGCCGATGCCGCGGCGTCGACGACGGTGCAGGTGCACCTCAGCGAGTTCGCGGTGACGCTCACGCCCGCGACGGTGCCGCCGGGCGACGTGACCTTCTCGATCCACAACGGCGGGTCCGTGGACCACAACTTCGCGATCCCCGCGCTCAACCTGCGGACGACGTACCTCAAGCCCGGCGAGATGGCCGAGCTCGTCGCCCGGGACGTCGCGGCGGGGACGCTCGGCGTGGTGTGCGAGGTGGCGGGCCACGAGGCCGCGGGGATGACGGCGGTGATGACGGTCGCCGATGGCGCCGACGGCGCGACGGCCGCGGGCGGTGCGATGGCCGCGATGTCGTGGCAGGAGATGGACCGGATGATGGAGGAGGTCGCGCTCCGCTATCCCGCGCCGACCGCGGGGACGGGCAACGGCGAGCTGGCGCCGACGATCGCCCCGGACGGCACGAAGGAGTTCGCGCTCACCGCCTCGGTGATCCCGTGGGAGGTCGAGGAGGGCAAGGTCGTGGACGGCTGGGCGTACAACGGGCAGATCCCCGGGCCGATCCTGCGGGTCGACGTCGGGGACAAGGTGCGCATCGTGCTCACCAACGAGCTGCCCGAGTCGACGTCGCTGCACCTGCACGGCATCCGGGTGCCCAACGCCTCGGACGGCGTGGACCCCTACACGCAGAAGGCGATCGAGCCGGGCGCGAGCTTCACCTACGAGTTCACCGCGCTCGAGCCCTCGGTCGGCATGTACCACTCGCACCACAACGCCCAGGTCCAGGTGCCCAACGGGCTCGCGGGCGCGCTCCTCATCGGCGACTGGCGGACCGCGGCGATGGCCGCGGCGGGGGACCGCGTGGCGGACGCCGACGGCGACGCCGAGCAGGAGGTCGTGATGGTGCTCAACGACTCGGGCACGATCGGACTGTCGCTCAACGGCAAGTCGTTCCCCGCCACGGCGCCGTACGCGATGAAGGTCGGCGAGTCGATGGTCGTGCACTACTTCAATGAGGGCAACATGACGCACCCGATGCACCTGCACCAGCCGTCGGGGCTCGTCGTCGCGCACGACGGCAAGGTGCTGGAGTCACCCTTCTGGGCCGACACGCTCAACGTGGCGCCCGGCGAGCGCTGGACGGTGGTCTACACGGCGCTCGACCCCGGCGTGTGGGCCTGGCACTGCCACATCCTCACCCACGCCGAGACGCCACAGGGCATGCGCTACATGGTGACGGCGGTGATCGTCAGCTGACCGCCCCGCGCGGTCGGATCCATCGCGACCGTGCAGCGGTGGCGGTAGACTGACGGCAACGCTTCGGCGTGCCCGTGGGTGCATCTCGGTATCCGTGGACCCATCCATCGGAGACCCCCTCGTGACCACCCCCTTTGCCTCGCTCGGCCTGCCCGCCGTGCTCCTCGACGTCCTGCGCACGCAGGGGCTCGTCGACGCCTTCCCCATCCAGACCGCGACGATCCCCGACGCCCTCGCGGGCCGGGACGTGCTCGGCCGCGGCCGCACCGGGTCGGGCAAGACCCTCGCGTTCTCGCTGCCGCTCGTGGCGCGCCTCGCGCCCGCGGGCGCCGAACGCCGCCGCGCCGCGCCCTGGCGCCCGCGCGGACTCGTGCTGGTGCCGACCCGCGAACTGGCCAACCAGGTGCGCGACGTCATCGCGCCGCTCGCGCGCGCGGCGCGCCTGCGCCACGCCGTCGTCTACGGCGGCGTCGGGTACGGCCCGCAGATCGCGGCGCTCCGCGACGGCGTCGACCTCGTGGTCGCCTGTCCCGGCCGCCTGCTGGACCTCGTCGGCTCGGGCCATGCGCGGCTCGACGCGGTCGAGGTCACGGTGCTCGACGAGGCAGACCACATGGCCGAGCTCGGGTTCCTCAACGACGTGAAGAAGATCCTCGCCGCCACGCCCCGCCGCGGCCAGCGCCTCTTGTACTCCGCGACGCTCGACCGGGGCGTCGACGCGATCGTGCGGCAGTACCTCGACCGGCCCGTCACCCACGAGGTGGACGCGGTGGACGCGACGCCGGATGATCTCGCCCACCACGTGCTGCACGTGGGGCGGGACGACCGTTTCGCCGTCATCGCCGACCTCTGCGCGGCGCCGGGCCGGACGATCGTCTTCACCCGCACCAAGCACACGGCCAAGCGGATGGCGGACCAGCTGTCGAGGGCGGGCGTGCCGGCGGTCGACCTGCACGGCAACCTGTCGCAGGCCGCGCGCGCACGCAACCTGGCGGCCTACTCCGGCGGCGCCGTCGACACGCTGGTGGCGACCGACATCGCGGCGCGCGGCATCCACGTCGACGACGTGGCCCTCGTGATCCACGCCGACCCGCCGGCGGAGCACAAGGCCTTCCTCCACCGCTCCGGGCGCACCGCGCGCGCCGGCGCGGCCGGCACCGTCGTCACGATCATGACGGACGAGCAGCGCCGCCACGTGCGCGACATCACGCGCAAGGCCGGCATCGACCCCGTCGTGACGCGGGTGACGCCGGACCATCCGCTGCTCGCCGAGCTGGCGCCCGGTGAGCGGACGCGGCGCGAGCGGGTGGAGCGGCCCGCCGCCCCGGCGCGTCCGGCGCGCCCCGCCCACGATCGCCGCGGCGGCGGCGAGGATCGCCGTGGCGGCGGTCGCCGCCGGCGGCCGCGCGGCCGCGCGCGGCACGGGGGCCGCTAGAGCGTCCCCGCGTCGAGGCGCGCGAGCACCTCGGCGGCCCTCGCGCGCACGGCGTCGCCGTCGGCCAGCGCGCGCGCGGCGTGCACCTGGCGGGCCACCCGCGGGTTGCGCGCGAAGCGCTCGCCGTGGCGCAGGAAGAAGTCCCAGTACAGCGTGGTGAAGGGGCACGCGTCGTCGCCGGTGCGGCGCGCGCGGTCGTACCGGCAGTCGGCGCACCAGTCGCCCATGCGGTCGACGTAGGCGCCGCCGGCCGCGTACGGCTTGGTCCCCACGCGGCCGCCGTCGGCGTACTGCGACATGCCCATCACGTTGGGCACCATCACCCACTCGGCGCCGTCGACGAAGGAGTGCCACATCCACTCGGTGAGCGCCCACGGCTCGACGCCGGCGACGAGCGACAGGTTGCCGAGCACCATGAGGCGCGGGATGTGGTGCGTCCAGCCGTGCGCGTGGACGTCGTCGAGGACGCCGCGGACGCACGCCATCTCGGTCCGCTCGCCGCGGTAGAGCGGGGGGAGGGCGCGGTGCGCGGCGAGCGCATTGACCCCGCGCGATCCGGGCACGTCGCGCCAGTACGAGCACCACACCCACTCGCGCCAGCCGATCACCTGGCGGATGAAGCCCTCCGCCGCGTTGAGGGGCGCGCGCCCGGCCCGGTACTCGGCCTCGACGGCGTCGCAGACCTCGCGCGGGCGGAGGAGCCCGAGGTTGAGGTACGGCGAGAGCATGGAGTGCGCGAGGTGCCAGGAGTCGCGCGTCATCGCGTCCTCGAACGTGCCGAAGTCGGGGAGGAGGTGCGCGACGAAGTGCCGCAGGCGCGCGAGCGCCCCCGCGCGCGAGGTGGCCCAGGTGCCGTCGGGCGGCGCGCCCCAGCACCCCGGCGCGGTGCGGGCCAGGTGCGCGAGCACCTCGGCGTCGAGGTCGTCGAGCGCGTCGCGCGGCGGGGCCGGCCAGCGGGTGGCGGCGTCATCGGGGGCGGGCTCGCGGTTGTCCGCGTCGAGGTTCCACCGCCCGCCGGCGGGCTCGTCGCCGTCCATGAGGTAGCCGAGCCGCGCCCGCTGCCAGCGGTAGAACTCCTCCATCTTGGGCGCCTTGCGGCCCGCCGACCACGCGGCGAAGTCGTCGGGGTGGGTGAGGAACTGGTCGGATCGCACCGTCGGGACGCCGAGCCGCGCGAGCAGCAGGCGGGCGTCGTGGGAGTTGGGCTCCGTGGCGACGACGGCGTCCGGCGCGTGCTCCGCGCGGTGCGCGGCGAGACCCTCGCCCATCGTCGCCGCGAGCCGATGGTCGACCTCGAAGCCCTCGGCGCGCAGCTCGGCGACGAACCGGCGCATCGCCGTGACGATGAGGTGCGCGCGCTGGACGTGCCATCCCGCGGACGAGAGCTTGCGCCCTGACTCGACGACGAGCACGCGGTGCGTCGCGGGCGTCGCCTCCGCGAGCGCGCCGATGCCGCGGTGCAGCTGGTCGCCGAGGACCCAGACGGTCGTGCGCCCAGCGTCCGAGCGCGCGCGCGTCACGGGAGGCGCGCGTGGGGTGAGCGAGGGGACTTGAACCCCCGACCTCCAGGGCCACAACCTGGCGCTCTAACCAGCTGAGCTACGCCCACCACGCGCAAACCCAAGTCTGCCACGGGGAATACCCCGTTCCTCGGGACGGGCGGCGCGCCGTCACGGCCGTAGACTGGGGACAACCACTTTCGTTTGGGGCTGATAACCATGCCAGCGGCGGAACCGACGCTGTTGCAGTCACTGGGAGAACGGGCGAAGGAGATCAGCCGGCGCGAGCTGGCGACCTACTCGGACCGGACCGCGGCCTCGCAGGTCGCCAATGCGCGTGCCCGCCGCGCCCTGCCGCTCGGGGTGCCCTCGAGCTTCCAGGACTACGACCCGTACCCGATCGTCATCGAGCACGCCGAGGAGTACTGGTCGCGCGACGTCGACGGCAACCGCTACGTCGACTACAACATGGGCTTCGGCGCGCTCTTCGCCGGCCACCTGCACCCGGCCGTGCGGCGCGCCGTCGAGGGCCAGCTGGACCACGGGACGCTCTTCGTGACGCCGTGCCCGGCCAACGCCGAGGTCGCCGAGCTGCTCGGCGCGCGCTACGGCTTCCCCCTCTGGCGCTTCACCAACTCGGGCACCGAGGCGACGATGGACGCCCTGCGCGTCGCCCGCGCCGCGACGAAGCGCGACAAGATCGTGAAGGTCGAGGGCGGCTACCACGGCCATCACGACGAGGTGATGGTCTCGATGAAGCCGTCGCTCGACGTCGCCGGCCCCGCCCACGCGCCCGTCGCGGTCGCCTCCTCCGCGGGCGTCACCCGGGGCGTCGTCGCCGACACCGGCGTCGTGCCGTACAACGACCCGGAGGCCCTCGAGCGCGCCCTGAAGGGCCGCGACGTCGCGGCGTTCATCGTCGAGCCCGTCATGCAGAACATCGGCATCTGCCTGCCCCTGCCCGGCTACCTCGAGGCGGTCCGCGAGATCTGCACCCGATACGGGACCCTGCTCGTCTTCGACGAGGTGAAGACCGGCATCACCGCGGGCTGGGGCGGCGCGACGGGGACCCTCGGCGTCGTGCCCGACCTCGTCGCCCTCGCCAAGTCCATCGGCGGCGGGCTGCCGCTCGGCGCCTTCGGCGGCAAGAAGGAGTACATGGACGAGATCACCGAGCGGCGCGTCGTGCACCTCGGGACCTACAACGGCAACCCGCTGTGCATGGCCGCCGCCACCGCCGTGCTCGCCGAGGTCTGCACCCCGGCGGTGACGCAGGAGACGATCGCGCGCAACCACCGGCTCGTCGAGGCGTGCCGCGCGACGATCGATGCCCGCGGGCTGCCGGCCAACGTCGTCGAGTTCGGCGCCAAGGGGTGCGTCACGTGGTCGGTCGAGCCGATCCGCAACTACCGCGACTACAAGGCGACGGACCTCGACCTCGCGTTCGCGCAGTGGATCCACGGGATCAACCGCGGCGCGCTGCTGCCCACCGGGCTCGACGAGCAGTGGCTCATCTCGGTGCGGCACACCGACGAGGCGGCGATGCACTACGCCAACGTCTTCGAGGAGTTCGTCGACGAACTGCTCGCCTGACGTGGCGGACGACCGGACGGTGTCGGGCGCGGCGGTCGTGCGCGGCAACCTCTGGCGGATGCTCGGGCGCGGCGTCGTGCGCCGGTGTCCGCACTGCGGCGACCGGCGCGCGTTCTTCCGCCGCTGGTTCGTGCGGCGCGAGCGGTGCGCCGGCTGCGGCCTGCGGTGGGGGCGCGAGCTCGAGGGCTTCATGCTCGGGGCGCTCGCCGTCGCCTTCATCCTCACCGGGGCGTCGCTGCTCGCGACGATGGCCGTCGGGATCGTGCTCACGTACCCCGAGGTCGCGCTCGTGCCCGTGCTCGGGAGCACCGTCGGCGTGACGCTCCTCGTCGGGATCCTCGGCTACCCGGTGTCGTACACGACCTGGCAGGCCGTCGACCTCTGGATGCGCCCGCCGGTGCCGGGCGACTTCGGCGCGCCGGAGGCCCGGGCGGTGCTGGGCGAGGCCTAGAACCCAAGCGGGTATTGGGAAATCGAGTGGTCGGGGGTGCTTGACCGAACAGGTGTTCGTCGGTAGGGTCACCGTGTCATACCGGTGCCGTACGTTGCGCGGTCCCACGAAATGCCCCGAACAGCACGGATCGAACCCCCGACACGAAAGGACAGGCAGCCCCAATGAGCACCGACAAAGAGAAGGCCCTCGAGGTAGCCCTCGGCGCGATCGACAAGCAGTTCGGTTCCGGGTCCATCATGCGGATGGGCAAGAAGGAGAACATGGCCATCGCGGCCATCCCGACCGGGGCCCTGCCCCTCGACATCGCCCTCGGCGTCGGCGGCGTGCCGCGCGGCCGCGTGGTCGAGATCTTCGGCCCCGAGTCCTCGGGCAAGTCGACGCTCGCCATGCACATCGTGGCCGAGGCCCAGCGCAACGGCGGTATCTGCGCCTACGTGGACGCCGAGCACGCGATGGACCCCGTGTACGCCAAGGCCATCGGCGTCGACACGGACAACCTGCTGATCTCCCAGCCGGACACCGGTGAGCAGGCGCTCGAGATCGTCGACATGCTGGTGCGCTCCGGTGCCCTCGACGTGATCGTCATCGACTCGGTCGCCGCGCTCACCCCGCGGGCCGAGATCGAGGGCGAGATGGGCGACAGCCACGTGGGTCTCCAGGCCCGCCTCATGAGCCAGGCCCTGCGCAAGCTCACTGCCAACCTCAACAAGTCCAACACCGTCGCGGTGTTCATCAACCAGTTGCGCGAGAAGATCGGCGTCATGTTCGGCTCGCCCGAGACGACCCCCGGTGGCCGCGCGCTGAAGTTCTACTCCTCGGTGCGCCTCGACATCCGCCGCATCGAGTCTATCAAGGACGGCGCCGAGGCGATCGGGTCCCGCACCCGCGTCAAGGTCGTGAAGAACAAGGTCGCCCCGCCGTTCAAGCAGGCGGAGTTCGACATCATGTACGGCAAGGGCATCAGCCGCGAGGGCGCGGTGCTCGACATGGCCGTCGAGCTCGGCATCGTCAAGAAGTCGGGCGCCTGGTTCACCTACGACGGCGAGCAGCTCGGCCAGGGCCGCGAGAACTCCAAGCAGTTCCTCGCCGAGAACGCCGACGTCATGGTCCAGATGGCCGAGCGCGTCCGCCAGGCCTCGACCCCGGCCCCCGTCGAGGCCGCCACGCCGGCACCGATGGGCAAGGGCGCGGCGCCCGCCGCGCAGGCCACGGCCGACGAGCCCGCGGCCGCCCCGGCCAAGGCCTCGGGCGCGCGGGTGGTCAAGCCCTCCAAGACCGGGAAGCCCGGGTTCACCGCCGAGGACGACTCGCCGATCGAGCTCTGAGATCGCCCGTGCGTCGCCCCTCGTGGGCGGCGCACGGGACCATTCGTAGCCTGAGCGCGTGAGCGAGCGGCGCGACGACGGACGGCGCTACGTCGTGCGCACCTTCGGGTGCCAGATGAACGAGCACGACTCCGAACGGATCTCCGGCCTGCTCGAGGCCGACGGGATGCACGCGGTCGACGACGAGTCGGACGCCGACGTCGTCGTGCTCAACACCTGCTGCATCCGCGAGCACGCCGACGACAAGCTCTACGGCACCCTCGGGACGCTCGCGCGGTGGAAGGGCGAGCGGCCCGGCCGCCGGATCGTCGTCGCGGGGTGCCTCGCACAGAAGGACCGCGACGCCGTGCGGCGGCGCGCCCCGCACGTCGACGTCGTGATGGGGACGCACAACGTGCACCGCGCCGCCGAGCTCCTCGACGAGGCGGTCGCCGCCGGGCCGGTCGTCGAGATCCTCGAGGAGGCCGTCGAGGACGACCACCTGCGGTTCCCGAGCGCGCTGCCCGTGCGCCGCGAGGTCGGCTACGACGCGTGGGTCACGATCCAGATCGGCTGCGACAACACCTGCGCGTACTGCATCGTGCCCGCCGTGCGCGGCCGGGAGATCTCCCGGCCGTTCGACGAGATCGTCGACGAGGTCCGTCGCCTCGCCGCCGACGGCGTGACGCAGGTGTCGCTGCTCGGCCAGAACGTCAACAGCTACGGGCGGGACCTCGCCCTGGCGGCGCGCCGCGAGGCGGGCGGCGGCGCGGAGGGCGCGGCGGGGAGCGGCGTGGGGGGCGGGCTCGGCCCGCGCTTCGCCGAGCTGCTGCGCGCGGTCGGGGCCGTGCCAGGGATCCGTCGCGTGCGCTACGTGAGCCCGCACCCGAAGGACATGCGTCCCGACGTGTTCGACGCGATGGCCGAGACCCCGGCCGTGTGCGAGCACCTCCACTACCCGCTCCAGAGCGGCTCGGACGCCATCCTGGCCGCGATGCACCGCGGCTACACCGCCGCCCGATACCTCGCCCGCCTCGCCGAGGCCCGGGCACGGATCGCGGACCTCGCGGTGACGACCGACGTGATCGTCGGGTTCCCCGGGGAGACCGAGGCGGACTTCGCCGCGACGCTCGAGGTGTGCGCGGAGGCCGCGTTCGACGCCGCGTACTCGTTCGTCTTCTCGCCGCGGCCGGGCACGGCGGCGGCGGAGATGACCGATCGCTTCGTCGATCCGGCGGTCGTGCGCGACCGCTACGACCGGCTAAAGGTCGTGCTCGACCGCACCGCGCTCGCCCGGCACCGCGACCGCATCGGACGCATCGAGGAGGTCGTCGTCGAGGGCCGCAGCAAGAAGGATCCGGCGCGCCTCACGGGCCGCACGCGCCAGCACAAGCTCGTGCACTTCTCGGTCGATGGGGTCGCCGCGGGTGCGCTGCCCGTCGGCACCTACGCCCGCGTCGAGATCGTCGACGCCGCGCGCTTCCACCTCGCGGGGCGCCTCGTCGAGGTCGGCGACGCCCCACGCCACCGGGTGCGCATCCCCCTCGCCGTGGCGTGAGCGGGCGGGATCGGGCGTGAGCGGGCTGGACCGGTCGTGAGCGGCGGCGCGCGGCCGCCCGTCGTGCTCCTCGGGCCGACCGCGAGCGGCAAGTCGGACGTCGCGATGGCCGTCGCCCGCGCGGCCAACGAGGCCGCCGGCCGCACCGCCGTCGAGATCGTCGCGTGCGACGCGATGCAGGTCTACCGCGGCATGGACGTCGGCACGGCCAAGCCCTCCGCCGCCGACCGCGCCGCCGTGCCGCACCACTGTCTCGACCTCGCCGAGCCCGGGGAGCGCGGCACCGTGGCGGACTACCAGGCCGCGGCGCGGGAGGCGATGGCGGGGGTCGACGCGCGCGGGGCGCGCGCATTGATCGTCGCGGGGACGGGGCTGTACCTCACGGCGGTGATCGACGACCTCGAGCTGCCGGGCGAGTGGCCCGAGGTGCGCGCCGCGCTCGAGGCCGAGCCCGACCCGGCCGTGCTCCTCGCGCGGCTCGCCGAGCTCGACCCGCCGACGGCGGCCAAGGTCGACCCGTCCAACCGTCGCCGCATCGAGCGCGCACTCGAGGTGTGCATCGGGAGCGGGCGGGCCTTCAGCAGCTTCGGCCCCGGGACGGCCGCGTACCCGGACCACGGAGTGGTGCAGATCGGGATCCTGTGGCCGCGCGAGGCGCTCGCGGCGCGCATCGAGGCGCGGGTGCGGGCGATGCTCGCCGCCGGGCTCGTCGCGGAGGTGCGGGCCCTCGCGGCGCGCGGGGCGCTCTCGCGCGAGGCCCGCCAGGCGCTCGGGTACCGCGAGATCCTCGACTGGTGGCGGGGCATGGGCGGCGCGACGAGCCCCGGCGCCGAGCGGGCGGGGGACGCGCTGCCCGAGTCGGTGGTGGGCGAGATCGTGCTGCACACGCGGCAGTTCGCGGTGCGCCAGGAGCGGTGGTTTCGCCGCGACCCGCGGGTGCGGTGGGTGCGCGTGGAGCGCGACCCCGTCGCGGAGGTGGGCCCCGTCCTCGCGGCGTCCCTAACCTGAGGTCGCCGTGGTCGTCGTCGTCACCAAGCACGACGGCTGGGGCAACGACTTCCTCGTCCTCGACGTCGGCCAGACGGCCCCGGGCGCGGGCGAGGGGGGTCGGCGGCGCGCCGCGGACGCGGCGATCGACTGGCCGACCGAGGCACGGCGGCTCTGCGACCGCGCGACCGGCATCGGCGCCGACGGCCTGCTGCTCATGGAGCGCCGCGGCGAGTACGAGGTCGCGATGCGGCTGTACAACGCCGACGGCAGCGCCGCCGAGATGAGCGGCAACGGCATCCGTTGCCTCGCCCAGGCCCACTACGAGGCCGAGGGCCACGAGGGCGCCGTGTCGTACACCGTGCACACCACGGCCGGCCCGCGCCGCGTCGACGTGGAGCGCGCCCCGCACGACCGCGACGAGGTCGTGGCGCGCGTCGACATGGGGCGCGTCGAGCGCATCGACGCGCCGGTCGGCTGGGACGCCGTGGGCGCCGACCCGATGCGGCCCGTCGCGCACCTCTCCGTGGGCAACCCGCACGCCGTCGTCGGCGTCGAGGACGTGCGCGTCGTCGACCTCGCCGCGATCGGCGCCAAGGTCCCGCACGTCAACCTCGAGATCGTCGAGCCCGGTCCCGAGCCCGACGCCGTCACGATGCGCGTCCACGAGCGGGGCGCCGGGCTGACCCGCGCCTGCGGGACGGGGGCCGTGGCGAGCGCGTGGGCGGCGCGGGAGTGGGGCATGGTGCCGTCGTCGGCGCGGGCCGTGACGGTGCACCAGCCGGGCGGGGACGCGGTCGTGCGGTTTGCCACCGGGTCCGGCGGCGGCGCCGGCGCGGGGTCGGGCGGGCCCGTGACGCTCGAGGGGCCCGCGCGCTTCGACTCCCGGCACCACGTGACGCTCGGGGCGTCGTGAGCACCCCCTATCAGGAGGCCCTCGGCTCCACCCTCATCTCGCGCGGCGTGCGCGAGCGGATCGTGCTCGTCGGCGTCGTGCTCGAGGGCCGCACCTCCGCCGAGGTGGACGAGTCGCTCGACGAGCTCGCCCAGCTGGTCGACACGGCGGGCGCCGACGAGGCCGCACGCATCGTGCAGCGGCGCGACCGACCCGACACGACCTACTACATCGGCAAGGGCAAGGCCGAGGAGCTGCGCCAGACCTGCCTCGCGGTGGACGCGGACACCGTCGTCTTCGACGCCGAGCTGTCGCCCGCGCAGCAGTACCACCTGGAGAAGCTGCTCGGCCGCACGGCGCTCGACCGCACCGCGGTGATCCTCGACATCTTCGCGCAGAACGCCCACACGCTCGAGGGCAAGGCGCAGGTGGAGCTCGCGCTGCTCAACTACCGGCTGCCCCGCGTGCGTCGCGGCGCGCGGGCCGGGCTCAGCCAGCAGGGCGGCGGCATCGGCACCCGGGGCCCCGGCGAGACCAAGCTCGAGACCGACCGCCGCCGCATCGGCGAGCGCATCTCGCGGCTGCGCCGCGAGCTCGAGGAGCTCGCCCGCACGCGCGCCCAGCAGCGCAAGGGCCGCGAGCGCAGCGGGCTGGCCTCCGTCGCGATCGTCGGCTACACCAACGCCGGCAAGTCCTCGCTCATGAACCGCCTGACCCAGGCGGGGGTGCTGGTCGAGAACCGCCTCTTCGCCACGCTCGACCCGACGACGCGCCGCCTCGCCCTGCCGGGGGGCGAGCCCGTGCTGCTCTCGGACACGGTCGGCTTCGTGCGGCGCCTGCCGCACGGGCTGGTCGAGGCGTTCAAGAGCACGCTCGAGGTGGCCGCCCGGGCCGACCTGCTCGTGCACGTCGTGGACGGCTCGGCCGTCGACCCCGAGGGGCAGATCGCCGCGGTGCGCGAGGTGCTCGGCGAGATCGGCGCGCACGACGTGCCCGAGCTGCTCGTGGTGAACAAGGCCGACCTCGACCCCGACGGCGCGAAGCGCGTCGCCCACGACCACGACGGGTCGGTGGTCGTCTCGGCCGCGACGGGCGAGGGGATCGACGTGCTGTTGCGCACCGTCGCCGATCGGATGCGCGCGCTCGCGACCGTGGTGGAGCTGCTCGTGCCCTACGAGCGGGGGGACGTGCTCGCCGCGATCCACCGGGAGGGCGAGGTCGTCTCGACGGCCAACGAGGAGCACGGCACGCGCGTGCGGGCCCGGCTCGCCGAGGCGAGCGCGGGGCGCCTCGCGCAGTACGTCGTGGCGGGGGCCTCGTGAGCGGGGGGTCAGCCGGCGCGCCGGCCGCATTCGTCCCGCCGCCGTACCCCTACGAGCGGCTGGACGCGCTCGCCAAGGTGGCCGCGGCGCACGAGGGCGGCGCGGTGGACCTGTCGATCGGCACGCCGTGCGACCCGCCCGCGCCCGCCGTGGTGGCGGCGCTCGGGGGCTCGGGCACGGAGCGGGGGTACCCGCCGTCGATCGGGTCGGAGGCGCTGCGGGCGGCGGCACGCGACTGGATGCGGACGCGCCTCGGGGTGGACGTGCCGATGGGGGCGATCGCGGCGTGCATCGGGAGCAAGGAGTTCGTCGCGACGACGCCGCAGTGGCTGCGGCTGCGGCGACCCGACCGCGACACGGTGTTGTACCCGGCGGTCGCGTACCCGACCTACGAGATGGGGGCGACGCTCGCGGGGTGCCGCGGCGTCGCGGTGCCGGTGGGGGCCGATGGGCGGCTCGCCCTCGAGCGGGTCTCGGCGGCCGACGCGGCGCGCGCGCTCGCCCTGTGGGTCAACTCGCCGAGCAACCCGACGGGCGCCCTCGACGACCTCGCCGCCGCCGCGGCGTGGGGCCGGCGCCACGGGGTGCCCGTGTTGAGCGACGAGTGCTACGCGGAGTACACGTGGGACGGCCCGCCCCGCACGGTGCTCGCCGGGGGGCTCGAGGGCGTCGTGGCGCTCCACTCGCTGTCGAAGCGGTCCAACCTCGCGGGCGTGCGCGTCGGCTGGTACGCGGGGGACCCGGAGCTCGTCGGGTACCTCAAGGAGGTGCGCAAGCACGCCGGGATGATGGTGCCCGGGCCGGCGCAGGCGGCCGGGGTGGCGGCGCTCGCGGATCAGGCGCACGTGGAGGCGCAGCGGGCGACGTACCGGCGGCGGCTCGAGCGGTGCGCGGAGGTGCTGGGGCGGTGGGTCGCGCGCGTCGGGGCGGGGCCGATCGGGCTGCCGGCCGGGGGCTTCTACCTGTGGTTCGACGCGGGGTCGATGGGCGGGGGCTGGGCCTTCGCCGAGCGGCTCGCGCGGGAGGGCGGGGCGCTGGTGGGCCCCGGGGAGTTCTACGGCGCGGGCGAGGAGGTCGCCCGGTACGTGCGGGTCGCGGTGGTGCAGCCGGACGAGCGGATCGAGCTCGTCGCCCGCCGCCTGGGGGTCTAGCGGCCGAGGCGGCGCAGGACGGTCACGACCTTGCCGTAGACCCGCACCTCCGAGGCGTCGAACTCCATCGGCGACATCGTCGGGTTGGACGGCAGGAGCGTGACGCGCTCGCCGCGCTGACGGAACGTCTTGACCGTCGCCTCGTCGCCCGGGATGCCGGCGACGACGACGTCGCCGTTGTCCGCGCGCTGCTGCGAGCGGCACACCACGAAGTCGCCGTCGAGGATGCCGGCGTCGATCATCGAGCGGCCGCGGACGCGGAGCATGAAGAGGTCGCCGTCGCCGGTGAAGTCCATCGGCAGCGGGACGAGCTCCTCGATGTTTTCCTGCGCGAGGACGTCGGTGCCGGCGGCGACGTCGCCGACGAGGGGCACGTGCTTGACCGGGCGGCGCTCCATGGCGACGCCGCTCGCGGCCTCCCAGCGGACCTCGAGGGCGCGCGGCTTGGTCGGGTCGCGGCGCAGGTAGCCGAGGGCCTGGAGTGTGTGCAGGTGGTTGTGCACCGTGGCGGAGGAGGAGAGGCCGACGGCCTCGCCGATCTCGCGCACCGAGGGCGGGTAGCCGCGGTCGCGCATGTTGCGCTCGATGCACTCGAGGATGCCGCGCAGGCGGTCGTTCAGCACCGGCTGGCCGGCGTCGTCCTGGCGGGGGGCGCCGGCGCCGGGCGAGCGGCCGGAGGAGGTGCGGGGGGCGGGGCGCCGGGCGCGGCCGGCGGAGCGGCTCGGGCGGCGTCGGGGGGAGGGGGTGCGTGCCATGCCCCCAGCGTACGGGTGTTCGCCCCCCGCGTCAAACACCCGTTCGGGGCCAATAAACATATGTTCGCCAGAGGGGTTGTACGACGAACACCCGTTCGCTATGGTGGTGCCCATGATCACCACCCCCCAGCCAGTCCCGTTCGCCCTCACCCATCCGTTCCCGGCGTACCCCGTCGGGGCGCGCCCGGCCCGCCCCGGCCGGACGTCGCGGTCGGCCCGGCCCCTCCGGGCCGCCGCGAGCGCCCCGGCGGGCCGCCGCGTGGCGCGCCGTCGCGGCGTGCTCGCCGCGGCCGTGCTCGTCCTCAGCGTCGGCGTCGTCGCCCTGCGCGCGGGGTCGGCCGAGGCAGGCGAGGCGACGCGCGAGCGCGTCGCGGCCCCGCGATTCGTGATCGCCCGGACGGGCGACACGCTCTGGTCGATCGCCATGCGCCTCGCGCCGGCGACCGACACCACCGAGCTCGTGGACCGTCTGGTGGCGCTCAACGGCGACACCGTCCACGCGGGTCAGGCCGTCCTCCTCCCGTAGGGTCGTCGCCCCTGGGGCGACGCGGAGTCCCCGTGGGCTCGTCGGGCGCCCCGGCCGGCGGCGGGGCGTACCATGTCGCCCGGTGAAGTGCCCGGCCTGCGGCTGCGACGACACGAAGGTGATCGACTCGCGCGTGTCCGAGGAGGGCACCAGCGTCCGCCGGCGCCGGTCCTGCCTCGACTGCGGCCACCGGTACACGACCTTCGAGCGCCTCGAGGAGGTGCCCCTGTTCGTCGTGAAGCGGAGCGGGGAGAAGGAGCCGTTCGACCGGCAGAAGATCATCACCGGCCTGCAGGCCGCGGCCAAGGGCCGGCCCGTCGAGGAGGCGACCCTCGTGGCGATCGCCGAGCGGATCGAGGACGACATGCGCCTCGTGGGCGGGGACGTCACGAGCAACCAGGTGGGCCACGCCGTGCTCGACGAGCTGCGCAAGCTCGACGAGGTGACCTACATGCGATTCGCCAGCGTGTACAAGAACTTCGACGCCGCTGCCGACTTCCGGCGGGAGCTGGCCCTGCTGGACAAGCGGCCCCGGGACTAGCGCCCGCGGGACGAGCGGCCGCGGGACTAGCGGCTGCGGCGCCGGCCGGCCCGGGAGGCGCGACCCTGGGGCTACGGGCGGGAGCCGCCCCCGTCGTGGCGCAGGTAGCGCAAGAAGAGGAAGCCCGCGTCCTCGAGGACGTGCGCGAGGTCGTACTCGACGTGGAGCGGGGGCGCGCCGTTGAGCAGGCGCGGGCCGTCCGTGCCGGTGACCTGGGGCGACATCGTCACGTTGATCTCGTCGACGAGGTTGGCCGTGAACATCGAGGCGTTGAGCGCGGGGCCGCCCTCGAGCTGGGCGAAGTCGCCCGGGATCTGGCGCATCGCGGCGGGCAGGTCGACGTCGTGCGCCCCGGCCCGGATCACGTCGACGCCGGCGCGCGGCGCCGGCGCATTGACCGGCATGATGAGGAATCCGGCGCCGCACGCGAAGAGCGGCGAGTCGAAGTCGAGTCGGCCGGTGCGGGTGACGACGCCGACGCGCTGGCCGGGCTTCGTCGGCTCGCCGTAGCCGTCGGCGCGCACGGTGCCGGCGCCGACGACGATCGTGTCCGCGACGCGGCGCAGCGCGAGGAGCACCTCGGTGTCGGCGGGGCTCGTGAGCTTCGTCGAGTGGCCCTCGACGATGGTGCCGCCGTCGATGCTCTGCACCATGCAGAGGCCGATCCACGGGCGGCCCGACGAGTGGCGCCAGCGCGGCACGCCGTAGGCCTCGTCGGGGGTGACGGCGCCGGTGCCGGAGGGGAGGATCCGCCGCACGCCCCGACCCTACGGCGGCCCGCCCGTCACGGCGCCGTCACATCCACACCGTGGTCCACAGGAGATGCACAGAAGAAACCCGCTCTCCACACGGTCGTCCACTTCCAATCCACAGGCGGGGGTCGTACGCTCGCGGGGCGGTCGAGGGGCACCCGGAGGGTCGGGGATCCTTGACTGTGACGAATGCCAATGCTGTAATTGCCCGCTACCCGTTGTGGGCCATCCTGCAGCGGGGGTTCGTCAGACACAATATGTAGTGGTTCGGACCCGACGGTCCGGCATCAACGAGAGGGAACGACATGTCCATCGCACCGGAGCGGCTTTCGATCGGGATCCGCAGGCACTTCACGACGCCGGGAACGCACCCGTACGACCAGGTGCAGTGGGAGCGCCGTGACGCGCGCATCTCCAATTGGAAGGACGGCTCGGTCGCGTTTGAGCAGCTCGGCGTCGAGTTCCCCGCGACGTGGTCGCTCAACGCGACGAACATCGTCGCGCAGAAGTACTTCCGTGGCACGCTCGGCACGCCGGAGCGCGAGACGTCGCTGCGCCAGGTGATCGACCGCGTCGCCGACACGATCACCAACTGGGGCGTCGAGTGCGGCTACTTCGTCGACACCGACGAGGCCGAGTCGTTCCGCAACGAGTTGAAGTACATCCTCGTGACGCAGCGCGCGGCGTTCAACTCGCCGGTGTGGTTCAACATCGGCGTCAAGGGCGTGCCGCAGCAGGCGAGCGCGTGCTTCATCCTCTCCGTCGACGACACCATGGACGGCATCCTCAACTGGTACCGCGAGGAGGGCGTCATCTTCAAGGGCGGCTCCGGTGCGGGCATCAACCTCTCCAACATCCGCTCCAGCCACGAGCTGCTGAAGGGCGGCGGCACGGCCTCGGGCCCCGTGAGCTTCATGCGCGGCGCCGACGCGTCGGCGGGCACCATCAAGTCGGGCGGCAAGACCCGCCGCGCCGCGAAGATGGTGATCCTCAACGTCGAGCACCCGGACGTCGAGGAGTTCATCTGGTGCAAGTCGCGCGAGGAGAAGAAGGCGCGCGTGCTGAAGGACGCGGGCTTCGACATGGACCTCGACGGGGCCGACTCGTTCTCGGTCCAGTACCAGAACGCCAACAACTCGGTGCGCGTCACCGACGAGTTCATGGAGGCCGTCCGCGACGACTCCGACTGGAACCTGGTGGCCGTCGGCGACGGCCGCGTCATCCGCACCGTGCGGGCGCGGGACCTGTGGCGCCAGATCGCCACGGCCTCGTGGGAGTGCGCGGACCCGGGCCTGCAGTTCGACACCACGATCAACAAGTGGCACACGGCCCACGCGGCCGGCCGGATCAACGGCTCCAACCCCTGCTCGGAGTACATGCACATCGACAACTCGGCGTGCAACCTGGCCTCGATCAACCTGCTGAAGTACCTCCGCGACGACGACACCTTCGACGTGGAGGCATACCGCCACACGGTCGAGGTGGTCTTCACCGCACAGGAGATCCTCGTGGGCAACGCCGACTACCCGACGGAGAAGATCGCGGAGAACAGCCGCATGTTCCGCCAGCTCGGCCTCGGCTACGCCAACCTCGGCGCGCTGCTCATGGCGCTCGGCATGCCCTACGACTCGGCCGGCGGCCGCGCGTGGGCCGCGGCGCTCACGTCGCTCATGACGGGGCACGCGTACGCGACCAGCGCGCGCATCGCGAGCCGCATGGGGCCGTTCGCCGGCTTCGCCGCGAACGAGCGCTACATGCTCAACGTGCTGCGCATGCACCGCGACGCCAACGGCGAGATCGACGACGCCGACGTCGTGCAGCGCGACCTCGTGGACGCGGCGACGCACGCGTGGGAGGCCGCGGTGCGCGACGGCGAGGAGCACGGCGTGCGCAACAGCCAGGCCTCGGTGCTCGCGCCGACCGGCACGATCGGGCTCATGATGGACTGCGACACGACCGGCATCGAGCCCGACCTGGGGCTCGTGAAGTTCAAGAAGCTGGTCGGCGGCGGCAACATGACGATCGTCAACCAGACGGTGCCCCGCGCCCTCGCGCGCCTCGGCTACGAGCGGCCCGTCGTGGACCGCATCGTGAAGTACATCGACGAGCACAAGACGATCGTCGGGTCGCCGGACCTGCGGGCCGAGCACCTCGCGGCGTTCGCCTGCTCGATGGGCGACAACGTGATCCACTACGAGGGCCACGTGCGGATGATGGGCGCGGTGCAGCCGTTCCTGTCCGGCGCGATCTCCAAGACGGTCAACATGCCGGAGTCGGCGTCCGTCGAGGACATCGAGCAGATCCACATGCTCTCGTGGGAGCTCGGCCTGAAGGCCGTCGCGATCTACCGCGACAACTGCAAGGTCGGCCAGCCGCTCTCGACGATGAAGAAGGACGACGCCAAGGCCGGCGCGGACGGCGCCGCGACCGGGTCGGCCGCGGCCCTCGCCACCGGCCAGGTGGAGCGGACGGTCGAGAAGATCGTGGAGCGGATCGTGCACCAGCCGGTGCGCCAGAAGCTGCCGCGGTCGCGCCGCGGGCGGACCTTCGAGTTCCGCGTCGCCGATTGCAAGGGCTTCGCCACGATCGGCGAGTACGCCGACGGGCGGCCGGGCGAGGTGTTCCTCACGGTGTCCAAGCAGGGTTCGACCCTCGCGGGCATCATGGACGCCTTCGCCAAGAGCATCTCGTACGGCCTCCAGTACGGCGTGCCGATGCGGGCCTTCATCGAGGCGTTCGTCAACACGCGCTTCGAGCCGGCGGGCATGACCGACGACCCGGACATCCGGATGGCGTCGTCGATCGTGGACTACCTGTTCCGCCGCCTCGCGGTCGAGTACCTGACGCCCGAGGAGCGCGCCGAGCTCGGCATCTACACGCGCGAGGAGCGCATGCAGCCCACGCTGCCCGGCGTCGAGGAGTCGGCGACGGAGACGGCGCACGGCAGCGACGCCGTCGCGGACCCCAAGACGATCCCGTCGGCCTCCGACCTCGCGGCCGAGATGGCGGCGGGCGTCGTCGGGCACGCCGGCGACGGCGGCGCGTCGATCGGTGCGCACGCGGGCACGGGCATGATCTGCTCGTCGTGTGGGTCGTCCAACATGCGGCGCGCGGGCGCGTGCCACGTGTGCGGCGACTGCGGCACCACGAGCGGCTGCAGCTGATCTGATCCGGCGCCTCGGGTCGCTGGGGGATCCCGGCGACTTCGGCCTCGGACTCTGGCGTTTCACCACGCCCTCGCTCGACGAGGCGCGCGGGCTCGTCGAGGCGGCGGTCGACGCGGGCGTCCGCCTGCTCGACAACGCCGACGTCTACGGGGCCAACTGGGGCGGCGCCGGCCGCGGGACGTGCGAGGAGATGCTCGGGCGCGTCCTCGCGGCGGCGCCGTCGCTGCGCGAGCGCTGCATCCTCGTCACCAAGGGCGGCATCGTGCCCGGCGTGCCGTACGACCAGCGGCCGGACGTGCTGCGTGCCGCGTGCGAGGCGTCGCTGCGCCGGCTCGGGGTGGAGCGGATCGACCTCTACTTCGTCCACCGGCCCGACATGTATGCGCACCCCGCGGAGACCGCCGAGGTGCTCGCGGCGCTGCGCGCCGAGGGCAAGATCGCCGAGGTCGGGGTCTCCAACTTCACGGTGGCCCAGTACGAGGCGCTCGCGAAGTGGCTGCCGTTCCCCATCGCGGCGTCGCAGCCGGAGTACTCGCCGGCGCACCTCGCGCCGATGCGGGACGGGACGTTCGACGCGTGCATGCGCGACGGCGTGGTGCCGCTGGCGTGGAGCCCGCTGGCGGGCGGGCGGCTCGCGAGCGCCGCGTCCGGGGACGGCGGCGGCGCCGTGCCCGGGACCGGCGAGGGCGTGCGCCCCGAGCTCCTCTCGGTGCTCGACGAGATCGCGGGGCGCGAGGGCGTGACGCGGGAGGACGTGTGTTACGCCTTCGTCCGGTCGCACCCGTCGCGGCCGGTGGTGCTGCTCGGGACGCAGCGACCGGAGCGGGTGCGGGCGGCGGCGGGATGCCGGCTCGAGCGGCTCGAGCGGCCGGACCTGTACCGCATCGTGCAGGCCTCGGAGGGTGCGAGGCTCCCGTGACGGGGGCGCCGACGACCCGGGCGACACGGGCGTGACCGGGGTGGACGCGCCGGTCGAGGTCGCGTGGTTCGCCGCGCTGTGCGACGACGACTACGAGTACCTCGGCGTGCGCGATCCGGCGCTCGCGTCGTCGTGGGCGCACTGCGCGGGCATCGTGCGACGGGCGGACGCCCTCGGCTTCGACAACTGCCTCCTCCCGTCGGGCTACGAGCTCGGCATCGACGCCACCGCGTTCGCCGCCGCGGCGGCGCGCGAGACGTCGCGGATGCGGCTGCTGCTCGCGGTGCGGCTCGGCGAGCTCGTCGTGCCGCAGCTCGCGCGGCAGCTGGCGACGCTCGACGAGCTCGCGGGCGGGCGCCTCACGGTCAACGCGATCTCCTCCGAGATGCCGGGGGAGCGCCTCGACGGCCCCGCGCGCTACCGGCGCACGGCGGAGTGGGTGTGGGCCCTGCGCGAGCTGCTCGCGGGACGCCCCGTCGACGTCGACGGCGAGCACCTGCGGCTGCGGGTGGACCCGCCGCGCATCTGCCGGGAGACGCCGCGGCACCTCCCCGTGTACTTCGGCGGGCTGTCGGAGGAGGCGCGCGAGTGCGCGGCGCGGATCGCCGACGTCTACCTCATGTGGCCCGACGTGCCGGCGCGGATCGCCGAGGTGGTGGCCGACGTGCGGCGCCGCGCGGCGGCGCACGGCCGGACCATCGAGTTCGGCTGGCGGTCCCACGTGATCGTGCGGGCGACGGAGGACGAGGCTCGCGCCGCCGCGCGGCGCCTCGTCTCCCGGCTCGACGACGCGACGGGCGCGGCGATCCGTGCGCGCTCGCTCGATGCGGCGTCGGCCGGCGTGGCGCGCCAGCGCGAGCTGCGCGACGACGCGGACGCCGAGGGATACGTCGCGCGGCACCTCTGGACCGGCGTCGGCCGGGCCCGCAGTGGCGCCGGGGTGGCGATCGTGGGGGACCCGGACCAGGTGGGGGGCACGCTGCACGAGCTCGCGCACGCGGGCGTGCGCGCATTCATCCTCTCGGGATACCCGCACGGCGAGGAGTGCGAGCTCGTCGCGCGCCACGTGCTGCCGCGGCTCGCGCACGCGCCGCTCGCGACGCCGCCCTCGCCCGCCGCGTCGCCCGCGGGGCTCCGCGGCGCGGGCCGTCCGTAGCCTGAACGCGTGGATCACGGGCGCGTCCTCGTCACGGGGGCGGCCGGCTTCATCGGGGCGGCGGTCGCGGGGCGCCTGCTCGACGAGGGGCGCGAGGTCGTCGGCGTCGACGACCTCAACGACTACTACTCGCCGCGGCTGAAGCGCGCGCGGCTGGCGCGGCTCGAGGGGCGGGCGGGGTTCCGCTTCGTCGAGGGGGACGTCGCGGACGCCGACGCGGTGACGCGGACGGTCGACGGCTCGCGGCCCGGCGTCGTCGTGCACCTGGCGGCACAGGCGGGGATCCGCCGCGCGTTGCACGACCCGTACACGTACGGACGTACCAACCTCATGGGCTTCCTGCACGTCGCGGAGGCGAGCGCCCGCGCAGGCGTCGGGCACCTGCTGTACGCGTCGACGAGCTCGGTGTACGGGCTCAATCGCGACCTGCCGTACCGCGAGTCGGACCCCGCGCAGCACCCGGTGAGCCTCTACTCGGCGACGAAGATCGCCAACGAGGCGATCGCGCACAGCTACGCATCGGTGCACGGGCTCGCGAGCACGGGCATGCGGTTCTTCACCGTCTACGGGCCGTGGGGGCGGCCGGACATGGCGCCGATCAAGTTCGCCCGCGCGATCCTCGCGGGGGAGGAGATCGAGCTCTACAACGGCGGCGACCACTCGCGCGACTTCACGTACGTCGACGACATCGTCGACGCGGTGGTCGCGCTCGCGGCGCTCCCGGCTGCGGGGGACGCGGCCTTCGACGCGCGGCGGCCGCGCCCGACGACGAGCAGTGCGCCGTGGCGGGTGGTCAACGTCGGCGGGGAGCACCCGGTGGCGCTGCGCGAGTTCGTCGCTGCGCTGGAGCGGGCGCTCGGGCGCGAGGCACGCGTGCGGCTCGCCGGCCGCCAGCGGGGCGACATGGACGCGACCGCGGCGGACTGCGCGGAGCTGCGCGCGCTCACGGGCTGGCGGGCGCGCGTCGGGCTCGACGAGGGCCTCGCGCGGCTCGCGGAGTGGTGCCGCGCGCACCCGGAGCTGCTCGCATGAGCGCGACCGCGCGGACGCTCGCCGTCGTGCTCGCGCGCGGCGGCTCGAAGGGCCTCCCCGACAAGAACCTCAGGCTGCTCGCCGGCGAGCCGCTCGTCGCGCGGCCCATCCGCCACGCGCTCGAGTCCGGCGTGGTCGACGACGTGGTGCTCTCGACCGACAGCGAGCGCATCGCGGAGGCGGGGCGTGCCGCGGGGGCGCAGGTGCCGTTCGTGCGGCCGGCCGAGCTCGCGGGGGACCTCGCGACGACCGAGTCGGGGCTCCGGCACGCGCTCCTCGAGTACGAGCGGCTGTCGGGTCGAGCGTTCGACGTGTGCGTCTTCCTCTCGCCCGCCGACGTCTTCCGCCGGCCGGAGTGGATCCGCGAGGCCGTGACGCTGCTGCGGTCCCGCCCCGAACTGGAGAGCGTCTTCGCGGGTCACGCCACGCACAAGAACTTCTGGGAGCGCCGCGAGGACGGCAGCTGGGAGCGCGTGCGCGACTGGATGGCCGTGTACTCGTCGCGCCAGGTGCGCCGGCCCGTCGTGCGCGAGGACACGGGGCTCGCGTGCGCGAGTCGCGCGTCGCTCTGGCGCGAGGGTCGCCGGATCGGGGACCGCGTGGAAATTATCGTGAACGACGATGCGTTCACCGCGATCGACATCCACGACGAGGAGGATCTCCGCCTCGCCGAGGCCGCGCTGAGGATCCGGGGAGGGGCGTGAGCGCGCCGCGCGTGTCCGTGATCGTGCGGACCAAGAACGAGGAGCGGTGGATCGAGCCGTGCCTGCGGATGGTCCTCGGCCAGACGCACCGCAACGTCGAGGTCGTCGTGGTGGACAACCGCTCCACCGACCGCACGGTCGAGCGCGCGCGGGCCCACCCGGTGACGCTCGTCGAGGTCGACGAGTTCCTCCCCGGCCGCGCGCTCAACGACGGGATCCGCGCGTCGACCGGCGAGATCGTCGTGTGCCTCTCGGCCCACTGCATCCCGGTCGACGACCGCTGGCTCGAGTCCCTCATCGCCCCGCTCGGCGACCCGACCGTCGCCGGGGCGTACGGCCGGCAGGAGCCGCTCCCGTTCTCGAGCGACCACGACAAGCGCGACCTGCTCACCGTCTTCGGCCTCGACCCGAAGATGCAGGTGCGGGACCCGTTCTTCCACAATGCGAACAGCGCGCTGCGCCGCGAGACGTGGGAGCGGTTCCCCTTCGACGAGCGCGTGAGCAACCTCGAGGACCGCGTGTGGGGGCAGGCCGTCATCTCGGCGGGGATGCGGATCGCCTACGCGCCCGACGCGAGCGTGTACCACTGGCACGGGATCCACCAGGGCGGCGACGAGCGCCGGGCCCGCGGCGTGGTGCGCGTCCTCGAATCGATCCACGGCGTGGCCGACGTGCCCCCGTCGCTCGCGCCCGCGGCGCTGCGCTCGCTCGCGGTGATCCCGGTGCGGGCCAACCCCGGCGACGCCACCCAGGCCGACCTGCTCCGGCGCGCGGTCGCCTCCGCGTGCGAGTCGCGGTACCTCGGCGGCGTCGTCGTGGCGACCGACGACGAGGGGCTGGCGCGGGTCGCGCGCGAGGCCGGCGCGGAGGTCGCGATGCGGCCCGCGGAGTTGTCGGCCCCCGGCGTCGACGTCCTCGACGTGGTGGCCTGGGTGCTCGGGACGCGCGAGGCGGCGGGCGACGCGCCCGACGCGGTCGCGGTCCTCGAGGTGACGTACCCGTTCCGACCGGCGGGCCTCGTCGACGCGATGCTCGAGCGCCTCGCCGCGGAGGGCCTCGACACGGTCGTCGCCGGTCGGCGCGAGATGCGCGGCGTGTGGCTCGCCCACGACGGCGACGTCGCCCAGGTCGGCGAGGGCTTCAAGCCCCGCGCGGCGAAGCGCGACGCCGCATGGATCGGCCTCATCGGCCTCGGCCTCGTCACGCGCGCGGTCAGCCTGCGCTCGCGCGAGGTGTTCTCGCGCAACGCCGGCATCCACGAGGTCGCGGAGCCCCTCGCCGCCGTCGAGGTGCGCGACGCGGCGACGTACGGCGCGCTCGCGGGCCTGCTCCCGTCGTGACGGTCGACGTCGGCCTCGTCGGGTGCGGGCGGGTCGCGCAGCACTACGTCCAGTTCCTCCGTGGGCTCCGCGGCGCGCGCGTCGTCGGGGTGGCCGACGTGGTCGCCTCCCGCGCGGAGGCACTCGGTGCGGCGCTCGGCGCGCCGGTGCGCGACGGCCTCCCGGCGCTGCTCGCCCACGACCGCCCGTCGCTGGTGATCGTCGCGACGCCCTCGGGCATGCACGCGGATCATGCGCGGGTCGCGCTCGATGCCGGGTCGCACGTGCTCGTCGAGAAGCCCGCCGCCATGACGCCCGCCGAGATCGAGGCCAATGCCGCGCTCGCGCGCGAGCGCGGTCGCATGTACGCCGTGGCGTTCCAGAACCGGCTCAACCCCGCCGTCCGGTTGCTCGCCGACGCCGCCGGCCGCGGTCGCTTCGGGCGCATCGTCTCCGTCGCGGTGCGCCTGCGCTGGTGCCGCGAGCAGTCGTACTACGAGGACGGATGGCACGGCACCTGGGCGAGCGACGGCGGCATGATCAACCAGCAGGCCATCCACCACGTCGACGTCCTCCAGTGGCTCTTCGGGCCGGTCGAGGCCGTCGCGGCGACGATCGCCAACCGCCTCAACGCCCTCGAGGCGGAGGACACCCTCGTCGCCGCCGTGCGGCTCGCCGGGGGTGGCCTCGGCACGATCGAGGCGACGACGGCGGCGCGCCCCCGCGACTTCGAGGCGTCGCTCACGGTGACGGGCGAGCTCGGCACGGCGCGGATCGGCGGCGTCGCGCTCAACCGCGTCGAGGAGTGGGACTTCGTACGCCCCGAGGCGGGCGACGCCGATGCCGCGTCGCGGTGCTCGCAGGAGGTGCCGTCCGGGTACGGCCTCAGCCACGGACCGCTGCTGAGGGCGATCGTCGACGAGCTCGCCGCGGGCGGGACGCGGGCGCCCGTGGAGGCGCACGACGGTGCGGCGACGACGCGGCTGGTGCACGCGCTGTACGCGAGCGCGGAGTCGGGCGGGTGGGCCTCGCTCGCCGCCTCACCCGTGTCGGCAAGACTCGGGGCGCGCCATGGCTGAGATGACGAATGCGTTCCCGGGGAAGGACATCGCGCCGGACGACCTCGTCTCGAAGTTCCCCCTCGCCGCCAAGCGATCACCCGACCACGTCTAGCGCTTCACGGTGGCGGGCGTGGAGTTCGGCGGCGGCACCGTGCCGATCATGGCGGGGCCCAACATGGTCGAGTCGCGCGAGCTCATCCTCGACGTCGCGCGCAACGTGAAGGCGGCGGGGGCGGCGTTCCTGCGCGGTGG
>JBEBCD010000009.1:0-37621 GCA_041158045.1 Actinomycetota bacterium | reverse complement strand
GGGGGGGCGCGGCGCCGGCGGCGGGTCGGGCGCCCGGCGCGCGCTCCGCCGGGTGCGCCCACACGCCGAGCTCCCCCGTCGCGATGCTGCACCGCAGCGTCACCTCCCCCTCGCCGCGCGCCCGGGCGGTCGCGACGAGCCCCGCGAGCAGCGGGTGCGCCACCGCGCACGGGTCGACGGGCACCACCTCGCGCGACCCCGCGCGCCGGAAGCCGAGCCGACCGCCCTCGCCGACCGCCATGCGCACGGTCGTGCGCCGCGCCTCGGGCGGCAGCGGATCCCCCGCCACGACGAGCGCCTCCGCCTCGTCGGCCGGCCAGCGCCCGGTGCGCACCATGGCCTCGACCACGATCGCGCGGCGCGCCTCGCGCTGCGCCGCCTCGGCGAGGTGCTGCCATCCGCAGCCGCCGCACCCCGCGGCGACGAACGGGCACGGCGGCGCCACGCGGTGCGGCGACGGCGAGAGCACCTCGGTCACCACGCCGCGCGCATAGTCGGCGCGCTCCTGCACCCACGCGACGCGCACCCGCTCGCCCGGCAGCGCCCCATCGACGAATGCGACGCGCCCGTCGGCGCGTCGCACGAGCGCCTCGCCGCCCGCGACGAGTCGCTCCGCCACGAGGTCCTCGCCCGTCATCGCGACGACCCTAGGCTGGTGTGGTCATGCGGCCGGTGCACATCGCCCCGTCGGTGCTGCCCGTCGACTTCTCCCGCCTCGGCGACGCGATCCGCGACCTCGACGCCGCGGGCGTCGACCGCATCCAGTGGGACGTGATGGACGGCCAGTTCGTGCCCAACCTCACGTTCGGCCCCGACGTCATCGCCTCGACGCGCGGCCTCACGTCGCTGCCCTTCGAGGCGCACCTCATGGTGCGCTCGCCCGACGCGATGGCCGCCCGCTGGGTCGAGGCCGGCTGCCAGCGGCTCATCGTGCACGCCGAGGCCTGCACGCACCTGCACCGCACGCTCGGCGCGATCCGCGACCTCGGCGCCACCGCGGGCGTGGCGCTCAATCCCTCGACCCCCGCCGCCGAGGTCGCCCACGTACTGGACCTCGTGGACCTCGTGCTCGTGATGACGGTCAACCCGGGCTTCGGCGGCCAGCGCTACATCGCGACGATGGAGCCCAAGATCGCGGAGGTCCGCGACTTGATCCGCCGCGCCGGGCTCGACGACGCCGTCGACCTCGAGGTGGACGGCGGCATCAGCGTCGACACGGTGCGCGGCGCGGCGCGCGCGGGCGCCAACGTGCTCGTGGCCGGCTCCGCGCTCTTTCGCGACCCGCGCGGGCTCGGCCCCGCGGTCGCCGACCTCCGCGCCGCCGCGACGGCCCGCTAGTCCGCGCGTCCGCTCGTCCGCTCGTCCGCCAGGAGCGCGCGCCGCAGCGCGTCGAGCGCCGTGATCACCGACAGTTGGCGCATCGTCTCGCGCCCCGGCCCGAAGCGCAGGTTGCGCGACGCGGTGCGCCCGTCGGGCAGCACCACCCCGACGCACAGCGTGCCCACCGGCTGACCGTCCTGCTCGGCGGGCCCGGCGACGCCCGTGAGCGCGAGCCCCACGTCGGCGCCGAGCACGCGCCGCGCGCCGCGCGCCATGTCGAGCGCCGCCGCCTCGCTCACGACGGGCCCGCGCGGCACGCCGAGGAGGTCCCACTTGACCTCGCTCGCGTACGACACGATGCCGCCGCGCAGCACGTCGCTCGCGCCGGGCACCGCGGTGAGCCGGCCGCTCACGAGCCCGCCCGTCACCGACTCCGCGACCGCGAGGGTGAGGCCGCGGGCCCGCAGCAGGTCGAGCACCACGGTCTCCATCGTCTGGTCGTCGACGCCGAAGACGTGCTCGCCGACCTCGGCGCGCACCCGCGCGTCCCACTCGTCGAGCAGCGCGCCCGCGGCCTCGCGGGTCGCCGCCTTGGCCGTGAGGCGGACCTTGAGCCCCTCCCAGCCGCTCGCGAGGAAGGCGAGCGTGGGATTGCCCGCGCGGTCGAGGTCGTCGATCACCCCGGCGAGTCGCTCGTTGAGCCCGCTCTCGCTCTCGCCCCACGTGCGCAGCACGCGGCTCGCGATCACCGCGGCCTCGCCGCTGCGGCGCAGCAGGTCGGGCAGGATCGCGCGCTCGAACATCTCGGTCATCTCGACGGGCACGCCCGGCACCGCGTAGACGACGCGCTCGCCGCCCGGTGCCGCGACGGGGCAGATGAGGCCGGGCGCCGTGCCGCGCCGCTGCTCGATCACGGACGCGCCGCGCGGCACCATCGCCTGGCGCAGGTTGTTGGCCGGCATGCGACGGCCCCGCGAGGTGAACATCTCCTCGATCACGAGCGCGAGGTCGTCGCGCGTCTCGAGCTCGACCCCCATCACCTCGGCGATCGCCTCGCGCGTGAGGTCGTCGTGGGTCGGCCCGAGCCCGCCGCAGACGATGACCGCGTCGGCCTCGGCGAGCAGCCCGCGGAGCGTGGCGACGATGCGGCCCGTGTTGTCCCCCACCTTGACCTGGACCAGCGAGTCGATGCCCGCGGCGGCGAGGCGCTCGCCGAGCCACGCCGAGTTGGTGTCGACGATCTGCCCGAGCAGGAGCTCCGTGCCGACCGCGAGGACGCTGCAGCGCATCCGCTCAGGCCGCCGCGCGGCGCGGGCGCAGCGCCCGCACGGCGTACTGCACGCCGCTCGCGATCGTGAGCGCGACCGACAGCCCGAGCAGCCAGCCCCACGTCCACGTCGCGTCCGCCGCGCTGAAGGGCGCGAGCGCGAACCCCACGGAGCACTGCTGCGCGAGCGTCTTCACCTTGGCCATCCGGCTCGCCGGCACCGAGACCCCGCGCGCGCCGACCACGACGCGGTACACCTGCACGGCCACCTCCCGCACCGCGATGACGATCACGGGCCACGCGGGGAAGAGGTCGCGCGACACGAGCGTGAACATCGCGCCGAGCACCAGCACCTTGTCCGACAGCGGGTCGAGGAAGGCCCCGAGCGTCGTCGCGCCGTGGCGCCGCGCGAGGTAGCCGTCGAGCACGTCGCTCCAGCAGAGGAAGAACCACATCCACGCCGCCAGCCACGACCCGCGGTTGTCCCCCGGCACGACGACGAAGAGGATCGGCGACACGAGCATGCGCCCGACCGTCACGCCGTTGGCCCACGTCACGAGCGCGGACGGGTCAGCCGCCACGGCGCGCCCCCTCCGCGACGAGGTCGGGACCGAGGGCGTCCACGATCCGCACGGGCTCGAAGGTACCCGTGTCGAGCGCCTCGGGCACGTGCACGACGCCGTCGATCTCCGGGGCCTCGCGGTGGCCGCGCGCGATGCCCGGCTCGTCGACCAGCACCTCCACGACGGACCCGATGAGGTCGTCGCGCCGCCGCGCCGTGATCGCGTCCTGCAGCTCGCGTAGCTCGGCCAGCCGCTCCGCGGCGAGCGCCGTCGGCACCCGGTCGGGGAGGCCGACCGCGTGGGTGCCCTCCTCTGGGCTGAACGCGAAGAAGCCGCACCAGTCGAGCTGCGCCGCCTCGACGAACGCGAGCAGCTCGTCGTGGTCCTCCTCGGTCTCCCCCGGGTAGCCCACGATGAAGTTGCTGCGGAAGGCCGCGTCGGGCTCGCGGCGCCGGACGTCCTCGATGCGCGCGAGGAACCGCGCGCCGTCGCCCCAGCGCCGCATCCGCCGCAGGTGCTCGCGCGACACGTGCTGCAGCGAGAGGTCGAAGTACGGCACGCCGGTGGCGCAGATCGCGTCGACGAGCGCGTCCGACAGGTCGCTCGGGTAGAGGTACAGCAGACGGGTGCGCGGCACCCGGTCGGCGACGGCGCGCACGAGCGGCACGATGGCGCCCGCGCCGAGCTCGCCCGGGCGGTCCTTGCCGTAGCTCGCGAGGTCCTGCGCGACGAGGACGACCTCGCGCGCGCCGAGCGCCTCGACCTCGGCGAGGATCGACGCGACGTCGCGGCTGCGCTGCGGGCCGCGGAAGGTCGGGATGGCGCAGAAGCCGCAGGTCCGGTCGCAGCCCTCCGCGATCTTCACGTACGCCCACGGCCGCGGCGAGGCGGGCCGCGGCAGGTTGAGCAGGTCGAACGACGGGACGGTCTCTGCCGACACCGCGAGCGCGGGCTTGCGCCCCATCGCGACGCGGGTCGCTCCCGCCGCGACCCCCGCGTCGATCGCGACGCCGAAGCCGGCGATCTGGTCGGCCTCCGGCAGGCTCTCGCGCAGCTCGGCTCCGTAGCGCTCCGCCATGCAGCCGGTGACGACGAGGCGGCTCCCGGGCTTGCGCACCCGATGCAGCGCGAGCACCGTGTCGATCGACTCGCGGCGCGCCTCGTCGATGAACGCGCAGGTGTTGACCACCACCACGTCGGCCGCCGACGCGTCGTCGGTGGGCGCGAGGCCGTCGGCGGCGAGCGTCCCCTCGAGCTTCGCCGAGTCGACGTCGTTCTTGGGGCAGCCGAGCGTCTCGAGGTAGTAGGTGCCGCCGGTCGTGCGGCGCGGCCCGCCCCCCGCGGCCATCCTCAGCTCGCGCGCTGGAGTGCCTCGAGCTCCTCCACCGTCATGAGCACGTCGCGCGCCTTGGAGCCCTCGCTCGGGCCCACGACGCCGCGCTGCTCGAGCAGGTCCATGAGGCGGCCCGCGCGGGCGAAGCCGACCTTCAGCTTGCGCTGCAGCATCGACGTCGACCCGAGGCCGGTGCGCACGACCAGCTCCATCGCCTGACGCAGCAGGTCGTCGTCGTCCTCGTCGCCCGTGCCGCCGCCGGGGATCCCGACGACGCCCCCGGGCGCCTCGCCGTCGATGCCCGACTGGTAGACGGGCTCGGGCGCCTGGCGGCGCCACTGCGCGACGATCTTGCGGACCTCGCCCTCGCCGACCCAGGCGGACTGCACGCGCTGCGCGACGTTGGTGTTGCCGGGGAGCATCAGCATGTCGCCGCGACCCACCAGCTTCTCGGCGCCGGGCTGGTCGAGGATCACGCGGCTGTCCGTGAGGCTCGACACCGCGAAGGCCATGCGGGCCGGGATGTTGGCCTTGATCACGCCGGTGATGACGTTGACGCTCGGTCGCTGCGTGGCGACGATGAGGTGGATCCCGACCGCGCGCGCCTTCTGCGCGATGCGGGTGATGCACTCCTCCACGTCGCGCGCCGCGACCATCATGAGGTCGTTGAGCTCGTCGACGACGATGACGACGTACGGCAGGCGCTCGAAGGTCGCGTCGGGCCGCGGGCTCTGGTCGCCCTGCAGCTCGCCGCGGTCCCACGCGGCGTTGTAGCCCACGACGTCGCGGAAGCCCGCCTCGACGAGCACGTCGTAGCGGCGCTCCATCTCCTTCACCGCCCAGCCGAGGGCGTGCGCGGCCTTCTTGGGGTTGATGACCGGCGCGGTGAGCAGGTGCGGCAGGTGCGCGTACTGCGCCATCTCGACCTGCTTCGGGTCGATGAGGATGAGGCGCACCTGGTCCGGCGTCGCCCGCATGAGGATCGACGTGATCATGCAGTTGAGCACGCTCGACTTGCCCGCGCCGGTCGCGCCCGCGATGAGCAGGTGCGGCGTGCTCGCGACGTTGAGGAACACGGGGCGTCCCGCGATGTCCTTGCCGATCGCGACGTCGAGCGGGTGCGCCGCGGTCCGCGCGTCGGGCGAGACGAGCAGGTCGCCGAGCGAGACGAGCTCGCGCGCCTCGTTGGGCACCTCGATGCCGATCGCGCTGCGACCGGGGATCGGCGCGAGGATGCGCACGTCGGTCGCGGCCATCGTGTACGCGATGTCGCGCGACAGCGAGGTGACGCGGGCGACCTTGACGCCCTCGCCGAGCGCGAGCTCGTAGCGCGTCACCGTCGGGCCCCGCGTGTGGCCGACGAGCTCGGTGTCGACGCCGTGGGCCGCGAGGGCGGCGACGAGCTGCTCGCCGCGCTCCGCGACCGCGTCCTCGTCCGCCCTGCGGTTGGCCGTCAGGGCGAGCAGGTCGAGGCTGGGCAGCTCCCAGACGCTCGGCTGCGCGGTCGGCCCGAGCGGCATGCGCTGGGGCACGCCGCGGGTCGGGCGCCGCTGCGCGCTCGGGGCCCGCGGGGCGCGGGTCGGGCGCGCCTCGGGGCGCCCGCGCGACGGCGCCTCGGGCTCGTCGCGCTCGAGGTCGTAGATCCCGTCGTCGTCGGCGCCCGCCGCGCCGTCGGCGTCGCGGTAGTGCGACGCGCCCTCGAAGCCGGGCGGCACGTCCACCACCACGCGGTCGCGGGCGTGCGGGTCGTCGACCGGGTCCGCGTCGTCGCCGCGCGCGATCATGCGCCAGCCGCCGCGCGACGCGCCGCGCACCGCGGCCCACAGCTCGGGCGCGCTCTTGCCCGACGCCATCATGAGCGCCACGAGCAGCGCGGCGAGCAGCAGCACCGAGGCGCCGACGCCGCTCAGCAGCGCGGCGAGCGGCGCGCCGATGCCGAGCCCGAGCCAGCCGCCGACGCGCTCGCCGTCCCCCGAGGCCCACACGTGCGCGAGCGCGAGCACGACCACGAGCACGAGCGCCCAGCCGCCGGCGACGCGGGTGCGCGCCTCCCAGTCCTTGCGCCGCACGAGCGGCCAGCCGAGGCCGACGCACAGCACCGGCAGCGCAAACCGTCCGGCACCGAGCGCCCAGCCCGCCACCCCGTCGACGAATCGCCCGAGGGGCCCCGCCACCCGCAGGTAGGTGGACAGCAGGAGCAGCACGCCCGCCGCCACGAGCCCGACGCCGGTGAATTCGGCGCCGCGCCCCTCCACGAGCCGCGCCAGCACGGGCTCCCGCGCGGCGCCGCGCACCCGGGGTCCGGGGTCCGCGGGGCCGTGCTCGCGCCCGGTCCGCGGGCGCGCGGGCCTCGATCGGGGCGTCCGTGCCATGTGGCAACGGTACCCGCGGGGTCAGCGGCGGCGGCGGACTCCCCGGTCGCGCGACGCGCCGCGGGACGCACCACCCGACGATCCCGCGCCGCGCGCGCGACCGCGACCCGCGCCGCGCCCGCCGCCGCGCGACGGCGGCACCACGTACTCGGCGGGCACGCTGCCGACGATCGACACGCCGTCGTCGTCGATCTCGATCTGGTCGCCGTCCTCGCAGATCACGACGTGGTCGTCGGCGACGCCCATCGTGCGCGCGAGCTCGCCGTGCGCGACGAGGCCCATGTACTCGCCGTGGACGGGGACGAACCACTCGGGCTCCGTGACGTTGAGGTACGTCTTGAGGTCGTCGGCCTGGGCGTGCCCCGTGGCGTGCACGTCGGCGATGCCCGAGTGCACCACGGTGGCGCCGCGGCGGATGAGCGCCTCCATGACCGCGTTGACCGCCCGCTCGTTGCCGGGAATCGCGTGGCTGGAGAAGATCACGGTGTCGCGCTCCCCGACCTTCACGTGGCGGCTGTCGCCCTTGGCGAGCAGGGTGAGGGCCGACATCGCCTCGCCCTGGGAGCCGGTCGAGATGATGCACACGTCCGCGGGGTCGTGCTCGCGCATGTCCTCCACGGCGACGAGGCGCCGCTCGGGGATGCGCAGCAGGCCGAGCTCGCGGGCCATGCGGATGTTGTTGACCATCGAGCGCCCGAGGGGCACGACCACGCGCCCCGACTCGATCGCGGCGCGCGCGATCTGCTGGATGCGGTGGATGTGGCTCGCGAACGACGCGGTGATGATGCGCCGCCCGGCGTGCTCGTTGAAGAGGCCGCGCAGCACCGCGCCGACGTCGGACTCCGACGGGGCGTGCCCGTGCTCCTGGGCGTTGGTCGAGTCCGACATGAGCAGGCGGATCCCGGGCCCGTCGGCGAGCGCGCCGAGCCGCGCGAGGTTGTTGCGCCGGTGGTCGACGGGGGTGAGGTCCAGCTTGAAGTCCCCCGAGTGCACGATCACGCCCTGGGGCGAGTGGATCGCGATCGCATGCGCCTGGGGCACCGAGTGGGTGACGGGGATGAACTCGACGTCGAACGGCCCGATCTTCCGCCGCTCGTTGTCCTTCACCTCGACGAGCCGGGTGCGGTCGAGGAGGCGGGCCTCGTGGATGCGCGTGCGCGCGAGCCCGAGCGTGAGCGGCGAGCCGAAGACGGGGAAGGACGCGTCGCGCAGCAGGTACTGGAGGGCACCCACGTGGTCCTCGTGGCCGTGCGTCGCGACGCAGCCCTCGATGCGCGAGCGGCGCTCGAGCAGCCAGCGGAAGTCGGGGATGACGACGTCGGCCTCCGGCATGTCCGGGCCGGGGAACATCAGGCCGCAGTCGATGAGCAGGATCCGCCCGCCGATCTCGACGGCCATGCAGTTGCGGCCGATCTCCCCCAGTCCCCCGAGGAAGGTGATGCGGACGGGTGCGGCCATCAGCGCCGTGCGGCGCGCGCGGCGACGAGGCGCTCCCACACGCCGGCGGCGCGCTCCGCGAGGCCCGCGGGCGGCGGGCCCATCGGCAGGCGCGCGTCGCCCACCGGCATCCCGAGGTGGCGCATCATCACCTTGGTCGGGATCGGGTTGGGGTGGTCGTCGCCCGTCTCGTAGGCGAACGACTCGAGGAGCCGCTGGTTGACGAGCCGCGCGCCCTCGGTGTCGCCGCGCTCCCACGCGTCGAACATCTCCCGGTGGTCCTCGCCCGTCCAGTGGGTCGCCACGCCGATCACCCCCGTCGCGCCGACTGAGAGGAAGGGCAGCGTGAGGTTGTCGTCGCCCGAGAGCAGCTCGAAGGACGCGGGCACCTGCGACATGAGCACCGCGGTCTCCGCGGGGTTGCCCGCCGCGTCCTTCACGGCCGCGGCGTTGGGCACCTCGCGCGCGAGGCGCGCGAGCGTCGCCGTGGCGATCTTGCGGCCCGTGCGCACGGGAATGTCGTAGATCACGACGGGCAGGTCCGTCGCGCCGGCCACCGCGCGCAGGTGCGCCTCGATGCCCGCCTGCGACGGCCGGTTGTAGTACGGGCAGACCGCGAGGATGCCGGCGACGCCGAGACGGGTGGCCTCGCGCGTGAGGTGCACCGAGTGCGCCGTGTCGTTGGACCCCGTCCCCGCGATCACGGGGACGCGCACGGCCTCCGCGACGGCGGCGAAGAGCGAGAGCTTCTCGTCGTCCGAGAGCGTGGGCGACTCGCCGGTCGTGCCGGCCACCACGAGCCCGTCGTTGCCCCGCTCCACCAGCCACCGCGCGAGGCGGCGCGCGGCGTCGAGGTCCAGCGCGCCTCGCTCGTCGAAGGGCGTGACCATCGCCGTGAGGACGCGGCCGAAGCGGGGCGTCGTGCGCGGCATGGGCAGAGACTACGGCGCGGGCCCGGCGTCGGGCCCGCGGGACGCGGACCCGACGGGAGGGTCAGCTCGCGGCGGGCGCGTGGGGGTCGGCCAGCGGCTTGCCGATCTCGAACTTGAGGTACTCGTCCCCCGTCGACTCCCAATTCTCGAACTGGATCACGCCCATCTCCTCGAAGCGGTGCCGCAGCCACGAGTCGTTGCGGTCGAGCAGCCCCAGCTTCTTGCAGTTGGGCACGATCTTGGCGAACAGCATCTGCTGGAAGACCTTGCGCGTCGGGTCGTTGATGACGAGCGGGATCACCGACTTGGGGTCGACGCCCATGTGGTGCCACACCTCCTGCTGGAGGAAGCGGTCCCGCATGCGCAGGCTCGCCTCGTAGGCGAACTCCTGGCGCTCCAGGATCTCGCGGTCGCCCATCTGGTCGTAGACCTCCTTGAGCGACAGCACGCCGAAGGCGACGTGGCGGGCCTCGTCGCTCATCACGTAGCGCAGCAGCTGCTTGAGCAGCGGCTCGCCGGTGAGCTGGTGCAGGTAGCCGAAGGCCGCGAGCGCGAGCCCCTCCACCATGATCTGCATGCCGAGGTAGGTGAAGTCCCACCGCGAGTCGTTGACGATGTCGTCGAGCAGCAGGCGCAGGTGGGGGTTGATCGGGTAGCCGCCACCCAGCTTCTCCTCGAGGTACCGGGCGAAGACCTCCACGTGGCGCGCCTCGTCGACGACCTGGGTGCTCGCGTAGAGCTTGGCGTCGTACCACGGCACGGTCTCGGTGATCTTCGCGGTGCAGATGAGTGCGCCCTGCTCGCCGTGGAGGAACTGCGACAGCGACCAGCGGCGGCTGTGGATGCCGAACTCGGTCCACTCCTTGTCGCCCCAGCTCGCGAGCTTGGTGTCCTTGTACCACTCGGGCGAGATGCCGCTGCCGATGTTGGCCTGGTCGTCGCGCACGACCTTCTCGAGGTCCACGTCGGTGTCCCAGGGCAGGTCGGTCGCCGCGTTCCACTGGCCGGTCTTGGCCTTCTCGTAGAGCTTGCGCAGCGCGGGCCGCGCGAGCGTGTAGTCCCAGGTGAAGATCGAGTCGGCGTTGTTGGTCACGACGTGCTCGACCTCGGTCGGGTCGGTGAGGGGCACGGTCATGATCGCCTCGAGGTTGTCGATCCCGTCGCGGCCGATGATCCGCTGGTTCTCCTCTGCGCTGATCGTGTGGCTCATGGGCGTGTGCTCCTGTCGTGGGTCGTGTTCGTGGTGTTCGAGGTGGTCGACGCGGTCGGTGTGGTCGAGAGCACGTGCAGGCGCACGAAGTCCCGGGCATCCTCGGCCCGGGCGAAGTCGTAGCGGCTCGAGGGCGAGAGGAAGTACGAGATGACGACGCGCACCAGCAGCTCGACGAGCTCGAGGGCGCGGTCCCGGTCGACGAACTGCTCGAGGAGCGGGGTGAAGTAGGTGGTCGCGAGCCGCACGATCCGCGGCACGCCGTCGACCGTGAGCTGGGTGGCGACCTCCCCCGGGGCGGCGGCCAGCATCGTCGCGAGCTGCTCGTCGTGGCGCAGCTCGCTCGTCGCCACCGTCATGCACCGCACGATGAGGTCCTCGAGGTCGGTCGCGCCGTCCGTGTGGAGCCGCACCGTGGTGAGGAAGGTCTCGAGCTCCCGCACGCGCAGCGCCTCGAGCAGCGTCTCGCGCCCGCCGGGGAACGCGCGGTAGAGCGTCGCGCGCGAGCAGCACGCGGCGCGGCAGACGTCCGCGATGGTGAATCGCTCGACGCCCCAGCGCTCGATGCACCCCTTGGTCGCGTCCAGCACCTGCGCCTCGAGATCGCCCGCCACGACCTGAGACGATAAGACGCCGGGTGTCTCACCGTCAAGCCCCGGCGCCCCGGCCCCCGCGACTACCGTGGCGCGACGGTCCGCACCACGGCCCGACGACCCGACCACCCCATCACCCGACCACCCGCAGGAGGAGCCCCCATGTCCCGCACCCGCCGCTCGATCGGCCTCACCGTCGCCCTCGCGGCGACCCTCGCCCTCGCCGCCTGCGGCGGCGACGATGGCGGCGCCACCGGCGACGGCACGGGCAACGACTGCACCGCGGGCAAGACGCTCGCGGAGGGCACCCTCACCGTCGCGACGGGCAACCCGGCGTACGAGCCGTGGGTCGTCGGCGACGCGCCCGAGTCGGGCGAGGGCTTCGAGGCGGCGGTCGCGTACGCGGTCGCCGGCGCGCTCGGCTTCTCCGACGCCAACGTCGCGTGGGTCCGCACCGGCTTCGACGAGGCGATCCAGCCCGGCGCGAAGAACTTCGACTTCAACCTGCAGCAGTACTCGATCACCGACGAGCGCAAGCAGACGGTGAGCTTCAGTGCGCCGTACTACACGTCCAACCAGGCGGTCGTCGGCTTCGCCGACTCGCCCGCCGTCGGCGCCGAGTCGGTGGCCGACCTGCGCGGCCTCAAGTTCGGCGCGCAGTCCGGCACGACGAGTCTCGCGTTCATCACCGACGTGATCCGGCCGGAGGCCGAGCCCTTCGTCTACGACGACAACGCCGCGGCCAAGGCCGCCCTCGAGGCCAAGCAGATCGACGCGATCGTCGTCGACCTCCCGACCGCGTTCTACATCGCGGCCGTCGAGATCGAGGGCGGCACCGTCATCGGCCAGTTCCCGGCGTCCGAGGGCGCGGAGGCCGACCAGTTCGGCCTGCTCCTCGACCTCGACAACCCGCTGGTCACGTGCGTGGACGACGCCCTCGCCTCCCTGCGCGACGACGGGACGCTCGCCGCCATCGAGCGCGAGTGGCTCGCCGACAAGACCAACGCGCCGGTCATCAGCCTCGACTGACCCCGGCCCGGCCCGGCCGGTGACGGCGCGTCCCGTGGCCCCCGCCCCGGAGGCGCGCGCGGCGGAGCGGCGCGCCCACGAGCGGCGCGTGCGGCGCCGCAGCGCGGTGGTCGCGGCCGCCAGCACGGTCGCGGTCCTCGCCGCGGTCGTCCTCGGCGTGCCGCGGCTCCCCCGCTGGGACCGCGTACGCCGCTCGTTCTTCGACGGGGAGCGCTTCGCCGACTCGCTCCCCCGCCTCCTCGAGGCGTTCTGGCTCGACGTGCGGATCTTCGCGTGGTGCACGCCGGTGATCTTCGGCCTCGGCCTCGTCGTGGCGATCCTGCGCAACTCGCGGGCCCCCGCGCTGTTCCCCGCGCGCGCGCTCACGGTGGCGTACGTCGACGTCATGCGGGGCGTGCCCGTGATCCTCTGGATCTACCTCGTCGGCTTCGGGGTACCCGGCCTCGGCCTCGAGCGCCCGTGGAACTCCCCGCTGCTGTGGGGCTCCGTGGCCCTCTGCCTCACCTACGGGGCGTACGTCGCCGAGGTGTTCCGCGCCGGCATCGAGAGCATCCACGAGGGGCAGCGCGCCGCCGCGCGCTCCCTCGGACTGTCGGCGTCGCAGACGATGCGCTTCGTGGTGCTCCCGCAGGCGGTGCGGCGCGTGATGCCGCCGCTCATGAACGACCTGGTGAGCCTGCAGAAGGACGTGGCGCTCGTGAGCCTCATCGGACCGATCGAGATCCTCCGCCAGGCCGGCATCGACAAGTCCAAGTTCGCCAACTTCACGCCCTACGTCGCGGCGGCCGCGGTGTTCCTCTGCATCACCATCCCGCTCACCCGCGTCGCCGACTGGCTCGTGGCGCGCGAGCGCCGCCGCACCGCGGGGACGGTCGTGCGATGAGCGTCGCCGCGCCGCGCCTCCGGCTCGACGCCGTGCGCAAGGCGTTCGGCGACGCGGTCGTGCTCGACGGCGTCTCGCTCGACGTCGCGGCGGGCGAGGTCGTCACCTTCATCGGCGCGAGCGGGTCGGGCAAGACGACGCTGCTGCGCTGCATCAACCTGTTGGAGCCGATCGACGACGGCGCGATCCTCCTCGACGGCGACGAGATCAGCCGCGTCGGCCGCGACCCCAACCCGGTGCGTCGGCGCATCGGCATCGTCTTCCAGGCGTTCAACCTCTTCCCGCACATGTCCGTGCGGCGCAACGTCACGCTCGCGCTCACCGAGGTGCTCGGGCTCGACCGCGAGGAGGCCCGCGCCCGCGCCGACGGGCTGCTCGAGCGATTCGGACTCGCCGGGCGCGCCGACGCCTACCCCGACCGGCTGTCGGGCGGCCAGCAGCAGCGGGTCGCGATCGTGCGGGCCCTCGCGATGAGCCCCGAGGTGCTGCTGCTCGACGAGGTGACGAGCGCCCTCGACCCCGCGCTCGTCGGCGAGGTCCTCGACGTCGTGCGCGAGCTGCGCGGCAGCGGGATCACGATGCTCATCGCGACCCACGAGATGGCCTTCGCCCGCGAGATCAGCGACCGCGTCTGCTTCCTCGACGGCGGGCGGATCGCCGAGTCGGGTCCGCCGGAGCGGATCTTCGGCGACGCCGCGGACGAGCGCACCCGACGCTTCCTCCGGCGCGCCGTCCCGCCCCGCGACTGACGCGCGAGGCGGACCCCCGGCGGCCGACGCGGGCCGCGGACCCCGCCGGCGTCAGGCCGGGAGCACGTGGTCGGCGAAGCGGTCCCGCAGCGTCTTCTTGGAGAACTTGCCGACGCTCGTCTTCGGCACCTCGTCGATGAAGACGACGTCGTCGGGCACCTGCCACTTGGCGAGCCGCGGGGCGACGTGCGCGAGCACCTCGTCGCGGCTCAGCGTCTCGCCCGGCTTCACCACCACGCACGCGAGGGGCCGCTCCGACCACTTGGGGTGGGGCACGCCGATCACGGCCGCCTCCTTGATCTTGGGGTGCGACATGAGCTCGTTCTCGATCTCCACCGACGAGATCCACTCGCCGCCCGACTTGATGAGGTCCTTGGTGCGGTCCACGAGGCGGATGCGTCCGTCGGCCGACACGGTCGCCACGTCGCCGGTGCGCAGGTAGCCGTCGGCGGTGAAGCTCTCGGAGGAGCGCGGGTCGTCGTAGTACGCCTTGGCGATCCACGGGCCGGCGCACTGCAGCTCGCCGCTCGTCTCGCCGTCCCACGGCACCGGGGTCGTCGTGTCCGGCTGCACGACGCGGAAGTCGACGCCGAACGCGATGCGCCCGACCGTGGTGCGCAGGTCGGCCTGGCGCTCCGCGGGCAGGCGCGACTCGGCCGTGCTGAGGGTGCACACCGCGGCGATCGGCGACGTCTCGGTCATCCCCCACGCCTGGAGGATCGGCAGGCCGATCTGCTCGCGGTACGCCTCGCTGAGCGCCCGCGGCACCGCCGCGCCGCCGCACGGGATCGCGCGCAACGCGCTCGTGTCGCGGCCCTTCAGCTCGGGCAGCACGGCCATCCAGATCGTCGGCACGCCGGCCGCCACGGTGACGCGCTCCTCGACGATGAGGTCGGCGATCGCCTTGCCCGACAGGTCCGGCCCGGGCATCACGAGGCCCGCGCCCGTGGCGACGCCGGCGTGCGCGAGCCCCCACGCGTTGACGTGGAACATCGGGACGACCGGCAGGACCGTGTCGGACTCGCGGATCCCGAGCCCGTCGGAGAGCATGCCCGCCATCGTGTGCAGGTAGGTCGAGCGATGGCTGTACACGACGCCCTTGGGGTTGCCCGTCGTGCCGCTCGTGTAGCACATGCTCGCGGCCTGGCGCTCGTCGCGCACGGCGAACTCCACGCCCGACGTGCCGCGCATCAGCGACTCGTACTCGTGCACCTCGACGCCCGGCACGCTCGTCGGCGCCTCGCCCTTGCCGTCCGGCATCACCACGAGGTGGCGCACGGTGCGGAAGGTCGGCATGAGCGGCGCGAGCAGCGGCCACAGCGACGTGTCGACGAAGATCACCTCGTCGCACGCGTGGTTGACGATGTAGGTGAGCTGCTCGGGGAAGAGCCGGAAGTTGAGCGTGTGGAGCACCCGGCCCGTGCACGGCGCGGCGAAGTAGAGCTCGAGGTGGCGCGCCGAGTTCCACGCGAGGGTGGCGACGCGGCCGTCGGCGGAGATCCCCAGCTTGTCGAGCACGCCGCCGAGCTGTCGCGTGCGCGCGGCCCACTCGCCGTAGGTCGTGCGCACGCGGCCGCCGGCCGTCGCCGTCACGATCGGCTTGTCGACGTGGAAGCGCTCCGCCCGCTCGAAGAGGTGCACCAGCGTGAGCGGGGTGTCCTGCATGAGCCCCTGCATCCGACCCTCCCGTCCGCGCGGTCGTGCGCGCGCCCGCGGGTACCGTAGCGCGATGCGCCGCGCCGCCCTCGTGCTCACAGCGGTGTTGTTCGCCCTCGGCACCACGGGGACCAACCTGGGACCCGCGCTCGTCGACGAGCGCCCGCGCCTCGTGCTGCTGCTGTCGTCACGCAACCGCAACCTGTTCGGCGCCGTGCCGTACGTCGACGCGACCTCGTTCTTCGCGATCGGCTTCGCGCGCATCCTGCTGGCCGCGGTCGCGCTCTACCTCGTCGGCCGCTGGTACGGCGACGCCACGGTGCGCTGGGTCGAGCGTCGCGCCGGCGGCATGCCCGCCGAGGTGCGGTGGATCGAGCGCGTCGTCGCGCGCTCGCAGACGGTCGCGGTGCTCGTCTTCCCCGGCAGCAACGTGGTCAACGCCCTCGTCGGCCATGCCAAGATGCCGCCGCGGCGCTTCGCCCTCCTCGTGTCGATCGGCATCACGGCCAAGCTCGCCTTCTACTGGTGGCTCGGCGGCGTCCTCGAGGACCAGATCCGGGCGGCGATCGCGTGGATCGACCGGTGGCAGTGGTGGGTGGTCGCGGGGCTCTTCCTGCTCTCGTCGATCCGCTCGATTCGCCGCCGCTGAACGACGGCTGACAGACTGCCGCCCATGGCATCCGTGACCCTCGGGGGCAACCCCGTCTCCCTCGTCGGCGAGCCCCCGCGGCCCGCCGCGCCCGCACCCGCCTTCACCCTCGTGAAGGACGACCTCTCGGAGCTCACCGGCGAGTCGCTGAGGGGCAAGAAGGTCGTGCTCAACATCTTCCCGTCGATCGACACGCCGACGTGCGCCAAGAGCGTGCGCCGCTTCAACGAGTTGGCGGCCGGCATGGCCGACACCGTCGTCGTGTGCGTCTCGGCCGACCTCCCGTTCGCACAGAAGCGCTTCTGCGGTGCCGAGGGGATCGCCAACGTGCAGAACGCGTCGTCGTTCCGCACCGACTTCGGTCGGGCGTTCGGCCTCACCATCGCCGAGGGCGTGCTGAAGGGTCTGCTCGCCCGCGCGGTCGTCGTGCTCGACGAGCGCGGCACGGTGCGCCACTCGCAGCTGGTGCCGGAGATCGCGCAGGAGCCCGACTACGACGCCGCGCTCGCGGCGCTGAAGTAGCCGGGGGGTCGGGCGCCGCCCGACCCGGGGTCAGAGCAGGTCGGCGAGCGAGAGCTCGGTGACCGCGCGGTCGAAGCGCGAGTTCATGTTGCCCACCAGCGCGCGCTGGCGCGGGTCGGCGAGGTCCATCCCGCGGCTCGCCACGATCGGGTAGGCGAGACAGAACAACGCCGCCGTGCGGTAGTGGCGCCACAGCGCGCGCTCGTCGACGGCGTCGCGGGCGACGCCCGCCGCGCGCAGCCCGTCGATCCACCGCGCGAAGAGGTCGCGCTCGAGGCGGCTCGCGTCGTCGGCCGCGAGGCTCTGCGTGACGAGGTACGCGAGGTCGTAGGCGCCGGTCCCCGACCCGATGAGTTGGAAGTCGAGCACCACGAGTTCCTCGCCGGGGCCGAAGAGCAGGTTGTCCGCGCGGTAGTCGCCGTGGGCGAGGGACTGCGGCCCCTCGGTGAGGGACGCGAGCAGGGGTGCGACGGCGTCGGGGAACCGGGGACCGATCGCGAGGATCGAGGCCGGGAGCGACATCTCGGACGTGACCTTGTCCCAGCCCTCACGGAAGACCGTGGGCAGGATCGCCGGGTAGATCGGGTCGCCGAGGGAGATCGTCGTGCCGTCGCGGGCGAGGCGGTCGCCGTCCCCCCACCACTTCGCGTGCATGCGGGCGAGGCCGTCCACGGCGCGACCCGCGTCGTCCGGGGTCATGCCGACGTTCTGGTCCACGATGCGCATGCCCGCCAGGTCCTCGAGCACGAGCACGAACGCCGCGCCCGACTCGTCGACGTCGCCGTACCAGGCGCGCGGCGTGCGGACCGGGCACATGTCGCGCAGCGTGGTGAAGAACCGCACCTCGCGCTGGTACATCCGCAGCACCGTGCTGGTGAACACCGCCGCCTCGTCGAGCGCCGGCAGCTTCACCACGAGGCTCGGCGGGCAGCCCTCGCCCTCGAGTCGCGCGCGGTAGAGCGCGCTCGCGACCCCGACGCCGACGCCGATGCGCTCCAGCTCCGCGTGGTCGATGCGCAGGCCCGTCGCATCGGACAGCCACGACGCGTCGACCTCCGCGGCGGAGGCGGGGAGGCGCGGCGCCATCAGATCCCGAGCAGCGCGTCCAGTCCGACCGTGAGGCCGGGCAGCTCCACCACGCGGCGGCATGCGAGCACCACGCCGGGCATGAAGCTGGTGCGGTCCGTCGTGTCGTGGCGGATCGTGAGGGTCTGCCCCTGCGTCCCGAGCACGACCTCCTGGTTGGCCACCGCGCCGCGCATGCGGATCGCGTGGATCGGCACGCCACCCGGACCGCGCGCACCGCGCGCACCGGGGATCGCCTCGTGCGTCGTCGGGTCGGCGGCCCAGCCGCGCGAGGCGGCCTCCATGCGGCGTGCCGTCGCGATGGCGGTGCCCGACGGCGAGTCGGCCTTGCGGTCGTGGTGGATCTCGACGATCTCGGCGGTGTCGAAGTGCGGGGCCGCCATCTCGGCGAACTTCATCATCAGCACCGCCCCGACGGCGAAGTTGGCCGCCACGATGCAGTTGCTGCGGGTGAAGGCGCCGCGGAGCGCGGCGAGGTCGTCGTCGGCGAGCCCGGTGGTGCCCACCACGGCGTGGACGCCGTGGAGCGCGAGCCACGGGAGCGTGACCCGCGCCGCGGTCGCGACGGTGAAGTCGACGGCCACCTGCACGCCCGCGTCCGCGAGCGCGCGCAGCTCGGGCGCGATCGTCACGCCGCACGCGGTGCGACCCGCGGCGGCGGGGTCCACCGCCGCCACGAGCGACAGCGCCGGATCCGCGTCGACGGCCTCGCACACGAGGGCGCCCATGCGCCCCCCTGCGCCGACGACCCCGACGCGGATCGGCGACGTCATCGCCTAGCGGCGATCCCCGAACTCGCGGTCGAACTCGTCCTCGAAGCTGACGGTCTTGATCTCGCGGTCGCGCCCGCCGCGGTCGCGGTCACGGTCGCCGCGGTCGCGGTCACGATCACGGTCCCGGTCGCGGTCACGATCACGCGGCCCGCGGTCGCGGTCACGGTCACGCGGCCCGCGGTCGCGGTCCCGGTCACGCGGCCCACGGTCGCGGTCCCGGTCACGGGGGCCGCGGTCGCGGTCCCGGTCGCGGGGGCCGCGGTCGCGGTCACGGTCCCGGCCGCCGCGGTCGCGGTCACGGTCGCGGGGGCCGCGGTCGCGGAAGCCGTCGTCGCGCCGCTCGCGGCGCTCGCCGCCGCCGCCCGGCTCGTTGCCCTCGATGATCTCGCCATTGGGGCCGACGAGGCTCAGGCTGACCTTGCCGCGGTCGTCGATGTCGTCGACGCGCACGGTGAGCTCGTCACCCAGCTGGACCGCGTCCTCCACGCGCCCGATGCGCTGGCCGCGCCCGAGCTTGGAGATGTGGACGAGGCCGTCGCGGCCGGGGAGGATGTTGACGAAGGCGCCGAACTGCGCGATGTTGACCACGCGGCCGGTGTAGATCGCGCCGAGCTCCGCCGACGGCGGGTCGACGATCGCGAGGATGCGCGACTTGGCATCCTCGACCTTCGCCGAGTCCGGCGAGCCGATCGTGATGATGCCCTGCGCGCCGTCGTCGTCGACGTTGATCTCCGCGCCCGTCTCCTGCTGGATCGTGTTGATGACCTTGCCCTTGGGCCCGATCACCTCGCCGACCTTGTCGAGCGGGATGTGGAAGGTGACGATCTTCGGGGCGCTGTCCGCGACGCTCGCGCGCGGTGCCGGCAGTGCCGCCGTCATCACGTCGAGGATCTTGAGGCGGGCCTCCTTGGCCTGCTGCAGCGCCGACGCGAGGACCTCGCTCGGGATGCCGTCGATCTTGGTGTCCAGCTGGAGCGCCGTCACCGCGTCGGCCGTGCCCGCGACCTTGAAGTCCATGTCGCCGAACGCGTCCTCCGCGCCGAGGATGTCCGTCAGCGCGGTGTAGGTGCCGCCCTGCGCCCCCGGCTCGTGGATGAGGCCCATCGCGATGCCCGCGACCGGCGCCACGATCGGCACGCCCGCGTCCATGAGCGCGAGGCTCGAGGCGCAGACCGACGCCATCGAGGTGCTGCCGTTGGACGACAGCACCTCGGAGACGAGGCGCAGCGTGTAGGCGAACTCCTCCTGGTCCGGCACGACGGGGAACACGGCGCGCTCCGCGAGCGCGCCGTGGCCGATCTCGCGGCGCTTCGGCGACCCGACGCGTCCGGTCTCGCCGTTGGCCCAGGGCGCCATGTTGTAGTCGTGCATGTAGCGCTTCTCGGTCTGCGGCGTGATCGAGTCGATCATCTGGTTCATCCGGGGCATCGCGAGCGTGGTGACGTTGAGCACCTGCGTCTCGCCGCGCTGGAAGAGCCCGCTGCCGTGCGCGGTCGGGAAGATGCCGACCTCGGCGGACACGGGGCGCAGGTCCTTCGGGCCGCGGCCGTCGATGCGGACGCCGTCCTTGACGATGCGGGTGCGGACCAGCTGCTTGGTGAGCGAGCGGACCGCCTCCTTGATCTGCTTCTCGTGGCCGGCGAAGCGGCCCGGCGCGTCGGCGGTGCCGGCGAGCGCCGCGACGGTCTCGGCCGTGACGGCGTCGATCGCGGCGTTGCGCTCGGCCTTGAGCGAGATGCGCACGGCCGGGGCGAGCTTGGCGCCCGCGGACTGCTCGACGGCCGCGTAGAGCTCGTCGGAGTAGTCGAGCACCGGCGTGTAGGCCAGCGGCGTGATCGGCCCGCGCGTCGCGATGACGCTCGCGACGAGCTGGCGCTGGAGCTTGATCGACTCCTTGATCCACTGCTTGGACGCCTCGAGGCCGTCGGCGATGACCGCCTCGGTGACCTTGGGCGCGCCGAGCGCGTAGTAGGTGAAGCTCTTCTCGGTGCCGCCCGCCTCGACCATCATGATCGCGACGTCGCCGTTGTCCAGCTCGCGACCCGCGACGACGAGCTCGAAGCTCGCGGCCTCGCCCTCGGCGAAGGTCGGGTGGGCGATCCACGTGCCGTCCTGCGAGTACGCGACGCGCACCGCACCGATCGGCCCGTCGAACGGGATGCCGCTGATCATGAGCGCGGCGGAGGCCGCGTTGATCGACAGCACGTCGTGGGGGTTGGTCTGGTCCGCACCCATGACCGTGAGCACGATCTGGGTCTCGTTGCGGTAGCCGTCCGGGAAGGCCGGGCGCAGCGGGCGGTCGGTGAGTCGGCAGGTCAGGATCGCCTGCTGGCTCGGCCGGCCCTCGCGCCGGAAGAACGACCCGGGGATCTTGCCCGCCGCGTAGGCGCGCTCCTCGACGTCCACCGTGAGGGGGAAGAAGTCGATGCCGTCGCGGACGCCCTTGGCCGCGTTGGCCGTGGCGAGCACCGCGGTGCGGCCGATGGAGGCGAGCACGGCGCCCTGCGACTGCAGGGCGAGCTTGCCGGTCTGGAAGGTGATGGTCTTGTCGGTGCCGGACACTCGTCCGGCGACTTCGATGGCCTCGGCCATGGTGATTGTCCTTTCGTGTCCGCGCCGTGTCGTCACGGGTACGCGGGGACCGGCGCCATCAGCGCGCGCGGTCGTGTGTGGTTAGCGACGGAGCCCGAGTTGATCGAGCAGGGCGCGGTACTTCTCGATGTCGCGATCCCTGACGTAGTCCAGGATGCGGCGCCGACGCCCGACCATCATCATGAGCCCGCGCCGACCGTGGTGGTCCTTGACGTGGTGCTGCAGATGCTCGGTCAGCGCGTTGATCCGCTCCGTGAGCAGTGCGATCTGCACTTCGGGTGAGCCAGTGTCCTTTGCGTGCTGGCGGTGCTTCGTGATGACGTCTTCTTTTGACGGCGTCGCCATGTGGTGTGTGGTGTCCTCTTCCTGCCGCGATCGTCGCGTGGCGCGGTCGCGCCGGTCCCGATCGGGTCGCCCCGGGACCTTCCCGGAGCGTCTCGTCGGAGTGACACCCCGACGGACCCCCGCACCCTACCGTCGCCGCGGCGAGGTTCCTCCCCGGGGGCCATCGGTAGCGTCGGGACGAGTGTTCACCGGCATCGTCGAGGAGCTCGGCACCGTCGCGTCCCGCGAGGGGGCTCGCCTGCGCATCTCCGCCCGGCGCGTCCTCGAGGGCTCGGCCGTGGGCGCATCGATCGCCGTCGACGGGTGCTGCCTCACCGTCGTCGCCACGGGCGACGGCTGGTGGGAGGCCGACGTGAGCGACGAGACCTACGCGCGGACCACGCTCGGCGCGCGCCGGCCCGGCGACCGGGTCAACCTCGAGCGTCCCGTCGCCCTCGGCGACCGCCTCGGCGGCCACCTCGTGCTCGGCCACGTCGACGGCGTCGGCGAGGTCGTCGCCCCCGCCCCCGACCTCGCGGTGCGGATGCCGGCGGGGATGGCGCGCCTCGTCGTGGAGAAGGGCTCGATCGCGGTCGACGGCGTGAGCCTCACCGCCTTCGGGCTCGACGGCGACACCTTCCGCGTCGCCGTCATCCCGCACACCGCCTCGGTCACGACGCTCGGTGCGCGGCGGCCCGGCGACCGGGTCAACCTCGAGGCCGACATGGTGGCCAAGCACGTCGCCCGCCTCGCCGAGACGGCCGTCGGCGCGCGCCGCCGGTGGCGCCGGCGATGAGCGCGCCCCGCCCGGAGCTCGGCGCGCTGCGCCGCGAGATCGACGAGATCGACGCCGCCATCGTCGAGCTGCTCGGGCGCCGCATGGCCGTCTGCCGCGAGGTCGCGCGGGTCAAGGCCGGCGCGGGCGCCGGCGTCATCCAGCCGGAGCGCGTGCGCGAGGTGCTGGCCACGCGCCGCGAGTGGGCGGGCGCCCGGCGCGTCGACCCCGACTTCGCCGACCAGCTCTTCCGCGTCCTGCTCGCCGAGACGCACCGCCTCGAGCTGGCGGAGGGCCACGGCGCCGCGGCGCCGACCGCCGGCGCGCGCGACGCGGACCCGCTGTCCGAGCTCGCGACCGTCGCCTGTCGCATCGACCACGTCGTCGTCGCGGTCGCGGCGCTCGCGCCGGCGGTCGCCTTCCTCCGCGCCCTCGGCTTCGCCGCCCGCGAGACCGCCGACCCCGGCATCGTCACCTGCGAGGCCGGTGGCGTGAGCGTCGTGCTCGTCGGGCCGGGCGACCCCGCCGTCGACGCCCACCTCGCCGCGCACGGCTCCGGCGTGCAGCACATCGCGATCGAGGTGCTCGACGCCGACCACGTCCGCGGGGCACTCGCCCGGGCCGGCGTGCCGCTGCTCACCGACGTCGTCGTCGACTCCGACGGCCACGCGCAGGTCTTCACCGTGCTCGACCCGTCGACCGGCGTGCAGCTCGGCTTCATCAGCCGCACGGGCTCGCGCGTCCCCGTCAACGGCCAGAACGTCCGGGCCCTCTTCCGCGCGCTACGGTAAGGGTCGCTCGACGCGCACGGCGCGCGCCGCACCTCTCACATCGCGGGGCGCTCCGGTCGGGCACTGGCACACATCCACCACCATCGCGGGCCCGCCTCGGCGGGTCCGACCCACGGCGTCGGCGCGGTCCCCGCGGCGACGCGGAGGCACACCGTGCGCCAGCACCTGCTCACCGCCCCGCTCGACGCGCTGATGCGCGAGGCGCGCGCCGTCCGCGACGCCGCGCACGGGACCCGGGTGACCTACTCCCCGAAGGTCTTCATCCCCCTCACGATGCTGTGCCGCGACGCGTGCGGCTACTGCACCTTCGCCCGGCCCCCGGCACGCCTCGACGCGCCGTACCTCTCGCCGGAGCGCGTGCTCGAGATCGCCCGGCGCGGCGCGGCGGTGGGCTGCCACGAGGCGCTCTTCACCCTCGGCGAGCGGCCGGAGCTGCGCCACGAGGTCGCGCGCGACTGGCTCGCCGCCCGGGGCTACGACTCGACGGTGCACTACCTGCGCGAGATGGCGGCGCTCGTGCTGCGCGAGACGGGCCTCCTCCCCCACGCCAACGCCGGGGCGCTCCACGCCGACGAGCTCGCCTCGCTGCGGCCCGTCGCGCCGAGCCAGGGGATGATGGTCGAGTCGCTGCGCGCCGACCTCGAGTGCCACCGCGGCGCACCCGACAAGGAGCCGGCGCGACGCCTCGCGACGCTCGAGGCCGCGGGCGAGCTGCGCATCCCCTTCACCACCGGGATCCTCGTCGGCATCGGCGAGGACCGCGCGGACCGCGTCGCGGCACTCGAGGCGATCGCGGCGTCCCACGCGCGCCACGGCCACGTCCAGGAGGTCATCGTCCAAAACTTCCTGCCCAAGCCCGGCACCGCGATGCACCGCGCCGCGCCGTGCCCCGCCGACGAGTACCTGTGGTCGATCGCCGTGGCGCGCCTCGTGCTGCCGCCCGACGTGCACCTCCAGGCGCCGCCCAACCTCAGCGACGACTTCGGCGCGCTGCTCGACGCGGGCATCGACGACTGGGGCGGCGTGTCGCCGGTGACCGCCGACCACGTCAACCCCGAACGCCCGTGGCCCGCCATCGACGCGCTGCGCGAGGTCACCGAGCGCGCCGGCCGCGCCCTCGCCCCGCGGCTCACCGTGTACCCGGGCTACGTGGCGCGGGCGAACGAGTGGCTGGACGAGGCCGTGCGGTTCCCCGTCATGGATCGCGCCGACGCCGAGGGGCTCGCGCGCGACGACGCGCCGGGCCCCGACGGTACGTGGTACTCGGGGGCCGCGGTGCCCGCACCGGTGCTGCTCGGCCCGCCCCGCCCGTCCGCCGCGCCCGGCGGTCGCGTCGCCGAGGTGCTGCGCGGGGCCGCGCTCGGCCAGGAGCTCGGCGAGGACGAGATGGTCGCGCTCTTCGCCGCCCGCGGGCCGGAGGTGCGCGCCGTCGCGGCGGCCGCCGACGAGGCGCGCCGCGCGACCGTGGGCGACGACGTCACCTGGGTGCACAACCGCAACATCAACTACACCAACGTCTGCACCTTCAAGTGCCGCTTCTGCGGCTTCTCCAAGGGCCCCCTCAGCCTCAACCTGCGCGGCACCCCGTACCTGCTCACGCTCGACGACGTCGCCGAGCGGGCACGCGAGGCGTGGGACCTGGGCGCGACCGAGGTGACGCTCCAGGGCGGCATCCACCCCGACTTCGACGGCGACTACTACGTGGAGGTGACGCGCGCGGTCAAGCGCGCGGCCCCCGGCATCCACGTCCACGGCTTCACCGCGCTCGAGGTCACCGAGGGGGCGCGCCGGCTCGGCGAGTCGCTCGCGTCGTACCTCGTCCGCCTGCGCGACGCGGGCCTCGCGTCGCTCCCGGGCACCGCCGCGGAGATCCTCGACGACGACGTGCGCGCCGTCATCTGTCCCGACAAGATCACGACCGAGGAGTGGCTCGAGTGCCACCGCGTCGCGCACTCGGTCGGTCTCGCGTCCAACGTCACGATGATGTTCGGCAGCGTGGAGTCCCCGCGGTCGTGGGCGCGCCACATCGTGCGCACGCGGGCGCTCGCGCGCGAGACGGGCGGCTTCACCGAGTTCGTCGGTCTCCCCTTCGTGCACATGGCGTCGCCGATCTGGCTCCAGCGCCGGTCGCGGCGCGGCCCCACCTTCCGCGAGACCCTCCTCGTGCACGCCGTCGCCCGCCTCGCGTACGCGGGCTGCATCGACCACGTGCAGGCGAGCTGGGTGAAGGTCGGGCTCGGCGGCGTGGCGCAGCTGCTCCGCGCGGGCTGCGACGACGTCGGCGGCACCCTGATGGACGAAAACATCTCGCGCGCCGCCGGCGCGTCGCACGGCCAGTCGATGGACGAGGCCGCGTTCCGCGCCCTCGTGGAGCCGCTCGGGCGCGGGCTGCGCCGGCGCTCGACGCTCTACCGCGTGCTCGAGCCCGCCACGTAGGCCGACGCGGTCGGCTTGACCGGCCGCGCGAGGTGCAGCGGCCGGCGCAGGCCGCCGGGTCCGGGACCGGGACGCGTCTTGGCCAGCCACTCGCGGAAGATCTCCATCGACTTGCCGGTGTCGACCGCGATGTCGCCGTAGGCGTCGTCGGGGCCCGCGGCCGAGACCGTGACGCGCTGCAGCCAGCAGTGCATGCCCGACACGGGGTCGGGCTGCACGGGGAACGTGAGGTTCTGGTGCACGCCGGCGTCCGACCACCACACGCGGCGGCTGTCGGGGTCGTCGGAGTCGAAGGGCTGGATGCCGTGGTGCTGCGACAGGTGCCAGCGCCCGTCGCCCGAGCGCCCACCCGTGCCGTATCCGCCGTCGGGGCCCGAGACCTCGACGACGCCCGCGGTCCAGCCGGGCGTGCCGGTGCGCTCGTCGAGGCGCCAGCGGCCCATGTGGTGCGACGCGGCGACGATGCCGGGGCGGATGCCCTCGGTGCGCCACGCGCGGATCACGAAGTAGCCGGTGCGCGTGGTGACGCGCACGAGGCCGTCGGGCGCGATGCCGAGGCGCTCGGCGTCGGACGGATGGACCCACAGCGGGTGCGCGTGGCTCAGCTCGGCGAGCCACTTGGCCTGCGCGGAGCGCGTGTGGATGAGCGTCGGCAGGCGGAAGGTCGGGATGAGGATGCGCTCGCCGCCCTCCATGTCGAGGTCCTCCCAGTGCACGTGGGACGGGATCCACGTCGGCGTGGCGTACTCGGGCCAGCCCCAGTCGCGCATCGTCGGTGAGAAGAGCTCGAGCTTGCGCGACGGCGTCGGGAAACCGAAGCGCACCTCGCCGTCGATCTCGACGCCGACCGAGCCGTCACCGATGAACGGCATGTGGCCGTGCACCTCGTCGATCGAGCCGTGCATCCCGGCGGTGCCGGGCACGCGCCAGACGCCCTCGCCGTCGCGCACCGCGCCGGCCTTCGACAGCTCCTCCGACGTGACGGACCGCTCGTGGACGCGCTCCTGGTTGCCCGGGATCGCGAACGCGCCGTGGCGGCGCATGTACTGGAGCGGGGTGAGCCCCTCGGCCTTCGCCGCCTCGGGCAGGCCCGGGATCGAGTGCTCGAAGAGGTGCGAGTAGTACTCGTCGATCGAGAGCGGCGTGCCGGGGCGCGCGATCGACTCGAAGTGCTGCCGGATGCCGAGCGAGCCGTCGGGGTCGATGCGCCACGACAGGTCGATCCAGAACTCGTGTTCCTCCCAGACCTCGCCCGGGTTCACCTCGTAGGTGCGGCGGACCTCGCGGCCCTGCTGCTCGGCCCACGCCTTGCCCACGGGCTGGCGGAAGCCGATCCACCGCCCGAGGTGCGTCTCGTACGAGGCGACGTCGTGGCGCTCGGACGCGACGCCCATCGGCAGCACGTAGTCGGCGAACCACGCGGTCTCGCTCCAGATCGGCGTGAGCGCGACGTGGCAGCCCACCATGTCCTCGTCCGAGAGCACCTCGAGCCAGCTGAAGCCATCGGGGTTGGTCCAGATCGGGTTGTAGACGCGCGTGAAGTACGTGTCGAGACGACCGCGGCCGTCCTTGAGGAAGTGCGGCAGGAGGAACGACAGTTCGTGGTGCGTGAGCGGGTACTCGATCGGCCACGTCACGTCGTTCCAGCGACCGTGCGGGTGCGGATTCTTCGGCGGGACGGGGATGAACTTGTTCCACCCGTTGGGGCTCGTGCCGCCCTCCGTGCCCACCGACCCGGTGAGCACGTTGAGGAAGAAGAGGCAGCGCGCCGTCTGCCAGCCGCCCTCGTTGCCGGCGGCGGAGGCCCGCCAGTTGTGCGACGAGAGGCGACCCGGCACCGCGCGCCCGATCTCGGCGGCGACCTCGCGGATCGTGCGCTCCTCGATGCCGCAGACGTGCGCGGCGCGGGCCGGCGTGTAGTCGGCGTAGGCGTCGAGCAGGGCGGGCCCGAGGTTGTCGAACGTCGGGGCGAGGTCGGGGCGCGTCTCGCGCAGGTAGACGTCCCAGTTGACCCACCGCCGGACGAACTCCCGGTCCCACGTGCCCTGCTCGATGAGCAGGCGCGCGATGGCGAGGCAGAGGAACGCCTCGGTGCCGGGCCAGATCGCGAGCCAGTGGTCGGCCATCGACGCCGTGTTGGAGAGGCGCGGGTCGACGCAGATGATCTTCGCGCCGCGCTGCTTGCCCTCGATGATGCGCTGGGCGTGCGGGTTGAAGTAGTGGCCCGCCTCGAGGTGCGACGAGATGAGGAAGATCACCCGCGCGTTGGCGTGGTCGCCGGACGGGCGGTCGAAGCCCATCCAGGCCGCGTACCCGACGCGCGCGCCCGAGCTGCAGATGTTGGTGTGGCTGTTGTGGCCGTCGATCCCCCACGCGTGCAGGACGCGCTCCATGTAGCTGTCGTCGCCCGGCCGGCCGACGTGGTACATCACCTCGCGGTGGCGGCCCTCGCGGAATGCGCGGCCGATGCGCGAGCCGATCTCCTCCAGCGCCTGCGCCCACTCGATGCGCTCCCAGCGTCCCTCGCCGCGGCGACCCACGCGCTTCAGCGGATGGAGGATGCGGTCGGGGTCGTGGACCTGGTTGATCGTCGCGGGGCCCTTGGCGCAGTTGCGTCCGCGGCTCGCGGGGTGGTCGGGGTTGCCCTCGAACTTCGCGATCTCGCCCGTCTCCTTGTCGACGTACGCGAGGAGGCCGCAGCACGCCTCGCAGTTGAAGCACGTGGTCGGGATGAGGCTGTAGCACTTGGGCGTGCGCCGGCCGTGTGCCCACTCCTTGGCGTCGAGCTCCTCCCAGTCGGACCAGCGGTCGTGCGGCGGATAGTTGGTCAGCGTCACGTCGTGCCTTTCAGGAGAGGGGGACCGACTGGCCGGCGCGGACGAAGCCGTCCTCGTAGGCGGCGAGGCCGACGATGGCGAGCGCGCCGCCGACGACCGTGAGCCACGGCGACCCGCCGGTCGCCGCGAGGACGCCGAGCACCGCGGGCGCCACCATCCCGACGGCCACCCCGACGCGGAAGCGTCCGCGGTAGGCGCCGCGCGTGAGCGCCGCGACGGCGAGCGCGACGTGCGTCGTGCCGTGCGAGCCGAGCTCGATCGCGACGAGCACGGCCTGGGCGATCGCCCCGCCCGCGAGGCACCAGGCGACGATCCCGTGCAGGCCGTCCGGCGCGCCGAGCACCGCCGCGGGGAGCGCCAGGCCGGCGGCGCCCGCCGTCACCGCCTGTGCGACGAGCACGGGGAGCATGAGCGGCGTCTGCCAGAGGTCGCGGCCCTCGCACTGGGCGAAGAGCCACGCCGTGTAGCCCGCCGTCCCCGCGCCGAGCACGATGCCGGGCACGGCGAGCGCGCGGATGGCGCCCGGCGCGTCGGCCACCCCGGCGAGGAACCACGCGGTGCCCACCGCGCCGAATGCGAGGAGCACGAACGAGCCGCGCACCAGCCACGAGCCCCACTGCGGCTTGGTGAAGATGTAGAGGAATCGCGCCGGCTGCTTGAGGTCCGCGATGAGCAGCACGCCCGTGAGCGCCGCCATCGCGAGCGCGACGACCGGCGCGGCGACGCCGACCAGCCCCCGCTCGTCGGCGTGGCCGGCGAGCGCCGCGAGGCCCGCCACCATGAGCGCGCCGCCCGAGATCGCCTTGGTCACGAGGTAGGCCGAGACGCGGCCCGTCCATGCCATCGCGTGCGCCGTGGTGTACGCCGTGCGCGCCACGACGTTGCGGTCCTCGTCGCCGCCCGACACCGGCAGCGTCGGGTGGTCGGGCGTGGTGTCGGCCCAGATCATCCCGTCGTCGGCGATGCGGGTGCGCAGCGGGTCGAGCGCGGCCTCGTCGGCGCCCTTGTAGAAGACGTGGGGCTTCGTGCCCTGTTCGGGGGCCCGGACCTTGGTGTCGTGGCGGGCGAGCGTGCGCGAGATCCTCGACGTCGGGTCGTGCAGGTCCCCCGCGATGATCGACTGCGTCGGGCAGACGACCACGCAGCTCGGCTCGAGGCCGGTCTCGACGCGGTGGGTGCAGAAGTTGCACTTGTGCGCCGTCTGGGTCTCGGGGTTGATGTACAGCGCGTCGTACGGGCAGGCGTTCATGCACGACTTGCAGCCGATGCAGCGCGAGTCGTCGAAGTCGACGATCCCGTCCTTGCGCGAGAAGAGCGCGGAGGTCGGGCAGATCGTCACGCAGGGCGCGTCCGCGCAGTGGTTGCAACGGTTGACCGAGAAGAAGCGTCGCGTGTCGGGGAACTCGCCCTTCTCGATGTACTTGACCCACGTGCGGTTGACGCCGAGGGGCACGTCGTGCTCCGACTTGCACGCGATCGTGCAGGCGTGGCAGCCGATGCAGGTGTCCTGGTCGATGAGGAACGCGTAGCGCGTCACGCGCGCACCCCGCGCTCGGCCCAGGCGCCGTATCCGCCCACGAGGTCCGACACGTCGGCGAAGCCGAGGCGACGCAGCGTGCTCGCGGCGATCGAGGAGCGGTAGCCGCCGGCGCAGTACACGAGCGTCGGCCGCGCGGGGTCGAGCTCCCCGGCGCGGGCGAGCAGGGTGGGCAGCTGCACGAGGCGCGCGCCCTCGATCGTGCCGTTGGCCGTCTCGCCGGGTCCGCGCACGTCGACGACCTGCAGGTCCGGCACGGTCGCCATCCGCTCGGCGACCTGCGCCGCGGTGAGGCGCGACGCCACGGCGACCTCGTCGGGCCGCGCGACGAACGCCGCCTCGGGATCGACGAGCGCACCGTCCACGCGGTCGAAGCCGATGCGCGCCAGGCGCGTGCGGGCCTCGGCCACGGCGGGGGCGGCGCCGACCAGCACGATGCGCTGCTCGGAGCGGATGACCTCGCCCGCGTACTCGGCGAAGCGCCCGCTCAGCCCGACGTTGACCGAGCCGCGCAGGTGCGCGAGGGCGAAGTCGGCGGGCTCCCGCACGTCGAGCAGCACGGCGCCGGCGTCGCGCGCGGCGAGCACCGACTCGAGCGCGAGGGTCGGCACGCTGCCCGCCTCGTCGAATGCCTCGCGGGCCTCCCGGTTGCGCGTCGCGGCGAAGGAGAAGTACAGCGGCGCGGCGGCCTGGCCCTCGGTGACCACGCGGACGAACTCGTCCTCGGACATCGGCGCCAGCGCGTAGTTGGTGCGCCGCTGCTCGCCGATCGTCGAGACCGTCTCGGTCGACAGGTGCTTGCCGCACGCCGAGCCGGCGCCGTGGGCGGGGAAGACGCGGGTGGCGTCGGGGAGGGTGAGCAGGCGCTCGTGGAGCGAGCGGTAGAGCTTGCGCGCGAGGCCGTCGGCGCTCTCGCCGAATGCCGAGAGCAGGTCGGGCCGGCCCACGTCGCCGATGAAGAGGGTGTCGCCCGTCAGCACGCCGTAGGGCACGGGGTCCCCGTCGCGCTCCCACACGACGATCGAGATCGACTCGGGCGTGTGGCCCGGCGTGTCACGGATCTCGAGCACGACCCGGCCGAGCTCGAGGCGCCGGCCGTCCTCGAGCGGCTCGGTGGCGAACTCGGTGCGCGCTGAGCCGACGGTGCCGTACGAGATCGCCGCCCCGGTGGCGCGGCGCAGCTCGAGGTGGCCCGACAGGAAGTCGGCGTGGAAGTGCGTCTCGATGACCCGCTCGATCGTCAGGCCGGCCGCGGCGGCGTCCTCGAGGTACCGCGTCACGTCGCGCTGCGGGTCGACGACGACGGCGCGGCCCGTCGTCGTGTCGCCGATCAGGTAGGACGCGTGCGACAGGCAGGCGAGGTAGTACTGCTGGAAGTGCATAAATGTACGGACAAAGGTCACACTATGGTACGGTGCCCTCGCTGTCAATCGAGCCCCGCCTCGTGCGGGAAGGAGGCGTGATGATCGCCGCAGTGCTCCCCGACCGGCTCCCCTGGTGGATCGCCGGTCCCGCCCTCGGCCTGCTGGTCGTCGGCTTCTTCCTCGTCGTCAACCAGCCGCTCGGCGCCACCGGCGCGTACGTCGAGACCGCGCGCACCGTGCGCCGCGTCCCGGGCGCGGTCACGTGGCGCGCCTGGTACTTCGTCGGCATCGCGCTCGGCGGCCTCGCGGGCGTCTCGCTCCAGGGGATCGGCGTCGATCCCCGCGCGGGCTACGAGGTCCTCACGGGCTCGGGCAGCGGCGAGTTCGGCCTGTCGCTGCCCGTCGCCGCGGTCGTCGTCTTCGTCGGCGCCGTCGTGATGGGCTACGGCGCGCGCATGGCCGGCGGTTGCACGTCGGGGCACGGCATCTGCGGCACCGCGCAGCGCTCGCCCGCCAGCTGGGCGGCGATGATGTCCTTCATGGCCACCGCGGTCGCGACGACCGCCGTCATCAACGCGATCGGCTGACGCCATGGCACCCGACACGACCCGCAAGATCGCCGGCCTCGTCTTCGGCGCCGGATTCGGTCTCGTCCTCGCGGCGGCGAGGCTGCACGAGTACGCGACGATCCACGCGATGCTCTCCCTCGAGGAGATCGACGTGTTCCTGCTCATGGGCGCGGCGATCGGCACCTCGCTCCCGCTGCTGCTCGTCCTCGAGCGCGCGCGGGCCCGCACCCTCGTCGGTGGACCGCTCGCGCTCTCGCGCTCGCGGATCCAGCGCCACCACGTCGTCGGCGGCGCGCTCTTCGGCGTCGGCTGGGCCGTCTCGGGCACCTGCCCGGCGCCCGCCCTCGTGATGCTCGCGTCGGGCGCCGGCCTCGCGGCGGCGACGGTCGCCGGGCTCTTCGTCGGGCTCGGGCTGCGCGACGCGCAGACCTCGCGCACGACGGGCACGGCGCCGACCGCCGGCGACGGCGAGCAGCGCGAGGTGGTCGCCGCCGCGCGATGACGCGGCGCCCGGTGCGGCGGGCGGGGCGCGCCCCGCTCTGGGAGCAGGTGCTCTCCGACCTGCGCGCCCGGCTGGACCGCGGCGAGTTCGCCGAGGGGTTCCCGTCCGACCGCGAGCTCACGACGACGTACCGGGTGAGCCGCCACACCGCGCGCGAGGCGGTGCGCCACCTGCAGCGCGAGGGCGCGATCTCGCGCCAGCGCGGCCGCGGCAGCTGGGTGCGACCCCTCTCGCTCGAGCAGGCGGTCGGTCCGCTCTACAGCCTCTTTCGCTCCATCGAGGCCCAGGGCCACGAGCAGCGCAGCGACGTCCTCGGCGCCGGCGTCGTGCGCGACGCGCGCGTCGCCGCCCGGCTGGGCCTGCGCGGCGACGCCGCGCTGTGGCACCTGCGGCGCCTCCGGCGCGCGGACGGCACGCCCTTCGCCGTCGACGACATCTGGCTGCCGGAGCGCGTGGCGAGGCCGCTGCGCGACGTCGACTTCACCCACACGGCGGTGTACGCCGAGCTCGAGCGGCTCGCGGGCGTGCGGCCGATGCGCGGCTGGGAGCGGATCCGACCGGGCCTGCCCACCCCCGAGCAGCGGCGCCTGCTCGGCGTCGGTGCGCGCGCACCCGTGTTCGTCATCCAGCGCTCCACCGAGCACGCGCGGGGCCCGCTCGAGTGGCGCGTCACCGTGGTGCGCGGCGACGCCTGGACCTTCACCGCGACGTGGTCCGGCGGGTCGGCCGACTCGGGCTTCGCACCCGAGGGGGCCGTGCGGGCCTCGCGCGGGCGCCCGGCGCGCCGGCGGCCCTAGCCCGCGAGCAGCGCGACGAGCGGCCCGATCGCGACGAGCACGAGCAGCACGACCGCGGCGAGCGCGTAGCGCCGGTCGCGGATCGCCCACCAGCGCACGGCGAGCCACGCGACGCGCACGAGCGGGATCGCGACGAGCACGCCGATCGCGACGCCGTCGAGCCAGCGCGCCCCGGGGACGACGAGGCCCGCGACCGCGAGCGCGGCGACGACGACCAGCACGCGGCCGATGCGCTCGCCGAGCCGCTCCTCGGCGACGGCCTGGCCGGGATCGACGCGCGGCGCGCCGGTCATAGGACCTTGCCCGCGAGGATCGCGGCGACGACGAGGAGCAGCACCGAGATGATGCGCCGCACGACGGGCGGTGAGAGGCGCGACTGCACGGACGAGCCGACCACGCCGCCGAGCAGCGCCCCGAGCACGACCATCGCGCCGTCGGCGACGTCGAGGCGGCCCTCGACGATCATCACGAGCAGCGCCGCCGCGGCGGTGATGCCGATCGAGAACGTCGTGGTGCTCGAGGAGACCTTGACGGGCACGTGCATGATCTCGCTCTTGGCCGGCGTCTTGATGAAGCCGCCGCCGACGCCCGAGATGCCGGTGACGATGCCGGAGAGGCCGATCGCCGCGAGGCCGAGACCGGTGCGTCGCGGCACGTAGGGCACGACGCCGCCGTCGAGGCGGTACGCGCCCCGCATCGTGCCGACCCACTCCCCCACGTCCTCGGGACGTGCCGCCGGGTCGGGCTGCCAGCGCGTGCCCTTGCGCGCACCGCCCGCGACCGCCGCGACGAGCGCGACGGCGGCGAGCACCCAGGTGAGCGCCGTCTCCGAGATCGCCCCGGCGGCGAGCGCGCCGAGGACCGCGCCGAGCGTCGAGGCCGACTCGGTGACGACGCCGATCCGGTGGTTCGTCGTGTGCTCGCGCATCTGGCGTCGCGCCGCGGCCGACGAACCGGCGACGACGGAGAGCAGCCCGAGCGGGGCCGCCTCCGACGCGGGCACGCCGGCGACGACGAGCAGCGGCACGAGCATGATCGCGCCGCCGAGGCCCCCGAGGGCGCCGACGCCCGAGGTGAGCGCGGCGGCGCAGAGGAGCAGGAGCGGATTCACGTCCGCGCACCAAATGTACGGATATTTCGTACGCTAGTCGTCGTGGGCGGGGTCGGGTCGTCGCGCGGCGCGGACGGCGGGGCCGCGCTCGAGCGCGACGTCGTGGTCGTCGGGGGCGGCAGCGCCGGCATCACCGTGGCGGCCCGCCTGCGCAGGGCGGGCGTCCGCGCGACGATCGTCGAGCCGTCGGCCGACCACTGGTACCAGCCGCTGTGGACCCTCGTCGGGGGCGGCATCGTGCGGGCGGAGGCGACGCGCCGCGACGAGGCCCGCGTCATCCCCCGCGGGTGCGAGTGGATCCGCGCGAGGGTCACGGGCGGCGACGCATCCGCGGGCGTGCTCGCACTCGACGACGGCCGCACGATCCGCGCCGGGTGGATCGTGCTCGCGACCGGCATCCAGCTCGACTGGGACGGGGTCCCGGGGCTACCCGAGGCGCTCGGGACGCCCGCCGTGGGGAGCAACTACCGCGTCGACCTCGCCGAGCGCACCTGGACCGCGCTGCGGGGACTGCGCAGGGGCACCGCGCTCTTCACGGCCCCGTCCGGCCCGATCAAGTGCGGCGGCGCGCCGCAGAAGATCGCGTACCTCGCGTGCGACCACTGGCGCCGCGAGGGCGTGCTCGGCGACATCGACGTCCACCTCGTCCTGCCCGGCACGACGCTCTTCGGCATCCCGTCGTTCGCCCGCGCCCTCGAGGGGGCGGTCGCCCGCTACGGCATCCGGGTGCACTTCTCGACCGAGCTCGTCGCGATCGACGGGGCGGCCCGCACGGCCACGCTGCGCGACGTGCGCGACGGCTCGACGCGCACGATGCAGTTCGACGTCGCGCACGTCGTCCCGCCGCAGTCCGGGCCGTCGTGGCTGCGCGGGGCCGGGTTCGCCGACCCGGCGAACCCGCGCGGCTGGGTCGATGTGGACCGCGCGACGCTCCGGCACCGCCGATGGCCGCGGGTCTTCGCGCTCGGCGACTGCACCGACACCCCCAACGCCAAGACGGGCGCCGCGGTGCGCAAGCAGGCGCCGGTCCTGGTGCGCAACCTGCTCGCGGCCCGCCGCGGCGACGCGCTCGACGCCGCCTACGACGGCTACGGATCGTGCCCGATCGTCACGTCGCGCGGCACGTGCGTCCTCGCCGAGTTCGACTACGACCTGCGGCTCGTGCCGAGCTTCCCCCTCATCGACATGGCGCGCGAGCGCCGCGACATGTGGCTGGTGAAGCGCTGGCTCCTGCCGTGGCTCTACTGGTCGCTCATGCTGCGGGGACGCGCCTAGACCCCGCGCGCGCCCCGGTGCGAGACTGTGCCGTGGCGTCGGCACCCCGCGCAGCGACGGAGCGGGTCGACGTCCTCGTGGTCGGCGCCGGCATCTCGGGGATCGGCGCCGCGGTGCACCTGCGGCGGCGCTGCCCGGACCATTCGTTCGTCATCCTCGAGGCCCGCGACGACGTCGGCGGCACGTGGGACCTCTTCCGCTACCCCGGGGTGCGGTCCGACTCCGACATGCACACGCTCGGCTACGAGTTCAAGCCCTGGCGCGCGGAGAAGTCGATCGCCGACGGGCCGTCGATCATGGCGTACCTGCGCGAGACGGTCGCCGAGCACGACGTCGCGCGGCACGTGCGCCACGGCCTGCGCGTCGTGCGGGCCGAGTGGTCGAGCGCGACGGCGACGTGGACGGTGACCGCGGAGCGCGCACGGGACGGCGGGACCGAGACGTACGCCTGCGGCTACCTCTTCATGTGCGCGGGCTACTACTCGTACCGCGCGGGGCACGTGCCGGAGTTCCCGGGGCGCGAGCGCTTCCGCGGTCGGATCGTGCACCCGCAGGAGTGGCCCGAGGACCTCGACTGGGCGGGACGACGCGTGGTCGTCGTCGGCTCGGGTGCCACCGCGGTGACGCTGGTGCCCGCGATGGCGCGGACCGCGGCCCGGGTGACGATGCTGCAGCGCTCGCCGACCTACATGGTCGCGCGACCCGACGTGGACCGTCTGGCCAACTGGCTGCGGCGGTGGCTGCCCGCGGCGCTCGCCTACCGCGTCACGCGGGCGAAGAACGTGTGGCGGCAGCAGTTCGTCTATCGGCGCACGCGCACCGCGCCCGACAAGGTGCGTCGGCTCCTCCTCGACGGGGTGCGCGAGGCGCTCGGACCGGGCCACGACGTCGACCGGCACTTCACGCCGCGCTACGACCCGTGGGACCAGCGGCTGTGCCTCGTGCCCAACGGCGACTTCTTCGCCGAGGTGCGCCGCGGCGCGGTGGAGGTCGTGACCGACGAGATCGCCACCTTCGACGAGGCCGGGATCGTGCTCGCATCCGGGGCGCGCCTCGACGCGGACGTCGTCGTCACGGCGACGGGGCTGCGCCTCGTGACGCCGGGCGAGGCCGAGTTCGTCGTCGACGGCGAGCCCGTCGACTTCGCGCGCACCTGGACGTACAAGGGTCTCGCGTTCTCCGACGTGCCCAACATGGCGTCGACCTTCGGGTACGTCAATGCGTCGTGGACCCTGCGCTCGGACCTCGTCGCCCGCTACGTCTGCCGCCTGCTCCGCCACATGGCGGCGACGGGCACGCGCCGTTGCACCCCGCGCCTGCGCGAGGCCGACCGCGGGATGACGCCGCGCCCATGGATCGACGGCTTCAGCGCGGGCTACGTGCGCCGGGGCATCGACCGCTTGCCGCGCCAGGGCGATCGCACGCCGTGGCTCAACCCGCAGGACTACGCGCGCGACCGGCGCATGCTGCGCCGCGACCCCGTCGATGACGGCGTCATGGTCTTCGACGTCCCGGCATGAGCGCGCGCGTCGTCGTCGGCGCGGCGACCGCGGTGCTCGTCGTCGTCTACGCGGTCGGCGCCGGCTGGTGGGTCTCCGTCGAGCCGGGCTGGTACCGCTCCCTGGTGCGCCCGTGGTGGCAGCCGCCCGACGCGGTGTTCGGCATCGTCTGGCCGTACAACTTCGCCGCGCTCGTCGCGGCGGGCGTCGCGGTCGCATCGCACGCGCCCGGCGGCGGACGCGCCGCGGCCGTCGCATGGGCCGTCTGGCTCGGCTGCCTCGCGGGCAGCGTCGCGGCCGCGCTCGCATGGGCGCGGCTCTTCTACGTCTCGCACTCGCTCGTCGCGTCGGGCTGGGCGCTCGTGGGTGCCGCGGCGCTCACGGTGCCGCTCGTCGTCGTCGCGTGGCGCGCCCGCACGTGGGCGGGGCTCGCGCTGCTGCCCTATCAGCTGTGGCTGTGCGTGGCGGCGTCGCTCGCGTTCGGGTACGCGGCCCGCAACTAGCCGGGCGTCAGACGGCGAAGGGCGCGACCCGCCCGTTGATCCGCCGCGCGAGCGCGAGCGCGGCGAGCATCGACGACCTCGGGTTGTCCGGCAGCGGCCGGTTCTCGAGCTCCACGCGCATCGTGCCGAAGGCCCCACGGGCGACGAGCTCGTGGCGATTGGTCCCCGCCCGGGGGTCGGCCACCAGCACCACGCGCGTGCGGTCCGGGCCGACTCCCGCGAGCGCCGACGTCATCGCGACGTTGGCGTTCATGGGGAACCGCGCGGCCGTGACCGCCGCCGAGCCGGTGAAGAACTCGGTCGGCCCCGCGAGGGCGTCGAGGTCGCAGAGCCGC
>JBEBCD010000008.1:0-8553 GCA_041158045.1 Actinomycetota bacterium | reverse complement strand
TCCCGCGAGCGCCGACGTCATCGCGACGTTGGCGTTCATGGGGAACCGCGCGGCCGTGACCGCCGCCGAGCCGGTGAAGAACTCGGTCGGCCCCGCGAGGGCGTCGAGGTCGCAGAGCCGCTCCGCGTCGGTGCCCCTCCACGCCGCCGGCGGCTTGACGATGCGGTGCTCCACCTCGTCGAGTCCCGCGAGCGACGCCGCGGCGAGTGCGTCGATGCCCCCGAGCGCGCCGGGCTGCACCTCGAGGCGCCGGCCGGCCGCCGACGCCGCGTCGACGAGCTCGGCGAGCACGGACGGGTCGGCCAGGGCCGAGGCCGACGAGACCACCGCGTCGGCACCGCAGGCGAACGCCGCGAGCGCCCACGGCCGGACCGCGTCGCGGCTCGCCGCCTCGACGACGAGCGCGGGGCGCGTGGCCGCGAGCTCGCCCGGCGCGGTGATCGCGCGCGCACCCGCACCGGGTGCGCCGGTCCCCGGCGTCGCGATGCCGCGCCGCGTCGCGACGGCGACGAGCTCGATGCGCGCGTCGAGCAGCCCGGCGACGGTGCGGGCGATCGCGCCCCACCCGACCATCGCGACCCTCACCGGACGAGCCCGCACCCTTCGAACGCCGCGCGCGTCGCGTCCCGCTCCTCGCGCGTGAGCTCGAGCAGCGGCGGGCGCACGCGCCCGCCCGCCTGGCCGAGCAGCTCCTGCCAGTACTTCTGGTGCGCGTGCGGCTTCTCCGGCGGCCGCGTCGCCCGCAGCGCGGCGCGCACCGGCGCGAGGCTGGCGCTGATCGCGCGGGCCTCCTCGGCCCGACCGGCGAACGCCGCGTCGGTGTAGTCGCGCATCCGGCGGTCCCGCGCGGTCTGCATGAGGAGCGGCGGCGACGAGCAGAGGTAGAGGCGCCAGCCGAGCTCGAGGACGTTGTCGAGCCACTCGGCCTCGGAGGCGGTGCTCACCTGGATGCGGTCGCCGGCGAGGCGCGTGAGCTCGGCGTACATCTCGCGCGGGACGCTGTACTTGATCGCCACCACGGTCTCGAGGTCCGCGAGCCGGTCGCAGAGCTGCGGCGACATGAGGTACCCGCTGTCGGGGTGGCTCCAGAGCGCGACGCCGATGTCGACGGCGTCGGTGATCGTGCGGTAGTAGCCGAGGAGCGTCTCGTCCTGCGCGGAGAGGAAGTGCAGCTGCGGCGCGTGCACGACGATCCAGTCGGCGCCGATCCGCTGGGCGTGGCGGGCGAGGTCGAGCACGACGTCGAGGTTGGGGTCCGAGCACGACACGATCGTCTGGCCCCGCCCTCGCACGGCGTCGACCGCGATCTCGAACGTCCGCTTGCGCTCCTCCACCGACATGGAGAAGGTCTCGCCCTGCTTGCCGCAGACGAACAGTCCGTCGATCCCGAGCTCGTCGGTCCAGTGCGCGACGTTGCGGCGCAGGCCGTCCTCGTCGATCGCGCCGTCCTCGGTGAACGGCGTGGGCGCCGCGGCCCAGATGCCGGTGAGGTGGCGGCGCGCGTGGGCCTTGGCGCCCCGGCGGTCGTACTGCATCGCGGCCCGGCCCTCAGACGATCCGCATCGAGTGCGACACGTGCTTCGTCACCATGTAGTGGAGGATCCCCTCCGCGCCGCCCTCGCGCCCGTAGCCGCTCGCCTTCACGCCGCCGAACGGGGTCTCGGGCAGCGACGCCTCGAGCGTGTTGATCGACAGGTTGCCCGCCTCGATCCCGTCGGTGAGGAGGTCGACCTCGTCGGCGCGGTCCGAGAAGGCGTAGGCGGCGAGGCCGTACGGCACGGCGTTGGCCGCCGCGATCGCCTCGTCGAGGTCGTCCACGGGGTTCACGATCGCGAGCGGTCCGAAGGGCTCCTCCTGCATGACCCGCGCCGTCGGCGGCACGTGCGCGAGCACGGTCGGTGCGAAGAAGTATCCCGGCCGATCGATGCGCCCGCCGCCGGCGACGAGCCGGGCCCCCGCCGCGACCGCATCGTCGACGAGCGCACCGAGCGCGGCGACGCGCCGGTCGTGGGCGAGCGGCCCCATCGTGGTCGCGGGCTCGCGCCCGTCCCCGACGACCGTCGCGGCGATCCCCGCGGTCATCCCCGCGAGGAACTCGTCGAACACGGCGCGGTGCACGAAGAACCGCGTCGGCGACGTGCACACCTGGCCGGCGTTGCGCGTCTTGCGGGACGCCGACGAGGCCGCCGCCGCCGCGACGTCCGTGTGCCGCGACACGATCACGGGCGCGTGCCCGCCGAGCTCCATCAGCACCGGCGTCGAGTGCTCGGCCGCCATCATCGTGAGGTGTCGGCCGACGACGGTCGATCCGGTGAACGCGACGAGGCGCGTGACCGGGCTCGGGACGAGGTGCGAGGAGATGCGCGCGGGCACGCCGAAGACGAGGTTGAGCACGCCCTTCGGCAGCCCGACGGCCTCGAACGCGCGGGCGATGTGGAGCGCGCCCGCCGGCGTCTCCTCCGCCGCCTTGAGGATGATCGAGCAGCCGGCGGCGAGCGCGCCCGCGACCTTGCGCGACGGCTGGCTCATCGGGAAGTTCCACGGGGAGAAGGCGGCGACGGGTCCGATCGGCTGGTGGTGCACGACGTAGCGGATGCCGCGCGCGCTCGGGATGACGCGCCCGTAGGTGCGCACCGCCTCGCCCGCGTCCCACTCGAAGAACTCGGCGCCCCGCACCACCTCGGCCCGCGCCTCGTGGAGCGGCTTGCCCTGCTCGAGGGTGATCGCGGAGGCGATCTCGTCCTGCCGCTCGCGCATGACGGCGGCGGCCGCACGGATGAGGTCGGCGCGCTCGCGCGGCGGCGTGCGACTCCAGGTCGCGTATCCGCGCTGCGCGGCGCGCAGCGCATCGTCGAGCTCGGCGACGTCCGCGACCGGGAGCCGGCCGATCTCCTCCCCGGTCGCCGGGTTCACCACCGGGCGCGTCTCGCGGGTGGTGCGCCACTCGCCGTCGACGTACAGCGCGAGCGCGGGGTACGGATGCATCACGTGCTCAGCGCCGCGGGGTCGGCGAGCGGGTCGAGGTCGGGCAGCTCGGGCACGCGGGCGACGAGGGCGTCGACGTCGGCGGCCGGGTCCGCGAGGGCCGCCTCGAGGATGTCGTTCTGCTCCGCTGCCCGGCGGCGCGCCTCCGAGTAGGGCATCGTGGAGAACATCACCATGTTGTAGCGCGGGCTGAGCCGCCGCGGGTGCCGCTCCTCGAGCGCCAACGCCAGCGCGCGCTTCGCGAGGTAACGCGGGTCCACGACGCCGGCGCGCATCTCGACGTAGTTGTCGAGCGCCATGGCCGCGATCGCGTCGGCGTCGGGCTTGCGCTCGCGCTCGTACGCGCGAAACGCGGCGGCCCGGTCGCCCAGCCGGGCGCGCAGGTGCCGATCGAGCAGCCGGACCGACTCCATGGCCGCGTTCATCCCCTGGCCGTGGAACGGCACGATGGCGTGGGCCGCGTCGCCGACGAGTACCGCGACGTCCTCGTGGCACCAGCCGTCCGCCCACAGCGTGCCGAGCGCGCCCGTCGGGTGCGCGGCGAACTGTGCGTCGAGGTCGGGGATCATCGCCGCGAGGTCGGCGAACTCGCGCGCGAAGAACGCCGCGGCTCCCCCGCGGTCGAGCTCGGCGAGCAGGGCCGACGGCGCGAAGAGCGTGACCGTGAAGTCGCCCGAGGGGTTGGCGAGGGCGATGACCATGAGCTCGCCGCGCGGCCAGATGTGCAGGCCGTGGGGGTCGAGCCGGTGCGAGCCGTCGTCCGCGGGCGGGAGGGTGAGCTCCTTGTAGTCGTGGTCGAGCCACTCGGTGCGGTGCGTGCAGACGCCGAGCTCGCCGAGCGCCTGGCGCACCACCGAGCCCGCCCCGTCGGCCCCGATGACCCACTCGAACGGCTCCGTCCCCCCGTCGAGCCGCACCGTCCGCGCGGCGAGGTCGACCCCCCGGATCTGCTGGGAGAAGCGGATCTCGACGCGCCCCGTCTCCTCGGCGGCGTCGAGCAGGATCGCGTTGAGGTCGGTGCGCGACACGGAGTGGATGACCTCGTGGGGGCGGCGGCCGTACGGCTGCAGCACGGCGGGCGTGCCGTCGGCCGCGTGCACGATGCGCCCGCGCATCGGGATCGTGATCTCGTCCACCCGCTCGATCACGCCGACGTCGACGAGCGGCACGATGCCCCTGGTCGCGAGCGCGAGGTTGATCGAGCGACCCGTCTCCACCGCCGTCCTGCGCAGGTCGGCGCGCCGCTCGTAGATCGTGACGTCGAGGCCCTGCCGCGCGAGGTAGACGCCCGCGAGCGCGCCGGCCGGTCCCGCGCCGATGACGGCGACGCCGCTCACCGCACGACCTCGTCCAGCACGTCGACGAAGCGCTCGATGTCGGCGAACGAGTTGTAGAGCGGCACCGGCGCGGCGCGGATCACGTCGGGCTCGCGCCAGTCGCAGCGCACGCCCGCCGCCCCGAGCGCGTCGAAGACCCGTCGCCCGTCCCCCGCGGTGACGCGGAGGGCGAACTGGCAGCCGCGCTCCGCCAACGGCTGCGGCGTGATGCGCTCCACCCGGCCCGCGAGCCGCGCGGCGAGGAGCTCGTCGAGGAAGGCGATCTGCCGCTCCGACTTCGCCCGCAGCGCGGGCATCCCGCCCGCGGCGTCGAAGACGTCGAGCGACGCCCGCAGGACGGCCATCGGCAGCACGGGCGCGTTGGAGAGCTGCCACGCCTCGGCGGTCGGGATCGGGTCGAAGACGTTGTCCATCTTGAATCGGGTCGCCACCGCCGTCCCCCACCATCCGAGGAACCGCGGCAGGCTCGCGTCGGCGACGTGGCGCTCGTGCACGAAGGCCGCGCCGACGCCGCCCGGTCCCGCGTTGAGGTACTTGTAGGTGCACCAGGCGGCGAAGTCGACGCCCCAGTCGTGGAGCGCGAGCGGCACGTTGCCCGCGGCGTGCGCGAGGTCGAGGCCGACCATGGCGCCCGCCGCGTGGCCCGCCCGCGCGATGTCCGCCATCGGGAGCACCTGGCCGGTGAGGTACTGGACGCCCGGGAGCAGCACGAGGGCGAGCTCGTCGCCGTGGTCGGCGATCGCGGCGAGCAGGTCGTCCGTGCGCAGCGTGGCCTCTCCCGGGCGCGGCGCGACGACGACGAGCGACGCCGCGGGGTCGTGGCCGCGCTGGCGGATCTGCGACTCGACGGCGAAGTGGTCGGAGGGGAAGGCGCGCGACTCGATGAGGATCTTGTGGCGCGTCGGCGTGGGTCGATAGAAGGACACCATCAGCAGGTGCAGGTTGACGGTGAGCGCGTTCATCGCGACGACCTCGCTCGGTAGCGCGCCCACGAGCCGCGCGAGCTGCCCGGTGAGCAGCTCGTGGTAGTCGCGCCACGCGAGGTGCCCCGTGAAGTGCCCCTCGACGCCGAGCTCGGCCCACCGATCGAGCTCCGTGGCGACGTAGCCGCGCGCCGCCTTGGGCAGCGCGCCGAGGGAGTTGCCGACGAGGTACGTGCAGTCCGGCAGCTCGAACTCGCCGCGGAGCGGTGCGAGCCGGTCCTCCGCGTCGAGGCGGGCGGCGGACGACCCCGTCACAGCCGCGCGCCCTTGCCCGGGTGCAGGGTGCCGCAGCCCGGACAGGTGCGCGCCCGCTCGTCCGCATGGAACGCGGCGAAGAGCGGCGGGAGGTCGCGGTCGATCGCCTGCACCTGCAACTCCACCCGGTGCACGAGGCCCGCGCACGACGGGCACGCCCACTCGAAGGCGTCGAGCTCGCCGATCGCGCGCTGGTACTCGACGACGAGGCCGATCGAGTCGGGGTCGGGGCGCTGCGGCGAGTGGCGCAGGCGCGGCGGCAACAGGTACACCTCGCCCTCGCGGATCGGCATCCTGTACGGCGGCGTGCCGTGCTCCGGCCAGATCCAGAGGTCCATGTCGCCGGCGATCTGGTAGAAGAACTCCTCGCGCGGGTCGACGTGGAAGTCGTTGCGCTGGTTGCCCCCGCCGACGATCATCACGATCATGTCGGCCTCGCGCCACACCTGCTTGTTGGCCACGGGCGGCACGAGCTGTTCGCGGTGGTCCGCGATCCACCGCTGGAGGTTGAAGGGTCGGCGCGCGTGCGCGCTCGACGGGTCGTACTCGGTCATCGGCGCCCCGTCCTCGTGCTCATCGCGCGCCCCCTCCCAGCAGCTCGAGCGTCCAGCCGCCCACCTCGGTCCGATCGTCGAGGAGATCGTACGGAAGGTCGAAGTGATCGCGCCCTCCCACCACCACCGCGTCCACGCGGGTGCCCGCCGCCCGCAGGCGGTCGGCGTACTCGGCGTTCTGGCGGACGAATTCGGGCGGATCGTGCTCCGCGGCCGCGCACAGGACCCGTGCACCACCCGTCTCGGGCGCCAGCAGCAGCGGGCTGATCGCCGCGGCCGAGGCGTCGTCGAGGCCGAGCGGATCGTTGGTCGGGGTCACGACGAGCGGGCGCAGGTCGTAGATGCCGGAGAGCAGGGCGTAGCCGTGCACCCGCCCGGCGAGTCGGGGGTCGCGGGCGCACATGGCGGCGAGGTGCGCGCCCGCGCTGCAGCCGGCGACCACGACCCGCGGGGGCGCGAGGCGCGCCGCGATCGCGACGACGTCGACGATGCACTCCTCCACCATCCGCGGGATCGTCGCCGCCGGCGCGAGCGTGTAGTCGACGGCGTGCAGCGACACGCCCCGCCGGCGCGCATCGTCGGCGAGGAAGCGCGAGTCCGCCGCCGAGAGCCGCTGCCAGTAGCCGCCGTGGACGTACACGAGGAGGGGCCGGCCCGGCACCAGCAGCGTGGCCGGGTCGACGCCCGCCGAGCGGGCGGCGTAGTCGGCGAGGTGGGCGTCCAGCGGCTTGCGGGCGAAGCGCGAGGGCGAGTACTGCCGGTCCACCTCGTCGGGCGCCGCGCGGCGCCAGTCGAAGGCCGTCATGTCCACCAGTGGGCGCTGAGGGAGTCGAACCCCCGACCCTCTCCTTGTAAGGGAGATGCTCTGACCAGCTGAGCTAAGCGCCCGCGGCGCCGTGGCGCACGTGGGCTCAGTGTACGGGCACCCGCCGGAGGGCGAGCAGCGACTCGTGCAGCGCCTCCGTCGCCGCGACGACGACGACCCGCCGGTCGTCGTGGCGCGGCGCATTCACGTCCCGACCCTCCACGTCAGCGACGCGCGCGCCCGCCTCGGTGCAGATGAGCGTGCTCGCGAGGTAGTCCCAGATGCCGTGCTGGCCGAAGTCGACCCATGCGTCGAGCGTGCCCTCCGCGACGAGGCAGATGTCGAGCGCCGCCGCGCCGAGCGCGCGAAACTGCGCCCAGCCGCCGCGACCGCGCGGATGACCCGACACGCCGACGACCGCCTCGCCGAGCGCGGCGCACGCCGAGGGCGCGATCCGCGCGCCGTTCTTCCAGGCGCCGCCACCGCGCGTCGCCCACCAGCGGTCGGTGCCGCTCGCCTGGTTGACCACCAAGGCCGCGCGCGGGCCCCGCGCGTCGCGCGCGCAGAGCGCCGTGGCGTACCACGGGACGCGGCGCGCGCAGTTGGTCGAGCCGTCGAGCGGGTCCATGACCACCTGCAGGCCGTCGGGGGCGAACTCGCCGGTGACGCCGCTCTCCTCCGACAGCACGGAGACGCCGGCTGCCCCGAGCACCCCGAGCGCGGCCGCGTCGACCTTGACGTCCACGGCGTACTGCGTCGCGCGCAGGCCCGAGAGCGACCAGTCGTCGTTGGCGGCGAGCACCGCGGCGATCGCGTCGGCGGTCTCGTGCAGCATCGCGAGGATCGCGTCGTCGCTCGACGCGGCAGTGATGCGTGCCACGCCGACGAGTCTCGCAGGCACGCGACGCAGCACGGCGGAATTAACTGCGGATAACCTCAGACTCGTGATCTCTCGCGCGACGCGGTGGGTACGGCTTCGCCGTGCGACGTCGCTCCGTCCGGGTGTCGAGATCCGCATCTATCGAGCCGCTCGGAACTTGCGGACGCGTCGACGACGCCTCCGCACGAATCCGCGCTGGGTCATCCACCGCTCGATCTCCGAGCGGGTCGACGGGCGATGCCGGGCGTTCCGACGATCGATTGCCCGCTCATTCGCGCTCCTCGATCTCCCCGACGAGATGTCGAATCGCTCCCTCCTGGAGGAGTCGCTCAACTCACTTTGTGCGAATCCCCAGTCACATCGCGACGTCTCCGCAACGTGGCAGAGCGTGGTCACCTCCACCCCTGTCGAATTGCTGACGGGACGGCAGTGGCGCTGGCTCTCCCAGATCTCGGGAATGATGGGGCTCTTTCGTTCAACCAATGTCATCCGCCTGCAGAGTGCACGGCGCACGCTGGTATCGACACCCCCTCGCGAATCCCTCGACCCGTCGCCCCAGCGAGCGTCGGCGCTGTTCCAGCTCGGGCTGATCGAGGAGGCGCTCTTGTTCCTCGACACCGCGATTCGCGATGTTGCTCCTCCGAGCACCAGTGATCTCCGCGTTCAATTGCAGTTCATCGGGCGAGTCCTAGGCCGGACCCCGCACGTCGGTCCAGCGGAGATCGACGCTGTCCACCTTGCGACGCTCCGCGGG
>JBEBCD010000007.1:0-5947 GCA_041158045.1 Actinomycetota bacterium | reverse complement strand
GAGACGATAGGCGCACCCGCCCACACGCGCGGGGCTTGCCCTCCGAGCGGAGCCCCCGGATCGCGCGGCGCAGGTCGTCCCAGAGCCCGCGGACCTCGCGGTGCAGCTCGTCCGAGGCGGCACATCCGACCACCTGGTGACGGGTCTGCACCGGCTGTGCCGCTGCACGCTCGCCGCTCCGCAGCCCACCGCTCGCCGCCGGCGGGCAGACTGACGGGGTGCCGCCGGCCGACACCGCCCGCCTCCACGCGCTCTATCTCCAGCGACAGGCGCGCCTCGACGCGACGATGCGCGCGATGGGCGTCGGCGCCGTGCTCACCCCCGACCCGATCAACATCCTCTACGCCACCGGCTCGCGCAACATGACGGTCTGGGGCCTCATGGGCCCCTCGCGCTTCCTCCTCCACGTCCTCGGCGGACCGACGATCCTCTTCGAGTTCAACCTGGGGGAGCACCTCTCCGCCGGCCTGCCCACCATCACCGAGATCCGCACCTCGACCGGGATCACGGCCAAGAAGACGCCGCACCACGCGGCCAACACGCTCCGCTTCGCCGACGAGGTCGTCGACGTCCTGCGCCGCGCCCAGGGTGCGGACTCCATGTCGCTCGCCGTCGAGCTCGTCGACTTCGGCTTCACCGACGCGCTGCGGGCGCGGGGCGTCGCGCTGCGCGAGGCGACCCCCGTCTTCCAGTACGCGCGGATGATCAAGCAGCCGCTCGAGATCGAGGCCATGCGCCACGCGGTCGCGCAGGTCGAGCTCGCGGCGGGGGAGCTCGAGCGCGCGATCCGGCCCGGCGCGACGGAGAACGAGGTGTGGGCCAAGTTCCACGAGGGGCTCATCGCGCGCGACGGCGAGTTCGTCTCCACGCGGCTGTTCCAGAGCGGGGTGCGCACCTTCCCCTACTTCCAGGAGTCGTCCGACGCGGTCATGCAGTCGGGCGACCTCGTCTGCTTCGACACCGACGCCATCGGGGTGCGCAACTACGCGGTCGACTTCTCCCGCACGTTCCTCTGCGGGGACGTGGAGGCGACGCCGGTGCAGCGCCACCTCTACGGCATCGCGCGCGAGCAGCTGGAGCACAACGCGTCGCTCATCACCGCCGGCCGCACCTTCGAGGACTTCGCCCGCCACGCCTACGAGGTGCCCGAGCGCCACCGCGACTACGGCTACTACGTGCTCGCCCACGGCCTCGGCATGGCCGGCGAGCACCCCAACGTCCCGCGCGTCGAGCCCGACGGCTCCTACGACTTCCCGGGCACGATCGAGGAGCACATGGTGTTGTGCGTCGAGAGCTACGTCGGCGACCCCGACTCGCGCCAGGGGGTGAAGCTCGAGGACCAGTTCCTCGTGCATGGCGACTCGGTGGAGCGGCTGACCACGTATCCGTTCTGCGCCGCCCTCGACGCCGCCCTCACGCACTAGCCCTCGCCGCAGCCAGCCAATCCGCCCCGCCCACGGCGGAGAGCTCCGTGCGTGCGGCGGACTAGGTTCGTCGCGTCATGTCCATCATCGCGCTCGGCGACGTTGGGCAGAGTGCGGTGTTGGTGGGCGTGACGACGGTGTGTTCGACGCTCGGCGCGCTCCTCATCCAGCGCATCTCGCTGAGGAAGGAGCAAGAGGCGGCCTTCGACCAGAAGCGCCTCGATGCGATCGTCGACGTCCGCCAGAAGATCGAGATCTCGCTCGGGACGTGGCGCGGCTGGGCCCACGCGACGATCACTCGGCCGGAGTTCGAGGATCCCAAGGAGCGCTACGAGCGGGCCAGCAGGTCGATCCACGAGGCGTGGTACGCGACCCGCGTCTTCGAGATCTACTTTCCCGATCTCGCGCCGGAGCTGGAGCGCCTCCGGCGGGGCCTCGGTACCGCGAAGGACATCGCGACCCGCCAAGTCGATGCCGGCCGTTTCGACCACACCGAGTTCGAGGCGGACTCGCGAGAGTGCGATGCGGTGCTGGATCGGGTGACGACGCACGCCCGCGCACAGCTGAGCATCTGACGACGTCGTCAGTGCCCCGCCGCACCCCGCCGACCCGATGGCCGCCACCTCGCTCACGACCTACCTCTGGTTCGACGACCAGGCGCTCGAGGCCGCCACGTTCTACGTCGGGCTCTTCCCCGGGTCGCGCCTCGGCGAGGTGAGCCACTACCGCGCCGACGCGCAGCGCCCCGCCGGCTCGGTGCTCACCGTGGAGTTCGAGCTCTTCGGCCGACCGTTCGCCGCGCTCAACGGCGGTCCGCAGTTCCCCCACAGCGAGGCCGTGAGCTTCCAGGTCGCCTGCGACGGCCAGGAGGACGTCGACCGCCTCTGGCACGCGCTCATCGCCGACGGCGGCAGCGAGAGCCGGTGCGGGTGGTGTCGCGACCGCTGGGGCGTGAGCTGGCAGATCATCCCGACGGCGCTCGGGCGCGCGCTGCGCGGCCTCGACGGCTACGACGCCGACTACGCGTTCCGCGCGATGATGGGGATGTCGCGCATCATCGTCGCCGACCTCCGCGCGGCCGAGTAGGCGGGCGCCGCCCGCCGACCCCGCGGTAGCGTCAAGCCGATGCGCCGCGTGCTCCTCGTCGCCGCGCTCGCGTGCGCCGTCCCGACCCCCGCCTCGGCCGCCGCGAGCGCCAAGTGCACGAGGGTCGGCGCCGTCCGCGTCGTGAAGAAGGTCCGCGAGACCTGCACCTACGCCGCCGGCCGCCTCGTCTGGCAGCGCCCGGGCGCGTCCGGCGCAGCCGCCACGCCGGCGGCGAGCACCCTCCCCGCCCACATCCGGGTCCACAACGCCCTGTCGGAGCGCCGCCGGGTGGCGGCTGCCAAGACGTTCACCACCGAGTTCGACTGGGTCATCGCACCGACCATCGCGCCGGCGCGGCGCGAGATGCTGAAGGGCGAGATCCTCGAGGCGTACAAGGTGTGGGCGGACGCGGGCGGGGTGAGCCGCGGCATCACGATCCTCGTGCTCGACGAGCACTCGGAGGCGATGTTCCTCCCGTACGCCGACCCGGGCAACTGCCAGACCCGCGTCTACATCGGGGAGGGGACCGGGGCCGGGTTCCTCTGCGGGATGGGGTCGCGGCGGCCCGTGTTCGTGATGATGATCGGGTCGGCGGTCTCGACGTGGGACCAGGAGACGCTGCACCACGAGGTGGCGCACCTCGGGCAGGCGGCGCTGCTCATGCGCGGCCTCGCCGACGACCCGGCGGGCGCGTCGCAGATCCAGCCGTGCTGGATCTTCGAGGCGGAGGCGGGCGTGGCGCAGAAGGTCTTCGCCGGTGCGGCGGCGACGACGGGCAACGTCGAGTATTGGCGCACCCACGAGGTCGTCGGCGCCTGGCGCCAGTACCGGGACGCCTGGGGGCTCACCACGGACGCGGCGTGGGTCGACTTCCTCGTCTCGCGCGAGGACTGGGGCGACAGCAAGGGCCCGTACTCCACCTGCTTCGAGAACAACAAGTACCGCTACGGCCCCGCCGTGCTCATCTACGAGCGGCTCTACGCCGACTTCGACTACGCCAAGGTCCTGAGCTGGCGCATCTCGAGCGCGACGCGCCCGTGGGGCCAGGAGTTCGAGCGCATCTTCGGCATGACGCCGCGCGCCTGGTACGCGTCGTCGGTGGTGCCGTACATCAAGCAGCAGCTCGGCCTCTAGCCGGAGTGCCCGAGCGCTAGCCGCTCGAGCACTCGAGGATCGCGCGGGGGCCCTCGACCTTCCACCGCAACGTCCCGTCGATCGTCGTCGTGCCGTCGACGTAGGAGCAGGAGCCGCCGATGTCGAACGTGCCGGCCGGACCCGCCGGTCCCGCCGGCCCGGTCGCACCCGTGGCACCGGTCGGCCCTGCCGGTCCCTGCGGCCCGGTCGCACCGGTGGCGCCCGTCGCACCGGTGGCGCCCGTTGCGCCCGTCGCTCCCGCTGCTCCCGCTGCACCCGCCGGCCCGGTCGCGCCCGTGGCGCCGGTCGGCCCTGCCGGTCCCTGCGGCCCGGTCGCTCCGGGGGCGCCCGTCGCACCGGTGGCGCCCGTCGCGCCCGTTGCGCCCGTCGCTCCCGCTGCACCCGCGGGTCCGCTCGCCCCGCGTGCTCCGGTGGCGCCCGTCGCATCGAGTCCGTCCGCCGACGTGAGCGTGCTCCCGTCGGGGAACCGGATGCCGCGTGCCACGGAGACGTAGCCGCGGTCACCCGCCCCGCCGATCGTGATGTCTTGTTCGCTCAGGAGCGAGCGCAGACCCGTGGGGGTGATCTGGATGTTGCCGATACGCAGCGTGTCCGCACCGTCGACGAGCAGGACGCCGTCCCGCACCGTCACGCCGGCCTGCTCGCCCGTGCCGATGTCCTCGAGGTAGATGGTGCCCGGTCCGAGCTGGAGGCTCTTCCATCGGAAGACGGAGGAGCCGAGCGTGTAGGTGTCGTCGGCCGCCGGGATCAGGTCGCCCGAGGCGGTGGTGAGCGGACGGCACGGGTCGGTGGCCGCTTCGGCGAGCCCGTCGACCGCGCCGTCGTCCCCGGCGCCGTCGACCGCGCCGTCGGCGAGCGTCTGTCCGGGGGGGCAGTACCCGAGGACCCTGAGCTGTTCGGCCAGCGAGTCGCCGCCGCCCAGCGATCGGGCGACCGCAAAGCCGAGCAGTCCGATGAGGAGCGCGAGCAGTGCGAGGCCGGTGGAGGTGCGTGTCAGTCGTCGTGTGGTCATGGGGGCATTGAAGTGCCGCCGTGACCCGATCACGTCACACGGGCGTCCCGTCGTGATCCCACGTCCGTCCCGTCGCTAGCCCCTCGCCGCCTCCCAGGCCGCCACCACGTACGGCGCCGCGCGGTCGTAGAAGGTCCGCTGCGAGATCCCGATCGAGCGCCGCAGCGCCTCGTCGAAGCTCGGGGCGCTCGACATCTGTCCGAGCAGCCGGACGAAGCCGTCGAGCCCATACGTCCCGATCACCCACTCGTACATCACGGCCCCGAGCGCGTACGACATCTCGAAGGCCGGCTCGATCGCGCCCGACTCGGTGGCGATCATCATCCGGACGGCGTCGTCGACGGTCCGGATCTCCATCCATGCACGCTGGTTCTCGCTGCGGCGCCAGACGAGCCAATCGAGTGCGTCGGAGCTCCATCCGAGGGTGCGAAAGGCGGTGAGGTAGCTCACCGTGTCGGCCCCGCCCTCGACCCAGTGTTGCGGGGAGAGCAGGTCGTACTCGGCGCGGGTGCTGCTCCCGCGCGCGCGTCCCGTCTTGAACGTCGAGTACTGCTGCACGACGTGGAAGAACTCGTGGCGTGGCACCTGCGGCCACTCGTAGTTCATGTAGGTGAGGTCCACCCAGGAGGCGGTCGCGAGGTAGATCTGGCCGATCGAGCCGCCGCCCGGGTCCCAGTAGCCGCCCCCGCCGGAGACGAAGGGCCGCTCGTTGCGCCCGTCGAAGCGGCTGAGGATCTGGGGCAGGTTCTGCTGGAGCCAGCGGTTGGTCGCGACGTAGTCGCGGTCCTTCTCCGTCACGAGGTGCACCCGCACGGTGATGGGGGAGTCGAAGATCGGGTCCCAGAGTGCCGCAGCGGCGTCGAGCTCGCGGGCGATGTAGGCGGCGATCGCGGGAGGGAACGACGGCCGCACGACGTAGTCGAACTGGACGTGGGGGTGGGTCGTCGGGCGGTTCGCCGGGTTGAGCTCCGCGTAGGCGCGTTGGCGGACGGTGGCGAAGGCTCCGGCGGCGCGCGAGTCGGTCTCGAAGTAGGTGCCCGAGTCTGCGCGGCGCGTGAGGCGGCCGTCGGAGAGGCCGTAGATCATGGTGCCCTTGTGGTTGAGGGCGTCCGACGGGGTGGTCGTCGTCGTGGTGCGCGCCGGCGCCGCGGTCCGCGATCCCTTCGTCGTCGCGGTGCACTTCGCACGAGCGGCCTTCGCGGCACGGGCGGCGCCGGCGGCGCGACACGTGGCCCCCGGCGCGATCGCCGCGGCGCGGGTGGGCCCGGCG
>JBEBCD010000006.1:0-4230 GCA_041158045.1 Actinomycetota bacterium | reverse complement strand
GGGCAGTAGATCTTGCCCTTGGTCTTGTACTTCTTCGCCTTCGCGAGCTGCGCCTCCGTGACGCCGACGACGGCGTCGAGCGCGACGTCGCAGACGATCGTCCCCGTGAGGTTCGCCCCCTCGAGGTTGGCGCCCGCGAGATTGGCCGCCGTCAGGTCGGCGTTGGTGAGGTTGACCCTCGCGAGGTTGGCCCCCGCGAGGTCCGCGCGGATGAGCACGGAGTTCGCGAGGTTGGCCCCCGCGAGGTTGGCCCCCGCCATGGACGCGACGCTGAAGTCGACGTAGTCGAGCTGAAGGCGCGACAGGTCGGCGCCGACGAGATGGGCGAATTGACATTGCGCGAGCTTCACGCACGACGTCTCGAGCACCGTCGTCGACGGCGCGACCGTCGTGCTGGTCGTTGAGGATGTCGACGTGGTGCTCGTCGTCGTCGTGCTCGTCGTCGATGACGTCGACGTGGTGCTCGTCGTGCCGGCCATCGTCGCGGCCGCCATCACGGTCGTCGCCGGGACGGACGTCTCGTCCGCCGGCCCGCTCCCCGAGCCGACCCCCGCGCACCCCGCGAGGACGCCCGCCGCGAGCACCATGGCCCGCACGGCGACCCGCGATCCGCGACGGCGCATCACCTGCGACACCCGCAACACCGTAGTTCCGCGCCGACCCCGTCGCGCGGCGGCACACTTGACGTGTGATCGCAGCGGACGAGGCAGTCGGCATCGCACGATTCCTCACGCGCCCCGTCGTCGCGATCCTCATCGTCGTCGGCTGCTTCCTCCTCACGCGCATCACGTACGCCGTCCTGCGTTCCACGGTGCGCCGCATCGCCGATCGCCCGCCGACGCAGGCAGCGCGCTGGTGGCGCAACTCGGTGCGCCGCATCGGCGCCGAGACCCTCGAGGACGGCCAGCACCGCCGCGGTCAGCGCATCGACGCCGCGACGCGCATGCTGCACCACTTCGTGAGCCTCGGGCTCTGGGTCGTCGCGACGATCGCGGTCTTCCACGTCCTGCGGCTCAACGCCGCGTTCTTCCTCACCAGCGCCGGCTTCCTCGGCGCGGGCCTCGCCGTCGGCGGCCAGCACCGCGTCAACGACTACCTCACCGGCCTCGCGGTGCTCCTCGAGGATCGCTACGGCGTCGGCGACGAGGTCGAGGCGGAGTTCGGCTGGGGCCGCCCGGTGCGCGGCGTCGTCGAGCACATCGGCATGGTCACGACGCGCCTGCGCGACGGCGTGAGCACGATCCACCTGCCGCACAGCTCGCTCGACCGCGTGCGCAACCTCAGCCAGGAGCCGGTCACCACGCGCCTCAGCGTCCCCGTCGATGCGAGCGCGACCTCGGTCTCGCACGCGGTGCGCGACCTCGCCGGCTCGCCGGGCCTCACCACCGTGCTCTTCGTCGACGACATCGCCGCCGCGGGCGAGGGCGACCGCGTCGAGCTCAACGTGCGCACCTCCCGACCGCTGACCGAGTCCGAGCGCGAGCTCCTCGTCCAGCGCGCCTCGGAAGTACTGTCGAAGCATCGCTAGCGCGCTCCTCGCCTCGCTCGCCGCGCTCCCCCTCCTCGGCGGCGTCGCCGCCTCCGCCGACCCGTCGCCCGACGACGCCCCGCGCTACGTCTTACCCTTCTCCCGCGTCGCCGTCACGTACTCCCGCGACCACCTCGACTACCCCGCCACGGACGTCCACGGCTGCTACGCCCGCGTCCACGCGCCGACCTCGGGCCTCGTCGTCGACGTCCAGCGCCGCGACCGGTGGGACCCGGCGGTCGACGCGCCGGGCACGCGCGGCGGCCTCACCGTCACGATCCACGGCGACGACCGCGTGCGCTACTACTTCGCCCACCTCGGGCGCGTGAAGGTCGCCGAGGGCCAGCGCGTCGCACCGGGCACGTGGATCGGCGTCATGGGCTCCTCGGGCAACGCCCGCGTCACCAAGTGCCACACCCACGTCGGCATGTCCCGCATCTGCCCGCAGGACGAGTGGCTCGTGCTGCGCGGGGAGATCTGGCCGTGGCGCTTCCTCGACGCGTGGCGCCGCGGCGTCCAACGCTCGCCCACGGACGCCAAGAACCGCGCGCTCGCCGCCGACCCCGCCGCCTGCGAGCGCGCCGCCGCCGACGGCTGAGACCGGACCGCACACCGCCATGGGCCCCAACGTCCTGCTCATCACGCTCGACCAGTTCCGCGCCGACTCGCTGTCCGTCGCGGGCCATCCCGTCGCGCGCACCCCGCACCTCGACGCGCTCGCGCGCGACGGCGTGCGCCTCGCCCGCCACTACAGCCAGTGCGCGCCGTGCTCGCCCGGCCGCGCGAGCCTCTACACCGGCACGTACCAGATGCAGCATCGCGTCGTCGCCAACGGCACGCCCCTCGACCACCGTCTCGACAACGTCGCCCGCCTCGCCCGCCGCCACGGCTACGACCCCGTCGTCTTCGGCTACACCGACCAGGGCGTCGACCCGCGCGCCACCGCGGCCCCCGACGACGCGCGACTCTCGTCGTACCAGGGCGTCCTCCCCGGCTTCCACCGCGCGCTCGACCTCTCGGAGCCGTACGACGCGTGGCGCGAGTGGCTCGTCGCTCGCGGCCACCGCGCGCTCCCCGACGGCTACCTCGCGCTCCTCGAGACCGAGCCCGAGCGCCACGAGGAGGAGAGCATCACGGCCTTCCTCACGCAGCGCTTCTTCGACTGGCTCGACGCGCGGCGCGGCCCGTGGTTCGTCCACCTCTCGTACCTGCGGCCGCACCCGCCCTACGCGGCCGCGGGGCGCTGGGCGTCGGCGGTGCCCGCGTCCACGGTGCCGCTCCCGATCGCGCCGGTGGCGCGCGACGCGCGCCACCCGTTCCACGACGCGGCGACGCGGATGCCCGGGTGGGCCGCACCCGCCGACGAGGCCGGCGTCCGCCACCTGCGCGCGCAGTACTACGGGATGATCGGCGAGGTCGACGAGCACGTCGGCCGCATCACCGCGCGCCTGCGCGAGCGTGGCGAATGGGACGACACGCTCGTCGTCGTCACCGCCGACCACGCCGACCAGCTCGGCGACCACGGCCTCGTCGAGAAGCTCGGCTTCTTCGAGCAGAGCTACCACATCGTCGGCATCGTGCGCGATCCGCGCAGACCCGGGGGGCACGGCCGCGTCGTGGAGGCGTTCACGGAGAACGTCGACGTCGTGCCCACCATCGCCGAGGCGATCGGCGCGCCGGTGCCGCTGCAGTGCGACGGCCTGCCGCTCACCGAGTGGCTGGCCGGCGGCACGCCCGAGCACTGGCGCGACGCGGCCGCCTGGGAGTTCGACTGGCGGCACGTCTACGTGTCCGACGACCCCGCCGGCGCCGCGCGCAACTGGCCCCGCGACCGCCGCCTCGAGCGCCAGCACCTCGCCGTGCGGCGCTCGCGCGACGCGGCATACGTGCAGTTCGGCGACGGGTCGTGGCTCGCCTTCGACCTCGCGGCCGACCCGACGTGGCGCACGCCGATCACCGACCCGGCGCGCGTCCTCCCGCTCGCGCAGGACATGCTCACGTGGCGCTCGCGCCACGCCGATCGCCAGCTCGCGGGCCTCGTGCTCGAGCGCGGCGGCGTCGGGCGGTGGCCCGCCGGCGTGCCCTGGCGCGACGCGCCGACCCGCTGACGCGCCGACCCGCCGAGTCGCCGACGCGCGCGAGACTGTCGCCGTGCCGATCCAACGCTTCGCCGACCACCGCGTCATGCCCTGGCCCAACGGCCGCGGCACCAGCTACGAGATCGCCTGCGACACGCCGGGTCGACCCGGCTGGACGTGGCGCGTCGCGATCGCACCCGTCGTCGACGAGGGACCGTTCTCGCACTTCGAGGGCGTGCACCGGCGCATGATCGTCTTCGAGGGCGGCACGATGGTGCTCGACGTCGGCGGCGAGACCCTCGCGTGCCCGCTCGGCGTCGTCGTCGAGTTCCCCGGCGACGTGCCGACGACCGCGACGCTCCCGGACGGCCCGATCGTGGACCTCAACCTCATGACCCTCCGCGGCCGCACCGACGGCTCGATGCGCCATGCGACGGCGCCCGGCCCGCTCGGCGCCTGCGACATCGTCATGGTGACGTCGCCGACCGCCACGATCGTGGTCGATGGCGTCGCGCACGCGCTCGCGCGGCGCGACGCGGTCGTCGATGCGCGAGCGCACGCGCTCGCGTTGTCCGACGGCTCCGCGGCCGTGATGTCGATCACGCGGGCCTGACGCACCGACCC
>JBEBCD010000005.1:0-23048 GCA_041158045.1 Actinomycetota bacterium | reverse complement strand
TCAGGTGACCTTGAGGGCGGCCGAGAAGACCTTCTTCGGCTTCATGTCCTGCGCGACGCGGCGCGCGAGCTCGGCGAAGATGCGGCCCACCTCGCTCTCGGGCGCGACCGCAGCGATCGGGCGGCCGTCGTCGCCGCCCTCGCGGAGTGGCTGCACCAGCGGGATCTGGGCGAGGAGCGGCACCGAGAGCTCGTCCGCGAGCTGGCGGCCGCCACCGGCGCCGAAGAGCTCGTAGCGGCGGCCGTCGTCGCCGGTGAACCACGACATGTTCTCGATCACGCCGCGGACCGGCAGGTTGACCTTCGCGGCCATCGCCGCGGACAGCCGCGCGACCTTCTGCGCCGCGGGCTGCGGGGTGGTGACGACGAGGACCTCCGCGCGCGGCAGGTACTGGCTGAGGCTCAGCGCGATGTCGCCCGTGCCGGGCGGCATGTCGACGAGGAGGAAGTCGGGCTCGTCCCAGTACACGTCGGTGAGGAACTGCTCGAGCGCCTTGTGGAGCATCGGCCCGCGCCAGACGACGGCCTGGCCGTCGGGCACGAAGTAGCCGATGGAGATGCACCGCACGCCGTACGACTCGGTGGGCACGAGCATGCCGTCGATCACGACCGGGTCGCGCGTGGCGCCGAGCATGCGCGGGATCGAGTAGCCGTAGATGTCCGCGTCGACCAGCCCGACGCGGTGGCCGGCGGCGGCGAGGGCGACGGCGAGGTTGGTCGTGACGCTGCTCTTGCCGACGCCGCCCTTGCCCGACGAGACGAGGATCGGGCGCGTGCGCGAGCCGGGCTGGGCGAACGGGATGGCGCGCCCCTCGGCGTGGCCGTGCGCGGGCGCGCTGCCCGCCGTGGCCCCGGGCGACCCGTGGACGAGCTCGCGGACGCGGGCGCGCTCGGCGTCGGTCATGACGTCGAAGGAGATGGCCACGTCGCGCACGCCGTCGAGCGCGTGGAGGGCGGCGGTCACGCGCTGCTGGATCTCGTTGCGCAGCGGGCAGCCCTGGATGGTGAGCGCGACGGTGACGGATGCGCGGCCGCTCGCGTCGAGCGACGCGCCGCGCACCATGCCGAGGTCGACGATGGAGCGGTGCAGCTCCGGGTCGTGGACGGGACGCAGCGCGTCGAGGAGTCGGTCGTCGGTGGTGAGCGTCATCGTGGGGAGTGCCGCGGCACGATCGGAATTTGCACTACGGCGGTAGGTAGAATATCGCCGTGCCACGCGCCGCGCGCAGCGAAGCCCGACGCGGCGGGTCGCAGACCCGTCGCGCATTCACCGCGACCGTGTCGGCGATCACCTCGGCGTTCGGCGATCCGACGCGACGCGCGATCTACCTGCACGCGCGCGAGACGGCCGAGGGCGTGACCGCCGCGCAGGCCGCGGCCAAGGCCGGCGTGCACCCCAACGTGGCGCGCCACCACCTCGACAAGCTCGCCGCCGGCGGCTACCTCGAGGTCGCGACCGGCACGGCGACCGGGGGCGCGGGCCGCCCGTCGAAGCGCTACCGCGCGACGGGGGCGCCGCCCGCGATGCAGTTCCAGGTGCGCAGCGACGACCTCGTCCTCACGCTGCTGGGGCGCGCGCTCGAGATGCTCACCCCGCGCGAGGCCGAGGCGATGGCGGAGAAGGTCGGCGAGGAGTACGGGCGCGCGATGGCCGCGGGCCTCGCGGGCGACGACCGCGCGGCCTCCCAGCGCTCCCTGCGCTCCGCGATGCAAGCCGTCGCGGACGCGCTCACCGCGCAGGGCTTCGCGGCCCACGCCGACCAGCGCAACGACACGCTGCGCATCATCAACCACCACTGCCCCTTCGGCGACGTCGCGATCGAGCACCCCGTGATCTGCGCGGTCGACCGCGGGATGGTGAAGGGGATGCTGACCGCGCTCTACGGCGACACGTCGCCGCAGGTGTCGTCGTCGCTGCCCCGGGGCGACACGTTCTGCGCGACGACGGTCTGAGGGGCGCGACGACGGGCGGACGCGCCGTGGCGGAGCGGCGTCAGTCGCCCCAGAATCGTTGTTCTCGGAACGGATCGCCGTACATGTGGTATCCGTTCTGCTCCCAGAAGCCCGGCGCGTCGGCCGCCATGAGCTCGATGCGCCGCAGCCACTTGGGGGACTTCCAGAAGTAGAGGTGCGGCACGACGAGCCGCACGGGCCCGCCGTGGATGGGCTCGATGTCGGCGCCGTCGTACGACCAGGCGACGAGCGCGTCGTCGCGCAGGAGGTCGGCGAGCGGGAGATTGGCCGTGTAGCCCTGCTCGGCGTGGGCCATCACGTGCGTCGCCTCGGAGTGGGCGCCGGCGCGCGCGACGAGGTCGCGCACGCGCACGCCCGTCCACCGGGTGTCGAACTTGGACCACTTGGTCACGCAGTGGATGTCGGTGGTGATCGCGACGGACGGCAGCGCGCGCAGCGCGTCGAGGTCGAGCGAGAAGGGGCGTTCGACGAGGCCGTCCACGACGAGCGACCACTCCCCCGGCGCGTACGACGGCACGTCACCGACGTGCAGCACGGGGAAGCGATCCGTGAGGTACTGACCGGGCGGCAGCCGCGCCGGATCGAGGCCGCGGGCCTCGACGTCCGCACGGTTGCGGTCGAAGAATCCCACGGGTCAAGTGTGGCGCGGCGCGCGGCGCGGCGCGCGACCGAGGGCGTCGGGTACGGTCGTCGCGGTGACGATCTACCTCGTGCGGCACGCCAAGGCCCTGCGCCGCGCGACCTGGGAGGACGACGACGCGCTGCGCCCGCTCGGCGAGGACGGCCGCTGGCAGGCCGATCAGCTCGCGGCGCGGCTCGGGTCGCTCGTGACGGGCCGGATCGTCTCGAGCCCGGCGCGTCGCTGCGTGGAGACCGTGCGACCGCTCGCGACCCGGCTCGGCCGCGACGTCGAGACGGACCTGCGGCTCTTCGAGGACCGGGGTGCCGGCGGTGCGATCGAGCTGCTCGCGGAGCTGCCCGAGGGGAGCATCGCGTCGAGCCACGGCGACGTGATCCCGTCCGTCGTGCGCGCGCTCGCGCGCGAGGGGCTCGAGGTGCGGGGCCGACCCGACTGGCGCAAGGCGAGCGTGTGGGCGCTCGAGCGATCGCACGGTGCGCGCGACGGGCGCGTCGCGTGGGTCGCCGGCGAGGCGTGGGCTCCGCCGAAACCACCGACCGGCGGGGACGACGAGTAGTCGCCTAGCCGCCCGCGGCGGCATCGACCTCGGCGCGGATCGCGTCGACGAAGCCCCGCACCTCCGACGGCGGGTCGAGCGCGGCACAGCGGTCGAGCGCGGCCTTGGCCCCCGGCGCGTCGCCGGCGTGGCGAAAGCGCACGATGCCGAGGAAGCAGTGCGCATCCGGGTACCGCGCGTCGATCGCGGTCGCGCGCTCGAGATCGGCCACGACGCCCGCCACCGCGCGGTCCCGCAGCGTCGCGTCCTCTGCGCCGCGCGCCACGAGCCACACGAGCCACCCGCGGTAGGTGAGGGCCTCGACCTGGTCGGGATCGAGCGCGAGCACCTCGGCGTAGAGCTCGAGCGCCGACGCGGGATCGGAGAAGGTGCTCGCGCGCGCCCGCGCGAGCAGCGACGCGGTGGAGTCCTCGATGCCGCCGGTCAGCGACTGGCCGGGGAGCCGCTCGCCCGACTGGCGACCGACGAGCCAGCCGGCACCGACCGCGAGCGCCGCGACGGCGGACGCGCGGGCGACGCGCCCGGCCGGCGAGGTGCGCGGCCGGGGAGCCGCGCCGTCGGCCGCGCCCGCCGGGGTGCGGCGCCAGCGGACGAACGCCGCGGCCACGCCCGCGAGTGCGAGCACGCCGACCGCGACGGGGAGGCCCCAGGCGAGCGCGTCGAAGCCCGACGCGCGCGGCAGCAGCAGCACCTGCGCGCCGAACCGCGCGGCGACGTAGCCGACGATCTCGTCGTCGGCGCGCGTGCCCGCGGCGACCTGGCGAGCGACCTCGGCACGGATCGACTCGGCGGCGACCGCGCGCGAGACCCGCACGCTCTCCCCCGCGCAGGTCGGGCACGCGAGGCGCCCGGTGATGGCCTCGATGCGGTCCTGCTGCGTGCGGGGTCCGCCGTCGCGGAGCGCGCCGACGGCGAGGAGCGCGGCCGCCGCGAGGACGAGGGTGGCCCACGCGGCGCGCCGGCGCGACGGGCGGACGGGAGCCGCGAGCGAGGTCACGAGGAGCCGGCGGCGCGGAGCGCGTCGAGGCGGGCCTCGAGGGCGCCGGGCGCGAGCTCGCCGAGGACCCGCAGCCGCACGAAGCCCGCCGGGTCGATCACCCACGTCTCCGGCACGCGCGCGACGCCGAAGGCGACCGCGATCGCGCCGTCGTCGTCGCGGACCTTGGGCCAGTCGCCGCCCCGCCGCGCGAAGAACTCGCGCACGGCGTCGTCGGAGTCGTCGTTGACGACGGTGTAGAGCTCGGCCCCGTCGGTGAGCCCCGCCTCGCGCGCGGCGAAGGCCACGAGGGCGGGATGCTCCGCGATGCAGGGGACGCACGTGGAGTTGAAGAAGTTGAGCACCACCCAGGAGCCCTTGCGCCGCTCGAGGGAGAAGGACGCGTCGTCGATGGTGGTGCCGACGACCGCGGGGGCCGGCGCGCCGAGCAGCGGCGACTCGCCCGTGACCTCGCCCGGCGCGTCGACGAGTGCGAGCACGGCGAGGAGGCCGGCGGCGGCGACCGCGGCGGCCAGCGCGATGCGCCGGACGCTCACGGCCGGCCCGCCGCGACGGGCTCGGGATCGCCGGCCGCGACGCGACGGCGCGTCGGGACGAGCGCGGCGAGGGTGCCGAGCACGGTGACGCCGGTGCCGATCCAGAGCCACAGGATCATCGGCTTGACGAACACCTTGATGCGCGCGCGGCCGGAGTCCTGGCGCACGGGGGGCTCGAGCGTGAGGTAGACGTCGCGGGCGAGGCCGGTGCGCACCGACGGCGTGCCGACCGTCATGCCGACCCGCAGGTACTTGGTGATCGCGGGTGCGTACGCGCGCCCGCCGTCGATCGAGACGAGCGCGCGCACGCGGGTGGCGCGCTCGTCGCTCGTGGTCTCGACGCCGCGGAGCGTGAACGTGTGGCCCGCGAAGGCCGCGGGTCGGCCCTCGACGAGGTCGAGCTCCTGGCTCCGGGTGAACGAGTTGGACGCGGCGAGCGCGACGGCGATGCAGATGACGCCGAGGTGCACGATCATCCCGCCGCTCGAGCGACCGACGAGCCCGAGCGGGCCGCGCGCGCGCGCCGAGGCGACGAGGTGGCGCAGCGCCGAGCCCACCGCGACGCCCCCGAGGCCGAACGCCAGCATCGGCGCGAGTCCGTGCGCGCCGAGGATGAGGGCGGCGGCGAGCGCCGCGACGCCGCACCACGCGGGCCAGAAGAGCCGGTCGCGCGCCACGGCCCCGGCCGCGGTGCGCCACGGGAGTGCCGGCGCGATCGCCATGAGCGCGAGCAGTGCGAGGCCGAGCGGGACGCCGAGGCGGTCGAAGAACGGCTCCCCCACCACGATCTGGCGGTCGCGCACCACCTCGACGACGAGCGGGAAGACGGTGCCGAGCAGGACGACGAACGCGAAGAGGGCGAACACGAGGTTGTTGGCGAGGAAGGCGCCCTCGCGCGTGAGCGGCGACGAGATCGCATCGGACCGGCGCAGGGCGTCGCCGCGCCACCCGATGAGCCCGACGGACGCCACGACGACGACGCCGAACGCGGCGAGCAACCACGGCCCGATGTCGCTCTCGCTGAAGGCGTGCACGCTGTTGAGCACGCCGGAGCGCGTGAGGAACGTGCCGAGGATCGTGAGCGAGAACGTGGCGACGAGCAGCGAGAGGTTCCACACGCGGAGCATCCCGCGGCGCTCCTGGACCATCGCGGAGTGCAGGTACGCGGTACCGGTGAGCCACGGCAGCAGCGACGCGTTCTCGACCGGGTCCCACGCCCAGACCCCGCTCCAGCCGAGCACCTCGTAGCTCCACCAGCCGCCGAGCGCGATGCCGAACGTGAGGAAGCCCCACGACACGAGCGACCAGCGACGCGTCGCGCGCAGCCACGCGTCGTCGAGCGACCCCGTCACGAGCGCCGCGATGGCGAAGGCGAACGGCACCGTCATGCCGACGTAGCCGAGGTACAGCATCGGCGGATGGAACATCACGAGCACGTGGTTCTGCAGCAGCGGGTTGGGCCCGGGGCCGTCGAGCACGCCCGGCGCGCCCCGGGCGAAGGGGGTGGCGGGACCCCACGAGAGGACGAAGAAGAAGCACGACACGATGCACATCACCGCCGACGCCCACGCGCCGAGTCGCGGCTCGAGTCGCGGGCGCACCCACCACGCGACCACGAACGCGTAGGCCGACAGCACGAGCACCCACAGCAGGATCGATCCCTCGAGCGCGCTCCAGACGGCCGCGACGTTGTAGAGCGCGGGCGTCGACCACGAGCCGACCTTCTGCACGTAGGCGAGCGAGAAGTCGCGGGTGATCATCGCCCGCTCCATCACGGCGAATGCGGCCACCGCGGCCGCGCACGCGAGGCCCGCGAAGCGCGGGACGAGCCGCACGACGCGCGGGTCGCGGGCCCCCGCGATCGCGGCCGCGGCGCCGAAGGCCGAGGCCACCACGCCCACGAGGAGCGCCGCCTGGCCGAGGGCCCCGTTCACCCCTGGGCCTGCGCGCAGGCCGGGTCGATGCCCGCCGCGGCGGCGTCGGCCACGCGGTCGGGGTGCTCGGCCTCGTACTCGTTGGAGTGCTTCACCTCGATGCGCGTCGCCTCGAGGACGCCGCCGCGGAGGCGGCCGTGCGCGACGACCGCGATGCACTCCTGGAAGACGCCGCCGGGGTCCCCCGCGTAGCGGACGTCGAGCGACGCGCCGTTGAACGAGAGGCGGAACGACGTGGCGGCGTCGGTCGCGCGGACCGAGTCGCGGTCGACCGTGCCCTGGACGCGTAGGCGGTGCGACTCGTCGCAGCCGTCGCGGACTCCGAGCTCGTCGACGTTGCAGTAGTAGTCGATCGCCGAGCCGAGGAACTGCCAGACGATCGCGGCGCCGCCGGCGCCGACGAGGCCGAGCAGGAGGACGGGCAGCCACCGCCGACGGCGGCGAGGGGCGGGCTGCGGCGCGGGGCGGGGCGTCAGGTCCACGGCTTGTCCTCGTCGCGCACGAGCGGCGCGAGGCGGCGCGCGCGCCGCAGCGTGGCGACGACGAGCGCGAGGAGCGCCACGGCGGTCACCGCGTAGGACCCGATGACGAATCCCGCGTCGTCCATGACGGCGAGCGCGACGGGCGCGGCGGCGCTCACGCCCCGGCCTCCGCGCGACGGGCGGCGACGGCGCGCGCCAGCTCGCCCCGGCCCGCCAGCTCGGCGAGCGCGGCGACGCGGCTGCGGTGCAGGACGAGCCACGCGTAGAGGGCGGTGAACGCGACGACCCCGACGAAGAGCGTGAAGAGCATGAGGCCGTCCATCCGCACGTCGCCGCCCGGGTCGAGCACCGACGCGCGCTGGTGCAGGCTGCGCCACAGCACGACGCTGAAGTGCACGAGCGGGATCTCGAGCACCGCGAGCAGCGCCACCACCGCGGCACGGCGCGCGCGCTGCTCCGGCGCGCCGTCGAGGCCCCGCACGGCGAGGTAGCCGACGTAGGTGACGAAGAGGAAGGCCGTCGTCGTGAGCCGCGGGTCCCACTGCCAGAACTCGCCCCAGGTGAGGCGTCCCCAGAGGCTGCCCGTGACGAGCGTGAGCCCCATGAAGAGCACGCCCACCTCGGCACTCGCCCCCGCCACGCGGTCGAAGCCGAGCGAGCGGCTCCGCCCCCGGAGGAAACCGGCCGACGCCACCGCCGTCACGACGAAGGCCAGGTACGCGACCCACGCGGTCGGCACGTGCACGTACATGATGCGCACCGACTCGCCCTGGACGACGTCGCGCGGCGTCGCGACGAGGCCGCCCACGACGACCCACGCGAGCGCGACGATGGCGAGCAGCCCGAGGCCCCGCGTGGTGCCGGTACCCGTCGACTGCATCGCCTCGCGGCCTCCCGGGTCGGTGTCGCTGGACGCGGTCGTCACTCGTCGACGAGGGGTCCGAAGGCGAGCGTGCCCGCGATCCCGAACGCCGCGGCGAACACCGCGAGCAGGCCGACCCAGGCCCAGCCCTCGCTGACCGCCGCCCCACCGCTGCGCAGGGCCGACTCGGTGGCCCGGGTCGCCGCGATGAGGACGGGTGCCACCACGGGGAGCACGAGGAGCGGGAGCAACGTCTCGCGACCCGCGCCGCCCACGGTGAGACCGCCGTAGAGCGTACCCACGAAGGCGAGACCCGCCGTCGCGGAGACCATGCAGGTGACCAAGAGCACCGCTCCCGGCGCGTCGAGCCGCACGCGGTAGAGCACGACGGCGACGGGCACGAGCACGCACTCGAGCGCGAACAATTGCACCATGAGTGCGATCGACTTGCCGAGATAGACGCGCCCGAGGTCGACGCCGGCGACGCGCAGCGCGTCGAGCGCGCGGTCGGCCGTCTCGAGGGCGAACGCGCGCTGCACGAGCACGAACAACGAGAACGTCGTGGCGAGCCAGAGCAGCCCACCCGCGGCGCGCGAGAGCACGTCCTCGCGGTCGAGCGCGAACGCGAACGTCACCATGACGAGCCCCGCGAAGGGCACGATCTGGTTGGTCACCACGCGCCCGCGCGCCTCGGCACGCAGGTCGCGCGACGCCACGGCCCGCACCAGCCCCGCGCGTCCGGTCGCCCGCCCGCTCATGCCGCCGCCCCGCCCGCGATGCGCAGCGTGCGCGTCGCCACGGCCGAGGCGCGCTCGGCCTCGTGCGACGCGAGGACGATCGTCGCGCCCGCGTCGCGGGCCCGGCGCAGCGTGGCGTCGAGGGCGTCGCGGGACGCCGCGTCGAGACCCGCGTGCGGCTCGTCGAGCAGCCAGAGCTCCGCCCGCCGCACGAGCAGCACCGCGAGGGCGACCCGCCGGCGCTCCCCCGCGGACATTCGCCCCACGCGCCGGTCGGCGAGGGATCCCGCGACGCCCGCCTCGGCGAGGGCGAGGTCGGCGTCGCCCGCGGCCGCCCCGACCGCCCGCGCCCAGAACGCGGCGTGCTCGCGCGCGGTGAGGTCGAGGTAGAGACCATTGGCGTGCGCGAGGAGCCCGACGCGGCCGCGGGCCGCGGCGCGATCGCGCACGAGGTCGACGCCCAGCACCGACGCGCTGCCCCCGCGCACCGGCACGAGGCCCGCGCACGCGCGCAGGAACGTGGACTTGCCCGCGCCGTTGGGCCCGACTACGTGCACGATCTCTCCGCGCTCGACCGCGCAGCTCAGTCCCGCGAGCGCGGGCCAGCCGTCGAGCGTCGCGACGACGTCGCGAAAATCGACGACCCGTAGCATGGGCCGAGACTATGGCGGACGGCGCACACGTCGACGGGTCGACGGCGCCGCACGATCCGGTGCGGGAGACGCGACGGCGGATCGCGCGGTGGGCGCGGCTCGCGACGCGCACGGGCTACGCGTGCTACGGCGCCTCGAGCGTCGCGGTGGTGTGGGGCGCGACCCGTGGCTTCGGCGCCGTGCCGTCGGCGGTCGGCACGGTCGGGCTCGTCGTCGGGTCGGTGCTGCTCGCGCCCGCGATCGTCGTCACCTACGCGGTGCGCGCCGCGGAGAAGGAGGACCGGGCGCTCGGCCGCTAGCCGCGGGCGGCCGGCGGCGCGTCAGCGACCCGGTCGCGTGAGGTCCCGCAGCCCGAGCCCGCGGTACCCCGCGATGAAGCCGCGGGCGCACAGCGCCTCGCGGATCGCGCGCACGCGCGGGTCGTCGGCGTCGTGGGCCATGCCGTCGATCTTGCGCACGTCGATCGACCGCGTGCGCCCGTCCTTGACCAGGCCCACGAGCGCGTCGACCCACGCGGTGCGCTCGAGCGACGCGGGGAACGTGACGAGGTGGTGGCCGCGCAGGTCGATCCACGCGAGCGCCTCGCCGTCGTCCACGACGACGACCGCGCCCGTGGTGCGCGCGGGGCGGCCCGGCGTCTCCGGCCAGTCGAGCGTGGCCCCGAAGGGCTGCGCCGGGTCGGTGGCCGCCAGCACGATCGGCTCCGGCAGGGGCTCGGCGGCGCGCAATCGGTCGACCGCACCCGGCACGGCGAACTGCGCGGCGCCCAGCCCGTCGATGAAGTAGCCCCGGCGCACCGTGCCGCGCTCCTCCAGCACCTTGAGCACGCCGTAGACGCCGGCGAAGCCGCCGCGCACCGACTCGGCGAGCACCGCCTCCCGCGTGAGCACCCCGTGGCGCTCGAGGAGCTGCAACGCGACCGCGTGCGCGACCTGGGTCGACGTGGGCGCCGCACCCGCCTCGACGACCGTGCGCACGAGGCCCCAGCGCCCCGCGACCGTCGGCGGGCCGGCGGCCGCCGTGCGCGCGACGCGCGGGCGCACGAGGCGGGCGCGGCCCGGCCGCGACGGCATCGCGCGGCCCGACGGGCGGCGCTCGAGCATGGCGCGCAGCGGCGCGATCGAGTCGTTGGTCACCTCGCCCGCCCAGACGAGGTCCCACAACGCCGCAACGACGTCGAGCTCGGCGACGCCCGAGGTCGCCGCGCGGATCTGCGGCCAGAAGCACGCGCCGCGCTCGGCGAGCACGGCGCGGATCGTGTCGTGGAGCGGACCCTCGGGCCGCTCCGGCGGCTCGAACGCCGGGAGGAGCAGCGCGGCCTGGTCGGCGAACAGCAGGCGCACGCGGCCGTCGTGGCCGCCCACCGCGCCCGCACCGACCCACACGAGCTCGCCCCCCGTGCACATCGCGTCGAGGTCGCCGGGGTGGAAGGCGCGCACGCGCGACGGCAGCACGTCGGAGAGCAGCGTCGACGCCACGATCGACGCGCCCTGCAGCGCGTGCACGACGTCGTGGAGGTGCTCCGCGCCGCGCTCCGAGCCCGGGATGCCGTGCCACCCGGCGAGGAAGCGCACGTAGGCCCGCTGCTCGACCGGCTCGATCTCGCGCCGCAGCGCCGCGAGCGAGCGCCGCCGCAGCTGGCGCAGCACCTCGACGTCGCACCACTCGCGCTGCGTGCCCCCAGGGCGGAACTCGCCGCGCACCACGCGATGGTCGCGCTCGAGGCCCGCGAGGACGTCGAGGACTCGCTGATCGGCGACCCCGAGGCGCCCCGCGACGTCGCGCGCGAGGAACGGCCCGTGGCTGCGCGCGTAGCGGGCGACGAGGTCGGCGAGCGGGGTCGCCACCGGGTCGGTGAATGCGCCGGGCAGGCCCGGCGGGAGCGCGCACCCGAGGGCGTCGCGGTAGCGCGAGGCGTCCTCCGCGGCCACGAGGCGCCGCTCGCCCGCGACGGGCAGCCAGACGGCGCGGCGCTCGGCCACGAGCGCGGCCGCCATGGCGGCCGCGTCGGCGCCGTCGGCGACGCGCGGCGCGAGCTCCGCCTCGGCGAGGTCGCCGACGCGCCGCAGCACGTCGTGCAGCTCGTCGGCCGAGCGCGCGCCGCGGCCCGCGCCCGCGTCGCCCGCGAGGTGCTGCAGCGAGGCCTCGAGGTCGGCGAGCGCGCGCGGGTCGAGCAGCTCGCGCAGCTCCTCGGCACCGAGCAGCTCGTTGAGCAGGTCGCGGTCGAGCGCGAGGGCCGCGGCGCGGCGCTCGGCGAGCGGGGCGTCGCCCTCGTACATGTAGGCGGCGATCCAGTTGAACAGGAGTCCCTGCGCGAAGGGCGAGGCCTTGGGCGTGTCGACGCTCACCACCCGGATGGCGCGGGAGCGGACCCGCGAGAGCACGTCGCGCAGCGCGGGCACGTCGAAGACGTCCTGGAGGCACTCGCGCGACGTCTCGAGCAGGATGGGGAACGTCGGATGGCGCGCGGCCACCGCGAGCAGGTCCGCGGCGCGCTGGCGCTGCTGCCACAGCGGGGTGCGCTCGCCCGGCCGCCTGCGCGGCAGCAGCAGCGCGCGCGCCGCGCATTCTCGGAAGCGGGCGGCGAAGAGCGACGTCTCGGGCAACGCGGCGACGACCTCGTCGTGCACCACCTCGGGCGCGGGGAAGAGCTCGTCCATCGGCACCTCGGCGATCGCCTCGGGGAGGCGCAGCACGATGCCGTCGTCGCCGTACATCGTGTCGACGGGCACGCCCCACCGCTCGCCGAGCCGCCGCTCGATGGCCATCGCCCACGGCGCGTGCACCGGCGTGCCGAAGGGCGTATGGATGCAGACGCGCCAGTCGCCGATGTCGTCGCGGAACCGCTCGACGAGGATCGTGCGGTCGTCGGGCACCGTGCCCGTCGACTCCTCCTGCTCGGCGAGGTAGGCGAGCAGATTGCCCGCCGCGAGCTCGTCGAGGCCGTGCGCCGTGCGGAGCCGCTCGCGGGCGCGGTCGGCGCCGAGGCCGCGGACCTCGCGCACGAAGGCGCCGACGGCGCGGCCGAGCTCGACGGGCCGGCCGAGGCGGTCGCCGTGCCAGAACGGCATCTTGCCCGGCTGACCCGGCGCGGGCGTGACGACGACGCGGTCGTGGGTGATGTCCTCGATGCGCCACGTGGAGGCCCCGAGGAGGAACGTCTCGCCCGGGCGCGTCTCGTAGACCATCTCCTCGTCGAGCTCGCCGACGCGGGTGCCGTCGGGCATGAAGACGCCGAAGAGCCCCCGGTCGGGGATGGTGCCGGCGTTGGTCACGGCGAGCCGCTGGGCGCCCTCGCGCGCCCGCAGCGTGTCGCGCACCCGGTCCCACACGATGCGCGGACGCAGCTCGCGGAACTCCTCGCTCGGGTAGCGGCCGGCGAGCAGGTCGAGCACGCCGTGCAGGACGCCGTCGGTGGTCTCGGCGAAGGGCGCGGCGCGCCGCACCATCGCCGCGAGGTCGGCGACCGCGAGGTCGGGGTGCATCGCGACGTGCGCGACGATCTGCTGCGCGAGCACGTCGAGCGGCGTGCGCAGGTAGCGCGTGGTCTCGATCTCGGCGTCGTGCATCGCGCGCACGACGACGGCGGACTCGAGGAGGTCGTGGCGGTGCTTGGGGAAGATGCGCCCGACGCTCGGCGCGCCGACCTGGTGCCCCGCGCGGCCCACGCGCTGCATGCCGCGGCTCACCGCACCCGGCGACTCCACCTGCACGACGAGGTCGACGGCCCCCATGTCGATGCCGAGCTCGAGGCTGCTCGTCGCGACGATGCCGCGGAGGCGGCCCTCCTTGAGCTGGTCCTCGATCTGGATGCGCTGCTCGCGCGCGAGCGAGCCGTGGTGCGCGCGCACGAGCTCGCCCTCGATGCCGCGCTCGGCGGCCAGGTCGTTGAGCTGCGAGGCGAGACGCTCGGCCTGGCGGCGCGCGTTGCAGAACACGATCGTGCTGCGGTGCTCGAGGACGAGGTCCAGGATGCGCGGGTAGATGCTCGGCCAGATGCTGGTGCGCCGCTCGGCGAGGGCCGCGGACGCGGGGCCGCTGCGCAGCTCCGTGCGGGCGGCGCCGAGGTCGGACATGTCCTCGACGGCGACGACGACCTCGAGATCGAGCGCCTTGCGGGAGCCGGCGTCGACGATGTGGACGTCGCGCGGGCGGCCCTCGCGCGCGCCGCCGAGGAACGCCGCCACCTCCTCGAGCGGCCGCTGCGTGGCGGAGAGGCCGATGCGCTGCGGCGGCCGCGCGGCGAGCGCCTCGAGGCGCTCGAGGGAGAGCATGAGGTGCGCCCCGCGCTTGGTCGGGGCGAGCGAGTGGATCTCGTCGATGATCACCGTCTCGACGTCGCGCAGCGTGGCGCGCGCCTCCGAGGTGAGCATGAGGAAGAGGCTCTCCGGCGTCGTGATGAGCACGTCGGGGGGCTCGCGGCGCAGCCGGCGGCGCTCGGCGGCGCTCGTGTCGCCCGTGCGCAGGCCGACCGTCGGCTCGCGGAAGGGCTCGCCGAGCCGCTCCGCGGCGTGGCGGATGCCGACGATGGGGGCCCGCAGGTTCTTCTCGACGTCGAAGGCGAGCGCGCGCAGCGGCGAGACGTACAGCACGCGCGTGCGCGCGGGGGCGTCGGGCGGCTCGGTCGACACGAGCCGGTCGATGCACCAGAGGAAGGCCGTCAGCGTCTTGCCGCTGCCGGTCGGCGCACAGATGAGCACGTGCCGACCGTCGGCGATCGCCGGCCATCCGTCGCGCTGCGGCGGCGTCGGCGCGTCGAACGACGTCGCGAACCACTCGCGCACCGACGGCGCGAAGCGCTCGAGCATGTCGGGAGAGTACCCGCGGGGTGGATGGGTAACCTGACCGACGTGCACCCCGCCGGAGAGTTCCACCCGGCGTTCGAGGAGTACTGCGAGCGCATCTACGAGCTGCGCGAGGACAACGTCGAGCTCATCCAGGCCCGCATCGCCGAGCGCCTCGACGTCTCGCGGGCCTCGGTGTCCGAGATGATCAAGCGCATGACCGAGGAGGGCCTCGTCGCGGCGAGCGGCGCCTCCGGGTCGCGCATCCAGCTCACCGCCCCGGGCCTCGCCCTCGCCGAGCGGGTGGTGCGCCGGCACCGGCTCGCCGAGCGGTTCCTCATCGACGTCCTCGGGCTTCCCTGGTCCACCTCGCACCACGAGGCGTGCAAGTGGGAGCACGTCATGAGCGACGAGGTCGAGGCCGCGATGACGCGCATGCTCGGCGCGCCGACGACCTGCCCGCACGGCAACCCGATCCCCCGCTCCGGCTACGAGCCCCCCGAGACCGTCGCCCTCGCGCAGGTGCCGGTCGGCGCGACCTTCGCCGTGTCGCGCATCCCCGAGGAGCTGGAGGAGGTCGACGGCATGCTCGACTTCCTCGAGCAGCGGCGACTCGTGCCGGGCGCGCGCGGCTCGGTGGTGCGCACGACGGGCGACGGCGACGTGACGGTGCGCACCGACCGCGAGGTCGAGGTGCACGCCTTCGCGAGCCGGCGCATCCTCGTCACGACGTCGTGAGCCGCGCCCCACGGCGCCCCGCGTCGCGGGCGGTCGGAGCCGGGATCGCGACCGGGCTCGCGATCGTGGCGGCCGCGGGCTGCGCCACCACCGTCACCGACTCCGCGCGCGGCGGGGACGCGCCCCCGACCACGGTGCCGGTCACCGCGCCCGCCGTCGACGACGCCACGCCGACCGCCGAGGTCTTCGCCGCGATGGCCGACGCGGCCGCCCGACTGTCGGAGGCGATGGTCGACGGCGACCGGGCGCGGGCGCGCGCCGAGCTCGCCGTGCTCGAGGAGCTGGGTGATGCGCTCGCGCCGCGCGTCGCGCGCGCGAGCGAGCAGCTGGCCGCCGACCTGGCGCGCGTGCTCGACCTCGCCCGCACGGCGGTGGAGCGCAACCGGCCGGCCGACGCCGACAAGGCCGTGCGGTTCCTCCCGCTCGTCGCGGCCTCCGCGCGGGCCCTCGGGATCGGCTAGTCGAGGAGCGGCTCGGGGAGCGGTGCCGCGTGCACCACGGTGAGGCGGCGCGTCGAGCGGGTGAGCGCGACGTAGAGGCTGCGCAGCCCGCGGGGTGAGGCGGCCGCGATGCGGGCCGGCTCGACGACGAGCACCCCGTCGAGCTCGAGACCCTTCACGAGGCCGACCGGCACGACCGTGAGCGGGGCGTCGAGCGCGCTCGCACCCGCCCGGCCGTGGGCGAGGCCCGCGGCGTCGAGCGCACGAGAGACCTCCTCGGCCATGTCGTCGGGGCACACCACCGCGGCGTTGCCGTCGGCGACGGACGCGGCGAGGGCGCGGGTCTCGGCCACGACGGCGTCGGCGAGCGCCGCCGGGCCCACGGCGCGCACGACGCGCGGCACGGCGTCACCCTCGCGCACCGACACGGGCGCGCGCTGGCCGGGGGCGGCGAGCGGGAGGAGGCGGGCCGCGAGGTCCATGATCTGCGTCGGGATGCGGTAGCCGACGCTGAGGCCCGCGACGCGCGGCGGCGTCTCGCTCCCCCGCGGATCGCGAGGCGCGTCCTCGCCGCCCGGGAGGTGCCGCAGCACGTCGTCCCACGACGCGGGTGCGAACGGTCCCGTGGCCTGCGCGATGTCGCCGACGAGCGTCATCGCGCCGTTGAGCGAGCGGCGACCGACCATGCGCAGCTGCATCGGCGTGAGGTCCTGCGCCTCGTCGATGACGATGTGGCCGAAGGTGCGGATCTCGTCGGCGTCGTGGATGCGGCCGTTGCGACGCGGCGCGGGGCCGAGGAGGGCGCGCGCCTCGTCGAGCACCGGCGCGTCGGCGTCGGAGAATCGCACCTCGGCGAGCGACGCGGCGCGCGCACGGTGCAGCGCGAGGTACTCGTCCTCCTCGAGCACGTCGGTCGCGGCGAGGCGCAGCAGCGCGCGGCTGCCGTAGAGGTCGTGGAGCAGCTCGGCGGGCGAGAGGAGGGGCCACACGTAGTTCAGCACCGCGCGGAACTCGCGCATCTCGAGCAGCGACTCGCGCACCTCCGAGGGATCGGCGTCGGGCGTGCGGCTCGTGGCGAGCATCGTGGCGACCATCTCGTTGACCACCCAGCCCTGCGCCGGGTTGTGCCGGCGGTAGCGGCGGCGGGCCTCGCCGACGATGCGGCGCGACTGGGCGGCGCTGAGGCGCAGGTATCCGGCGCCGAAGGGCACCTCGGCGTCGGTGCGCAGGCCGCGCTCGCGGTCGCGCACCGCCTTGGCCACGACGCGCGCCATGCGGGCGTCGCCCTTGACCCGCGCGGCGTCGGCGTCGTCGCGGGCGCCGAACGCGGCACCCGGCACGAGGTCCGGGAGCACCGCCTGCTCGACCCCGGCCTCGCCGAGCGACGGCAGGACGCGCTCGATGTAGCGGAGGAAGACGCGGTTGGGCCCGACGACGAGCACCCCCTGGTTTTCCAAGGGGAAGCGATGCGTATAGAGGAGGTATGCCGCGCGGTGGAGGGCGACGACGGTCTTGCCGGTGCCGGGGCCGCCCTCGACCACGAGGATGCCCGCCTGCGGCGAGCGGATGATCTCGTCCTGCTCGGCCTGGATCGTGGCGACGATGTCGCCGAGCTGGCCGGTGCGGCCGCGGGCGAGGACGCCGAGCAGGGTGCCGTAGCCGCGGAGGCGGCCGACGCCCTCGAGGCCCTCGTCGTGGCCGACCCCGAGGTGGCCCGCGCCGAAGAGCTCGTCCTCGATGCCGAGCAGCTTGCGACCGTCGACCGCGAGGTGGCGACGGCGCGCGAGACCCATCGGGTCGCGACCAGTCGCGCGGTAGAAGGGCTCCGCGACGGGCGCGCGCCAGTCGACGACGACCGGCTCGGCCGACTCGTCCGCGACGGCGATGCGCCCGATGTGGAACGACTCGACCGGCGTCCCCGGGTCGGCGGCGACGTCGGTGCGCGCGTCGGGGGCGGCGACGGCGACGCCGGGGACGGGCGTGCCGTCGCGGTCGGCGACGCGGTCGATGCGGCCGAACACGAGCGCGGCGTCGCCGAGGTCGAGCTGCGTGAGACGCGCGAGCAGCGCCTCGTCGAAGGCGTTGCGCTCGAAGCGCGCCTGGAACGTGCCGCCCGTGGAGGCCTCGGTCATCTCGCGGATGCGCCACGCGTCGTCGCGGAGGCGCTCGAGGCACGCGTAGGCGTGGTCGATGTGCCGCTGCTCGGCGTCGAATTCGGGGTGCTGCGTCACCGAAGTGGTGGCCTCGCGTGGGCCCGGGAGCCCATGTGGGGGTCGATGGGGGTTTCTCAACTCTACCGACGGGGGTGTGCGGCCGTACCAGCCGTGGCTGGCCGCGGGCGGCCCGGTGCGGATCGCGGGCGCGCCGCGCGGGCGGCGGGCGCGCGATGCGGGTCGCCGACGGCCGTGTAATTCATCGCACGATTTGGCGCGCCGTGCACACATCGTGCGCACCATGCGTGGCATGCGGGGACGCGAGCGAGGCGTGCTGCCGCGCACGCTGCGGGCCGGCGCGGTGCTCGCCGCCGCGCTGCTCGCCGCCTGCGGGGGCGGGGCCGCGACGCTGCCCGGCCTCGACGCGACGGTGGTCCCGACGACGGGCGCGGGCGGGGGGCCGGTGCCGGACCCGGCCGCGCGTGCCGACGCGGGCGCGGGTGCGCCGCCGGAGGCGGCGCCATTGCCCGAGGGCAGCGGCCCGCCGGATGCGTCGCGCATCGGGGCGGACTGGAGGGCGGGGCTCGCCGCCTGGTACGCGTGCCTCGCGCGGCCCGCGGGGTGCGACGCGCGGTTCGCGGCGCCGGGGTCGGGATTCGCGGCGGAGTTCGGCGCCGAGATGGACGAGGCGCGCGCGAAGGCGCTCGTCGACGCCGACGGGCCCGCGGCGCACCGCGTCGTGCTGCGCGAGGCGACGCCGACGGCGGACGGGGCGGCGACGGTGGTGGCGTGCGCGTACGACCGACGGAGGTTCACGCTCGGCGGCTTCGGGTGGGAGGTGCGCAACTGGACGACGCGCATGACCTGGGAGCTGCGGTGGCACGCGGGCGCGTGGCGGTGGGCGGCGCTCGACGAGCGCATCACGCACGTCGCCGAGGACGGGTGCGGCGATGGCGCGTAGTCCCCGGCGTGCGGCGGGCGCGGCCCGACGGGCCATTGCGTCGGTCGCGGCGGGGCTCGCCACGGCGCTCGCGATCGCCGACCCGGGCGTGCCCGCCCGCGCCGACGGGCCGCGGCCCCGCGAGGGGGACGCGATCGTGCGCGACGTGACGGGCGGCGTCGACGGCGCGCGGCTCATGGCCGGCGTGCGCATCGGCCGTGCGGAGGACGACCGCACGTCGAGCGGGTGCGAGTGGACGGCGTCGGTGCCCCACGACGCCCACGTCGGGCGCCAGACCGAGGTGACGCGCGAGGAGGAGGGCATCACCTTCCGCCTCCACGACTGCGACTGTCCGGGCGAGGAGACGACCTACCACTGGCTGCCGGAGACCTCGGTCGAGCGGATCGCGCTCGACGTCGCCGACGTGATGTACGCGATGGTGCCCGCGCCGATCGGACGGTTCGCCCCGCCGGCGGACCGCGGCACGGTGAAGGTCGACACGTGGTTCTGGGTCGATGCGGCGATCTGGCGACCGCACTCGGTGACGGCGTGGGTGCCGTCGCCGCGCGGGCCGGTCACCGTGACGACGACGGCGGTGCCACGCCGGCTCGAGCTCGACCCCGGCGACGGCGCGCTCGGCGCGGGGCGGATCGTCGCGTGCCCCGGTCCGGGCACGCCGTGGCGGCCCGGCGACGGCGACGCGCGGGAATCACAGTGCAGTCATTCGTGGCGACGCTCGTCGGCGATGCATCCGCTCGGTCGATTCCCGGCCCGGCTCGCGATCGTCTGGGAGGTGTCGTGGAAGTCCAACACCGGCGCGGGGGGACGGCTGGCCGACGTGCGCACGTCGCTGCCGCACTTCGTCCGCGTGCGCGAGTGGCAGGCGCTCGTCGACGGCTGACGCGGCACGATCAGGGTCGCGGGGGCCGTCGCGCGGTAGGGTGATCGCAACGCCGGCGACGGCGGACGCCACATTCACGGGTCGTTGCGCGAGTTGCGACCCACGGCGGTGCCTCGGTGCCGCCAGCCAGAAGAAAGACAGCACAATGCCAACCGGTACCGTCAAATTCTTCAACGACGAGAAGGGTTACGGGTTCATCCAGCGCGCCGACGGCGAGCCGGACGTCTTCGTCCACTTCTCCAACATTGAGGGCACCGGGCGCCGCACGCTCATCGCGGGCCAGCAGGTCGAGTTCGAACTCGGCCAGGGCCGCAAGGGCGTCGAGGCGCACAACGTCCGCGCGATCGCCTGACCTCGCGCGCCACGGCGCACCCCGGGACATACCTCCGGTGGATGGCGCTCGTCCCGACACGGATACGGTGACCGCGTGAGCGCCTCGCGCGACGCCATCCTCCTCGACCGCCGGTATGCGGCGGTCCTCGCGACCGTCCCCGACGACGTGCTCGCGACGCTCGCCCGCGGCGTGCCCGAGCGCCTCCGCGACGACCTCGCACGCGCCGTGGGCCTGCGCGCCGGCGCGTACGACGACCCCGGTCTCGGCGCCCTCGTGCGCACGGGCCTCGCGCAGCGGCGCGCGTGGCTGGACGCGGGCGTGATGCTCTCCGAGGCCTGCACCGAGTGGTGCATCGAGGAGCTCGGCGCCGCGCAGGAGGATCCCAACGTCGAGGCGCTGCGCGCGGTCCTGCCGGGCGCGATCGAGCGGTTCGGCCTCGACGCCGCGCGCCTCATGGCGGTGCAGTACTCGACGAGCCTCCAGGGGTTCAAGCGGCTCATGGCCGAGGATCCGCGCTTCGCGATCCCGAGCGACGCGGGTCGCCCGGGCGCGGCGGGTGCGGGCGGCGCCGGCGATCCCGCCGATGCGGGCAATGCGACGGCGCGCGCGACGCCGTCCTCCGACGCCGACCGCGACGCCAAGCGTCGCGCGCGCCGCGAGCGACAGGCGCGCGAGCGCGAGGCCGCGCGCAAGTCGAGGGGCCGCGGCTGACGTGACGCTGCGACTGTGCGTCCTCGAGGGTCGCGCGCACGCGGTGATCGACGCCGGCGACGGAGGTACCGGCGCGTCCGGCGAGGGTCGCGCACTCGACCTCGAGCGCGCGACCGGGGGCCGGCTGCCCTCGGACCCGATGGCGTGCTACGCGGCGTGGCGGCAGGTGCGCGCGGGCGCGGGGGTCGTGCTCGCGGACGCCGCGTCGCCCAACCCGCATCCGACGGTGCGCGCGGCGACGCGGCCATTCACCCACGAGGAGCTCGGCAACCCCTCGCCGGGGCCCTCCCAGGTCTTCGCGGTGGGCATCAACTACCGCGCCCACGCGGCCGAGATGGGCAACCCGGTGCCCGCGGCGCCCCTCATCTTCGGCAAGTGGCAGAGCGCCATCGCCGCCCCGTCGGCGCCCCTGCGGATCACGGGCGAGACGTGCGACTTCGAGGCCGAGCTCGTCGTCGTGGTCGGCGAGGGCGGGCGCGACGTGCCCGAGGCGCGTGCGTGGGACGCGGTCGCGGGGCTGTGCGTCGGGCAGGACCTGTCGGATCGGACGCTGCAGTACGCGGGGACGCCGCCGCAGTTCGGCCTCGGCAAGAGTCGCGCGGGCTACGCGCCGTACGGGCCGTGGGTGACGGACGCGGCCGGGCTCGCGTCGCGCGACGACCTCGCGATCGGGTGCCGCGTCTCGGGCGAGACGATGCAGGCGTCGCGCACGAGCGACATGGTCTTCGGCGTCGCATCGGTGGTCGCGTACCTGTCGGCGGTGGTGGAGCTGCGGCCGGGCGACGTGATCTTCACCGGCACGCCCCCGGGGGTCGGCGCGGGGCGGACGCCGAAGCGCTTCCTGCGCGCGGGCGACGTGATCGAGACGACGATCGAGTCGCTGGGCACGATCACGACGCGCTGCGTCTGACCCCGCGGGATACCCTCTCGCCGTGGCGTGCACGATCATCGCGGAGTGCTGTCAGAACCACAACGGTGATCTCGAGATCCTCAAGCGGATGATCCACGCGGCCGCGGGGGCCGGAGCGGACTACGCCAAGATCCAGGGACTGCGGTCGACCGAGCTCGCGTACCGCGAACGCTTCGAGCGCGGGGAGGTCGACGCCGACGGCACCGTGCGCACGATCACCCGGCCGTTCGCCGCGGAGCGCGAGCGGCTCTCGCGCCTCGACCTGTCCGACGAGGACGAGGCGTGGTTCGTCGAGGAATGTCGCCGCGCGGGCATCCGGTCGATGATCACCGCGTTCACCCGCGGATCGACCGCACGCTTCGTCGCCGCGGGCTTCGACGCGGTGAAGGTCGCGAGCTACGACTGCCGGTCGGTCCCCCTCCTGCGCGAGGTCGCGGCGGGCTTCGGCGAGGTGTACGTGTCGACGGGTGCGTCGTACGACGACGAGATCGTGCGTGCCGCCGGCGTGTTCCGGCCCGGGCAGCTCGCGATGCTGCACTGCGTGACGATCTACCCGACGCCGCTCGACCAGCTCCACATGCGGCGCATGGGCTGGCTGCGCGGCATCGTGGGACGGGTCGGATTCAGCGACCACACCAAGCCGTCCGAGACGGGCCTGCGCGCATCGATGCTCGCCCTCGCGGAGGGGGCGGAGGTGCTCGAGCGGCACTTCACCGTGCTCGAGCCCACGGCGACGCGCGACGGACCCGTCTCGATCGACCCGGCACAGCTGCGACAACTTCGGGCGTTCGCCGACCTCGCGCCGGAGGAACGGCGGGCCTCGCTCGCCGCGGAGTGGCCGCAGTGGGAGGTCGGGCTCGGGCTCGCGCAGCGGGAGCTGTCCCCGGCCGAGCTGCTCAATCGCGACTACTACGCGGGCCGCGTCGCGGCCTGGGTGGACGGCCGTCAGCTCCCCAACGACCAGTAGCGCTGGAGCCAGTCGACGGCGCGTGCGATGCCCCCGCGCTCCCGCGCGCGGAGCGCCCGTGCGATCGAGCCGTCCACGCCCGCATCACGCGCCGACCGAGCCACCTCGGCGATCTCGGCGGGGTGCGACCACGGCGGGAGCTCGCGCGCGACGCCGAGCCGCACGAGCTGCGAGGTGACGTGCTCGGCCTCGGAGTTGCCGGGGTCGCGGAGCACCATCATCGGGATCTGCCAGCGCACGCACTCGGTCGCGGTGCCGACGCCCGGTCGACACACGACGAGTCCCACCTCGCGCCACTCGGACTCGGAGAACCCGAAGCAGTGCTCGTCGTCCTCGAGATCGGTCGCGACGCGCATCCCCTCGTCTCGTAGCTCGCGTGCCACGCGTCGCACCGTCGCGTCGAGGGTCCGCGTGCCGCCTCCGTGCACGAGGATCGTCTCGCGCCGGGCAGCCACCTCGGGGATCCCTGCGTCGACCATCCAGGGCAGGGGCACCATCGCCGTACGCGTCCGAACTCCGTCGGTCGCGAGGTCGGCGCTCGCGAGCATCGGTGGACGATGCCGGTCGAGCAAGGCGCGCTCGCGCGACACGTACTCCCGACACGACGTGCTCGACGCTGCGTGCACGTCGAGCACGTCGGACCACAGGAACGACCCGCTCAGGATCGCATCGGGTCGGTGCGCGAGGACACCGACGAGGTTGTCGCTCAGCACGTGATCCGCCTCGGCCAGTACGGGATGACGCCGCCACTCGGCCTCCCACCCGTCGAGGTCCGTCGCTTCGTACGCGGTGGGGTCGTG
>JBEBCD010000004.1:0-11420 GCA_041158045.1 Actinomycetota bacterium | reverse complement strand
TCAGACCAGCGGCCACGGGTAGCGCCGCCCCGTCGGGTCGACGGGGAAGCGTCCCGCATCCGCCAACCACCGCGCCCGCTCGCGGATCGCCGCGACCTCGCCGTCCTCGAGCAGCGTCGCGACCTCGAGCGGCACCGCATCGGCCACCGCCGCCACCCGCGCGCGCAGTTCGTCGGCCATCTCCTCGCCGCCGAACTCCCAGATCACCGTCCGCAGCTTGAACTCCTCGGCGAAGCACAACCCGTGGTCGATGCCCCACACCCGCGACGCGCCGTCCACGACGACGTGGCCGGACTTGCGGTCGGTGTTGTTGGCGACGACGTCGAAGGCGCAGATCGCCCGCATCGCGTCGTGCAGGTCGGCGCGCGACTCGTGCAGCGTGAAGTAGTGCTGCTCCTCATCGGCGTCCACGAGTAGCTGCACCGACCCCTCGCCGTGCGGGCCGTCGCGCAGCACGGTCGGCGGCACGAACCGCAGCCCCATCGCCTCGCTGAGCCGGTACGCCGCGACCTCCCGCCGGTGCAGGCCCGGCGCGAAGTCCCACAGCGGCCGCTCGCCGCGCATCGGCTTGTAGATGACGCGCACGGCGCCGCGATCGGCCCCCGCGTCGCGGTCGCCCGCGCCGTCGCGCACCTCCGCGAGGAACGTCGCGTTGCTCGAGTAAGGCATCCGCGCCACGAGCGTCATCTCGCCGCGCAGGAGCAGCGCGACGGACCCGGCGGGGTCGCCGGGCGGCGTCAGTTCATCCGGATGCACGCGTGGCCGTCGGGATCCTTGGGCCGCCCGCAGAAGACGCAGGTGGGCCGCCCCGCGGCCACGACCCGCTCCGCGAGCTCGCAGAACGCGACGGCCTGCACGCGGGTGATGCGCGCGCTGACGCGCGCGGGTGCGCGCCCGTCGTCCTCCGCGGTGAGCTCGTGCAACACCACCCGCACGGCGTCGGCGTCCTGGTCGTAGCCGATCCCGATCTCGCCGAGCACCCAGTCCTGGTCCTCACCGTCCTCCAGTGCCATCGCGCCGCGCGACGGGCGCTCGGCGGTAGCGGGCGCGTCGGCGAGCGTGCGGCGTAGTGCGCTCGCGAGCACGGAGACGTGCTGCTTCTCGCACTTGATCGTGCGGCACTCGCCCTCGGCGCGCACCTGGATCACGAAGGTCCGGCGTCCCGGCTCGCCGAGCGCCCCCATGGTGAAGGCGTCGACGGCGTCGTAGCTCGTCTCGCTCATGACGGGGCGAGCTCCGCGAGCGTGCCCGCGGTCGAGTTGACCGTGAGCACGGTCGGGCCCCACGCGGAGTACGAGATAGCCGACACCGAGCACGTCGACACGACGATGCGCTGGAAGAGGTCGAGGTGGGTGCCGAGGGCGTGCGCGACGGCCGCCTTGATCGGGTCGGCGTGCGACACGCAGACGACCACGCCGCCGGGATGGGCGCGGCGGATGCCGTCGAGCGCACCCACGATGCGCGCCTGCATCTCGGTGAAGCCCTCGCCGCCGGGGAAGCGGAACGTGCTCGGTGCGCGCTGGACCGTGGCCCACTCGGGGCGCCGCATGAGGGTGCGCAGCCGCTTGCCCGTCCAGTCGCCGAAGTCGCACTCGAGCAGCCCGTGGTGCGTGCGCACGCGGCGCCCGACGGCGCGGGCGATCGGCGCGGCAGTCTCGCGGGTCCGCTCGAGCGGCGAAGCGTAGACGGCGTCGACGCGGGGGAGCGCCGCGATGCGGTCCGCCACCGTCTCGGCCTCGGCGCGTCCCGCGTCGGAGAGGTGCAGGCCGCGCGCGCGGCCGGGCAGCACGCGACCGGTCGACGGCGTGCGACCGTGGCGCACGAGCAGCACGAGCGTCGGGCGGGCCGTCACTTGGCGCGACGCTATCGTCGCGCCGATGGCGGCGCCCGACCGTGCGCGCCGCGATCCCGGGACCCGCACGAGACGAGACTCGCTGCGCCTCGTCGCCGAGGAGGTCGTCGCGTGCCGCGCCTGTCCCCGGCTCGTGCGCTGGCGCGAGCGCGTCGCGCGCGAGCGGCGCGCCGCGTACCGCGACGAGATGTACTGGGGCCGACCGATCACGGGCTTCGGCGACCCGCGCGCCCGCATCGTCGTCGTCGGCCTCGCGCCGGGCGCGCACGGGGCCAACCGCACGGGCCGCGTGTTCACCGGCGACCGCAGCGGCGACTGGCTGTACCGCGCGATGCACGGTGCCGGGCTCGCGTCGCAGCCCGAGTCGGTGCGCCGCGGGGACGGCCTGCGCCTCCGCGACGCGTGGGTCACGAGCGCGGTGCGCTGCGCGCCGCCCGGCAACGCCCCGACCCCCGCGGAGCGCACTCGCTGCGCGCCGTACCTCGCACGCGAGCTCGCGCTGCTGCGCCGCGCCCGCGTGATCGTGTGCCTCGGCGGCTTCGCATGGCAGGCCGTGTGCGACGAGCTCGGGGTCTCGCCGCGTCCGCGCTTCGCCCACGGGGCCGTCGCCGACGCGGGGCGCTACGTGCTCGTCGCGAGCTACCACCCCAGCCAGCAGAACACGTTCACCGGCACGCTCACGCGCCCGATGCTGGCGGCCGTTTTCCGGCGCGCCGTCCGCCTCAGTGCGCCGCGGACGCGCTCATTCGCGGGACCGCGAGCTTCAGAATCGATCGCTCGCCCCGCTGCGGTCAACGGCACGCGGCAAACTGAGCGCCGAACCCCCTAGAAGCGCTCGAGATCGCGAAGATAGCCGTCGAGAGTCGCCGACGTCACGGCCTGCGTTCGGAGGTGTTCGAGGAGAGCGTCGAGATCTCGTTGCGAGTTGATGTCGATGCTTCGTTCACGAGGCATCTCGACGCAGTACGTCGGATCGGAGTAGACGCTGCCGATCGATCGGAAGTGCTCGGAGTCGAACGCGAACATCGAACCATTTCGGCGCACGTAGCGTCCGATGGTCTGGCGGTTGGCACCCGAGTGTGCGCGTACGTCCACGGGCTCGAGGGGCGCATCGGACCGATCGATGCGGTACATCTGGGTGGGAAGTACGTCCGACTCGACCACGCTGACGACGGACGCGGGTCTCACCTCCGACGCGCGGCGGAGCATCGCCGCGATGTCGTCGCCGGATCGGAACGGAGCGGTCGGCTGGCAGAGCAGGACGGTCCCGGAGTAGTCCGCAACCTCAGACTCCGCGAGCACCCACCGCAAGAGTGAGTGCATGGTGACGTCATCGCCGCCCAGCTCCTCGGGCCGCAGGCTGCGTCGTGTCATGCCCCACGACACCGCGAGTTCCATGTACTCGGGCGAGTCGGTGCAGACGTAGATGGCTTCGGGTGGAAGCACTCGCAGAAGCACGTCGGTCGTGAACTTGAGGAGCGGTCGGCCGAGGATCGGATGGACGTTCTTGCCGGGCACGCCCTTCGAGCCTCGGCGTGCGGGGATGATCGCCAGCGCCATTGGCTAGTGGCCGGCCTTCTTCTTCGGCGGCGGCACGCCGACGGTGACCGCCCGCTCGGCGAAGTCCGGCCAGCGTCGCCGGCTCACGATGCTGAGCAGCCGCAGCAGGCGCATCGCGGTCGCGTCCGTCTCGGCGGGCCGCGCGACGACGGAGCCGTCCGCGATCATCCGGCCCATGACCTCCTCGCCGAGCGCGGTGCGCACCACGCAGAGCGTCCAGTCGTTGTCCTCGCCGATCCCGCCGGTCGAGATGTCGGCGTGCTCGGCCGCGAAGTCGGGGCAGCTCTTGCACCCCTGCCGCGTCCACTGGTGGCACTCCTTGAGGTCGATCTCGTGGTACGACCCGTCGCGCATCCAGATCTGGAAGACGCCCTTGATGTTCATCTTGACCATGTCCTCCTTGCGGAGGCCGTACTTGGCGAGGAACAGCTCCTCGAAGATCGCGTCGTCGAACGTCTTCGAGCACAGCAGGCCGACGTTGAAGAGGAAGGGCTTGCCGACCTTGCCCGCCTTGCGCGACCACATGATCGGTGGCACGGAGGACTGGCAGCTCATGCCGACGAGCGCGAGCCGGTCGAGCCCGGCCTCGCGCGCCTCGCGCAGGGCGAGCGTGTTGGCGGAGTACGTGTAGCGGCTGCCCGAGGTCGCCAGCACCTCGGCGCGGGTGCGCGCGATGGCGGGTCGCGCCTTCCACGACGTGCCGTCGCCCTCGAGCGCGCTCACGAGGGCCGCGTCGATGTAGTCGTGCTCGAGCAGCCAGACGAGCATCGCCCCGACGAAGCCGCCGTCCTGGCCCTTGCGGTGCGTCTCGTCGTCGGCCGCCCGCACGAGCAGCAGCTGGCGGTACTGGCCGTACATCTCGTCGTCGGCGCGCGCACGGCCGAAGAGGTGCCGGTCCGCCTCGGCCTCCCAGGTGCGAAAGCGCGGGCAGGCCCGCGTGCAGGTGGTGCAGCCCTTCTCGCCGTGCAGGCAGTTGCCCGGTCCGAGCTCGCCCTCGAGATGGAACGGCACGTACTTGCCCTCGGCGTGCTCGTAGCCGATCACGTCGTGCGGGCACGACACGACGCAGCCCGCGCATCCGGTGCACAGGCCGGTCGAGATGACCTCCTCGTGCAGCTCCTTCCACTGCGCCGTCCACCGCGTGGTCGGCGCCTCGGCGATCGTCACGGCACGACACTATTGGGGTCCGCGCACGCGGCCCCGCGCTGGCGCGGCGGCGCCGACATCGGCAAGGATGACGCCGTGTCCACGAGCGTGATCACCTACCCGCCCGAGGTCGAGCGCTTCCGCGGCGAGGTCCGCGCGTGGCTGGAGGCGCACCTCCCCGACGGCTGGTTCGACGAGGGCTTCGAGATGTCGCCCGAGGCGCGCGCGGCGTTCAACGCCGGCTGGACCGCGACGCTGTTCGAGGGCGGCTGGATCTGCGCGACGTGGCCCAAGGAGTACGGCGGCAAGGGTCTCACGGTGCTCGAGGGCGTCGTGCTCGCCGAGGAGTTCGCGCGAGCCCGCGCGCCGATGCGCGCCGACTTCTTCGGCGACACCCTCGTCGGCCCGACGCTCCTGCAGTGGGGCACGGAGGAGCAGAAGCGCGAGTTCCTCCCCAAGATCCTCTCCGGTGGCATGTCGTGGTGCCAGGGCTTCAGCGAGCCCAACTCGGGCAGCGACCTCGCGAGCCTGAAGACCTCCGCGGTGCTCGACGGCGACGAATGGGTCATCAACGGCCAGAAGGTCTGGACCACGCAGGGTCACCACGCGGACTACTGCTTCCTCCTCACGCGCACCGACCCCGGCGCCCCCAAGCACAAGGGCATCTCGTACCTCCTCGTCCCGATGCGCCAGCCGGGCGTCGAGGTGCGCGGCATCACGCAGCCGGACGGCACCGCGGAGTTCTGCGAGGTGTTCTTCACCGACGCGCGCTGCCCCAAGGAGCACGTCGTCGGCGGCGTGAACAACGGCTGGCAGGTGGCCAACTCGACGCTCGCCTTCGAGCGCGGCATGTCGGCGACCACCGGCTACCGCCGCTTCGCCGAGGAGTACGACCTGATGGTCGGGGAGGCGCGCCGCAACGGCGCGATCGACGACCCGCTCATCCGCCAGCGGCTCATGACGTACTGGACGCGGATCCAGATCCTGCGCTTCAACGGCCTGCGCTCGCTCGGCGCCACGCTCGCGGACAAGAAGGACCTCGGCGTCGTCGCCCTCGGCGTGACCAACAAGATGTTCTGGAGCGAGATGCACCAGCGCGCCATGGAGCTCGCGCTCGACATCTGGGGACCCGCGTCGATGCTCATCGACACGGGCCCGGAGAGCCGCTCGTGGCCCGGCGCGCAGCGCGACCGTCGCCGCGCGGGATACCCGACGAGCCCGATGATGTCGGCGTTCTTCTTCTCGCGTTCCGAGACGATCTGGGGCGGCACGAGCCAGATCCAGCGCAACATCGTGGGCGAGCGCATGCTCGGCCTGCCCAAGGAGCCGAAGCCCGATGCGGCGCCGGCGTCGCGGGGCTGAGCGACGGTGGGATTCTTCGCCGCGATCTGCTCCTGCGTGCGCAACTACGCGACGTTCCGCGGGCGCGCCTCGCGCGCCGAGTACTGGTGGTGGACGCTGTTCGTGATCCTCGCGGAGCTCGCCACGTCGAGCCTCGGCGACGCGGTCGGCAACGTGGCGGCCGTCGTGCTGATCCTGCCCAGCATCGCGGTCGCGGTGCGTCGCATGCACGACACGGACCACCGCGGCTGGTGGCAGCTCGTCCCGATCGTCAACCTCGTGTTCGCCCTCCGGCGCGGCGACGCGGGGGAGAACCGCTTCGGTCCGCCGCCGCCCCCGGCGGTCCGGTGACCCGCGCCCGGGCCACCCGCGCGGGCGCGTCCTCGGTCGCCGTCCCGCTCGCACGGGTCGTCGTCGCGTCGCCGATCGGGCGCCTCACCGTCCGCGCCACCGCGCGCGGCGTGTGCGCGATCGACGTCGGTCGCCGCGGCCCCGCGACGGGGCGAGGGCGCGCGCGCCCCGCCCCGCGGTCGGCGACCGCGGGCGAGGCGCGGCGCGCATTCCGCCACGCGTCGGTCGCCGCGCACCAGCTCCGGGAGTACTTCGCGGGCCGTCGCCGCCGCTTCACCGTCCCGTTGGATCTCGCGGGGACGGCGTTCCAGCGGCGCGCGTGGGCGGCGATCCGCCGAGTGCCCTACGGCGCGACGACGTCGTACGCGCGGCAGGCTCGCGCCGCGGGCGCGCCGCGCGCCGCGCGCGCCGTCGGCTCCGCCAACGGTGCCAACCCCGTGCCGATCATCGTCCCCTGCCACCGCATCGTCGCGAGCGACGGCTCGCTCGGCGGCTACGCCCTCGGTCTCGCGACGAAGCGTCGCCTGCTCGCGCTGGAGTCCCCGCCGGCTCGCTGAGCCCCGCGCGGCTCAGTGCAGCTGCGTGAAGCCGAAGCACTCCCGCAGGTGTGCGTCCGTGAGCACCTCGTGCGGCCCGCCCGCGGCGACGACGCGCTGCGCGAGGAGCAGCACGTGCGATGCGCGCTCCGCGTCGCCGAGGTCGTGCGTCGACATGACGACGGTGGCGCCGCGCGCGCGCTCCGCCTCGACGATCCCGAGGACGGCGGCCCGCCCCGCCGGGTCGAGACCGGCGGTGGGCTCGTCGAGGAGCAGCACCTCGGCCTCGCGCGCGAGCACCTGCGCGAGGTGCACCCGCTGCTGCTGGCCGCCCGAGAGCTCGCGCAGGGGGAGCGCGGCGTAGGCGTCCGCGCCGGTGCGCGCGAGCGCCGCCTCGCACGCACCGCGGTCGGCGGCGCGCGACCGGCGCAGCAGGCCGAGGTGCGCGTAGCGCCCCATCGCCACCACGTCGCGCGCGCGCAGCGGGAGCGTGTGCGACGACGCGGGGTGCTGCGGCAGGTAGGCCACGCGGCGCGCCGACGCGCCGGGCGCGCCGCCGAGCACGTGCACGTCGCCGCCGAGCGCGGGGATCATGCCCGCGAGCGTCTTCAGCAGCGTCGACTTGCCCGACCCGTTGGTCCCGATGAGCGCGACGAGCGCCCCGGGTCGCGCCGCCAGCGCGACGCCGCGCACGACGGCGTGACGTCCGTAGCCGACGTCGAGTCCCCGCGCCTCGACGGAGGGCGCCGCCGCGTCAGTGCGCATGGCCCTGCACGTGCGGATGGGGGAGCTCGCCGCCGTCGCCGCGTCGTCGCGCGAGTGCCGACAGCGCGGCCGCGAGCGCAAAGAGCGCGACCGCGACGAGCACGATGCTCGCACCCGCGGCGAGGTCGAGGTGGTAGCTGAGCAGCAGACCGGCCCACGAGGCGAAGGCGCCGCAGCCGGCCGCGACGAGGCCGACGGTCGCGACCCGTCGCGCGACGAGCGCGCCGGTGGCGGCGGGCGCCACGAGCATGCCGAGCACGAGGAGCGTCCCCACGGTGCGGAAGCTCGCGACGATCGTGATCCCCACCATCGCGAGCATGAGCGCGTGGTACGGGGCGGGGCGGAAGCCCGAGGTGCGTGCGAGGCCCTCGTCGACGCTCATGAGGAGGAAGGGCCGCCGCGCCACCCACGCGATCGTGCCCACCGCCGCGAGCGCGGCGGCCTGCCACGCGAGGTCGACCCCGCGCACGCCGAGGAGCTGGCCGAAGAGCACGCGGGTGATGTCCCCGACGAACGACTCGGAGCGCGACGTGATCATCACGCCGACGGCGAGCATGCCGACGAAGAGCAGGCCGATCGCGGTGTCCGATCCGAGCCGCGATCGCCGCGTGATGACGCCGACGCCGGCCATCATCACCGCCGCGCTGAGCGCGGCGCCGAGCACGGGGGAGGCGCCGAGCAGGATCGCGACCGCGATCCCGGGCAGGACACCGTGGGCCATCGCGTCGCCGGCGAAGGCCAGTCCGCGCAGGACGACGAACGTCCCCGCGATCGCGCAGGTCACGGAGACGAGGACGCTCGCGGCGAGCGCGAGGCGGAGGAACGGGAGGTCGACGAAGGGTGCGATCAGCAGGTCGGCCACGCGTCGATCATGCCCCGTCCAGGGCGTCGACGATGGTGCGGGCCAGGTCGAGCAGCAGCGACTCGTAGGTGCCCGCGGGGCCGATCGCGTGCGTGCGCAGCTCGACGAGCGGCACCCCGACGTCGGCGGCGACGCGCGCCGCGACCTCGGGCGGCGTCCCGAGCCCCGTGAAGATCGCCGCGGTGTGGCGCTCGGCCGCGACTTCGCGCAGCTCGGCGAGGTCGGCCGCGGTGGCCTCCGCGGTGGTGCCGAGCGAGGGAATGATGGTGCCCACGACCTCGCACCCGTAACGGTCGGCGAAGTAGCCGAGCTCGTCGTGGCCGGTGACGAGCTCGCACGCGTCGAGCGCACCGACGAGCGCGGCGATGCTCGCGTCGAGGTCGGCGAGGTCCTCGACGACCTCGGCGACCGCACCCGAGAGGTCCGCGCCGATCGCCGCGCCGATCGCGTCACCCATCGCGGGCACGGCCTCCGCAAGCGTCGCGGGGCTCAGCCACAGGTGGGGGTCGCCGGCGGCGTGATCGTGCTCGTCGTCGCTCCCGTGATCGTGGCCGTCGTCGCTCCCGTGATCGTGGCCGTCGTCGTGGCCCATCTCGCGCACGGTGACGTGGTCGGCGACGTGGAAGACGACCGTGCCCGCCTCCTCCGCGGCGTCGAGGACGTCCTCGAGTCCCTCCTCGAGTCCGAGGCCGTTGGCCACGACGACGTCGGCCGTCGTGATCGCCTCGACGTCCTTTGCCGAGGGCTCGTAGGCGTGCGGATCCGTGCCGTCGGGGACGACCACCACGACGTCGGCCGCGTCGCCGACGAGGTCGCGCACGAGCGCACCGAGCACGGAGTACGTCACGACCACCCGCGCGGCGGGCACGTCGGCCGGCGCGACCGTCGTGGCCGGGGCGACGGCGTCGTCGGTCGGCGGAGTCCCCGCGGGGGCGCCGGCGCAGCCGGCGAGCGCGAGCACGGCCGCGCCCCAGACCGCCGTACGCCGCGTCACGCCCCCATGCTACCTCAAAATGAGAATGATTCTCACTTTGCGGGGGTGACGCCGCGCGGGTCCGCGCCCCGGGTCGGCCCGCGAGGGCCGGCGCCCCGGGTCAGCCCGCGAGGGCCGCGTCGATGAGCGAGGTGAGCTCGTCCTTGGGGATCTCGCCGCTGCGGCGCAGGAGCACCGTGCCGTCGGCGTCGACGAGGGTGAAGAAGGGGAACCCCGACAGCCCGAAGGCCTCGGCCGCGGTGCGCTCGCCCGAGTCGGCGATGACGGGCCACAGCGCCGGCCAGCCCTCGCGCGCGAGCCACTCGGACGGCGGGAAGTTGGGCGAGGAGGGGTCGCTCGAGGTCGCCACGGCGATCACGTCGAGGCCCGCGGGGACCTCGCCCGAGCCGTACCAGTCGACGAGGACGGGCACCTCGCGCTGGCAGTGGGGGCACCAGTGCGCGAGGAAGACGATGAGCGTCGGCGTGCCGGGCGCGGTGGTGACCGCGTTGCCGGTGAAGCCGCGGCCCTCGATGACCGGCGCGGCCGTGCCGACCGCGGGGTCGGCGGTCCCGTCCTGCAGCTCGGGCAGCGCCTCGCCGACGATCGTGACGTCCTGGAACTCGGCGATGCCCGCGGCCGGCTCCTCGTCGCCCGAGGTGACGGCGACGGCGACGATGCCCGCGATCGCGACGAGCGCGACCACGACGCCCACGATCCAGACGGTGGCGCCCGAGTTGCCGCGCGCGGAGCGGCCGGCGCCGGTGGATCCTCTCGTGGCGTCGCTCATGATCGGGGTGCGGGGCGCAGTGTAACGAGGGCGATCGTCGCGAGGAACGCGGTCCACGCCATGAAGGCGAGGGAGACGAAGCCGAAGGTCGTGAAGTACGGCACCGTGCACGGCACGGTCGGGTCGCACGAGCCCGCGTCGAGATCGGGGAACCGCTCGAGGAACCAGTGGTACGTCGAGATGCCGGCCCCGACGAGCGCCACGGGCACGGCGGCGCGCCATGCCCAGGTCCATCGGCGCACGGCCGCCGCGACGAGGAAGACCGCGAGCGGGTACATCGCCGCACGCTGCCACCAGCAGAGGCGGCACGGCCGGTAGCCCGCGATCTCGGAGAAGTACAGGCTGCCGAGCATCGCGGTCGTGGTGATCACCGCGGCGAAGGGCACGGCGAGCGGTCGCACCTGGTCCAGCAGCGCGCGCGCCCCCGCGAGTCGCGCGATGGGGACGGCGACGGCCACGCCGAGCGCGCCGAGGCTGAGCAGCGCGAAGAAGATCTGGAACGTCTCGGGCGTCACGCATCGCCACGCTACCGACGGCTCCGCGGGCAGAATGGAGCCGTGCCCGACCTGCGCCGACGACTCCAGGACGACCTCACCGCGGCGATGCGCGCGCGCGACGAGGTGACGACGGCGACGCTGCGGATGGCGCTCGCTGCGATCACGACCGCGTCGGTCGCGGGCGCCGAGGCCGTCGAGCTCACCGATGACCAGGTCGTCGGCGTGCTGCGGGGCGAGGCGAAGAAGCGCGCCGAGGCCGCCGACATCTACCGCGACGCGGGTCGCGCCGAGGCCGCGGCGTCGGAGCGCGCGGAGCTCGCGGTGCTCGAGCGCTACCTCCCCGCGGCGCTCGACGAGGCGGCGCTGCGCGAGATCGTCGCGGCCGAGGTCGCGGCCGCGGCCGCCGCCGGGGCCGCGGGACCGAAGGCGATGGGTCAGGTCGTCAAGGCGGTGCGCGCCCGGGCGGGCGCGGGCGCCGACGGCGCGGCGATCGCCGCGCTCGTCAAGGCGGCGTTGGCGGGCTGAGTCCCCGCGCGGGCCACCAACGGCGCGGGTTCCGCGATTGACACGTCCGCGGGGCCACCGATACGGTGACGCCCGAGTTATCCACAACGACGCTCTGATCCTCGAGGGGGAATCGATGTCCGGAATGTTCAGCCGCGGTCGCCGCAAGGTCGCCGCCGTCATCGCGATCGCGCTGGTCGCGTCGCTCAGTCAGGTCGGCGCGACCAACGCCGCCTCGCCGTC
>JBEBCD010000003.1:0-41056 GCA_041158045.1 Actinomycetota bacterium | reverse complement strand
CTGCGGGGGTCGAACTAGAGGATCGTGCTGCCGAGCGCCCAGCCGAACTGGTCGGTGGCGGCGACGGCGTAGACCGCGAGCATGCCGCCGGCGAGGCCCAGGTTCTTCGCGAAGCCGGCCTGCTCGGCCGCCTTGGCCTGCGGGTCGGTCTCGGCCCAGAACTTGTGCATCATCAGCGCGATCACGATCGAGAGGATCGCGAGCACGAGCGCCGCGAGGTCGGCCCACACGCCGAGGACGACGCCGGCCGCGCCGAGCAGCATGAGCAGGCCCGAGAGGAGCACCGCCGCCTTGGGCGACGGGACCTTCTTGAACTGGGCGTAGCCCGTCATGGCATCGGCCTTCGTGAGGTGGTTGACCCCCGAGGCGATGAAGATGAGCGAGAGGAGGATCCTCCCGATGAGCATGATCGTGTCCATTGGACGTCCCTTCGGTGACGCACCATCTGGGTGCGCCGTATAGTTGGTAGTACCAATCGTATATGACGCCAACGACTGCTGCGAGGACCCCCGGGGGCGAGCCCCCCTGCGAGGCGGGGTGGGCCCCGCCCGGGTTGCGGGAGCTGCCCGCGTGGGTCATGGGCCGGCTCGCCGACCGCACGCGCTCGGCCACGCTGCGGCGCCTCGCGCGCCACGACCTGCGCCTCGTGCACCACGCCATCCTCGAGGCGGCCGACGCGCTGCCCGACCCCACGCAACGCACCCTCGCGGATGCCGTGGGCGTCGACACGAGCAACATGGTGCACGCGCTCGACGAGCTGGCCGAGCGGGGCCTCGTCGTGCGGGAGGCGCGCGCGGACGACCGGCGGTGCAACCGCGTCCGGATCACGGCGGCCGGTCGCCGCGAACTGCGGTGGTGCCGCGAGCAGGCGGGGGCAGCCAACCGCGAGTTCCTCGCGGGGCTGCCGGCGGCCGACCGACGGGCGCTCGTCGCGGTGCTCGGCGTGCTCGCCGAGGAGCACGGGATCGTCGCCCCGAGGGGCTAGCGGAAGTTCTCAAAGTAGCGGCTGGGCGTGGGGCCGCGCTGGTTTTGGTACTTCGAGCCGCGCGCACCCCTGCCGTACGGGCGGTCGGCGGGGGTCGTCATCGTCATGAAGCTCACCTGGCCGATCTTCATGCCGGGGTAGATGGTGATCGGCAGGTTGGCCACGTTGGAGAGCTCGAGCGTGATGTGGCCGTCGAAGCCGGCGTCGACGAAGCCGGCAGTCGAGTGGATGAGCAGACCGAGCCGGCCGAGCGAGCTCTTGCCCTCGACGCGCGCGACGAGATCGTCGCCGATCGCGACGCGCTCGAGCGTGGAACCGAGGACGAACTCGCCGGGGTGCAGCATGAAGACGCCGTCCATCGGCACCTCCACGAGCTCGGTGAGGTCGGTGAGGTCCTGCTTGACGTCGATCGCCGGGGCCGAGTGGTTGCGGAACACGCGGAAGAGCGGGGAGACCTTCACGTCGATGGACGACGGCTGCAGGCACGCCTCGTCGAGCGGATCGACGACGATGCGACCCGCGGCGAGCGCCTCGCGGATGCTGCGGTCGGACAGGATCACGGCAGGGTCACGCTAGCCACGGGCCCGCGGGCGGTCCCCGCCGATACGCTCGTGCGCGACGCGGCACGGCACGCCCGGCCGCCGACGCGGGTGTAGTTCAATGGCAGAACATCAGCTTCCCAAGCTGAGAACGCGGGTTCGATTCCCGTCACCCGCTCCAGGGACGTCCGGCGCCGCGGGGCGCGGGGGCGCGGCCTAGCGGAGGCTCGCGAGGGCCCAGACGGCGGCGACGCCACCGACGAGCGCCATCGCCACGCTGCGCACGACGGGGGCGCGCTCGAGGTCGCCCTCCTCGCGCTTCGTCGCGCGCGGCCGCAGGAGCGCCGCGACGTTGCCCGCGCACATCGCCCCGCCGAGCGCCGCGACGAGCCAGGCGAGGATGTCCTCGCCGAGGAACACCGTCAGACCTCGTCGCCGGGGCGGTCCTCGCCCCAGTTCTCGAAGCGCGTGTAGCCCGAGATCCAGGAGAGCCGCACCTTGCCGAGCGGGCCGGCGCGATGCTTGGCGACGTTGAGCTCCGCCGCGCCCTTGGCCTCCTTGGACTCCGGGTTGTACACCTCGTCGCGGTAGAGGAACATCACGACGTCGGCGTCCTGCTCGAGCGCGCCCGACTCGCGCAGGTCCGACAGCGTCGGCCGCTTGTCGGTGCGGGCCTCGAGCGCGCGGCTGAGCTGGCTGAGCGCCAGCACGGGGATGCCGAACTCGCGGGCCAGGAGCTTCAGCTTGCGGCTGATCTCGCTCACCTCGAGCTGGCGGTTCTCCGGCTTGTTGTCGTCGGCCCCCATGAGCTGCAGGTAGTCGATGACGATGAGGCCGAGGCCACCCTCGCGACTCACCGTGCGGCGCGCGCGGGCCCGGATGGCCGCGACCGAGGTGCCGGGGCTGTCGTCGATGATGAGCGGCACCGACAGGGTGCCGAGGGCGAGGCCGATCTTCTGCCAGTCGTTCTGCGTGACGCGGCCGTTGCGCAGCAGCGTCGAGTCGACGCGGGCCTCGCTCGCGAGCACGCGCTGGGCGAGCTCGGCGGCGCCCATCTCGAGGGAGAAGAAGAGGACCGGCTTGGCCGCCGCCTGGGCGGCGTGCACGGCGATGCGCAGCGCGAGCGCGCTCTTGCCCATCGCGGGGCGCGCCCCGAGGATGTTGAGCGTGCCCGGCTGGAAGCCGAGGAGGATGCGGTCGAGGTCGTGGAGGCCCGTCGGCAGGCCGGTGATCACGTCGCGCGACGAGGCACGCTCCTCGAGTCGCTCCATCACCTCCGACATGAGCGTCTCGAGGCGCCGCGAGGAGTCGCCCACGTTGCGCTCCGAGACGTCGAACACGCGGGACTCCGCCTCGTCGAGCGCGCGTGCCACGTCGTCCGGGCCGCTGAAGCCGATCTCGGCGATGTCGGCAGCCACCGCGATGAGGCGGCGCAGCGCGGCGGTGTCGCGCACGATGCGCACGTACCGTTCGGCGCTCGTGACGGACGGCGTCGCGTTTTGCAGCGCGACGAGCGCCTCGACGCCGCCCACCGCGTCGAGCTGGGCGCTGCGGCGCAGCTCGTCGGCGACCGTGACCGCGTCGATGGGCTCGCCCGCGGTGTTGAGCGCGCGCATCGCGTCGAAGACGAACTGGTGCGTCGGCTTGTAGAACTCGTCGCTGCGCAGGCCGCGCTCGTTGGCGACCGCCATCGCGTCCTTGGACAACAGGATCGCGCCGAGCAGCGACGCCTCCGCCTCGACGTTGTGCGGCGGGATGCGCTGCGCGGGGCGCTCGCGCGCGCCGCGGTCGCCGCGCTCGCCGCGCGGGAACTCGGCGATGCTCACGACCCCACCCTGCCGCCGCGCGCGTGTGGATCGCTAGGGGAACAACCCTGTGATCTGCCTGTGGACAACCCCGACGTCCCCGTGGATGACATGGGGACGACCCTGTGGACGGGCGTCAGCCGGCGACGATCGAGACCGTCAGCGTGCAGGTGACGCCGTCGAAGAGCTCCGCCGTGACCTCGTGCGTGCCGAGGGCCCGGAGCGGCTCGGGGAGCGCCACGTGCTTGCGGTCGATGCTCACGCCGGCCTGCTCGGCCACCGCGGCGGCCACGTCGGCGGCGCCGACGGAGCCGTAGAGGCGACCCTCGGGACCGGCCTTGGCGCGGACCGTGATGGTGCGCGAGGCGAGCGACGCCGCGATGGCGCGGGCCGAGTCGCGGTCGGCCGCGACCTTGGCCTCGCGCGACTTGCGCATGGCCTCGGCCTGGGCGACGGTCGACTCGCTCGCGACGATCGCGAGGTCGTTGGGCAGCAGGAAGTTGCGCGCGTGGCCCGCGGAGACCGAGACGATGTCGCCCCGGCGCCCCACGCCCGCGACGTCCGCGCGGAGCAGGACCTTCACGACGACACCTGCTCGTTCGACTCGGCGGCGACCGTCCCGGTCGTCACATCGGCGACCGCGGCCTCGGCCGACGCGGGCGTCTCGATGCCCGCGGCGTCACGACCACCGTCGCGACCCCCGTCGCGGCCGCGGCGCGGACCGCCCTCGCCGTCGCGCCCGCGCGGGACGCGGGTGGCGGCGACGCGCTTGGTGTACGGCAGGAGCGCCATCTCGCGCGCGTTCTTGACCGCGGTCGCGATGTCGCGCTGCTGCTGCACGTCGTTGCCCGTCATGCGCCGCGCGCGGAGGCGGGAGCGATCGGACATGAAGCGCTGCAGCAGGTTGACGTCCTTGTAGTCGATGTAGGTGACGTTCTCCTGCGCGAGCGTGTTGGGACGCTTCTTGATCTTGCGCTGTGCCGCCTTGGCGGCGCGGGCCTTGTTGCGCTTGCTGGTCATGGTGTGGCTCGTCCTTTGGTCGGGGTGCTAGCGGTGGGCCGTCAGAACGGCTCCTCGCCGTCGAACGGCGAGGACTCGGATCCGGGGTTGGTCCCGCGGCTCGGGGCCGGCTGACCGCCGCCCGCGCCGCCGCCCTCTCCACCACCCGCGCCGCCGCGGCCGCCCTCGGGGCGGGGGTTGCGCTCGATGGTGGCGGTCGCCCAGCGGAGGCTGGGCCCGAGCTCGTCGGCGATCACGTCGATCGCGGTGCGCTTCTCACCCTCGCGGTTGGTGTACTCGCGCTGCTCGAGGCGGCCGGTGACGACGACGCGGTTGCCCTTGCCGAGGGTGGCCGCGGCGTTCTCGCCGAGCTGGCCCCAGGCCGTCACGTTGAAGTACGAGGTCTGCTCCTGCCACTCGCCGTTGACCTGGTAGCGGCGACCGACCGCGAGGCCGAACGACGCGACGGCGCGACCGGTGCTCGTGAAGCGGATCTCGGGGTCGCGGGTGAGGTTGCCGATGAGGGTGACGGTGTTGTCTGCCATGGTGATGCTCCGATCGTGGGGAAGGGTCGAGGGTAGGTGACGGGTGTTGTGTGCGCGGTCAGGCGGGGACGGTCATGCCGCGTCGCGCCGCCTCCGCGTCGGGGAGGCGCAGCAGCTTGTGGCGCAGCACGTCGTCGGAGATGCGCAGTCCGCGCTCGACCTCGTCGAGCGCGCCGCCCTCGGCGAGCACGTTGAACACGGCGTAGTAGCCGTCGTGCTGCTTGGCGATCGGGTAGGCGAGGCGGCGGCGGCCCCACCAGTCGGGCGAGCCGTGCACGCTGCCACCGACCGACTGGATCGACTTGGTGACCGTGCCGAGCCACGAGTGGGCCGCGTTGTCGTCCAGCGCACCGCTGAGGATGACCATCAATTCGTACGCGCGCATCGCATGCAACTCCCTTCGGACCCGTCCGTCGTCGACGGCGCGGGGCCCCCGTGGGGGCAGGTATGTGGAGGCGTCAGTGTATCGACGAGCGGGCGATCGCCGACCTGCGCCGTCCCCCCAGCGGGCGCTGGGTCAGGAGGTGGTGCCACGCGCAGGCACGGCAGACCTCGACGAGGTAGGCCGTGAAGTGCTCGGGCCGGGCATCGAAGGCCTCGAGCTCCGCCCGCGTCTCGACGAAGCGGCCGTGGCTCGGGAGTCGGGGTCCGAAGACGTAGGAGACCGTCACGAGGTGGTCCTCGGCGCAGACGGGGCAGAGCACGCGCGTGCGGCGGCCGAAGCGCCGCGCCACCCGCAGGAGCTCGGGGTGCGCGTCGCAGACCGACGTGCGCGACACCTCGCCGGCGCGCACCTGCTTGATCAGCGCGCGTCGCGCCAGCCGGTGGTCGACCTCGCCCGTCATGACGCGGGAGGGTACTCCGCGGCGTGCGCGCGCCACCACGCGTCGAGCCGGGCGCGGATCTCCGCATCCCCCACCAGGCCCTCCTCGAGGCGGATCTCCATGAGGTGGTCGAGGGCCGCCCCGATCGCGCGGCCCGGGCCGATGCCGAGGTGCTCCATGACGGCGGTGCCGTCGAGCTCCGGGCGCATCGCCGCGAGCTCCTCGCGGGCCGACACCTCCGCGATGCGCTGCTCGAGCTCGTCCATGCGGCGCGCGAGCGCCGCGACCTTGCGCTCGTTGCGCGTGGTGCAGTCGGCGCGCGTCAGCACGTTGAGCTCGCGGAGCCACGGCCCCGCGTCGCGCACGTAGCGGCGCACCGCCGAGTCGGTCCAGCCCAGCTGGTACGTGTGGAAGCGCGACGTGAGCGCGACGAGCTCGGAGACCGCCTCGACGTCGGCCGCCGGGTACTTGAGCGCGCGCATCCGCTCGCGCGTCATGCGGGCGCCCACGACCTCGTGGTGGTAGAAGGTCACGCCCTTGCCGGGACGGATCTGGCGGGTGCGCGGCTTGCCGATGTCGTGGTACAACGCGGCGAGGCGCGTGATGCGCAGGTCGCAGGGGGCGTCGGATGCGACGTTCTCGATCACGGCGATCGTGTGGGTGAGCACGTCCTTGTGCCGGTGGATCGGATCCTGCTCGAGGCGCATCGCGCCGAACTCGGGCAGGAAGTGCTGGCAGACCCCGTGGTCGACGAGGAACCAGAGGCCGAGCGACGGTCGCGCCGCGACCATGAGCCGATCGAACTCGTCGCGCACCCGCTCGGCCGAGACGATCGAGATGCGGTCGTGCATGGCGTCGACCGCCTCCACCAGCTCCGGCACCGGCGCCACCTCGAGCGTGGCGATGAAGCGCGCGGCCCGCATCATGCGCAGCGGGTCGTCGGAGAAGCTCTCCGTGGCCGAGAGGGGCGTGCGCAGGGTGCGCGACATGAGGTCCGCCATGCCGCCGAAGGGGTCGACGAGCTCCGGGGCGTCGCTCGTGACCTCGAGGGCCATCGCGTTGATCGTGAAGTCGCGACGCGAGAGGTCGGCCCGCACGTCGTCGGCGAAGCGCACCTCGGGCTTGCGGGACTCGGGCGCGTAGGCCTCGGCGCGGTGGGTCGTGATCTCGAGGGTGCGCGCACCCTTGCGGCACGCGATCGTGCCGAAGCGCTCGCCCGGCGCCCACACCGCATCGGCCCACCCCTCGACGATCCCGCGCACCGCGTCGGGTCGCGCGTCGGTCGTGAAGTCGAAGTCGAGCGCGTCGACGCGACGGTCGAGCATGAGGTCCCGCACGGATCCCCCGACGAGATAGAGCCGCGCGCCCGCGTCGCGGAATCGCCGCGCGAGCGGCTCGACCTCGGCCAGCACCGGTGCGAACCGCCGCGGTACCACGCATCACAGGCTACGCACGTGTGTAATGGTGGACGAGTGCGGGTCGTCACCGGGGTCGTCGTCCGCGCCGCGACCGTCGTCGCGACGGTGCTCGGCGCCACGGTCGCCGCGCCGCCGCGCGCCACGCGGGCGGTCGAGGCCGTGCCGTCGCTGCGCATCACCGCGCAGAACTTCAACGTGTCGGCGGGCGGGACGCTGCGCTTCATCTTCGCGGTGGACAACGCGCGCCTCCGCGCGCGACTCTCGACCCCCGACCCCGCACAGCCCAACGTGGTGCGGGTCGTGCTGGGCGCGCGCGTCACCGACGGCGCCGAGGGCGTGCGGCGCGCGCTCGCCGCACCCGAGTCGATCGAGGTGCGCGACGAGTACGAGCTCGACACCGCGCGCCTCGCGACGCGGGAGGACGGTCAGTACGTGCTGACCGTGACCGCGACCGACCGGGAGGGGGGCGCGGCGACCGAGGCCCGGCGCCTCGAGTTCGGCGGGCCGGGGATCTACCCCGTCGTGGTGGAGGTCCGCACGGCGGACAACCCCCGGCTGCGCGCCGTGACCTTCGTGCACCGCACCGCCCCCGCCGCGACGGAGGCGCCCGTGACCGTGTCGCCGCTCCTCGGCCTCGACCCCGGGATCGTGCTCCAGCCCGACGGCACCGCCCCGATCTCCGACGCGATGCGCGACCTCGCGACGCGCGCCGCGGACCTGCTGGAGGTGAACCCCGCGGCGTTCACCGTGCACGCCCGGCCCGAGTACCTCGAGGGGCTCGCGACCTCGACCGACCCCCGCGACCGCGAGGCCTGGGCGCGGCTCGCCCCCGCGATGGGCGCGGCCACGCTCGCGCCGACGACCTACGTGCCGGCGGACCCCGGCGACGCGGCGCGCTCGCGGCGCGTCGACGCGTTGGCCGCCATGCTCGACCGCGGGCGGACCGCGCTCACCGGGCTCGGCGTCGACGGGCACGCCGACGACGGCGTGTGGGTCGCGACGTCGCCGCTCGACGCCGACGGCGTCGGCGCGCTCGCGTCGCTCGGCGTGCGCACCATCGTCGTGCTGCCGCAGGCGGGCAGCACGCTCACCGGCGAGGACCGCACGGCGCGCCCGTCGCGCCTGCGCACCGCCGAGGGCGTCGTCGGACTGCACGTGGTGGACGGCCTGCTCGCCAACGACCTGTCGCTCGCGAGCGACAACCCGTTCCTCTCCGGCACCGCGATCGCCGCGCAGATCGTCGCCGAGCGCGACGAGATCGTGGCGGGCGGCGGCGACCCCGCGTCGCGCCGCTACGTGCTCGCGTCGCGCACCGGTGCGCCCGTCGCGGCCGAGGTGATGCGAGAGGCGCTGCTCGTGCTGCAGCGTCTGCCGGGGACGGTGCGCCTCGCGCCGTTGCGCGGGCTCGGCGCGCCGCCGCCGGAGGCCGCCCAGCCGGTGCTGCGACCGCGCTCCCGCACGTACCTCACGGCGCGACTCGCGCTCGTCGACGACCTGCGCGCCGCCGTGGAGCGCGTCGCGAGCACGCTCGACGCCGCCTCGCCGACGCGCGTCGCCATGGGCCGCCTCCTCGACGTGCTCCCCTCGGACGACCTCTCGGAGGCGCGCCGCGCCGAGTACGTGGACGCCCTGCGCGCCAGGCTGCGCGCGGTGCGCACGGCCGTGCGGGTCGCGCCGGGCACGACGTTCACCCTCGGGAGCCGCGAGAGCGAGCTGCGCGTCGAGCTCACCAACGCCTACGGCGAGCCGCTCACCGTGCAGGTGCGCGTCGCGAGCGACAAGCTTGAGGTCGGCACGGGCGCCGTGGTCGTCACCGTGCCCGCGGGCGGCGGCGCGCAGGTGTCGATCCCGGTCGTCGCGCGTGCCAACGGGCTCTTCCCCGTCGACGTGCGCATCTTCACCGCCGACGGACTCGGCCAGCTCGGACGACGGATCGAGGTGTCGGCACGCGTCAACGCGATCGCCGGCCTCGGACGCGCGGTGACGGGCGTCGGCGTGCTGCTGCTCGCCGTGTGGTGGGTCACCCACCTGCGGCGCAGGTACCGCAAGCGGATCAGCAAGCACCATCCCGTACTACGCTCGCGCACATGACCCTCCGCATCGTCACCGACAGCGCCTGCGACCTGCCCCAGCGGCTGGTCGACGAGCTGCGCATCACGCTCGTGCCACTCACCTTCCGCTTCGGCGACGAGGAGTTCGTCGACCGCGAGGGACTGACCCCCACCGAGTTCTGGGCGCGGTGCTCCGCGTCGCCCGTGCTGCCGCAGACCGCGGCGCCGGCGCCCGGGCAGTTTGCCGCCGCCTACCAGCGGCTCGCCGCCGAGGGCGCGACCGGCATCCTCGTCGTCACGCTGTCGTCGGAGCTCTCGGCGACGCGGGCGTCCGCCGAGCAGGGCGTCGCGCAGTCGGGCGTCACCGTGCCGGTGCGCATCGTCGACAGCCGCTCGGCGTCGATGGGCGAGGGCATCAACGTGCTGGCCGCAGCGCGCCTCGCGCGGACCGCCACCGACCTCGAGTCGCTCGCCCGCACCGTCGAGGACCTCTGCGAGCGCACCCGCGTGTGGGGCGCGCTCGACACGCTGGAGAACCTCAAGAAGAACGGCCGCATCGGCGGGGCCAAGGCCCTGCTCGCCTCCGCCCTCGCGATCAAGCCGATCATCACCGTGAAGGACGGCAAGGTGGCCGAGGGCGGCAAGCAGCGCACCCGGTCCAAGGCCCTCGCCTTCGTGATCGAGCAGTTCCGCGCCGCCGGCCCCGTCACCGACGTCGCGGTGCTCCACGCCCAGTGCGCGGACGTCGACGCCTTCGTCGCCCAGCTCCGCGAGACCCACTCGGGCGAGATCGTCGTCGGCGACATCGGGTCCGTCATCGGCTCGCACACGGGTCCGGGGACGATCGGCGTCACGTACCACGTCGCCTGACGCCGCGGGACGCGGCGCTCGCCGCGCGCGGTGAGCCGCGCGCGGCGACATTCCCCGAACGAAAAGGCCCGCGAAACTAGCGTCGCGGGCGCCGATGATGCCCGCGCCGCGACCCGAGGAGGCCCACGGCGCCACCGTCGTCGCCGGGCGGTACCGGCTCGAGCGACAGATCGCGCGTGGCGGCATGGCCGAGGTGTGGCTCGGGACCGACACGTTCCTCAACCGCAAGGTCGCGGTCAAGGTGCTGAAGCCGCAGCTCGCGAGCGACCCCACCGTCGCCGAGCGCTTCCGTCGCGAGGCCGTGGCGTGCGCGGCGCTCAACCACCCGAACATCGTCGCGGTGTACGACTCGGTGGAGGACGAGGGGCGCCAGGCCGTCGTCATGCAGTACGTGCAGGGCAAGAGCCTCCGCGAGCTGCTGGACCGGCGCGGGCGGCTCGGCGCGCAGCTCACGATCCACATGGGCGCCGCGATCGCCGCCGCGCTCGACGCCGCGCACCGCGCCCAGATCGTGCACCGCGACGTGAAGCCGGGCAACATCCTCATCACGCCCGAGGGGCGCTTCCTCCTCGCCGACTTCGGGATCGCCAAGGCGCTCTCGCCGACCGGCGGCGACCTGACGAACGACAACATCATGATGGGCACGGCCAAGTACCTGTCGCCCGAGCAGGTGCGCGGCAAGCCGCTCGACGGGCGCGCCGACCTCTACGGGCTCGGCCTCGTGCTCTACGAGTGCCTCGCGGGCAGGGTGCCGTTCGTCGGTGACACCGACGCCGAGACCGCGCTCGCGCGGCTGCAGCGCGACCCGACGGACCTCGCGCACCTGCAGCCGCAGCTCTCGCCGCAGCTCGTGCGCGTCATCCACCGGCTGCTCGCGCGCAACCCGGAGCACCGCTACGCGACGGGCGAGGAGACGCGCGCCGCGCTGATGGCCGCCGCGACCCGGCAGCTCGACGTGACGACGACGATGACGCCGCCCGACGGCGTCGCGACGATCGAGCCGACCGGGCCCGACGCGGGCGCGACGATCGCGCCCGCGGCCGCACCGCGCGACGAGACCGGCACGCCGCCGCACCGCCGCCGCACGAGCGATGCCGGCGCGATCGCGCACATCCCCGGCCAGCCCGTGCTCCGCACGCGCCAGGCCGAGACGCCCGTGCGCCAGCGGCGCGTCCGCCCACCGCGCGCCGAGGGTGACGCAGCCGCCGGCGGGTCCCGCCGGGGCACGGGCCGCAGCACCCTCGCGCTCGCCGGGGTCGCGGCGCTGCTCGCCGTGGCCGTGCTCGTCGCCGCGGTGCGGACCTTCACCCGCACGGAGGCCGCCACCCCCGCGGCGGAGGCGGCGGCGATGCTGCCGCCCGTCACGATCCAGCGCCTCACGAGCTACGACCCGCTCGGCGACGACGCCCAGGAGAACGAGACGATGATCCCCGCGCTGCTCGACGGCGACCCGCAGACCGTCTGGACGACCGAGTGCTACGCCAACCAATACCTGGGGCGCAAGGGGTACGTCGGCGTGCTCGTCGAGCTCAGCGCGGCGTCCGCCGGCACGCTCGAGGTGGCGATGCGCAACGGACCGTGGGCGATCGAGGTGTACGCCGCCAACGACGCCGCGCCGTCGACGCTCGAGGGCTGGGGTCCGCGCGTCGCGTCGGACTACAACACGCGCCGGGCCCGCACGAGCATCGCGATCGCGACGCCCGCGCGCTACGTGCTCGTCGCGCTGCGGCAGGTCGGCGAGGGCGGCCAGTGCGGTGGGCGCAACCCGTACCAGGGCGTGATGCAGGACCTCGCGTTCGCCCCCACGGGCCCGTGAGCAATCCGCTGCGCGACCCGCGCTGGGCGCGGCGCGTGACCGACCTGCTCGAGCGCGGCGTCGGCACGGTGCGCGACGTCGCCACGCGTCCCGTCGCGATCGTCGTGCGGGCCGTGGTCTTCTCCCTCGTGGTCGGCACGGGCGTCGTCGTCGCGACGGTGCTCCTGCTCGTGGCGATCGCCCGCGGCGTGCACGAGCTGCTCGACGTGTGGCTGGCACGGGAGGACGCGGTGTGGGTCGGCTACCTCGGGCTGGCCGCGGCGTTCGTGCTGCTCGGGGCCGCGCTGCTGCGACGCCGCCACGGGGACGACGACTGACCGTCGGGTAGCCTCGCGCCCGCATGGCGCGGCACAAGGTGGTCATCATCGGGTCGGGACCCGCGGGCCTCACCGCGGCGATCTACGCGGCGCGCGCCAGCCTCGCCCCGCTCGTCATCGAGGGCGAGCCGTCGTCGACGAGCGACCAGCCGGGCGGCCAGCTCATGCTGACGACCGAGGTGGAAAACTTCCCGGGCTTCCCCCAGGGCGTGATGGGGCCCGAGCTGATGCTGAAATTCCGCGAACAGGCCGAGCGCTTCGGCGCCGCATTCGTGACCGAGAAGGCCACCCGGGTCGACTTCTCCGCCCGGCCGTTCAAGGTCTGGGTCCGCGAGACCCTCCACGAGGCCGACGCCGTCATCGTCTCGACGGGCGCCCGGTCGCTCATGCTCGGGATCCCCGACGAGACCCGCCTCATCGGCCACGGGGTCAGCACCTGTGCGACCTGCGACGGGTTCTTCTTCCGCGGCCAGCACATCGCGGTGGTGGGCGGCGGAGACTCGGCGGTGGAGGAGGCGACGTTCCTCACCAAGTTCGCCGAGACCGTGACGCTCGTGCACCGTCGCGACGCCCTCCGGGCCTCCAAGATCATGCAGGACCGGGCCACGTCCAACCCCAAGATCCGCTTCGCCTGGAACTCGCAGGTGACCCGGATCCTCGGGGCCGACCGACTCGAGGGGGTGGTGCTCACCGACACCGTCACCGGTGCCGAGCGGACCCTGCCCGTGACCGGGCTCTTCATCGCGATCGGCCACCGCCCCTCGACCGACCTCTTCACCGGACAGCTCGACATGCACGACAGCGGCTACCTCAAGACCCGCGCGGGATCCTCATTCACCAACGTCCCCGGCGTCTTCGCGTGCGGCGACGTGCAGGACAGCGTGTACCGCCAGGCGATCACGGCGGCCGGGTCGGGCTGCATGGCGGCGATCGACTGCGAGCGCTGGCTCGAGGCCCAGCACTAGGCTGGGCGACCCATGGCCGGCAACGTCCTTACCCTCACGAGCGCCAACTTCGACGAGACCGTCAAGTCCTCGACGACCCCGGTCGTCGTCGACTTCTGGGCCGAGTGGTGCGGGCCGTGCAAGGCGATCGCCCCGGTGCTCGCGGAGATCGCGACCGAGCAGGCCGGCAAGGTGACGATCGCGAAGCTCAACGTCGACGACCACGGCGACGTCGCCCAGCGCTACGGCATCATGAGCATCCCCACGCTGCTCGTGTTCCACGGCGGGGAGATGAAGAAGAAGCTCGTCGGTGCGAAGCCGAAGGCCGCGCTGCTCGCGGATCTCGCCGAGTTCATGCCCTCCGCCCGCTAGGGGGCGTCCACAGGGTTGTCCACAGGGTGTGTGGACCGTATACGGGAGGCTGAGGGTCTAGATCGTCGGCGGACCCTCGATCATCACGCGATAGATCCGCTCGAGGTCGTCGTAGTCGGCGAACTCGATGACGACCTTGCCGCGACCCCCCGCGACGGTCACCGCGACGGTCGTGGCGAGGTGCTCGCCGAGGAGCCGCTCCAACTCGAGCAGACCGGGTGGACGCAGCGTGTCGGTCCCACCACCGCCCGTGGTCGACCCCTTGTCGGTGCCGCCCTTCGAGCCGCTGCCGTGGTCCTTCTTGGTTCGCCCGCCTCGGCCCGCGGCCTCCTGGGCGAGGCGGACGGCCTCCTCGGTCGCGCGCACGCTCCAACCCTCGGTCGCCGCCCGGCGCGCCAACGTCTCTTGCGTCGCGCGATCCTCGATGCCGAGCAACGCGCGCGCGTGTCCGCCCGAGAGCCGACGATCGCCGAGGAGTTGCTGGATGGAGGGCGGGAGGTTGAGCAGGCGCAGCGCGTTGGTGACGTGCGTGCGGCTGCGACCGACTCGGGTCGCGAGTCGGTCGTGGGTGAGGCGGAAGTCCTCGATGAGTTGTTGGAAGGCCGCGGCCTCCTCCAGGGGGGTGAGGTCCTGACGGTGCAGGTTCTCGACCAGGGCCTGCTCGACGCTCGAGAGGTCGTCGGACTCGCGGATGATGGCGGGGATCACGGTGCGGCCCGCGAGCTTGGAGGCCCGCAGGCGCCGCTCCCCCGCGATGAGCTCGTAGGTGCCGGCCTCGCGGTCGAGGTGGCGGACCAGGACGGGCTGGAGCACCCCGACGGCGGTGATCGACGCGGCCAGCTCCGCGAGGGCCCCCTCGTCGAATTGGGCGCGGGGCTGTCGGGGGTTGGGCGAGATCTTGTCGATGGGGAGGTCCTGGAAGGCCCCTCCGCGACCCCCGCCGGAGCCCGCGCCCCCGGGGATGAGTGCCTCGATGCCCTTACCGAGTCCTGTCTGCCGCGCCACCGCTCAACTCCTTTGCTACTCGTCGGTACGCCTCGGCGGGCGCCGAGGACGGGTCGAACACCGTGATGGGCTTGCCGTACGAGGGGGCCTCCGCCACCCGCACCGAGCGGGGCACGACGGCGTCGCAGACGAGGTCGGCAAATCGCTCCCGGACCACCCGGACCACGTCGTCGGCCAGCTTGGTCTTGGAGTACATGACGCAGACGATGGCCGAGATCCCCAACTCGGGGTTGAGGTGGGTGGCGACTCGGTCGATGCTCCGCTGGAGCTGCTCGATCCCCTCCAGGGCGTAGTACTCGCACTGGATCGGGACGAGGACCTCCCGAGCCGCCACCAGGGCGTTGACGGTGAGGAGCCCCAGGGTCGGGGGGCAGTCGATGAGGACGTAGTCGTACTGGTCGGCCAGGCTGGCCAGGGCCTTGGACAGGCGCTGTTCCCTGCCCATCTCGGGCACCAGCTCGATCTCGGCCCCCGCCAAGTCGAGGGTGCTCGGGGCCACGAAGAGGTTGCGGACCGCCGTGGTCTCGATGCAGTTGTCCAGCTTTTCCTGGCGCAGGAGGACGTCGTAGATGGTCACCTGGAGGGAGCGGTTGTCGATCCCGAGGCCCGTCGTGGCGTTGCCCTGGGGGTCGAGATCCACGAGGAGCACCCGGTAGCCCAGATCGGCCAGCGCCGCCCCGAGGGAGATGGCCGTCGTGGTCTTGCCCACCCCGCCCTTCTGGTTGGCCACCGCGATGATCCGGGGGGTGGGACGGGGTCGGACCATGGCGCGAGCGTAGCCCTGGGCTACGACGCGGTCGCTGGACCCTCCCCGGGATGTTCCACGTGGAACACGGCCACGCCGCCCACTCGCTCCGGCCCCCGCAGTCCGAGGGCCGCGACCTGGGCTCGATCCCACCGGTCGGGCGTCCCCGCCGGGGGCTCGCTCACCAGCACGGCCCCGCCGGACCTCACCAGGGCACGGGACCACCGCAGGGTCTGGCTCGGGGGGCCGAACCCCCGGCTCATGGCCGCGTCGAAGCGTCCCTGCCACGCCGGATCCTGCACCAGATCGGCCACGTCCCGACACTCGACGGCCACTCGGTCCCCGATCTGGAGGGCCAAGACGGACCGCCGCAGGGCGTCGGTCCGCGTCGCGCGCCGGTCGACGAGGACGCAGTGCAGGTCGGGCCGCAGCACCGCGACCACGAGGCCCGGCACGCCGGCCCCGCTGCCGAGGTCCACGACCCGCCGCGCCCCGGTCGGCAGGGCGGCCGCGAACTGCGCGGCATGGTCGATGACCTCCTCGACGGGCCGGGCCGAGATGGCGCCGACCCGCTGTGCCTCCCGCAGGAGGCGTTCGAGCACGCGACGCGTGCCCCCGACGGGCGTCGGGTCGGTCAGTCGTCGTCTCCCTGGTCGTCGTCCCCGTCGGCATCCGAGTCCCGGTCGTTGCCCCGACCGGCCCCGTCCGCCTCGGCGGCCAGCGCCACCACGACTCGACGGAACGGGTCGCTCCCCTGGCTGCGGGTCACGATGTCGGCGACCTCGGCGAGGGCGTCGTGGACGACCTTGCGGTCCGCGGCGTTCATGGGCTCGAGGGCCCGGGCCTCGCCGGCCTCCCGGACGTCCTCGGCGACCTTGAGGGCGAAGCGGGTCAGCGCCGCCTTGCGCCGCTCGCGGTAGCCCGCGACGTCGACCTTGAGCCGCGTCTCGTGGTCCCCCAGCCGGCGCTGGCTCACCACGCGGGTGAGATCCTGCAGGGCCGTCAGGGTCTGGCCCTTGTTGCCCACGAGGAAGGCGAGGTCGTCGCCCTCGATGTTGATGTCGATCTCCTCCCCCTCGACCCGCGCGACGGCGCGGCCCGAGGCTCCCGACGCCCGCACGAGGCCGTCGAGGAAGGTCGTCGCGGCGTCGCTGACCGCGGACGGTGCGATGGGGGTCTCGTTGCGGCGGCGCTCGCCGCGGTCCGAGGCATCGTCGCGATCACGGTCCCGGTCCCGGTCCCGGCCGCGGTCGCGACCCCCGTCCCTGGCCCTGTCCCGGTCCCGATCGCGGTCCCGGCCGCCGTCGCGCGACTCCCGGCGTTCGCGGCCACCCCGGCCGCCACCGTCGCCTCGCTCACGGTCACGACCCCGCCGCTCCCCGCGGTCGCGGCGGTCGCGACCGCCCCGCTCGCGCTTCGGGCGCGCGGCCGTCGGCCGCACCCGGGCGCGCACGCGCGCCTCGCCCCGCGTGCGGCCGAACAGGCCGGCGCGCGGCTCCTCGAGGATCTCGAACTCGGCATCGCTCTCGTCGACGCCCAGCTGATCGAGCGCCAACGACTTGGCCTCCTCGATCGTCTCCGCGGTGGTCTCGACCCATTCCATGGCTCAGTGTCCTTTCTCGTCCGACTTGCGTACCTGGCCGCTGCGGGTGCTCCCGGGCGGCGTGGGGTGTCGTCGCGAGGAGCCCGGCGACGACGACGGGCGCGCGGGAGCGCCGCCCTTGGGCGGCGTGACGCGCTTGCTGGAGAAGGGCTCGCTGGCCTTGTTGGACTTTTTGTCCTGACCGCCCCTGCCCTCCTTCTTCTCCCGCTCCGCGATCTCGCGCGCCGCGGCACTGGCGGCCTGGGCCTGGCGGCCGAGGCTGTCGTCGCGACGGTAGAAGCGGACGGTGATGTACTGCTGCTGGCCGATGCGGATCACGGCCTGCGCGAGGTAGTAGACGACGAGGCTGGTCGGGAGGATGAGCTGGAAGAAGGCGAAGGCCACCGGCATGTACTGGAGCAGCCGGGCCTGCGAGGCCGACATGGTGGGCGACACGGTGCGGGAGGCGACCATCCGCTGCTGCACGAGGTACACGAGGGCCAGCACCACGACGAGGCCCGCGTAGGGGAGCCCGCCGACGAAGTCCCCGCGCATCACGTCGATCGGGTGGCGGGACAGGTCGAGTCCGAGCGCGCGCATCTGGTCGGCGCCCTCGAGCGACTGGTAGAGGGCCGTCGACTCGTCGAGGTAGCGCGGGGCGAAGGTCGTCCCGCCCTCGGGGACGAACGTGAGGCCGTTGACGAGTCGGAACAGGACGATGAAGACCGGCATCTGCGCGAGGAGCGGCAGGCAGGACGCGAGCGGGTTGACCTTGTGCTCCTGGTAGAGGCGCATCATCGCCTCGTTGAGCTTCTGGCGGTCGCCGCGGTGCTCGGCCTGGAGGCGGCGCATCTCGGGCTGCAGGCGCTGCATCTCGAGCATCCCCTTGGTGCTCTTGAGGGTGAGGGGGGTGAGCACGAGCATCACGACGACGGCCATGAGCGCGATCGCGAAGGCGTAGTCGGGTACCCAGCCGTAGAAGGTGGCCATCAGCCACGCGACCCCCTGGAACGCCCAATCAAACACGGCTGGCCTCCGGGACGGGGTCGAAGCCGCTCGGGCCGAGGGGTCGGCAGCGGCAGAGGCGGCGCGCCGTCAGCCAGCCGCCGCGCACCGCGCCGTGCACCTCGATCGCCTCCTCGGCGTACTCCGAGCAGGTGGGGAAGAACCGGCAGGGGGAGGGGCGCCCGGCGAATGCCGCGCGGTACGCGCGGACCGCGCGCAGGGCGGCCGAGGCGGCGCGGCTCATCGCCCGACCCCCGCGGCGGCACAGGCGTCGAGCAGGCGACCCGTCTCGGAGGACAATTCGTCCCAGCCCATGCGGGCCGCCTCGGGGCGGGCACCGATGAGGTACCAGGCGCGGTCGAGGCGCGACTCGCGGGCGCGGACCGCCTCGCGGAGGCGACGCCGGACGCGGTTGCGCGTCACGGCGTTGCCCACCGAGCGGCCGAGCGCCCAGGCGACGGAGGGGGCGGGGAGTGCGGGGTCGGGGAGCACGCTGCACCACAGGACGCCGGAGCGCACGTACGTGCCCTCCCGACGCAGCCGGGCGAAGACCTGTCGCTCGCGGATGCGATCGATCAAGCCGAGAGCCGGTGACGGCCCTTGGCGCGGCGCGACTTGAGGACGGCGCGACCACCCTTGGTCTTCATGCGATTGCGGAAGCCGTGCTTCTTGGAGCGACGGCGCTGGTTCGGTTGGAATGTGCGCTTCACGCGCTGCTCCTGACGTCAATGATGTGATTCGGATCCGGCGCGAGTCCGATGCGAAGCTCGCCGGGTCAGGCTACCTGCGGGAGGCGCGGCGCCAACGGGCCGCGGGCGGGGGGCGCTTTTTGCCCCCTGTGGAAACTTTGCTACCTTGCCGTCCCCGCGTCGGGGACCCACGGGGAGGGAGGGGCGAGATGTCGACGGAACACGAGGCCCTCTGGTCGGCCACCGCCCAGGTCCTGCGCTCGCAGGTCTCGGAGGCCGTCTGGTTCTCCACCTTCAACGACGCGATCGCCGTCGAGGACGACAAGATGCGCCTGCGGCTGCGCGTGCCCAACACGTTCGTGCGCGACCGCATCCTCACCCGCTACATGTCGCTGGTGCGCGACGCGCTCGACGAGGTCGGCGCCGAGGGGCGCGAGCTGCGCATCGACGTCCAGGCGGTCTCGGCCTCCGACCTGCTCGAGCGCGTCGAGCACGCCGACGCGACGGCGACGCCGATCGTGACGCCGCGCGAGCGCGCCGCCGACGCACCCGACTCGGCCCGCGTCGCGAGCAGTGCGCAGCCCGTCGGCCGCGACGTGGCGACGGGGCTCAACCCGCGCTACACGTTCGAGACGTTCGTCAAGGGCGCGTCCAACCAGTTCGCGCTCGCCGCCGCGATGCGCGTCGCCGAGACGCCGGGCCGCTCGTACAACCCGCTCTTCGTGTACGGCTCCGCCGGGCTCGGCAAGACGCACCTCCTCCACGCGATCGGCTGGTACGTGAAGCAGCACTACCCGGCCCTCGAGGTGCGCTACGTGTCGACCGAGACGTTCCTCAACGAGTACGTGGACGGCATCCGCAGCAACTCGATCGCGGCGTTCAAGCGCCGCTACCGCGAGGTGGACGTCCTCCTCATCGACGACATCCAGTTCATGGAGGGCAAGGAGGGGCTCCAGGAGGAGTTCTTCCACACGTTCAACTCGCTCCACGGCGCCAACAAGCAGATCGTCATCTCGTCCGACCGGGTGCCCGACGCGATCCCGACGCTCGAGGACCGGCTCCGCGGCCGCTTCCGCTGGGGCCTCATCACCGACATCCAGCCGCCCGACGTGGAGACCCGCCTCGCCATCCTGCGCAACAAGGCCGAGCGCGACGGCACCGGCGTGTCGCAGGACGTCCTGCAGTTCGTCGCCGAGCACGTGACGTCCAACATCCGCGAGCTCGAGGGCGCCCTCATCCGCATCACCGCCTACGCCAGCCTCAACAAGCGGGCGGTGGACGTGGACCTCGCCCGCACGCTGCTCGCCGACCTCGTCACCCGCTCCAGCACCAAGCCCCGCACGGACGACCAGCTGCTCGCCGACGTGGCCGAGCACCTCGGGGTCACGGTCGAGGCCCTGCGGTCCAAGAGCCGCCAGCGCCCGCTCGTCACGGCGCGCCAGACCGCGATGTACGTCTTCCGCGAGCTCACCGACCTCAGCTACCCGGCGATCGCCCGACTCTTCGGCGGCCGGGACCACACCACGGTGATCCACGCGGTCGAGAAGACGCAGCGCCTCATGAAGGAGCGCAAGCAGGTGTACGAGCAGGTCGCCGAACTGGTCCAGAAGTTCGGGTCGTGACCCCGGCACGGCCTGTGGACGGGGCTGTGGACGAGCGGTGGGCGGGACGTGGACGACGCCCCGTCATCCACCGCGCGGCGAACGACACGCGTGTCGGATGTGCGGGCGGTGGAATGACGCGGGTGCAACCCCGGGGTGCGGACGCTGGGCGTTCCACCGTTTGTCCACAATCCACAGGCCTTATTACTGTCATCATCCATATCTTCCGACGTGTGGGTAATACCCGCGTCCCGGCGACGAGGTGGCTGACGTGAAGTTCAGGGTCGAGCGCGAGGCGCTCAGCGAGGCGCTCGGGTCGGCGGCGCGCGTCGCCTCGCACCGCAACAACGCGCTCCCCGCGCTCTCGGGCGCGCACCTCTCGGTGACGGGCAACCAGCTGGTGCTCACCTGCACCGACAACGACCTCAGCGTGCGCTTCGAGCTCCCGGTCGGCGGCGTCGCCGATGGCGTGGCCGTCGTGAGCGCCAAGCTCATCAGCGACATCGTGCGCTCGATGCCCGAGGAGAAGGTCACGATCGAGGGCCACGCCGAGGAGGTCCTCGTCTCCGCCGGCAAGTCGCAGTTCACCGTCCCGGCCTTCGCCGCCACCGACTTCCCCCAGGTCGTCACCGCGTCGGGCTCGCCCGTCACGATCTCGGCCGCGACCTTCGCCGAGGCCCTCCGCCAGGTCGTGCGGGCCGCCTCGGGCGACATGCAGCGCCTCGCGCTCACCGGCGTGCTGGTGGCCGCCGAGCCCGACGGCGTGCGCCTCGTGGCCACCGACTCCTACCGCCTCGCCGTGCGCGAGCTGCCCGGCGCCACCCTCGTCGGCCGCGGCCAGGAGATCCTCGTCCCGAGCCGCTCCCTCGGGGAGCTCGAGCGCCTGATCCAGCACGGCGACGAGGTGCGGGTGACGCAGGGCGACAACCGGGCGACGTTCGAGTGCGGCGGCGTCACCCTCACGACCACGCTGCTCAACGTCGAGTTCCCCAAGTACAAGCAGCTCATCGCCTCGAGCTACCCCAACCAGCTCACGACCAACCGCGAGCAGCTGCTCGAGGCCGTGCGCCGCGCGCGCATCCTCGCGCGCGAGACCACGCCCGTGCGCCTCGAGATGACGGGCTCGGTGCTGCGCCTCTCGGTCGTCACGCAGGACCTCGGCCAGGTCGTCGACGAGATCGACGCGACGATGCAGGGCTCGGACATCACCCTCGGCTTCAACTCGGACTACCTGCTGCAGGGCATCGAGGCGATCACGACGGAGGAGATCTCGATCCAGACGACGGAGCCGGTCAAGCCCGCGGTGCTGCGCGGCGTCGGCGACCCGCACTACCTCTACCTCGTGATGCCGCAGCGACTCACGACGTAGCGCGCGGCGCGCGACGGGACGAGTCGCCCGATCCGGGTACGACCCGATGGGTAGCGTCGCCCGCGCGTGATCATCACCCGCCTCGAGCTCGTCGACTGGCGCAACTACGCGCGCCTCGAGATCGCGCTCGCGCCCGGCGTCGTCGCGGTGCTCGGCGACAACGGCCAGGGCAAGACCAACCTCACGGAGGCACTCGGCTACCTCGCGACGATGCGCAGCTTCCGTGGCGTGCCCGGCGACGCGATGATCCGCGACGGCACGGCCGAGGCGATCGTGCGCGCCACGGTGCGCCACGACGACGGGCGCGAGGTGCTCGTGGAGGCCCGCCTGTCGCGCGAGGGGCGCAACGTGATCCACGTCAACCGCCAGCGGCTCGCCCGGGCGCGGGACCTGCTCGGCGTGGTGCGCACCACCGTGTTCTCCCCCGACGACCTCGAGCTGGTGAAGGGCGGCCCGCAGGGCCGCCGCGACTGGATCGACGACGGCCTCGTCGCCCTCTCGGCCCGCCACGACGCGCTGCGCCTCGAGGTGGACCGGGTCGTGCGCCAGCGCAACGCGACGCTCAAGGCGGCGGGCGGCCGCACGAGCGACGCCGTCGGCTCGATGCTGGACGCCTGGGACGCCAAGTACGCCGACGTCGGCACCCGCCTCGGCGACGCGCGGGACGATCTCGCGCGCCGGCTCGCGCCCGAGGTGGACCGCGCGTACGCCGACCTCGCGGGCGCGGCCGGCACCATCGGCCTGCGCTACGACCCGGAGTGGCGCGCGGTCGGGCTCGCCGCCGCGCTCGCGGCGTCGCGCGGCGAGGACCTGCGTCGCGCCGTGACCACCGTGGGGCCGCACCGCGACGACGTCGCGCTCACCGTGGGCGGGCTCGACGCGCGCACCCACGCGTCGCAGGGGGAGCAGCGCACGCTCGCCCTCGGGATGCGCCTCGCGGTGCACCGGCTCGTCACCGACGCGACGGGAGAGTCGCCCGTGCTCGTGCTCGACGACGTGCTCTCCGAGCTCGACGAGCGACGGGCCGCGGCGCTGCTGGCGCACGTGCCCGCGGGCCAGGCGCTCATCACCTCCGCGTCGCCCCTGCCGCAGGTCGCACACATCGTCCAGCGCGTGCGTATCGTCTCGGGCGCACTCGGGGAGGTGGGATGACGGAGCGACGCGAGCCGGCGCGACTGCGCGACGAGCTGGACGGCCTACTGCGCCGCCTCGGCTCGCCCGACGTCGAGACGGTGTCCGGCGTGTTCGGCGCGTGGCCCGAGATCGTCGGCGAGCAGGTCGCGCGACACGCGTCGCCGGTGAAGCTCGATCGCGGACGCCTGTACGTCGACGTCGACGACCCCGCGTGGGCGACGCACGTGAAGTTCCTCGAGCGTGACATCTGCACGCGCGTGAGTCAGACGACGGGCACGCTGGTGTCGGGCATCGAGGTGCGGGTCTCGCGATGACACCCATGGGTAGAATGTGAGGTCGGTCCACTGATGGCGAACCCCAAACCCACCGCCCCCGCGCGCACCGACGCCGCCTACGACGCGCAGGCGATCACCGTCCTCGAGGGTCTCGAGCCGGTGCGCAAGCGCCCGGGCATGTACATCGGGTCGACGGGGCTCAACGGCCTCCACCACCTCATCTGGGAGGTCGTGGACAACTCGGTGGACGAGGCCATGGCGGGGGCCTGCACCCGCATCGTCGTCACGCTCAACGCCGACGGCTCCTGCACGGTCGACGACGACGGCCGCGGCATCCCCGTGGACCCGTACCCGAGCGGCCAGCACAAGGGCAAGAGCGCGCTCGAGGTGGTGCTCACCGTGCTGCACGCGGGCGGCAAGTTCGACGGCAAGGGCTACAAGGTCTCGGGAGGCCTCCACGGCGTGGGCGTGAGCGTGGTCAACGCGCTGTCCACCCGCGTGGTGGCCGAGGTGGACCGCGACGGCACCCGGTGGCGCCAGGAGTTCCGCGACGGTGGGACCCCCAAGGGCAAGATCACCAAGGCGGGCAAGACGCCCGAGGGGCGCACGACCGGCACCCGCATCACGTTCTGGCCCGACCCCGAGATCTTCGCCTCGGAGGGCACCGAGTTCGTCGCCCGGCGCGTGACGACCCGCCTCGAGACCATCGCGTACCTCAACCGCGGGGTCGAGATGGTGTTCCGCGACGAGCGCAAGGGCAAGGACGACGAGAAGTCGTTCAAGTTCGACGGCGGCATCGTCGACATGGTGCGCAACAAGAACGCGTCCAACGGCCCGCTCTTCGAGCGCATCGGTCACTACCAGGCGAGCGAGGCCGACCAGACCATGGAGGTCGCCCTCCAGTGGAACCGCGGGTACAACGAGTCGATCGAGGGCTACGCCAACGGCATCTCGACCACCGAGGGCGGCATGCACGTCGAGGGCTTCAAGACCGCGCTCACCGCCGCGGTCAACAAGTTCGCCCGCGAGACCAAGGAGTTGCGCGAGAAGGACGAGAACCTGCTCGGTGAGGACATCCGCGAGGGCCTCTTCGCCGTCGTGTCGGTCAAGCTGCGCGAGCCGCAGTTCGAGGGCCAGACCAAGTCCAAGCTCGGCAACGTCGCGATGCGCTCCTTCGTCCAGCGCGAGACCAACGTGCGCCTCGAGGAGTGGCTCATGGAGCACCCGCAGGAGGCGCGCCTCATCGTCAAGAAGGCGGTCTCCGCCGCCGAGGCGCGCATCGCGGCGAAGAACGCGAAGAACGCGATCCGTCGCAAGACCTCGCTCGCGGGCGCCGGCATGCCCGACAAGCTCAAGGACTGTCAGTCGCGCTCGGCCGCCGAGAGCGAGATCCTCATCGTCGAGGGCGACTCCGCCGGCGGCACGGCGGTCGACGCGCGCGACCCGCGCACGCAGGCGATCCTGCCGATCCGCGGCAAGATCCTCAACGTCGAGCGCTCACGCCAGGAGGCGATGGTCAAGAACACCGAGATCCAGACGCTGGTGCTGGCGATCGGCGGCGGCCTGGGCAACGCGGAGTTCGACGTCGAGAAGGCCCGCTACCACAAGGTGATCATCCTCGCGGACGCCGACGTGGACGGCAGCCACATCCGCACGCTGCTCCTCACGTTCTTCTACCGACAGATGCGCCCGATGGTGGAGCGCGGCTACGTGTACATCGCGCAGCCGCCGCTGTACTCCACGGAGGTCGGCAAGGACAAGATCTACCTCAAGGACGACGCGGCCAAGGCCCGCTTCCTCAAGAAGCACCCGGCCCACAAGAAGGAGTTCCAGCGCCTCAAGGGCCTCGGCGAGATGGACTGGCAGGAGCTGAAGTCCACGACGATGGACCCCGCGACCCGCACCCTGCTGCAGGTCACGGTGGAGGAGGCCGCGGAGGCCGACGCGATCATGAGCGTGCTGATGGGTGACGACGTCGAGCAGCGCAAGGAGTTCATCACCCGCAACGCGCGCGACGTGCGCAACCTGGACTTCTGACCGTGGCCGACAAGGGCAAGAAGAAGCCGGCGAAGCGTCCGGCCGCGCGGGGCAAGGGCCCCGCCGCCAGGACGCCCGCCGCCAAGGGCGGCGGCGCGGGCCCCGCCGAGCCGGCCGTCGACGCGGCGCCGTCGTCCTCGGTGCAGCCGGTGCAACTGCGCGACGAGATGGAGCGCTCCTTCATCGACTACGCGATGTCGGTCATCATGTCGCGCGCCCTGCCCGACGTGCGCGACGGGCTGAAGCCCGTGCACCGCCGGATCATCTGGGACATGGACCAGCAGGGCTTCCGACCCGACCGCCCGTTCGTCAAGTGCGCGCGCATCACCGGCGACACGATGGCGCGCTACCACCCGCACGGCGACCTCGCCATCTACGACGCCCTCGTGCGCATGGCGCAGCCGTTCTCCCTGCGCCACCCGCTCATCGACTTCCACGGCAACTACGGGTCCCCCGACTTCGGCCCCGCCGCGAGCCGCTACACCGAGGCGCGCCTCCACCCGCTGTCGATGCAGCTGCTCGACGGGATCGACGAGGACACCGTCGACCTCGTCGCCAACTACGACGGCACCGCCGAGGAGCCGACGGTGCTGCCCGCCCGCTTCCCCAATCTGCTCGTCAACGGCAGCCAGGGCATCGCGGTCGGCATGGCCACCTCGATCCCGCCGCACAACCTGGGCGAGATCATCGACGCGACGCTGCACCTCCTCGCGCACCCGACGGCGTCGGTCGCCGACCTCATGAAGATGGTGAAGGGCCCCGACTTCCCGACGGGCGGCCTCATCCTCGGCCGCGCCGGCATCACCGACGCGTACACGACCGGTCGCGGCAGCATCACGATGCGCGCGAAGCTCGAGCTCGAGGAGGGTGCGCGCGGCCAGACCCGGATCGTGGTGACGGAGCTGCCGTACCAGGCCGCGTGCTCGGCGATCGCGGCGCAGATCCAGGCGCTCGTCGACGGCGGCAAGCTCGAGGGGATCTCCGACGTCAACGACAACTCGGCGGGCGGCGACACCAACCTCGTCATCACGCTCAAGCGCGACGCCAACGCCCAGGTGGTGCTCAACCGCCTCTACAAGAACACCAAGCTCGAGACGATGTTCCCCGTCAACATGGTGGCGCTCGTCGACGGCGTGCCGCGCACGCTCACCCTCAAGGACGCGATCGCCGGCTACGTCGCGCACCAGATCGACGTCGTCACCCGCCGCTCGCAGCACCGGCTCGCGCGCGCCAAGGACCGACTCCACATCCTCGAGGGCCGCCTCAAGGCGATCAACGTCATCGACGACGTGATCAAGACGATCCGTGCCTCCGAGGACGCGGCCGCCGCCAAGACGGCGCTCATGGGCAAGAAGTTCGGCTTCAGCGAGCGCCAGGCGATCGACATCCTCGACATGCAGCTGCGCCAGCTCACGCGCCTGTCCCGCATCGACCTCGAGACCGAGCAGGCGGACGTCGAGCGCCGCGTCAAGGAGCTCACCGCGATCCTCGCCGACGACGCCACGCTGCGGGGGGTCATCGCGGCGGAGCTCGGCGCGGTCCGCGCCGCATTCGCCACCCCGCGCGTCTGCACCATCGCGGGCGAGGCCGAGGAGATCGCCGAGGAGGACCTCCACGAGGACAAGGACCTCGTCGTGGTGATGACGCAGGCGCAGTACATCAAGGCGGTCCCGGCCGCGTCGTTCCGCGCCCAGTCACGAGGCGGCAAGGGCGTGACGGGGGCCAAGGTGAAGGACGCCGACATCGTGCGCACGGTCGTCGCGACGACCGCGCACTCGTACCTGCTGTTCTTCACCAACTTGGGCCGCGTCTACCGGCGCCGCGCGCTCCAGATCCCCGAGCGCGACCGCACCGCCAAGGGCATCCCGGTGGTCAACCTCATCAAGCAGTTGCGCTCCGGCGAGAAGATCCAGGCGATCATCCCGACGCAGAAGTTCCCGGGCGAGCGCTTCCTCTTCTTCGTCACCCGCAACGGCACGGTCAAGAAGACGGCGTTCACCGAGTTCGACGAGACGCGCGACGGCGGCCTGCTCGCCCTGCGGCTGAAGTCGGGCGACGAGCTCGTGCGCGTCGTCGAGACGCACGGCGACGACGACATCGTCCTCGTGACGCGGGGCGGGCTCGCGTTGCGCTTCAGCGAGACCGAGGTGCGCGCCATGGGCCGCGATGCGGCCGGCATGCGCGGCATGAAGATCCGCGACGACGACGCGGTGGTCGCGGTCGACACCTCGCGCGCGGGCACGCACCTGCTCACCGTCACCGAGTCGGGCTACGGCAAGCGCACGCCCCTCGAGGAGTACTCGACCAAGGGCCGCGGTGGCCTCGGCATGATCGCCATGAAGCTCACCGGCAAGAAGGGCCAGGTCGTCGCGGGGCACGTCGTGTCCGACGGCATGGAGATCGTGGCGGTCGGCGCCAAGGGCGCGACGATCCGCATGCCCGTCGCCGACATCACCGAGCAGGGCCGCGCCGCGACCGGCGTGCGCATCATGCGCGCGGGCGCCGACCAGGCCGTCACCTCCGTCGCGACGCTGCTGCCCGGGGACGAGGACTGACGGCTCCGCCGCGCGCGGAGCCCGGCTCGGCGGCGCCGACCGCCGTCGTCGCGATGGCGATGGCCGCGCTCGCGATCACCGGCGTCGCTGCGGTCGCGGGGCGCGCCGTCGCACACGCGCGCGCGGCACGGGTGGCCGACGCGGTCGCGCTCGCCGCGGCGGCCGGTGCGCCGACGGACGATCCGTCGGATGCGTTCGCGGTCGCGGCCGACGTCGCCGCGGCGCACGGCGTCGCGCTCGACGGGCTCGAGTGGCGCGACGGGCACGACGGTCCGGTCGTCGTCGTGTGCGTGCGCGCGGACGGCGCGCGGGCCTGCGCGGCGGCCGGCCGTACACTCTCGTCGTGACCGACGAGGCGCGTCCCCGCGTCCGGCGCGTGACGCGCGTGGTGCGCGACGTGGACCCGTGGTCGGTGGCCAAGGTCGGGCTCGCGTTCCACCTCGTCGTCTACGTCGTCGTGCTCGTGTCGCTCGTCCTGCTGTGGAACGTCGCGGACGCCACCGGCACGCTGGGCAACGTCGAGCGCTTCATGGAGTCGTTCGGCTGGGAGACGTTCTCGTTCGACGGCGGGCGGTTGTTCGCCAACGCGTGGGTGCTCGGACTGCTCGCCGTCGTGCTGCTCACCGGGCTCTGGGTGATCGGCGCCGTGGTGTTCAACCTCATCGCCGAGCTGGTGGGCGGCGTGCGCGTGAGCGTGCTGGAGGAGGAGGTCGTCGCGACGCTGCGCGACGTGACGGTGGGCGAGGGGCCGGACCCTCGCTAGCCTGAGCGTCCCCGCGTCACGGGGCTATAGCTCAGTTGGTTAGAGCGCATCCCTGATAAGGATGAGGTCGTTGGTTCGACTCCAATTAGCCCCACCAACGGATTGCCGCGCCGCGTCGTCGGTGCACGAGTTGCCCGGGGTCGGGCCCGCCTCCTAGCCTCTCTCGGAATGACCCACCGTCCGGGTGGGACCGACCCAATGGGGGAATACATCTAATGCGAGTACGTCGAATTGGCGCAATCATCGCCGTCGGGGCCCTGGCCCTCGCGGCGTGCGGCGGAGACAGCGACAGCGCTGACGAGGCCACCGAAGACACCGCGGCGGCCGAAGAGGCCACCGAGACCGGCGGCGACTGCATCGTCGGCGTCTCCTGGAACAACTACCAGGAAGAGCGCTGGGCGAAGTGGGACGAGCCCGCGATCAAGGCGGCCATCGAGGCCGGCGGTGGCACCTACATCTCGAACGACGCCAAGTCGTCGGCCGAGACGCAGGCGAGCAACCTCGAGAACCTCATCTCGCAGGGCGCGAACGTCCTCATCGTCCTGGCGCAGGACGGCACGGCGATCAAGCCGGCCGTCGCGAGCGCCATCGGCGCCGGTGTGCCGGTCATCGCGTACGACCGTCTCATCGAGGACCCGCAGGCCCTCTACATCACGTTCGACAACAAGGGCGTGGGCAGGCTCGAGGCCGAGGAGATCTTCAAGCGCGTGCCGAAGGGCCGCTACGTGATCGTCAAGGGCAACTCCGCCGATGCCAACTCGGACTTCCTCCGCGAGGGCATGGAGGAGGTCATCGGTGACGCGGTCAAGGCCGGCGACATCGAGATCGTCTCCGAGACGTACACGGACAACTGGGACCCGGCGAACGCACAGGCCACCATGGAGCAGGTGCTCACCGCCGAGGGCAACAAGGTCGACGCCGTCCTCGCCCAGAACGACGGCATGGCCGGCGGCGTGATCGCCGCCCTCGAGGCCCAGGGCCTCGCCGGCAAGGTGCCGGTGTCGGGCCAGGATGCCGAGCAGGCCGCGCTCAACCGCGTGGCCCTCGGGACCCAGTCCCTCACCGTCTGGAAGGACGCCCGCGAGCTCGGCAAGTCGGCCGGAGAGTCGGCCCTCGCCCTGTGCGCGAATCCCGATGCCACGGCCGTGAGCGGCGCCGCGCCCTTCACGACCCCCGGTGGCAACGAGATCTCGTCGATCTTCCTGACCCCGCTGCCGATCACCCAGGACAACCTGAACGCGGTGATCGAGGCCGGCTGGACCGACCAGGCGACCCTCTGTCAGGGCGTCGCCGCCGGATCGGTGGCTGCCTGCCCCTGATCGCCTAGCGATCGGTTGACGCACGACGTGCCCCCCGCCCGCAAGGGCGGGGGGCACGTTGCGTCTCCACCCCGTTCCACCCCATCGCATCCTCCGGAGCGACCCACGTGAACCAGACCACGCCCGCGGACCGCACCGCGGCACCGCCGACCGAGCGCCGCACCTGGCGGTCGCTCGTCGCGTCATCGGAGGTGGACACGCGCCTCGCGGGGATGGTCGCCGCGCTCCTCGCGATCTGGCTCATCTTCCACGCCCTCACCGGGGGCGGGTTCCTCACCTCGCGCAACCTCTGGAACCTCTCGGTCCAGAGCGCCTCCATCGCCATCATGGCGACGGGCATGGTGCTCATCATCGTGTCGCGCAACATCGACCTCTCCGTCGGCTCGCTGCTCGGCTTCCTCGGCTACGCGATGGCCGTCGTGCAGGCCCACTGGATCCCCGAGACGTTCGGCTTCGGCTTCGACCGCCCCTTCACGTGGGTCGTCGCGCTCGCCGTCGGCATCGTGCTCGGCGCCGCCATCGGGGCGGTGCAGGGGGCCGTCGTCGCGTACGGCGGCGTGCCGGCCTTCATCGTCACCCTCGGCGGCTTCCTCGTGTGGCGCGGCCTCATCTTCCGCATGGGCGAGCAGGGCAAGACGATCTCGCCGCTCGACTCGACCTTCCAACTGCTCGGCGGTGGGCCCGATGGCTCGCTCGGCGCGACGCGCAGTTGGCTGCTCGGCGCGATCGCCTGCGCCGGCGTCGTCGTCAGCGTCTGGCTCTCGCGCCGGCGCCGGCGCCGCTACGACCTCGCGACGCGCCCGATGGCGATCGACGTCGGCATCGCCCTGGTCGCCTGCGCGGCGATCCTCGTCGGCATCGGCCTCGTGGCCGTCGGCTACGAGTCGCCGATCGACGGCTCGCCCACCGGGGTGGCCAACCCCGTGGTCATCCTCATCCTCGTGACGCTCGTCGTCACCTACCTCGCGCGCCGCCGCCGCTTCGGCCGCTACGTCTACGCGATCGGCGGCAACCCCGAGGCGGCCGAGCTCGGCGGCATCAACACGCGCCGCACGATCATGATGACGTTCGTCCTGATGGGCGTGCTGTGCGCCGTGGCGGGGGCGGTGCAGACCGCGCGCCTCAACGCCGCGGTGACCAACCTCGGCATCCAGAACGAGCTCGACGTCATCTCCGCCGCGGTGATCGGCGGCACGTCGTTCGCCGGCGGGATCGGCACGATCTCCGGCGCCGTGCTCGGCGCGGTGATCATGCAGTCGCTGCGCTCGGGCATGGTGCTGCTACGCATCGACTCGCCGTCGCAAGACATCGTGGTCGGCGTGGTGCTCGTGACCTCCGTCGCGATCGACGCGTCGCTGCGCCGCCGCGACCGCCGCGCCGTCGTCACGGCCCTGCTCGTCGGTCTCGCGGTCGCCGCACTCATCATCCAGACGGGGCGCCAGTGAGCATCGCGCACGACGCCCCGCTCGTCGAGATGCGCGACATCCGCGTGTCGTTCGGCGGCCTCCACGCGGTGGACGGCGTCACCGTCACGCTCCGCGCGGGCGAGGTGGTGGCCGTCGTCGGCGGCAACGGCGCCGGCAAGTCGACGCTCATGCACACGCTCGCCGGCGCGCACCCGGCCGACTCGGGGCAGATCCTCATCCACGGGGCGCCGGTCACGATCGCCAACCCGCGCGACGCGCGCATCCATGGCGTCGAGGTGATCTACCAGCGGCTCGCGCTCGCGGACAACATCGACGCGGCGGCCAACGTGTTCCTCGGTCGCGAGCTGCGCACCCGCTCGGGGGCCCTCGACGACTCGGCGATGGCGTCGGCCACCCGCGACGTGATGAAGCGGCTCAACCCGCGGTTCACCAACCTCAAGACCGCCGTGCGGTCGCTGTCGGGCGGTCAGCGCCAGTCGGTCGCGATCGCGCGCGCCGTGCACTTCAACGCCAAGATCCTCATCATGGACGAGCCGACGGCGGCGCTCGGGCCGGCCGAGACGGCCCAGGTGCGCGACCTCATCGGGCAGCTCAAGGCCGAGGGCCTCGGCATCTTCCTCATCAGCCACGACATCCACGACGTGTTCGACCTCGCCGACCGCATCAGCGTGATGATGCAGGGTCGCCTCGTCGGCACCGTGGACAAGCACGCGGTGACCAAGGACGAGGTGCTCGCGATGATCATCATGGGCACCCGGCCCGGGGGCGCCGCGGCCCGCTAGTCGCCGCGGGGCGCCGCCCCGCGCCCGTCGCCCGCCACCGCCGCGTAGGCGGCGCGCACCTCCGCGGCCACCGCCGCACCGGGTCCCGGCTCGACGGCGTCGCCGGCGCCGAGGCCCCAGGCCTCCGCCACCGCGCCCGGTGTCGAGCCCGCGAGCACCGCGGCGGCCTGCGCCGCGGCGCCGCACGCGACGAGCTCCCCCTCGCGCGGCACGACGACCGGGCGACCGAGCAGGTCGGCGACCACGCGCCGGTACGCGCCGCTGCGCGCGCCGCCGCCGACGAGGAACGTGCGGCCCGTGCCGATCGCGGGGTCGAGGCGCACGAGGTGGTCGGCGCCCGCGAGCAGGTTGCACACCACGCCCTCCACCGCCGCGCGCGCGAGCTGTGCGCGACCGACGTCGGAGCGGATGCCGGCGAGCGTGCCCGTCGCGCCGGGGCGGTCGGGCGTGCGCTCGCCGTCGAGGTGCGGGACGAGCACGAGGCCACCCGCGCCGGCCGGCGCCTCGAGCGCGAGCGCGTCGAGCCGCGCGGCATCGACGCCGAGGAGTCGGGCGACGGCGTCGGTCACCTTCGTCGCGTTGAGCGTGCACACGAGCGGGAGGTACCGCCCGGTCGCGTCGGCGAATCCCGCGACGGCGCCGCCGGCGTCGGCGGTGGGTCGCTCGCTCACGCCGAAGGCGGTGGCGCTCGTGCCGAGGCTCAGCACGAGATCGCCGGGGCGCAGGCCGAGGCCGAGCGCGGCCGCCATGTTGTCCCCTGTGCCGGGGCCGACGATCGCGCGACCCCACCGACCCGCCTCGTCCACGGGCCCGAGCACCGCGGGGAGCAGCGGCGCCCAGTCGCGGTCGGCGTCGACGAGCGCGAGCAGGTCGGTGCGGTAGCGCCCCTCCGCGGGTGACCACCAGCCGGTGCCCGACGCGTCGCCGCGATCGGTGGTGCGCCCGCCCGTGAGGCGGCCCGTGAGCCAGTCGTGCGGCAGCAGCAGCGCGCCGAGCCGCGCGTAGGTCGCGGGCTCCGTGCGGCGCAGCCACCCGACCTTGGTGATGGTGAAGCTCGCGACGGGCACGCTGCCGCAGGCGCGGGCCCACCCGGCCGCGCCGTCGGGGAGCGCGCCGCGCAGCGCCTCGGCGTCGGGTGCCGACTCCGTGTCGTTCCACAGCTTCGCCGGGCGCAGCACCGTGCCGTCCGCGGCGCAGGCGACCATGCCGTGCTGCTGGCCGCCGATCGCGATCGCGTCGGGAGCGCCGGCGCCGTCGCGCGCGACACCCGCCGCGGCACCGGCCGCCTCGAACGCCGCGAGCCACGCCTCGGGCGCCTGCTCGCTGCGGGGCGGCGTGGTCGGTGGGTGCGGGGCGCGCCCGGAGGCGAGGACGCGCCCGTCGTCGGCGTCGCGGACCTCCACCTTGCAGGCGGACGTCGACGAGTCGACGCCCACCACCCGGGGCATCAGCGCACGCCGAGGAGCAGTTCGGTGACGAGTTGGTCGAGGCGCTCGTGGCCGTAGCCGACGGCGGCGAGCGCGGCCTCGTCGGCCTCGTGGGCCGACGACGCGCGCACGGCGGACAGCGGTCCCGTCGGCTCGTGGATCGCGGCGGTGCGGGCCGTGGCGAGCGCCTCCTGGATCTCGGCGTCGTGGCGCATGCGCTCGGCCTTGTCCTTGAGGATGAGGTACGTGCGCATGCAGCCGCGCGCGAACTCCCAGACGCCCTCGGCGTCCTCCGTGCGGTAGGCGTGGGCGTCGAAGTGCCGCATGCCGTCCCAGCCCGAGTCCTCGAGGAGGCGCACGAGGTAGAAGGCGTCGCGGATGCCCTCGCTGCCGAAGCGGAAGTCCTGGTCGTACTTGCCGATGCGCTGGGCGTTGAGGTCGACGTGGAAGAGCTTGTCGTGCCAGAGGGCCTGGGCCACGCCGTGGGTGAAGTTGAGCCCGCTCATCGTCTCGTGGGCGAACTCCGGGTTGAGCCCCACCATGTCGGGCCACTCGAGCTCGCCGATGAAGGCGAGCGCGTGCCCGACGGTGGGGAGGAGCATGTCGCCGCGCGGCTCGTTGGGCTTCGGCTCGAGCGCGATGCGCAGGCGGTAGCCGCGCTCACGGATGTGCTCGCAGCACAGGTCGACCGCCTCCTTGTAGCGGTCGAGGGCGCCCCGCACGTCCTTGGCGGCGTCGGCCTCGACGCCCTCGCGCCCGCCCCACATGACGTAGACGCCCGCGCCGAGCTCGGCGCCGAGGTCGATCGCCTCGAGCGTCTTGCGCACGGCGAAGCGCCGCACGGCGGGATCGTTGGCGGTGAACGCGCCCTCCTTGAAGATCGGTCGGGCGAAGAGGTTGGTCGTCGCCATCGGCACCTTCATGCCGGTCGCGTCGAGTGCGGCGCGGAAGCGCTTGATGATGCGCTCGCGCTCGGTGGGCGCGGAGCCGAACGGCACGAGGTCGTCGTCGTGGAAGTTGACCCCGTAGGCGCCGAGCTCGGAGAGACGCCGGACGGCCTCGACGGGGTCGAGCGGCGGGCGGACCTCGTGGCCGAACGGGTCGCGCCCGACGTTGCCCACGGTCCAGAGGCCGAAGGTGAAGCGGTGCTCGGGGCGGGGCGCGAAGCGGTCGGTCATGGAAGAGCCCTTTCCTACCACGATCCGCCGATCACGGGCCCGGCGGAGTCCACGCGACCGCCGCGGTCGCGCCGCGCCGCACCTCGACGAAGCGGTCCGCATCGACGGCCATCCACGGCCCGGGCGCGTCGCCCGGGAAGGTGACGCGCACCTCGGCGCGTGCCGCGTCGCCGAGCCCGACGTGCACCCATCCGAGCTCGCCGCTCGCGTGGCCGCCGCCGACGGTGCGCTCGCGCGCGACGGTGCCGTCCGCCGTGCGCACCTCGATCCACGCGCCGATCCCGTCGACGTTGGGCGCGGTGTCGCGCGGGCGCACCGCGAGCCAGCGTCCCATCGGCGCGGGGGCGTCGGCGGTGCCGGCGCCGACGTTGCGCCACAGCTCGACGGGGACCCTGCGGTTCACCACCACGAGGTCGAGCAGTCCGTCGAGGTTGAGGTCCGCGAGGGCCGCACCGCGCGAGCGCACCGCCGTCGCGATGCCCGCGCGGTCGCCGGCCTCCTCGAACGTGCCGTCGGCGCGGCCGAGCAACAGGTTGTTGGGGTCGTTGGCGGCGTAGTCGACCTGCGCCTCGACGTTGCCCTTCGCGACGAAGAGGTCCATGCGCCCGTCGTTGTTCACGTCGTCGAACTCGGCGTGCCATCCCGTGGACGGGAGCACGTCGCCGCCGACGTACGGGCGGTGCGCGGTGACGCCGCGAGCGAGCGCGACGTCGCGGTAGGCGGGGCCGGTCGCCCCCTCGTCCAGCTCCTGGAGCTTGTGGTCGCCCTGGCTCGTGAGGTACACCTCCGGCCGGCCGTCGCCCGTGAGGTCCTGGCTCGCGATGCCCATGCCCCAGATGGTGAGCGCACGCCAGCCGTCGGCCGCGCCGTACTCGCGGGGCGGCGCCCCCGCCGGGAGCGCCCACAGCTGCTCGACGGCGTCGCGCGAGTAGTTGCGGTCGTTGGAGACGCGCAGGTCGCGGCGACCCGTGCGGTCCCAGTCGCTCACGAGCAGCGACAGCGTGCAGTGCGCGGGTAGCGCGACGGGCGCGCCGTAGCGTGCCCCCTCGGGGCGCAGCAGCACGTTGTCGTCGCAGTCGAGCGTGTCGGGCACGAGGTAGCGGCCGAAGGCGAGCGTGGGGAGCGTCGCGCCGGGCTCCCACGTCGCGGCGAACGCCGTGGTCCACGCCGCGGTCCGCGGGAGTCCGAGCGCCCCCGTCGCGTCCTCGAAGCGACAGTCGCCGAGGCCGCGGAGGAGCACCGAGACGCCGCGGCGCAGCACGGCGAGGTCGGCGCGGCCGTCGCCGTCGACGTCGAGCGGGTACGCGCCCGTCACCGCGACGAGGTCCGTGACCGGCGAGGGGACGGGCGCGAAGCGGAGCGGCCCGCCGACGTCGCCGACGTTGCGGTACAGCGCCGCGGGCGCGGTGCCGCCCGCGAGGTACAGGTCGGGCATGCCGTCGTCGTCGCAGTCGAACACCGCGACGCCGCCCCCGACGAAGTGCGCGTACTCGCCCTCGTAGGCGTGCACGACGCCCGCCGCGGCCGCCTCGTCGACGAACCGCGGGACGGCGACCGCGTCGCGGCCCGGGAGCGCGCCGCAGCCCGCGAGGGTCGCGAGGATCGCGAGGATCAGCGCGGCGCGGACGCCGGACGCGCGCGGCGCCCGGGCGCGCCCGGGCGCATTCACCCCGCGACGTCGGCCGGGAGTTCGGCGACGATCATCCATCGTGCGCCGGTGGCGCGGCGCATCGCGAAGGTCGTCGCGAAGGGCGCCGACTCGCTGCGCACGAGCGTGCCGTCGGGCGCGTAGGTCTCGGTCGTGCGCGTGCCGGAGGAGACCATGCCGAGGCTGAGCCCGTCCTGGCGCCCGAACGGCACGAGGAGCGCGACGCGGATGCGGTCGAGGTCGTGGCGCTGCACGACGGTCGCACCGGTCGCCTCGGCGGCGCGCATGCGGGCACGCAGGTCGTCGAGGCGGTCGCCGTGCGCGATGGCCTCGAGGAGCTCGCCGTCGCGCGCGAGGAGGGCGCGGGACTCGAGCTCGAGGTTCTCCGCGAGGGTGAGCACGATCGCGCGCGCGCCCGGCCCGGAGATCTCGTGGTTCCAGTCGAGGACGCCGCGGTCGATGGTGATCGCGGGGAACGTCGCGGGGTCGATGCGCTGCACGACGCGGCCGCGGGCGAGCTCGGGATCGTCGGCGACGAGGCCCTTCGCCGAGCGGCCTCCGACCCAGGCTCCGAGCACGACGAGGAGCGAGGCGGCGGCGAGCGCGGGGAGCCGCAGCGGGCGCGCTGCGCCGCGCTCGACGAGGGGCCGCGCCGCCGACATGACGGTGAGGCCCGCGAGGAGCGCGACCTTGGTGCCGAACTCGGTGGACTGCGGCGCCATGAGCAGCACCGCGACGACGGCCACGAGTGCGCCGAATCGCACGCGTGCGGTGCGCTCGGCGGGGACGGTCCGCGGGTCGGTGATCATGAAGAAGAGGAAGATGAGCAGCTCCGGCGACACGACGACGGCGCGCCACTGGTCGACGCCGCACACGGGGGCGAAGGCCCACCGCGCCGTGAAGCAGTGGCCCGACGCGGCGACCACCGCCCACAGCGCGGCGAAGGTGGCCCAAAACGCGGCGGCGACGCGCAGCAGGCCGAGGCGGGCGGTGATGAGGGTGCCGCCGACGCCGATGACGCCATAGGCGGCGAGCATCGACGGGTCGTCGAGTGGCGCCCACCAGAAGTCGAGCGGCTCGGCGCGCATGCTGCCGAGCGCGAGGAAGGCGGCGACGAGGCCGAGATTGGACGGGTTGAACACGTGGGTGCCGTCGCGGCGCACCACCCACTTGGTCGCGAGCGAGAGCGCGGCCACGCCGGCGAAGACCCACCAGCGGTGGAAGGTCCAGTGGTCGCCGACGGGCGTCGTCGGCACGCGGAGGATGAGCGCGACCCCGCTGCCCGTGAGCATCGCGCTCGCGGGCCAGACGAGCGCACCGGTGCGGCGGAACGTGACGGCGACCTGGATGACGGCGCAGGTGAGGATCGACGCGACGATCTGCGGCACGCTCACGTGGAAGCCGAGGCCGACCTGGCCGAGCACGTGGAGCGTCACGACGACCGCCGCCACGTGGAGGCGCGCGTCCGCGAGCCGCGGGAGCACGACGGGGATGCGCGTCCCGCCGAGGCTGATCGCGCGTCCGGTCGCGTCGCGCGGGAGCACGGCCGCGATCGCCATGGGGGATCAGGGTAGTGCTGGCCCCGCGGGCGCGCCCGGGCCGCGTGGTGCGACGCGACGGCGTCGGTAGTTTGCGAGCGTGAAGTTCCTGCGCCGGGTGATGCTCGCGGTCGGCCTCGCCGGCGCGGTGGCGGGCGTGCTGCGCGTGAAGGGCAAGGGCACCGTCGCGCAGCGTCGGGGCGGCTGGCGCTCCCACACTCCCCGATCGTGAGGGTCGGCGTCGTCGGCGCGGGCGTCGTCGGCGCCCGTGCGGCGGAGGCGCTCGTCTCGCTCGGCGCCGACGAGGTCGTCGTGCACGACGAGCGGCCCGAGGTGGCGGCCGCGCTCGCGGCGCGGCTCGGCGGGGGCGTGCGCGTCGGTGACCCGCTGGGGTCCGGCGGTCGGGACGACGCCGGCGGTGGCGGCATCGCCGGTGCGGGGCCGTGCGAGGCCGTCGTGCTCGCGACCCGGGCGCCGCAGCGCGAGCTCGCGGTGCGCTGCATCGGGGCGCGGATCCCCGCGGTGACGACGTCGGACGACGCGGGCGACGTGCTCGCCCTGCTCGGGCTCGACGACGCCGCGCGGGCGGCGGGCGTGGCGCTCGTCGTCGGGGCCGCGGCGTCGCCGGGCCTCACGGGCCTCCTCGCGGCGCGGCTGGCGGCCGGGATGGACGAGGTCGACGAGGTGCACGTCGCGATGCACGGCACGGGCGGGCCGGCCTGCTCGCGCCAGCACCACCGGGCACTCGCCGGGCAGTCGGTGGGCTGGCACGACGGCGAGTGGCTGCGGCGGCCGGCGGGGAGCGGGCGGGAGCTCTGCTGGTTCCCCGAGCCGGTGGGTGGGCGCGACTGCTACCGCGTCGAGCACCCCGACCCGTTGGTGCTGAAGCGCGCGTTCCCGCGCGCGGCGCGCATCACGACGCGCATGTCGGCGACGCGGCGCGACCGGCTCGTCGCGCGCCTGCCGATGATGATCCCGCCGCACGCGGAGGGCGGTGTCGGCGCGGTGCGCGTCGAGGTGCGGGGGCGGCGCGGCGGGGGGCGCGGCACCGAGATCCTCGGGGTGGCGGAGCGCGTGGGTCAGCTGGCGGGGATCGTCGCGGCCGTCGCGGCCGCGACCATCGTCCGCGGCGGGATCGGCGGTGCGGGTGCGCGCGTGCTCGGCGCGCCCGGATCGCCGCACGCCGAGATGCTCGCGTGGGTGGAGTCGCTCGGCGTGCGCGTGCAGGAGTTCGTGGGGTCGGAGGGATGAGCGCGTCGCGTCGCGCCGAGGCGCACGGGCAGGCGACGCTCCTGCTCCGCGCGGCGGGTCAGCGGTACACGGCGGCGCGTCGTGCGATCGTCGCGGCGCTCGGCGCGGCGGATCGGCCGCTCACGATGCCCGAGCTGCTGCGGCGCGCGCGCGGGCTCGCGCAGAGCTCGACGTACCGCAACCTGCAGGTGCTCGAGGGGGCGGGCGTCGTGGCGTGCGTGCGCGCCGACGCGACGCCGCGGTGGGAGCTCGCCGAGGGGATCCTCGGGCACCACCACCACCTCGTGTGCGCGCGGTGCGGCGAGGTGCGCGACGTGCGGATGACGCCGGCGCTCGAGCGTGCGCTCGACGCCGGGCTCGCGGGACTGGCGCGGGGTGCCGGTTATGCCCTCGAGGGGCACCGGCTCGACCTCATCGGTCGGTGCCGGCGCTGCCGCTGAGGCGCTCCTCGAGCCGCTCGAGCTGGTCGCGGATCTCCTCGCTCGTCGGCAGCGCGGCGAGCGCGATGCGGATGCTCGCGATCTCGCGCGCGAGGAACTCGGCGTCGTTGTGGGTGCGGATGGCGACGCCGCGGTCGATCTCGGCCTGCTCGCGGTCGCGGCGCTCCTGACGATTCTGCGCGAGGAGGATGAGCGGGGCGGCGTAGGCGGCCTGCACGGAGAACATGAGGTTGAGCAGGATGAAGGGGTACGGGTCCCAGCGCAGCGTGACGACGAAGACGTTGAGCGTCAGCCAGACCGCGACGAGGAACGTCTGGATCGCGAGGAAGCGGGCGCTGCCGATGTAGCGGGCGGCCGACTCGGCGAAGCGGCCGAAGGCGCTGCGGTCGTAGCGCAGGCCGAGGGTCGCCTCGCGGCGCGGGCGGGCGAGGTCGTCGCGGCGCTTCACGGGCGCACCTGGGACGCGGTGTCGTCGCGCCAGTTGCGCGGGAGGGTGCGGTCGAGGACGTCGTCGACGGTGATGGCGCCGAGCAGGCGGTTGGCCTGGTCGCAGACGGCGACGGCGAGCAGGTTGTACGACGCGAGGCGCAACGCGACCTCGCGCTCGGGCGTGGTGGGCGGCACGGTCGGCTCGTCGTCGACGCAGTGGCGCAGCTGCATGGTGGGCGGCTCGCGCAGCAGCCGCTGGAAGTGCGCGATGCCGACGTAGGTGCCGGTCGGCGGCTCGTGCGGCGCGTGGGCGACGAAGACCTGCGCGGCGACCGACACCTGGCGCTCCGGGTCGCGGATCATCGCGAGGGCCTCCGCCACGGTCGCCTCGGGGGACAGCACGACGATGTCGGGCGTCATGAGCGCGCCGGCCGTGCCGTCGGGGTAGGAGAGCAGCTGGCGCAGCGTGGCGGCGTCCTCGTCGTCCATGGCGTCGAGCACCTTCGTGCGCTGGTCGGTGCCCATCTGCGCGATGAGGTCGGCGAGGTCGTCGTACTCCATCTCGTCGAAGACGCTCGTGAGGCGGTCCATGTCGAGGCCCTCGATGAGCCGCAGCTGCTCCTCCTCGGGCAGCTCCTCGAGCACGTCGGCGAGTCGCTCGTCGTCCATCGCCCCGGCGAGGATGCGGCGTTGCCCGAGCGGGAGCGCGCGCACGACGTTGGCCACGTCGCTCGGGTGCATGTCGCGGAGGCGGGCGACCTCGGCGGCGACGGCGGTCGGCGGGGCGAAGAGCGCGGCCGCCTCCTGCCAGTCGGCGAGGCGGTAGGTCGGGCGGGGGTTGAGGATGCCGCGCTTGGTGAGTCGGACGCTGTGGACGCGCCAGCCGGGGACGCGCCCGTGGTGGCGCACGAGGGCGACGTCGCTCACGACCTCGTCGCCGACGCGGTGGTCCAGCACGTCGGCGCCGACGAGGCGCTCGCCGGGGCGGCTGCGGAAGGGCGTGAGGTTGATGTCCCAGGACTTGAGGCGCACACCGGCGCCGTCGAGGGCGTCGACGCGCGCCGTGCTCACGAAGATGCGCCGGCGCTGGCTCGTGGCGACGAAGCCGAGGACCCGCGGGGGCTCCGTGCCGCGGCCGGAGACGAGCACGACGTCGTCGATCTTGCCGATCGCCTTGCCACCCGCGTCGAGCAGGGGCAGCCGCATGATGCGGAACGCGTAGATGGGCTCGTCGTGGACCTGCGTCACGGGGCGAGGCTACCGAGGGACCTCGCGCGTTAGCGTCGGTGGTGCCGGGGGACGTAGCTCAGCTGGCGAGAGCACCTGCTTTGCAAGCAGGGGGTCGTGGGTTCGAGTCCCATCGTCTCCACCA
>JBEBCD010000002.1:0-8475 GCA_041158045.1 Actinomycetota bacterium | reverse complement strand
CGCACCCCAGAAACATCCGAGGCCGAAGACGGCGACCTCGGCGCCGTCGGGCCACGGACCGTGCAGGTCGGTGCCGAGGACTTCGTGTCGCGCCATCGTCGGCCAGACTAGGACCGCATGTGCGCCGCACGCCTCGTCGTGCGCGATCTCCGATCGGAGGATCACGACGACGCGCTGCGGATGAACAACGCCAACGTCCCGGCGGTGTCGCACCTCGAGCCGGGCGAGCTCGCGAGCGACCTCGCCCGGGCGCGCCACGCCTACGCGATCGGGGTGGACCGGCTCGAGGCGTTCTGCGTGACGTTCCCGTCGGGGGTGGCCGACGACCTCGGCGTCAACTACGCGTGGTTCGCCGCCAGATATCCCTCGTTCGTGTACCTCGACCGCGTGGTCGTCGACGAGCCGTACCGCTCGGGGGGCCGCGGGGCCGCGCTGTACGCGGCCGTCGAGGACGCGATGCGCCGCGGCGACGGGCCGCGGCTCTTCACCTGCGAGGTGAATCTCCGACCGCGCAACGACGGCTCCCTGCGGTTCCATGCGCGCCTCGGGTTCGCCCAGGTGGGCGAGCAGGAGTCCAAGCCGGGGCTCGTCGTCGCGATGCTCGCGAAGACCGTCGCATGACGCGCGGGGTGCGCGGCTAGATCCGCCCCTCGTCGACCGCCTGGCGGATCCAGGGGATCACCTCGTCGAGCATCTCGTCGAGCGTCGTCGGGCACTCGACGCCGAGCATTCGCCGCGCCTTGGCCACGTCGGGCACGCGGCGCTGGACGTCGTGCGCGAACGCCGGGTCGGACGTCCAGCGGAACGGCGCGTCCCCGCGGACCTTGCGCCACACGAGCTCGGCGAGCTCGAGCACGGTCGTCGAGCGGTCGGTCGAGACGTTGAAGTCCTCGTTGAGCGCGGCGGGGTGCTCCATGCACGTGGCGATGCCCTTCGCGAGGTCGCCGCCGTAGGTGTAGTGGCGCACCTGGGTACCGTCGCCGAGCAGGTGGAGCGGATCCTGGCCCTTCACGACCTTCTGCACGAGGTCGGGCACGACGTGGCTCATCGCGAGCGTCACGTTGCCGGAGAGCACCTCGGCCTCCCCGAGCGCGCGGCCCTCGCCGACGCCGACGCAGTTGAACGGCCGCACGATCGTGTACGGCAGGCCGTACTGGTCGTGCGCCGCGCGGGCGAAGTACTCGACCGCGAGCTTCTGGAAGCCGTAGGACGAGAGCGGCGGGGGGATCCGGCGCTCGTCCCCCTCGACGCTCGGCCACCGGTCCGTCGACTCGAAGACCATGCTCGAGCTGAGGTACGTCACCTTGCGGAGCCGACCCTGGCGGTGCGCACGGATCGCGGCGTCGCAGGTGCTCGCCATGATGCGCTCGTTGGTCGCGAGCAGGTCGTAGGCATAGGCGTGGAAGTAGCTGATGCCCCCGATGAGCGCCGCACCCGCGATGAGGTGGTCGCACTCGAGCGCGAGCCGCGCCATGAGGTCGGCGTCGCGGGCGTCGCCCTCGACGAATCGGTAACGGGGGTGGGCGTCGTAGCCCTTCGCGACGCGACCGTACTTGGAGAAGTTGTCGAGACCGATGACCTCGTGGCCGCGCACGAGGAGCTCCTCGACCACGTAGCCCCCGATGAAGCCCGACGCGCCGGTGACGAGGACGGTGCTCACCGCGACGTTCCTCCCGCGGCGGCGCGCGCCGCACGGATGCGAGGTCCGAACGCGTGGAGGTACCACCGCAGGTAGCGCGGGAGCCACGTCGCGAGCCGGAAGTTGGACGCGCCGAACGCGCGGTCGAGCCAGATCGTCGGGATCTCGGCGACGGGGAGACGGCGGCGACGGGCCTTGGCCACCAACTCGAGCCCGATCTCGAACCCCTTGTCGCTCTCGATCCCCACGTCGCGCACGAAGGACGCAGAATAGGCCTTGAACGAGTTCGTCGCGTCGCGCGTGCCGACGCGGGCGAACCAGTGGAGCGTGAGGCCCGCGAGGCGCGAGAGCAGACCCTTCCAGAACGGCCCGCCGACCTGTTGGCCCGTGCGGGCGTAGCGGCTCGCGCACGCCACCACGACGCCGCGCTCCACGAGTCGCGCGAGATCGTCGATCTGCGTCGGGTCGTCGCAGCCGTCGGCCATCGTCACGACGACGACGGGGGCCCGGGCCTCGCGGATGCCGAAGGCGATCGCCCGGGCCGGACCGCGCCCGGAGGTGTTGTGGACGGCGCGCACCGCCGGTGCCCCCGCCGCGAGGCGCCGAAGCGTCGGGAGGGTCGAGTCGTCGGGCTCGTCGTGGACGACCAGGATCTCCGCGTCGAGCGTCACCGACTCGAGGAGCCGGCGCAGGACGGGCTCGACGGCCTCACCCTCCTGGTGGACCGGGATGACGATCGAGACGCGCGGGCTCAGACGAGCACGCCCCGCTTGCGCACGTTCCACACGTCGACCACGGGCTGGGAGAGCGCGAGCGTCGCGTAGCGACGGTGCGGCGCACCGATGATGACGAGGTCGGCGCGACGGACGAGCTCGTCCTCGGGGACGAGGGCATCGTCGGTGCGCACGTACGGGTCGGCGCAGAGGACCTCGCGGGTCTTGGACCGCAGGATGCGCTTCAGCTTGTACGCGAGGCTCGAGCGCACGTCGTCGCTCTCGGCCTTGAACGCCATGCCGAGGATCCCGACCGTCATCGTCGAGAGATCGTGTCGACGCTCGAGGCGCGAGACGAGGTAGAGCGGGAGGCCCTCGTTGACGAGCATGCTCGCGTGACCCAGCGTGAACTGGTTGTTGTTGAACGCCGCGAGTTGCATCGTGTCCTTGAAGAGGCACGGTCCCGCGGCGAAGCCGGCGCCGGGCATGTCGGCGGCGCGCGGGTAGTCGTGCGTGATCGCGGCGCGGACCCGCTCGAAGTCGACGCCGAAGTCGTTGGCGATCGTGTAGAGCTGGTTGGCTGCCGCGAACTTGATGTAGCGCCACGTGTTGGTGAAGAGCTTCGCGAGCTCGGCCTCCTCCGGGGTGGTGCGCACGACGTCGCGCGCGATCGTCCCGAAGAGGCGCGCGGCCCGCTCCGTGACCCGATCCTCGCGCGCCGCCACGATCTGCGGCAGCGACGCGAGCTCCTCGACCGCACGGCCCTCCGCGATCCGCTCGGGGCAGAAGCAGACGTCGATCGCCCTCCCCGACCGCGACACCAGCCGCTCCACGAGGCGGGTGACGCCCGGGTAGATCGTGCTCCGCAACACGACGAGTTGACCGTCGCGGAGCCGGTCGAGCAGCGCCTCGATCGCGCGCGGGACGGCCTCCGGATCGGGGTTGAGGTGCTCGTCGACGGGGGTCCCGATCACGACGACGACGTGCTCGGCGTCCGAGACGGACGCCGGGTCGGACGTCACGACGAGGGCGCCGGACGCGAGCGCGCGCTCGAGCAGGGGCTGGGCGCCCGGCTCGTCGAAGGGCATCGCGCCCGCGGCGACCCGCGCCACCGTCGCGGCGTCGATGTCGAAGGCCGTGACGCGGAGTCCGCGATCCGCGAGCACGATGGCGAGCGGCAGACCCACGTGGCCGCAGCCGCCGACCACGACGACGTCGCGCGGGAACGTGCGGGGCACGGATCCAGCCTACGGACGCACGGCGCGCCGATCGTAGAGTCGTGCGCGTGCCGCGACGCGAGGACGTTGCCATCGCCGTCGCGGCGGGCGCGATCGTCGTCGTCGCCAATCGCGCCGGAGTGGGGTGGAGTTGGGACTCGACCGACTACGTCGAGACGGGGATCAACCTCGCCGAGGGTCGCGGCCTCGTGGACGTCACGGGACGCCTCATGACCGTGCGCCCACCGGGGCTCCCCGCGGTCGTCGCGGTCGGCCACGTCCTCGGGATCGCGCCGAGCGCGACGCTGCAGGTGTTCAACGCGTCGTGCGCCGTCGCGGTGACGCTCCTCGCGGCGGTGCTCCTCCGCGCGGCCGCCGTCGGCGACGGCGCGCGGCGGTGGGGCCTCGCGATGGTCGCGGCGAGCCCCGCGCTCCTGTGGCAGTACACGATGGCGTGGAGCGAGCCGCCGTTCCTCGTCCTCGAGTTGGCCGCCTGCGTCGTGGCGCTGCGGACGTGGCGACCGTGGCGATGGCCGCTGCTCGCCGCGTTGTGCGCGGCGATGGGGTTCGTGCGGTACGTCGGTCCGGTCTTCGCCGCCGCGGTCGTCGCGGGCGGCCTCATGGCCGATCTCGCACGGCGTCGCACGGTCGGGGCCGTCGCGAGGTCGGTGGCGCTCCACGCCGGCACCCTCGCGGCGTCCGCGGTGCCCATCGGATGGTGGCTCGCGCGCAACCGCGCGATCGACGGTACGTGGACGGGCGCGCGCGCGCCGGGCGGAGGCTCGATCCTCGGGCCACTGCGCACGGCGACGGCCACGCTCGGCACGTGGGTGCTCGGTCGGCCGTTCGAGGGCGGGATCTACATGGCGTGGGCCGACTACCCGTCGGCGGCGCGCCTCGCGGGGGGATCGGCCGTCGTCGTCGCGGGCCTCGGCCTCACGGCGGCGGTCGTCGCCGCGCTGCGCGCACGGCATACGGAGCCGGTGACGACCCTCGCGCTGCTGGTCGTCGGCTCCTACGTCGCCTTCTCCGCATGGCGGTTCGTCCATGTGGAGCTCGGGCCGCTCGACAACCGGATGATGATCCCCGTCCACGTCCCGTTGCTCGTGCTCGCCGCCGTCGGTGCGGACCGCATCGGTCGCGTCGCGCGGCGGCGCGGACCCCGCTCGGCGGCGGGGGCCCTCGGTGCCCTCGCCGCGGTCGGTCTCGCGCTCCTCGCGCCGCAGGCCGAGACGACTATCCGCGATGCGGCGACATTCGGACGGGAGGGACGCCACTGGACCTCGCGGAGTTTCCAGCGCGCGCCGATCCACGCCGCGGCGCGTGCGCTCGACGGCCCCGCGGGCTGGTACTCCAACGAGCCGCAGCAGCTGTACGCCGCGGTCCGCAGCGGGCCGATCCTCACGCAATACCAGAAGGACGACGGGCCGCTCCAACGCTGCGACCACCGCTACGTCGTCTGGTACCGACGCACGTTCCTGCCCGACGGCGAACCGACCGGGCTCCCCGTCCTGCACGCCGACGACTGGGGCACCATCTACGACCTCGGACCGTGCGGCGAGAATGTCAACCGGAGATGGCCGTGACCCCGTCCAACGCACCCCGCATCGCGATCCTCGTCGTCGCCTACAACGCCGAGGACACGCTCGCGGCAGTCCTCGACCGGATCCCCGCGGACTTCGCACCGCGGATCGCCTCGGTCATCGTCTGCGACGACGCGAGCACCGACGCGACCCACGACGTCGCGACGCGCTACCAGCGTGGCTCGCACCTGCCGCTCTCGATCGTGCGCCACCCCCGCAACCTCGGCTACGGCGGCAACCAGAAGTACGGCTACCGGTGGGCGATCGACCACGGGATGGACCTCGTGGTCCTGTTGCACGGGGACGGCCAGTACGCACCCGAGGAGCTCCCGCGGATGGTCGCGCCCATCGTCGACGACCGAGCCGACGTCGTCTTCGGCTCGCGGATGATGCGGCGATTCGACGCGCTGCGGGGCGGGATGCCGCTCTACAAGTTCGTCGGCAACACCGTCCTCACCGCGGCGCAGAACGCGCTCGCCGGCGTCCGGCTCACCGAGTGGCACTCCGGCTACCGCGCCTACCGCACCTCGGCGCTCGCCGCCGTCGACTTCGCGGCGAACTCCGACGAGTTCGACTTCGACTCCCAGATCATCCTCCAGATGATCGCCACGGGTCGCCGCATCCACGAGATCCCCATCCCGACCTTCTACGGCGACGAGATCTCGCGGGTGAACGGCATCCGCTACGGCCTCCAGATCCTCGGACACACGCTGCGCTTCGCCGCCGACCGACGCGGTCGTCGCACGGACCGATCCTGACGGGCGACCCGTGCGCGGACTCATCGATCCGCTCTGGCCGCTGCTCGCCGTCGCAACGATCGCCTGGGTCCGCGTCCTGCGCGGCGGCGCCGGTCGCGCGTGGGCTCGGCGCGTGGGGTCGCTGGCGCTCGCAGTGCTGTGGCTCGCGGGATCCGGTCCGTCGGCGTGGCTCACGAGCCGCGTCCTCGACGTGTCGTCGCCGACGGGAGCCGCTCGCGAGCCGGCCGCGATCTTCGTCCTCGGGGGCGGCTACGAGGTCGGACGGTCACCCGTCGAGGACTTCCTCGGGACGGAGAGCATCCGCCGCGCGCATCGCGCGGCGCGGCTCGCGCGCGAGCACCCCGGCGCCCTCGTGGTGGTCTCGGGACGCGAGCCCGGGACGGAGGCGGATCGACCCGACGCGCGCCACGCGGAGCTCGTGGCCGAGCGGCTCCTCGCGCTCGGCGTCGCGCCCGCGCGGATCGTCACCGAGACCGTCTCGTACAACACGCGCGGCCACGCGATCGAGGCGGCGCGGCTCGGGGTCGTGGATCGCGACGCGCCGATCGCCGTCGTCAGCTCCAACTTCCACCTCCGCCGGGCGCGGCTCGAGTTCTCCCGCCGCTTCGACGACGTCACGATGGTGGGCTCGGACGACGACCGCCCGAGCCTGCTCGGCAGCCTCGCGCCGATCGCGCTCCTGCCGACCTCGTCGCGGCTCGAGGACTCGGCGCTCGCGCTCCGCGAGGTCGCCGCGATCGCCGTCACCCTCGTGCGCGGCTGAGGACGTGTCGCGCGTCCGGGGAGCGATCCGGCGGCGTCGGCCGGACGTCCTCGCGCTCGGCCTCCTGCTCATCGCGCACGCGGTCCGCATGCGGGACTTCGCCCGCATCGTGGCGGTCGACGACTCGACCGGCCTCTCCGAGTCGCTCGAATTCGGGGCTTCAAGCCTCTGGCGCGTCAGTGGCCAGGGCTACTTCACGTTGCTTCGTGCGCCGCTGCTCCTCGTGAGCTGGTTCAATCCGTGGTCGTGGGCGCTGCTGCTCTTCGGTATGTCGCTGGTCGCATGGTGGTCGGCCTCTACCGCGCTCTACGTGCTGCACCGAGGCGACGGGGTCGCGTGGTGGCGCTCGCTCGTCGTCGGCGCACTCCCCCTCATGGTTCCCGTTCGTCTCGCCACCTACGGCGACACCACCGACGTGCCCTTCGGGCTGGCATACGCACACTTCCCGCTCGCGGTGGTGGGCGCCTGTGCGTGGATCGCCCTCGTCGATGGTCGCGCACCTCGACTCGGACGACCCATCGCCCTATTCCTAGGTCTCGTCGGATTGACGTCTCCCACGACCGCTCCGGTGCTGCTCGGGGCGAGTGGGGTCGCGTGGATTGCCACGAGCATCGGTCAAGGGATCCCAGCGGCTGGTCGTCTCGTCCGACACCTCGGACCGTCGGTCGTGACGCTGACGACCGCGACCGCGGCCCAGGCGATCCGATGGGCCACGCGGTCACGGGAAGCGCCTGCAGCATGGCAGGCGCTCGCGCAGGACTACTCACCGATCAGCCATCTGCGTACCGTCGGCCTCGGGCGATCGCTCCTCGGCGCGGGGAAGTCGCTCGGGATGTCGTTCCTTCCCGACTCGATGGCGACCTGGATCCGCGATCGCTCCGATGGCACGACGACGACCCTCATGCTCGTCGCCGTCACGATCCTGCTCGCGATCCTCGCGTGGCGCGGTGGGCGTCGGGATCCCGCCTCACTCAGCTTCCTCGGGGTGGGGATCGCAACGCTCGCGGCACAGAGCATCGCCAAGGCCGGCGGCCAGGTCCGCTACATGATCGTCCCGTTCATCCTCGTGGCAACCGGGATCACGAGGACGCTGTGGGCTGGGCAGAGCAGGGACACCTCACGCTGGCCAGGTGGACGGCTCGCGGCGACGTCGGTCCTCGTTCTTTGGGCTGCGTTGTTCGTCACCCGGTTCGAGGTCGGCGCCAACGACGACCAGCGCGTCCGGTCATGGCGGGGCAATCTCCTCGTCGCACGGGACGAGTGCGTCGGTCGCCCCGATGACACCGTCGTCCAGGTCCGCGTCACGGTGAAGCATCCCGACGACATCGGCCTGGTCACGACGTGCGGAACGATCCGGTGACGAGTGGCGCGCTCGGGAAGACTCGAACTTCCAACCTTCTGATCCGTAGTCAGATGCTCTATCCATTAAGCTACGAGCGCAATATTCGTGAAGTGCGACGTGAAGCGTACTCGCGTCAGGGCCTCCACGACGCGGTCCACCACGGGCGCCACGAATCGCCGTTGCGACGGTAGAGGCGGTACGCGGCCTCGGCGTTGGTCCGCGCGTCGAGCAGTTGCGCCGCGTCCGTGACGCCGGCCGACGCCAGCCACGCGCGGTGCACCGACCAGTAGATCTGGAACAACCCCAGGCAGCAGTCGCCGCGCCCGCCCACCACCGTCGGGTCGAGCTTGCTCTCGCGCCGCGCGACGAAGATGGCGGTCTCCTCCTGGTCGTCCGGCCAGACCTCGCGGATGATGGCGACCACCGCGGCGCGACCGGGACGGGCCGTCGCGGCCGGCGC
>JBEBCD010000001.1:0-14577 GCA_041158045.1 Actinomycetota bacterium | reverse complement strand
CGCAGCGGGGCGGGCTGCGCGGCCAGCGCACGCTCGCCCCGCTCGATCGCATCCACGAGGTGCAGGGCGATGTCGCCCACCTTCACCCGTGACTCGTCGACGCCCGCGCCCTTCACGCCGTCGTCCAGCATGATGTAGCAGAAGGGGCACGCCGTCGCGACGCGCGTCGCGCCGGTCGCGAGCGCCTCGCGCGCACGCTCGTCGTTGACCTTGGTCCCGACGTCCTCCTCCATCCACATCCGCGCGCCGCCGGCGCCGCAGCACATGCCCTTCGTCCCGTTGCGCGGCATCTCGACGACCTCGATGCCCTTGATCGCGCCGACCACGCGCCGCGGTGCCATGTAGACATCGTTGTGGCGGCCGAGGTAGCAGGAGTCGTGGTACGTGATGCGCTCCTCGAGCGTCGCGTTGCTCACGTCGAGCCGCCCCGAGGAGATGAGGTCGTCGAGCAGCTGCGTGTGGTGCACGACCTCCCAGTTGCCGCCGAGCTGCGGGTACTCGTTCTTCAGCGTGTTGAAGCAGTGCGGGCACTGGGTGATGATCTTGCGGACGCCCATCCCGTTGAGCGTCTCCACGTTGGGCATCGCGAGCATCTGGAAGAGGTACTCGTTGCCGCTGCGGCGCGCCGAGTCCCCCGTGCACATCTCGCTCGGGCCGAGGATCGCGACGTCGATGCCGGCCCGGCGCAGCAGCTTGGCCATCGCCTGGGTGACCTTCTTGTTCTTGTCGTCGAAGCTGCCGGCGCAGCCGACCCAGTAGAGCCACTCGTGGCGCAGCGGCTGGCCCGGCTCGACGATCGTGACGTCGAGGTCCTTCGCCCACTCGCCGCGATCGGACTGGCTCATGCCCCACGGGTTGGACTGGTTCTCCATCGCGCGGTAGGCGTTGCCGAGCTGGGCGGGGAAGTTGCTCTCCATGAGCGCCAGGTAGCGGCGCATGTCGAGGATCTTGTCGAGGATCTCGATGTTGACCGGGCAGATCTCGTCGCAGGCCTTGCAGCTCGTGCACGACCAGATCTCCTCGGCGGTGATCCGCTCGAAGAGCGAGTTGGCCGACACGGTGATCTCGCGGTCGACGCCGATCGGCGGCGACACGCGGCCACCCGGCGCGTGGGCGGCGGTGGCGGCCATGACCTCGCCGCTCTTCAGCACGATCTCGCGCGGATCCAGCGGCTTGCCCGTGGCGTGCGCGGGGCAGACGCTGGTGCAGCGGCCGCACATCGTGCACGCGTCGAGGTCGAGCAGCTGCTTCCAGGTGAAGTCCTCGACGACCTGCGCGCCGAACTTCTCGAGCGAGGTCTCCGCGAGGTTGGGCATCGGCCGCATCGCGCCCTTGGGACGCTCGCGGTCGCGCAGGTACATGTTGAGCGGCGAGGTGAAGACGTGGCGCAGCATCGTCACGGGCAGGATCGCGAGGAACGCCACGAAGGTCAGCACGTGCGCCACCCACCAGCCGCGGTGCCAGTCGGCGAGCGTGCCCGCGTCGATCCCGTCGAGCAGGCCCGACAGCGGCCAGCCCACCACGCTCCAGCGCTCGTGGTCGAGGTCGACGCCCTCGGCGCGGCCCGCCGCGATGCGCCACGCCTCCGCGCCGAAGCCGGTGACGCCGATCGCGAGCAGCACGCCGAGGATGAGGGCGTGCTCGGGCTTGGTCTTGATGCGGATCCGGTAGGGCCGCTGCACGTAGCGGCGCAGGATCGCCCAGACCACGCCGCCGGTGAACACGACGCCGGCCACGTCGCCCACGAGCGCGTACCCGCGGTACACGTCGCCGTGGAGGAACTTGAGGGCCGGCGGCATCTGGTGGTCGATCTCGAGCACCGTCGTCACGCCGAGCAGCACGAGGAAGCCGAAGTAGATCATCGAGTGCATGAGCCCCGCGCCGGAGTCGCGCAGCAGCGTGCGCATGTAGACGCCGGCGCGGTAGTCGGCGAGCCGGCGCTTCACGTTGCGCGGCGTCGTGCGGCGGCGGTCGGGCGCGCCGCGCTCCCAGTTGCGCACGCGGTCGGCGAAGCGCAGCGAGCCCCAGACGAGCATCACCGGGATGATCGTGTAGAAGGCGAGCACGAGGACGCCGGGGATGCCCTCGAACACCTTGCGGTGGATCGGGGAGTCGCCCTCCCACTTCGTGAGCTGCGGGACGATGCCCGAGACGGCGGTGAAGAGGCCGATGCCGACGCCGAGCGCGACCGACATCCGCGCCGGCGTCATGCCGGAGCGGGGGCGGGCCTCGGCCCGCGTGCCCGCGTCAGCCAAGGTAGGCGCGGTCGAGGTCGCGGATCCGCGTGGCGAGCGACGCGAAGAGCTTGTGGGCGAGCGCGGGCACGCGGTCGAGCAGACCGAGGAAGTGGCGCTGGCTGAGCACGAGCACGTGGCAGTCGGTCTCGCACACGACGGTCGCGGTGCGCGGCCCGTGGTCGAACAGCGACAGCTCGCCGACCACCGCGCCGGCGCCGAGCGTCGCGACGCGCTTGCCCCCGCGCTTCACGGTCGCCTTGCCCGACAGGAGGATGAACGCCTCGCGGCCCACGTCGCCCTGGCGGATCATCGTCGTGCCGGACGCGAGCATCGTCTCGTCGCCGGCGCGCGCGATCCGCTCGAGGTCCTTCTTGGAGCAGGCGGAGAAGAGGGGCAGGTGACGCAGGTGGCGCAACGTGCGCGCGTTGGCGGCCATGCGACGATCCTAGGCGCCGCCGGTTTGGCGCCTCACCGCCTCGGCCGCCGCCGCGACGGCCTCGGCGTCGCCGAGGTACTCGACCCCGTCCACCGCGAGCCCGCCCCCGGGCCCGCCCGGACGGAGGCGGTACCGCCGCGGCACCCCGGTCGGGACGTTGAACTCCGCGACCTCCCCCGGGCCCATCCCCTCGAGGTGCATCGCGAGGGCGCGCAGCGAGTTGCCGTGCGCGGTCACGAGCACGGTGCGCCCCGCGCGCAGCTGCGGCACGACGAGCTCCTCGACGCACGGTACGACGCGCGCCACCACGTCGCGGAGGCACTCGGTGGCGGGCAGCAACTCGCGCGGCACGTCGGCGTAGCGCGGGTCGTTGGCCGGGTGCTCCGGGCTCGACGCCTCGACGGGCGGCGGCGGGACGTCGTAGCTGCGGCGCCAGATGTGGGTCCGCTCGGCGCCGTGGCGCGCGACGGTCTCGCGCTTGTCGAGGCCCTGCAGCGCCCCGTAGTGGCGCTCGTTGAGCCGCCAGTCGCGCACGATCGGCACCACCGCCGCGCCCATCGCCGCGAGCGCCAGCCGGTTGGTCTCGATCGCGCGCGCCAGGAGCGACGTGACCGCGAGGTCGACCCGCACCCCGGCCGCCCGCATCGTCTCGCCCGCCCGCACCGCCTCCTCCACGCCCCGCTCGCTGAGCGGCACGTCGTGCCACCCGGTGAAGAGGTTGCGCGCGTTCCAGGTGCTCTGGCCGTGGCGCAGCAGCACGAGCACGCCGGGGCCCACGGCGAGATCGTAGGTCCGTACGGGCGATGCGCGGCCGCGCCCGTGGCGCGGCCGCCGTTACGGTGAGCGGCATGGCGCACGCGCGCGACGCCGCCCCCTGCTTCGACGTCGTCGTCGTGGGCTCGGCCAACCTCGACCTCGTCGCACGCACCGCGCGCCTCCCGGGCCCCGGCGAGACCGTGACGGGCAGCGACTACATGGAGGCCTGCGGCGGCAAGGGCGTCAACCAGGCGATCGCCGCGGCGCGCGCGGGGGCCCGCGTCGCGTTCGTCGGTGCGGTCGGGAGCGATCACGCGGGCGAGGTGCTGCGCGCCGCGCTCGTCGCCGACGGCGTCGACGTCGCGCACCTCGCGACGGTGGCGGCGCCGACGGGTCGCGCGCTCATCGGCGTCGCCGACTCGGGGGAGAACTCGATCATCGTCGTCCCGGGGGCCAACCACGCGCTCGGCCCCGACCACGTCGCCGCCGCGCGCGCCGTGCTCGCGTCGGCGCGCGTGGTGCTCGCGCAGCTCGAGGTGCCGATCACCGTCGTGGTGGCCGCGATGGCGGCCGCCGCGCCCGGCGCGACCCGGATGCTCAACCCGGCGCCCGCCGTCCCGCTGCCCGCCGCGCTGCTCGCGAGCCTCGACCTCATCGCGCCCAACGAGCACGAGGTCGGCCTGCTCGGCGGCGTCGACGCGCTGCGCCGCGCGGGCGTGGCGCGCGTCGTCGTCACGGAGGGGAGCCGCGGTGCGCGCCTCGTCGACGCCGACGGCGAGCGGCGCATCCCGCCGTGCCCCGCCCGCCCGGTCGACACGACGGGGGCGGGCGACGCGTTCTGCGGCTACGTCGCGGCCCGCCTCGCCGCGGGCGACGACGTCGAGCGGGCCCTGCGGGCGGGGAGTGCGGCCGGGGCGCTCGCCACCGAGACGCCGGGCGCGGTGCCGTCATTACCCAAGTGGGACAAGGTCCAGATCAGACTTGAGTCGATGTGACGCAAGTTTCATGGGTTCGGTGTTGTAAGGCCTCCTAGTCGGCCATAGGTTGCGACTGCTGCCGGAAGCCCCCCTCCCGGCAGCACCACATCGCATCCCCCACCCACCCACACGAAAGCGAGCATCCCCATGGCGAAGGCCGTCGGCATCGACCTCGGTACCACCAACTCCGTCGTCTCCGTCCTCGAGGGCGGGGAGCCCGTCGTGATCCCCAACTCGGAGGGCGCCCGCACGACCCCGTCGGTCGTCGCGTTCTCCAAGACCGGCGAGGTGCTCGTCGGCGAGGTCGCCAAGCGCCAGGCCATCACCAACCCCGACCGCACCTTCCGCAGCATCAAGCGCCACATGGGCGCGGACTGGAAGTCCCAGGACATCGACGGCAAGAAGTACACGCCGCAGGAGATCAGCGCGCGCACGCTCATGAAGCTGAAGCGCGACGCCGAGGCGTACCTCGGTGACACCGTCACGCAGGCCGTCATCACGGTGCCCGCCTACTTCGACGACGCGCAGCGCACCGCGACCAAGGAGGCCGGGCAGATCGCCGGTCTCGAGGTGCTGCGCATCATCAACGAGCCGACCGCGGCCGCCCTCGCCTACGGCCTCGACAAGGGCTCGCACGACGAGACGATCCTCGTGTTCGACCTCGGCGGCGGCACCTTCGACGTGAGCGTGCTCGAGATCGGCGACGGCGTCTTCGAGGTCAAGAGCACCCACGGCGACACGCACCTCGGCGGCGACGACTGGGACCAGCGCGTCATCGACTGGCTCGTCTCGCAGTTCAAGGCCGCGCACGGCGTGGACCTCGCGGCGGACCGCATGGCCGCCCAGCGCCTCAAGGAGGCCGCGGAGAAGGCCAAGATCGAGCTCTCCCAGGTCCAGCAGACGCACATCAACCTGCCGTTCATCACCGCGACCGCGGCCGGCCCACTGCACCTCGACGAGACGCTCTCCCGCGCCAAGTTCCAGGAGATGACGGCCGACCTGCTCGAGCGGTGCCGCAAGCCCTTCGAGCAGGCGATCACCGACGCCGGCGTCACCAAGGGCCAGATCCACCACGTGATCCTCGTGGGCGGCTCCACCCGCATGCCCGCGGTGCAGGAGCTCGTGCAGTCCCTCACCGGCAAGGAGCCCAACCGCACGGTCAACCCGGACGAGGTCGTCGCCGTCGGCGCGGCCGTCCAGGCCGGCGTGCTCCGCGGCGACGTGAAGGACGTGCTGCTCCTCGACGTCACGCCCCTCTCGCTCGGCATCGAGACCAAGGGCGGCGTGATGACCAAGCTCATCGAGCGCAACACGACGATCCCGACCCGCCGCACCGAGGTCTTCACCACCGCGGACGACAACCAGCCGTCCGTGGAGATCCACGTGCTCCAGGGCGAGCGCGAGATGGCGGGCTACAACAAGACGCTCGGCAAGTTCCAGCTCGTCGACCTGCCCCCCGCCCCGCGCGGCGTGCCGCAGATCGAGGTCACCTTCGACATCGACGCCAACGGCATCGTGCACGTGTCGGCCAAGGACCGGGCGACGAGCAAGGAGCAGTCGATGACGATCACCGGTCAGTCGTCGCTGTCCAAGGACGACATCGACAAGATGGTGAAGGACGCCGAGTCCCACGCCGAGGAGGACAAGCGGCGCCGGGCCGAGGCCGAGGTGCGCAACAACGCCGACTCGCTCGTGTACCAGACCGAGAAGGTCCTGCGCGAGCAGGGAGAGAAGGTCTCCGAGGACGAGCGCAAGGCCGTCGAGGGTCCGCTCGCGGACCTCAAGAAGGCGCTCGAGGGCGGCGACTCCGACACGATCAAGAACGCGACGGAGAAGCTCATGGCCGCGAGCCAGGCCTTCAGCCAGAAGCTCTACGAGGCCGCGCAGCGCGACGCCAACGCCGCCGGCACCTCGGCGAGCGGCCAGGCCGGCGCCGCGGGCGACGACGACATCGTCGACGCCGAGATCGTCGACGAGCAGTAAGCCGTGGCCGAGGACACCCCCGAGGTGCCGGCGGCCGAGGCGACGCAGGAGCGGCCGGACGCGTCGGCGACCGGTGGCGCGCCCGACGCGTCCGCCGACGACCCCGTCGCGCGGCTCGAGGCCGAGCGCGACGAGATGCGCGCGCTCGCCCAGCGCATCCAGGCCGACTTCGACAACTACCGCAAGCGCGCCGCCGGCCAGCTCGCCGACGAGATCGACCGCGTGTCGGGCCGCATCGTCGAGGCCCTGCTCCCGGTGCTCGATGCCTGCGAGGCCGCCACGACGCACGGCGTCGACGGCGTGCAGCCCGTCTGGACCTCGCTGCGCTCGACGCTCGAGAAGCACGGGCTCGAGTCCGTCTCGCCGGCGGGCGAGCCGTTCGACCCGTCGGTCGCCGACGCCGTGATGCACGAGCCCGCGGACGAGCCGGCCGCCGCGACGCCGTCGGGGCCCGTCGTCGTCGAGGTGCTGCGCACCGGGTACCGCTGGAAGGGGCGCGTCCTGCGTCCCGCCATGGTCAAGGTGAGGGGCTGAGGCCCGGGGCCGCGAGATGACCGCGCAGCGCGAGTGGTTCGAGAAGGACTACTACGCCGCGCTCGGCGTCGCCCGCAACGCCTCGCAGAAGGACGTCACCAAGGCGTACCGCCGCCTCGCGCGCCAGTACCACCCGGACGCCAACCCCAACAACGCCGCCGCCGAGGAGCGCTTCAAGGAGATCTCCGCCGCCTACGACGTCCTCGGCGACGAGGCGCGACGCCGCGAGTACGACGAGGTGCGCCGCCTCGGGCCGTCGGCGTTCGGCGGCCCGGGGGGCGGCGGCTTCCGCTTCGACGCGGGCGCCGGCGACATCTCGGACCTGCTCGGCGAGATGTTCGGCCGCGGTCGCCGCGGGCGCGGCGGCGTCGGGCCGCAGCGCGGCGCCGACGTCGAGGTCGGCCTCACGCTCGACTTCGCCGACGCGGTGCGCGGCATCACGACGACGCTCCACGTCACCTCCGAGGCGCGCTGCGGCACGTGCGACGGCTCGGGCGCCGCGCCCGGCACCAGCCCGCGCCGGTGCGAGCGCTGCCAGGGCCGCGGCATGGTGGAGGACGACCAGGGCCCGTTCGCGTTCTCCTCGCCCTGCCCGTCCTGCCAGGGGCGCGGCGTCACGATCGAGCGGCCGTGCGGCACCTGCCGTGGCACCGGCGCCGAGACGCGCCCTCGCGAGGTGCGCGTGCGCATCCCCGCCGGCGTCGACTCGGGCCAGCGCATCCGGCTCAAGGGGCGCGGCGCCCCGGGCCGCAACGGTGGGCCGTCGGGCGACCTCTTCGTCGTCTGTCAGGTGCAGCCGCACCCGACCTTCGGTCGCGACGGCGACCACCTCACGGTGCGGGTCCCCGTGTCGTACGCCGAGGCCGCGCTCGGCGCGGAGATCCCGGTGCCGACGCTCGAGGGCGGTGCCGTCACGCTGCGCCTGCGCGCCGGCACGCAGTCGGGCTCGCGCCACCGGGTGAAGGGTCGCGGCATCCGCGCCGGCCAGCGGGAGGGCGACCTCATCGTCACGGTCGACGTGGCGGTGCCGACGCGCCTCGGCGACGCCGAGCGCGCGGCCATCGAACGACTCGCCGAGGTGACGGAGGCGATCCCGCGATGACGCCGCACGACTCCCACGCCGTCTACGTCATCTCGATCGCGGCCGAGCTCGCGGGCATGCACCCGCAGACGCTGCGCATCTACGAGCGCCGCGGCCTCGTGCGGCCCGCCCGCACCGCGGGGGGCAAGCAGCGCCGCTACTCCAACGCCGACATCGCCCGTCTCCGGCGCATCGCCGAGCTCGCCGACCTGGGGCTCAACCTGGAGGGCATCCGCCAGGTGATGGCGCTCGAGGCCGAGGTCGACGCGCTGCGCGAGCGCGTCGCGGCGCTCGAGGTCGCCCTCGAGCGGGCAGCCGCGGCCGCCGCGGGCCGGGGGCGCGTCGACCTCGTGCCGCTGCGCCAGTCCGTCACCGTCTTCGGCCGCGTGCCGAGCATCTTCGAGGAGGACCGCTGACCGTGTCGTTCGATCCGAAGCGCTGGACCACCAAGACCCAGGAGGCCGTCTCGGCCGCCATGCAACGGGCGACGCTCGCGGGCCACCCCGAGCTCGTCCCCGACCACCTGCTCGCGGAGCTCGCCGCGCAGGGCGACGGCATCGTGCCCGCCCTGCTCGCCAAGCTCGGGCTCGCGCCGGGCGAGGTCGCGGCGCGCGCGGAGGCCGCGCTCGGGCGCCTGCCCCGCGCGCAGGGCGGCTCCGAGCCGCGCATGGGACGCGACCTCGCGGCCGCGTTCGCCGCCGCCGACGCGGCGCGCGGTGACCTGCGCGACGACTACCTGTCCGTCGAGCACCTCCTGCTCGCGATGCACGACCGCCTGGGCGTCTCGCGCGAGGCCCTCCTCGGTGCGATGCGCGAGGTGCGCGGCGCGCACCGCGTGACGAGCCAGCAGCCGGAGGCGCAGTTCCGCGCGCTCGAGCGCTACTCGGTCGACCTCACGGCGCGCGCCCGCGAGGGACGCATCGACCCCGTCATCGGCCGCGACGAGGAGATCCGCCGCGTGATCCAGGTGCTCTCGCGCCGGACCAAGAACAACCCGATCCTCATCGGCGAGCCCGGCGTCGGCAAGACCGCGATCGTCGAGGGCCTCGCGCGGCGCATCGCCGACGGCGACGTGCCCGAGGGGCTCAAGACCAAGCGCCTCGTCTCGCTCGACCTCGGCGCGATGCTCGCGGGCGCCAAGTACCGCGGCGAGTTCGAGGAGCGGCTCAAGGCGGTGCTCAAGGAGGTGACCGACGCCGGCGGCGAGGTCATCACCTTCGTCGACGAGATCCACACCCTCGTCGGCGCCGGCGGCGCGGAGGGCGCGATGGACGCGGGCAACATGGTCAAGCCGCTGCTCGCCCGCGGCGAGCTGCGCATGATCGGCGCGACGACGCTCGACGAGTACCGCACCCACGTCGAGAAGGACGCGGCCCTCGAGCGGCGCTTCCAGCAGGTGCTCGTCGGCGAGCCCACGGTCGAGGCGACGATCGCGATCCTCCGCGGGCTCAAGGAGCGCTACGAGGTGCACCACGGCGTGCGCATCCAGGACACCGCCCTCGTGAGCGCGGCCGTGCTCTCGCAGCGCTACCTCACCAGCCGGTTCCTCCCCGACAAGGCGATCGACCTCGTGGACGAGGCGGCGAGCAAGCTGCGCATCGAGATCGACTCGATGCCCACCGAGATCGACGTCGTCGAGCGTCGCATCCTGCAGCTCGACATCGAGCGCGTCGCGCTGGAGAAGGAGACCGACGCCGCCTCGCGCGAGCGCCTCGCGGCGATCGCCGAGGAGCTCGGCGGCCTGCGCGCGCGGTCGGGCGAGATGAAGCGCCACTGGGAGGCCGAGCGCCAGGCGATCGCCGCGATCCGCGCGGTCAAGGAGGAGCTCGAGCAGGCCCGCCTGCAGGTCGAGCGCGAGAGCGACCTCACCAAGGCCGCCGAGATCCGCTACGGGCGCATCCCCGAGCTCGAGCGCCGCATCGACGAGGCGACGTCGCAACTGGAGAAGCTCCAGGGCGACACGCGGATGCTGAAGGAGGAGGTCGACGCCGAGGACATCGCCGAGGTGGTGTCCAAGTGGACGGGCGTCCCCGTCACCCGCCTCATGGAGGGCGAGATGCACAAGCTCGTGCGCCTCGAGGACCTGCTGCACCAGCGCGTCGTCGGCCAGCACGAGGCGGTCTCGGCCGTGGCCAACGCCATCCGCCGCAGCCGCGCCGGGCTCTCCGACCCGCACCGGCCCATCGGATCGTTCATGTTCCTCGGGCCCACCGGCGTCGGCAAGACCGAGCTCGCCAAGGCGCTCGCCGAGTGCCTCTTCGACGACGAGCGCGCGATGGTGCGCATCGACATGAGCGAGTACATGGAGAAGCACGCGGTGAGCCGGCTCGTCGGCGCGCCCCCGGGCTACGTCGGCTACGACGAGGGCGGCCAGCTCACGGAGGCCGTGCGCCGACGCCCGTACAGCGTCGTGCTGCTCGACGAGATCGAGAAGGCGCACCCCGAGGTGTTCAACGTGCTGCTCGCGGTGCTCGACGACGGTCGCCTCACCGACGGTCAGGGCCGCACCGTCGACTTCACCAACGCCGTGCTCATCATGACGAGCAACCTGCCGGGCGAGCCGATCGAGTACTTCAAGCCCGAGTTCGTCAACCGGATCGACGAGATCGTGCGCTTCCGCCCGCTCGAGCGCGGCGACCTCGACGCGATCGTCGACGTGCAGCTGCAGCGCCTCATCGCGCGGCTCGCCGACCGGCGCATCACGCTCGGGGTCACGCCCGCGGCGCGCGTGCTCCTCGCCGACCGCGGCTACGACGCCGAGTTCGGCGCGCGGCCGCTCAAGCGGCTCATCCAGCGCGCGATCGCCGACCCGGCCGCGCGCCTCCTGCTCGAGGGCGCGGTCGGCGAGGACGGAGCCATCCGCGTCGACGTGCGCGACGGGGAGTTCGACGTCGCCTCGGCGTAGGATTTCGCGTGACCGTTACCGTCGTCGTCGGGACCCAGTGGGGTGACGAGGGCAAGGCCAAGGTCATCGACCTCCTCGCGCGGGACCACGACGTCGTCGCCCGCTACCAGGGCGGCCACAACGCGGGCCACACCGTCGTCGCGGGCGGCGAGCGCTACGCCCTCCAGCTCGTCCCGAGCGGGGTGCTCTACGACCACGTGACGCCGGTGATCGGCAACGGCGTCGTGCTCGACCTCCCGACCCTCTTCGCCGAGATCGACGGCCTCGAGGCGCGCGGCGTCTCCTGCGCGCGCCTGCGGGTCTCGAGCCGCGCGCACCTCATCTTCCCGTGGCACCAGGCCCACGACGCCCTGGCCGAGCGCCGCCTCGGCGACGCGCGCATCGGCACGACGCTGAAGGGCATCGGTCCCGCGTACGCGGACAAGGCGCGGCGCGTCGGCCTGCGCGCGGGCGACGCGCGCGACGCGCGCGCCTTCGCCTCCGCGGTGCGCGAGGCCGCCGCGCGCGAGGCCGCCGCGCTCGCGGCCGCCGGGGCCGGGGCGCTCGCGACCGAGTTCGGCATCGACGACCCCGACGCGGTCGCCGCGCGGTGGGCCGGGCTCGCCGCGCGCCTCGCGCCGATGGTGTGCGACACGGTGACGTGGCTCCACGAGGCGCACGCCGCGGGCCGGCGCATCCTGCTCGAGGGCGCGCAGGCGACGTTCCTCGACCTCGACCACGGCACGTATCCCTTCGTCACATCGTCGAGCCCGACGGCGGGCGGCGCAGCCGTCGGCAGCGGCCTCGGCCCGCGCACGCTCGGACGCATCGTCGGGATCGCCAAGGCGTACACGACGCGGGTCGGCGGAGGGCCGTTCCCCACCGAGATGCACGGCGAGGTCGCGGACCGCATCGTCGAGGTGGGCCACGAGTTCGGCACCGTCACCGGCCGCCGTCGCCGCCCCGGCTGGCTCGATCTCGTCATGCTCCGTCACGCCGTGCGGGTCAACTCGCTCACCGAGATCGCGCTCACCAAGATCGACGTGCTCGACGGGCTCGGGACCGTGCGCGCGTGCGTGGGATACCGTGACGGCTCGCATGTCGGCACGGCGTTCCCCGACGACGCGGCCGCACTCGCGCGCGTGACGCCCGAGTACGTCGACCTGCCGGGCTGGGCCGGCCCGTTGCGGGACGTGCGACGCATGGCCGACCTGCCCCTCGAGGCCCGGGCGCTCGTCGCGCTCGTCGAGGAGCACGCGGGGGTGCCGGTGACGATCGTCGGCGTCGGGCCGGGGCGCGACGAGGTGGCGGTGCGGTCGTGATCGAGCGCTACGCGCTGCCCGAGATGGCGGCGATCTTCTCCGACGAGTCCCGCTTCGGGCGCTACCTGCGCGTCGAGCTGCTCGCCACCGAGGCGCAGGCGACCCTCGGCGTGGTGCCGCGCGACGCGGCCCGCGCGTGCGCCGAGCGCGCGCCGGTGGTCGACGCGGCCTTCGTCGCCGAGGTGGCCGAGCGCGAGCGCGTGACCCGCCACGACGTCGCGGCCTTCGTCGACGTCGTCCAGGCCCGCATCGGCATGCCGCACGGCGCGTGGATCCACCACGGGCTCACCTCGAGCGACGTCGTCGACACCGCGTGGTGCTCGATGTTGCGGGACGCCGCGGTGCTCGTCGAGGGCGCGCTCGGCGACCTCGACGACGTGCTCGTCGGCCTCGCGCGCCGCCACGCCGCCACGCCGATGATCGGCCGCACCCACGGCATGCACGCGGAGCCGACGACCTTCGGCGCCAAGGCCGCGCTGTGGGCGCTCCAGGCGCGCCGCGATGGCGCGCGCATGGCGGCCGCCCGCCGCGCGGTCGCGGTGTGCAAGCTCTCGGGCGCCGTCGGCACCTACGCCCACGTCGACCCGCGCGTGGAGGAGCACGTCGGGCGCGCGCTCGACCTCGTGCCGGTGCCCGCCACGCAGGTCGTCGCGCGCGACCGCCACGCCGAGTACCTCTGGGCGTGCGCCTCGATCGCGACGACGGTCGAGGCGATCGCGACCGAGCTGCGCCACCTCCAGCGCACCGAGGTCGGCGAGGTGCGGGAGGGATTCGGTGCCGGCCAGAAGGGCAGCTCCGCCATGCCGCACAAGCGCAACCCGATCTCGGCCGAGACGCTCTCGGGCCTCGCGCGCGTCGCGCGCGGGCACCTCCAGGCGGGGCTCCAGGACGTCGCGCTCTGGCACGAGCGCGACATCTCGCACTCCTCGGTCGAGCGCATCGTGCTGCCCGACGCCTCGATGCTCGCCTACTACGCGGTGCGGCGCCTCGCCGGCCTGCTCGACGGGCTCGAGGTCGACGAGGCGCGCATGCGCGCCCACCTCGACGAGGGCCGCGGCACGGCGCACAGCCAGGGCGTGCTCCTCGCGATGGTCGCCGCCGGCGCTGCGCGCGACGACGCCTACCGCGCGGTGCAGGAGGCGAGCGCGACCGCGCTGCGCGAGGGTCGCCACCTGCGCGACGTCGTCCGCGAGGCGATCGCGCGCGGCGCCGCGCCCCGCGTCCCCGACGCGGCGCTCGACGAGGCCTTCGACCTCGACCGCACGCTGCGCCACGCCGCCCGCGTCGTCGCCGCGCTCGACGCGCCCGCGGCGGGCTGAGGCCCGGGGCGCGCGTGGCCGTGGCGGCGCTCCCCCCGCTCGACCCCGCGCGCGAGGCCCTGCGCCGGCACGTGCTCGCCCACTCGCTGCGCACCGGCACCTTCACGCTGAAGTCGGGTCGCACGAGCGACTGGTTCCTCGACACCAAGCAGACGGCCTGCTCGCCCGAGGGCATCCTCCTCGTCGCCGACGTGGCGCTCGCCGCGATGCCGCCCGGGATCGACGCGGTGGGCGGGCTCACGATGGGCGCGGACCCCGTCGCGTTCGGACTCGCGGCCGTCGCGGCCACGCGCGGCCGCGCATTGCGCAGCTTCAGCGTCCGCAAGGAGGCCAAGGACCACGGCGTCACGGGTCGCGTCGCGGGCGCGCTGCGCCCGGGCGACCGTGTCGCGATCGTCGAGGACACGGTGACGCGCGGGACCTCGATCTTCGAGGCGGTCGAGGTGGTGCGCGCGCACGGCGCGACGCCCGCGTGGATCACCGTGATCGTGGACCGCGGTGGCACGTGCGCGGAGATGGCGCGCGACGCGGGGATCGCCTACGCGCCGATGCTCACCGCGCCCGACCTCGGGTACGCGTTCGGATCGTGACGCCCCGCCGCCCGCGCGCGCCGCGCACCGCATCGGTCGCGCTCGCGACGCTCGCCGCACTGGTCGCGCTCGGCGCCTGCGCCGACCCCGCGGCGGCCCCCGCCGGACGGCCCGCGACGACGCCCGCGACCGACGCGCCGGCCGCACCCGACGCGCCCGCGACGACGTCCGCCCATGCGACCACCGCTCCCGGCGCCGTCGAGATCTCCGTGGTCGTCGGCGAGGACGCCGGCCCGGACCGCGTCGAGCGCGTGGCGCTCGGGACCGACGTCGTGCTGCGCGTGCGCAACGACGGGGACGACGACGAGTTCCACCTGCACGGCTACGACCTCGGCGGCGACGTGACGCCGGCGGGGGAGGAGGCGGTCTACCGCTTCACGGCGACGCAGGCCGGCGAGTTTTCGCTCGAGAGCCACGTCACGGGCGACCTGCTCCTCACGCTCGTCGTCGACGACTGA